>NZ_JAKKOE010000004.1:0-88174 GCF_026226845.1 Avibacterium sp. 20-129 | reverse complement strand
GTCTGTTGAAGAAGAACTTCCACTACCATCGTGATTTCCCGCAGCAATAGCAATACCAGCTAAAGGCACAAGCGCTAACAACCACCAAGGGTTAAACGCCCAATAAGGGCTGATCTCTTCTCCACCAAGTGCTTGTGGCGCGGCCTCATTATCTACAAGAAGGCTGACCGCATCATTTTTCTCACCTGACTCAGGCACATAAGCGTAAATTAGACCATTTTCCGCTTTACCCACAATTAAGTTAGTTACCTGTTCAGGATCTTTAGCGCCATAATAGTTTTCAATCACAATATCAGAAGATGTATCACCATCATCTAATAGAATCTCTAATTTACTACCAACACGCTTAGCGATAATATTCTGTGGTGCAAAACCTGTGGCATCATCAATAAGCTGATAATTTACTTTATCTTTTCCTTGAAGAATGATTTTACTACCTTGCTCTAACTTATAACTATTAAGAACTTTTTTGGCATTTAATACTTTCACTGTAATCGACATATAAATCTCTCCTAATTAATCTTTACTCTTGCCTAGAACTGAAATCTCAACACGACGATTCGGTTGGTTGCAACGAATTCTTTCTGATGTTGAAGAAGTTGTAGCACGACAATTGGCAACTTTTAGCTCTTTTTCTCCATATCCAATAGCTTCAATAGGTAGAACTATGCCCTCTTTTAATAAGAGCTGGCGAACAGTATTTGCTCGTTTTTGAGATAACTTGAGGTTATAGCTATCTGAACCATCTGGATCAGTATGACCTTCTACGACAATTTTTGTAATTTGATTAGAATCAAAGGATTTGGTTTTTTGAGCAAAATCCTTAATATCATTTTTACCTTTAGGTTGAATATCTTTATACCCTGATTTATTAATAGGGAATAATGCACTCGCTTTAATTTGCATATTATCTACAATAAATTCATTACAATTTGCTACTGAAACAACGCGAGAAATCGTATTTGTAGACAATGAAAGATTTTTTAGTTCCTCTTTAGCAACTTCTGCGGGAACTTCTCGAAGAATTGGAAGTTGGTTTTTAGATATACCGATTTTGAGATAGGTTACAGAATGAGATGGCAGGATATAAGTTTCTCCTTTATCTCGATTCCAATATCCATTTGAGTTACTTAATGAAGATGTAAAAGAATGTTTATTTGCACATATCGTTGATGCGGAATAAGTATTGTGAGATAAAGAACTTTGATAATCTCCATCAATAAAAATATTCGCTGCTGAATTAGAAGAATCATTCTCACGATAAAATACTACAACCGCTTGATTTTCTTTTAATGACGGAACTGCAAATGGAATATTTTCTACATTATTCCAATGCTCTAATGAAGATGCTGTATTCGTTTGACCTGAACAGGCAACGATGCCAGAAACCATCCCCAAAACAAAAACTTGTTTTAGCTTCATAAAATTTCCTCTAGATGAAAAGATAACCATTCCATTGATAATTGGATGGAAAAGATACAACAGTTTACCATTTTCTCACGAAAGAGAATGATACGCTACCAAAAAGTAGATAAAACACTCAAAAAATGTATAACTTTTATCACCGCTCTTGTAATGCTTGCTTCATTCTTGTTATCGGCTTTGTCAAATATTCAAACACTGTTTTTTCACCGGTTTTAATATCAACAGTGGCAACCATTCCGGGAAGAACTGGTAATGTATTTCCAGTTTTATCTGTAAGATGGCTACCATCTGTTTCAATCAAAACGCGATAAAATGAAGCATTAGGATTAAGCTTTAACTCATCACCTGCACGTTTATCTTGTAACGTACCGGGACTAAGTAAAGTAACCACGCCATCTAGCCCACCATAAATAGCATAATCATAGGCTGTTAACCGCACTACCGCTTTCATTCCGGGATGTACATAAGCAACATCTTTTGGATTAATATAAGCCTCCACCAGCAATTTTTCTTCGATAGGCACAATTTCCATAATATCTTGACCTGCTGAAATAACTCCCCCGATCGTATTCACTTTGATATTTTTGATGACGCCTTTTAATGGAGCTCGAATAAGCGCACGCTCAACAGGATCCGCTCGCATTGCAAGGTTTTCTTTTGCTTGATCCAATTCACCTTGTACTCTCGCAAGCTCTGCATTAGCATCATTAATATACTTATGCTCGCGTTCTGAAATTTGCAATTTAAGCTCTGATGATGAACGTTTCATTCTCAATAATTCCACTTGAGATACCGCCCCTTTCTTTACCATTGGCTCTGTAATGTTAATTTCAGAATCAAGAAGTCTCTTGCTTTCTTTTAAACTTTTAATTGCGGCAAAAAGCGCTTCTCTTTTCGCTTTATAAACGCCCTCCTCACGTTTGACAATATCGGAAGGAAGCTTTTCAGGAAATGTAGGATTTTTCCCTTCAATTTCTGCTTTTAAGCGAATAGAAATTGCCTCAAGATTATCCACTTTAGCTTGAATTTCACGTAATACGGCGGAACTTCTCGTATCGTCAAGTTTTAGTAAAACTTGTCCTTTTTCCACTTGTTGCCCTTCCTTTACAAGCATTTCACTCAAAATTCCGGGATCTAAACTTTGGATAATTTGCTCGCGGCTACTAGGAATAATACTTCCCTGCCCTCTTGTTACTTCTTCTAATTTACTAAAATACGCCCAAATAAGAAAAACAAGTAGGAAAGCGCCTAGTAACCATAAAATAGCAAAGGTTTTCTGATGCTTTTCTTCCTGCATTGCTGCGTGTAAATCAGTCAATAAATGTAAATCTTTGCTATTTACAATACTTTCTTTGTTATTTTTCATTTACTCTCTCTACTCTCCATTTTTCGTTGCTGCTTGAGAATTTTGAGCTTGTGGATTATTTTGCTCACTCAGTTTTTTTAAGACCGCATCTCTAGGCCCATCCATCACAATTTTACCGCCTTCAACAACGACAACTCTGTTTACCAAACGTAATGCAGACAAACGGTGCGTAACCACCACTAAAGTACGATTAGCTGCCCATTGTGCGATAGCATTCAAGGCTTGTAATTCATATTGTTGATCAAAGCTGTGTGTTGGTTCATCTAATAAGACAACTTTTGGATCTTTTAACATCATTCGCACCAAAGCAATAGCTTGACGTTGTCCACCAGATAAGCCCTGTCCATTTTCGCCTAGCGGCATATCTAAACCACGAGGATGACTACGAATAAAATTCATCAAACCTAAACGCTGTAATGCCAATAATAAAGTTTGATCTGAAGGATAACTATCTGTACGAGCAATATCTAAATTATCACGTAATGTCCCCAAAAATAGACGCGGGTTTTGTTCTAGTAATAATACTTGATTACGCAGATAATAAGGATCAAGCTGTTGTAAGTTAATATTATCCAAGGTAATACTTCCTTCAGTTGGACGATATTGGTTTACCGCTAATTTAAGTGCGGTGGATTTTCCACTACCAATTCTTCCTAAAATCGCCACTTTTTCACCTGGTTGAACCCGTAAGTTAAAGTTTTTCAGTACAGGGGCATCTTCATCACTATATTGGAACGCCACATTAGTGAAATTTAATTCTCCCTTAACTTGTTTTAAGCTAACGTAATCACGATCTGAAGATTTTTCAATAGGACGTTGGATAATTGCATCAACCCCCTTCAAGGCAACCCAAGCCTGTTGAAAGCGAATAGCTAAACCTGCAATTTGCCCCAATGGTGCTAAAGCACGTCCCGATAAAATAACCGCTGCAATTAATGCCCCCATTGTAATACGTGAAGACACCTCTTCTGCATGAATGAGATAAGTACCATACAATACCAAAAATACTGTATTTAATTGCTGTAATGCAGTAACAAGATTGACTACGAAGTTACTAATATCTTTTACTTTTATTGAAGAATAAGAGCTTTTCGCAGTAAAGAAATCCCAACGCTTCTGCGCCCATAACATTGCATTGTTATTTTTCAGCGTTTCAATCCCTTCAATTGCTTCTACTGCCAAACCTTGACGCTGTGAAGATTCACGCATTGACTCATTGATCGCTTTTGACAATGGGAACTGAGCAAGCACCCCTATCAGAATAACAAGTGGAATTAAAATACTTGGAACAATTGCCAACTTCCCACCAATCAAGAAAATAACAGTAATAAATAATAATAAGAAAGGTAAATCAACCAAGGTCAGCAAACTGGCACTGGTTAAAAACTCACGAACAGACTCAAAGTCACGCAAGTTATTTGCATAAGATCCCGAAGAAGCTGGACGATCTTGCATTTTTAGCGACATTACTCGCCTAAATAGCATCGAGCTAATAATAAGATCGGCTTTTTTCCCCGCAATATCTGTTAAATGCCCTCGTAAGGTTTTTGCTAAAAACTCAAAAGAAATCGCTAAAAATACACCAATACTTAGCACCCAAAGAGTTTCATAAGCTTGATTTGGGATAACGCGATCATAAACATTCATTACATAAAGTGAACTGATCAACGCCAAAATATTTATCATAAAGGTAGCAGCAATCACTTGATAGTAATATTTTTTAAACCGCCAGATAATGCGGAAAAACCAAGATTTTGGTAGCTCATACTCTGGCAGCTCAGAACGTGTATCCTGAGCCAATTTTGGTTTGATAAACCAGCAGTAACCTAAATATTTCGCATTCAGATCTTTTTCTGCTAAATCTACAAATAATCCACTTTCTTGAGCTAAACGATAGTATCGTTTTCCATCCTTATTTTCCTTGATTTCAACTAATACTGCGGCCTCTTCATTTTTCAATAAAATGACGACCGGCATTGCTAATGACGGAATTTCATTTAGCGGTCTTTCTGAAATACTATTATCAAAGCCTTCGCTTCTTAAATATTCACAAAGTGCTGAAAAATCCGCACTATTACCGCTTTTGCGAATGGTATGCGCACTTAATGTTGCCACGGATAGTGGCGAACCTAATAATTGAGTTGCCAGCGCTAGATGTTCAATAATATGTTTCATTTAATTATTTTCCATTAACCCATTTTCTCAATGTACCTTGAGAAGAAAGATAATCTAATACAGAATGACGTAATTGGTATTCAGAATTCACTTTGCTTAACTGTGCGGAAAGCAATTCATTTTCTGCATTCAACAATTCGAGCAAAGTTCTTTTAGCAATTAAAAACTGCAACTTATAGAACTCTATGACTTCCTCTTGTGTTTTAATCTGATTATTCAACGTCTTAATATGAGTTTGATATTCTGATAAATTCAATAAAGCTAACGATTTACGCTCTTCAATATCAAGGTTTGCTTGTTCTAAATTACTTTCCGCTAGCAACAAACGCTCTGCTCGCTCTTGCACTTGGTAAGCACTTTCTGGGTTATACACATCCCAAGACATATTCAGATAAACGACTTGATCATCACGCGTTGCCTGACCAATAAGGTCTAATTTTGGCAAACGCTCTGCTTTTCTTGCTTCTAATTCTGCATTAGCATCTTCAATTTCAGAATTGGAAACTTGAATAGTTGGATGAATATTTTTATCTGAGGAATACTTTGCAACAAGTTTTTCCGTGTTTAATCCATTAAAAGGATCGGAAATTTTTTTAATATCAATAGAACGACCTGAATAGCGTTTCAATTTATCCGCCATTGTTTTTAATTCTCTTTCGGTGCTATTAATTTGCTGCTCAATAGCATATTTTCTTGCTTGAGCTTGTACAAATTCCGAACGGCGCCCTTCATCATAATCGGCGATTACATCAATATCATTTAATATATTATCAATACGCACTAAACTTTGTCTTAGCACATTCAATGTTTCTGAGGCACGTAATGCCATTAGGTATAATTCAGTAATGGTATAACCTAACGTTTCTTGAGTTTCATCAATTTTATAACGATAAGTCTGCTCTGCTTTTTCCGTCTGTTTTACACGCTTTTCAACCGCCCCAAAAGAATAAAGATTCAATGAAAGCTGCGCCCCTGGCATAAATTTAGATGACTTATTTTCCGTATAACGATGGTTTTGATGCATATTTTGCTGAGCAAACACAGATAATCTTGGTTGATGCCCTGCTTGTGCCTGCTTTACTTTAGAATTAGCAATTTTTTGATTGGCTTGTGCTGCTAATACTTTAGGATCTTTTTCAAAGGCTTTGCGAATAACACCTTGTAACTGAGAGGAATCAGCCCACGTACTTCCTGCCACTAACGATAAAAATAAAACTTGAACCTTTTTCAAAGGGAATACCGACTTTTTCATAAACACTCTTCCTAAGCGAATTAAATAATAATTTGGTTTTACCTAAACGCGTAAAATAAATTTGGCGAAATATACCACAGTAACAGTTAAAAAACATTAAATAATGCCAGAAAATAAGGAAAAAGACTCTTAGCGTTAAGAAAAAATTCCCGTAAAATACACCGCACTATTTTTTATAAAAAGGTGAATAAAATGTCTGTGGTACTCAACCAACTTATTGACTTGCTCAAATTGGAGCGATTTGATGATTTTCTCTTTCGTGGACAAAGCCAAGATTTAGGTTTACGTCAAGTATTTGGTGGGCAGGTGGTAGCACAAGCACTTTCTGCGGCAATTCAAGTTGCACCAAAAGATCGTCTATTACATTCTTGCCACGCTTATTTCCTCGCGCCCGGGGATAGCCTCTACCCAATCATTTACGATGTGGAAGTGCTGCGCGAAGGACATCATTTCACGGCAATGCAAGTGAAGGCCGTTCAGCATAATCAAGCGATTTGCCATATTACTGCCTCATTCCAAATGGAGGAAAATGGCTTTGATCATCAAACGACAATGCCAAATGTGGGTGAGCCAGATAGCTTTCTTGCTGAAAATGTGGCGTTGCAAAAACTGGTACAATATATTCCTGAGCCAATTCGTGAGAAATTTACTGCCGACCGGCCTTTTGATATTCGTAGCAAATACATCAATAATCCTTTTCAAGGCAAGGTGTTGCCACCCGAACAATATGTTTGGGTGAAAGCGAACGGTGAAGTCCCACAAGATCGCGCTATTCAGCAATGCTTATTGGCGTATTTCTCTGATTTTCATCCATTGCTCACTGCCCTTCACCCACATCAAAAAGGCTTTTTAGAAGCAGGAATGAAATTGGCAACCATTGATCATTCTATTTGGTTTCATCGTGCCGGTGATCTTAATGATTGGCTACTTTATGCCATTGAAAGCCCTAACGCCTTCGGCGCAAGAGGCTTATCTCGTGGGCAAATTTTCGATCGCCAAGGGCGTTTAATTGCCACCACTCAACAAGAAGGTTTAATTCGATTTAGTGAAAAATAAGGAAAAAAATGACCGCACTTTTAATCACACAACTTTGGGAACAGGTTACACAAGCCTTGCAAGAAAAAGATCCTGCGAAAAAATGTGAACAAGTAAACGCCTTATATAGCGAACTGTTACCTCGCATTGAACAAGCGGAATTGGCGGATTTCCCCGTGGTAAAAAAAGATCAAGAAATGGCTACGTTTCCGGATAAACCCAAATTGGTTGCACCACACGCTGTGCCAAAACGTTCTTTTGCCACACAAGAAGGCTATGCAGCGACATTACACGCTATTGCTCATATTGAATTTAATGCGATTAACTTAGGCTTAGATGCAGCGTGGCGTTTTGCCCGTGAAGCGGAAAAAGAATTAGGCGAAGGGTTGGCTTTTACTCGTGATTGGTTACGCGTTGCTTATGAAGAAAGCACGCATTTTACTTTAGTAAACAATCATTTAAAAACCTTAGGTTATGAATATGGCGATTTTGAAGCACACGCGGGATTATGGGAAATGGCACAGGCTACCGCACACGATATTTGGGAACGAATGGCATTAGTACCGCGTGTTTTGGAAGCAAGAGGCTTAGACGCCACACCAGTGATGCAAGAAAAAATCGCACAACGCAAAGATTTTGATGCGGTGAAAATTCTCGATGTTATTTTGCGTGATGAAATTGGTCACGTTGCTATTGGTAACCATTGGTATCACGCCCTTTCTGCCAAACGAGGACTGGATGCAATGCAATGTTTCAGCGATTTATTGCGTAAATATCGTATTGTGATTTTTAAAGGTGCAATCAACACAGATGCCCGTATTCAAGCAGGTTTCACCCAATTTGAATTAGATTGGATTTATGAAATTGAGCAGACTTTAAAATCGCATATTAAGGCAATGAAAGGATAAAATTTTCCCTTCTTAGAAAAAGAAGGGAAAATACTGACCTTATCCCCCCACTTTCGCCCGAATACGATCGGCAAACATTCCTATACTTACCGCAAAATAATTAGAACGATTCCAGTCAAGCAAGGTGCGGAAATTGTTTGAAACTAAGAAAGTACGTCCATTTTCACCATCTGGTTGCACCAGCCATAAGGTTGTATGAGAAAGTGCGGTGAGATTTTGCGTACTTTCTAAATTGAAGGATTTGAGTTCAACGCCTTGAGCTTGCCAATCTTGTAATGAACGCGCTTTGTGCGTTTCAATGCCTGTTAAATTTGGGCTAATATAGTGATTTAAGCGTACTTCTACGCCCCAAGGTAATTTGTCGTCCCAACCCACCGTATGTAAATAACGGGCGATAGAAGCAAAGACATCATAATGGTTTTTCCAGATGTCTTTTTCACCATCACCATTGCCATCTGCGGCATAGCTAAGGTAAGAACTTGGCATAAATTGTGTTTGTCCCATTGCGCCTGCCCACGAGCCTTTCATTTTATGGCGTTGAATATGATCACGTTCTAACATTTTCATTGCCGCAATAAATTCTTTACTGAATAATGGCTCACGGCGTCCATCAAAAGCAAGGGTTGCTAATACGGAAAGCACATCATAATAGCCTTGATAATAACCGAAACTACTTTCCATTCCCCACAGTGCCATTAAATATTCTTTTTGTACGCCAAATTTTTTACTCGCACTTTCTAATTGTGGTAACTGTTGCCAATAACGTTCTTCCGCAATGTTCACTTTATTTGCCGTTAGCACTCGATTAAGGTAGCGGGTTACACCATTAGGATTAACCACTTTTGGCGCACTAGGATCACGTTTTTTTACTTTCCCCGCTTGTTGTTTATCCAATGCCACTGCTTTAGGAATATATTGAATATTTTGTTGTGCATTTAGCACCGCACTTGAAATTCCTTGCCCTGCGGCTTTGGCTTTTAAAAACTGTACATAATCATCAAAATTATTTAATGTACGAGGCTTATTATATTGCGCATTTTCCCCCACGGGTTTAATGGAATCATTACTTGAGCAGGCTGATAATAAAACGGCTGAAAATAATGAAGTCACTATTAACTTTTTGCTAAACATTGGCTTTCCTTAAAAAATAAAACATTATTTACGTAAAAATTTATATACCAATTTCAATAATGAAACAGGCAATAAACGTGGTAAAACCCGTAATAAAAAAACGACAAATCCCGAAATAAGCGATTGTAATTGAACTTTCCGTTTTAATTTAAATAAATTCCATTCACATTTCGCTTGAGCTAAGCCTCGGCGACGAGACACCATTCCATTCCCTACACGCGCATAAACTAAAATATCAGGCAAGTTAGCGACATTTTGCGGATATTTCGCCACCAAATTAATCCATAAATAATAATCTTCCTGAATATCTTGGTAGCCTCCCGCAGCCAATACCGCTGCTTTTTGGTAGGCCACGGTCATATGGTTAAAGGGGCTACGCATTTTCGTGAAATCAACAATCTCTTTCGCCTCAGTGGGGACATTACGATAGCTTACAATGTCTTGAATATCCGTACCAAATTCAGCAATTTGCCCTCCAAAAATAATGGTTTCAGGATGTTGCTTAATAAAATTGATTTGTTTTTCAAAACGCTGGGGATCACAAATATCATCCGTATCCATACGCAACACCCATTCATTGGTACAATGCCGTAACCCCTCATTTAATGCTTTACCTAACCCTTGATTTACAGGTAATTTAACTAATTTTAACGGTAAAAAATTCACAAATTTTTGCACCGCACTTTCTAGCTCAGGCGTGACTGCGCCATCAAACACTAAAACAATTTCGTCTGCGGGCAAGGTTTGTGCGCGCAAACTTTCTAAGCATTCACGCAAGTATTGTGGGTTTTCCTTTATATATAAGGACATTAAAACTGAAAATTTCATTAGATAAACCTTTTCAAATGAATGGCTAATTTCGGTGAAATAAAAATAATGATTGCAATAATCAATGGTTTGATATTCTTGCTTAATTTAAACATTTTCCAATAATAAATACTCGCCTTGCGTGATAAATTCATAATATAAGGATAAGCAAGCATATAAAGTGAATTTATTGCAAAGCGTTGTTGCTGAATAGGCGTTTTCACATAATTTTTCTGAATAAATGCAATCGCTTGTTCCGTATTGATTAAATTCGTTGAAACGCTCGCACGTTGAGTATGAAATGTACATTCAGTTAAAGCGTGATCGACATAGCACGGTTTTAATTCGGGTGATGAAATCACTTTTAATACAAATTCATAATCTTCCAACGATTTTAATTGGGTTGAAAGCCCATCTAAAGCGAAAAAGAAAGATTTTTTAATCCCTATCATCGGCATTCCACCGATTTTATTGGCTAATAACATATTTTCTAAACTGAGATCTTTTTGCTGTGTCAAAGGATGCGTAACATAGCTAAACTTTTCATTAACCATTACGCATTTTGCAGGATGATAAATAAAATTCATCACTGGATTTTCTGCAATTTTTTTTCCTAAGATTTCACATTTATGCTTTTCAAAACGGTCATCATCATCTAAAAATAATAGCCAATCTTGCGTTGCATTTTTTGCCCCAATATTACGGCTTTCTGCTGCCCCTTGATTTTGCTCATTACGAATAACGGTTACCTTAAAAGGATAATCTTTCTTGATAATCACCTTTTCTTTAGAACAATCATCAACAATAATGACCTCAAAATTATGCACGGTTTGCTGAATTAAATGTTCTAATAAGGCTGGAATTTCCTCTTGCCGATTATAAGATGGCACGATAATACTAAACATTTTGTTTTCCTTCTTTTCTAAATAAGAAGAGATTTTTCCCTTGCTGTCCAAATAAAGATAAGAACATTAGTAGCACTAACATTATTCCCGGGAAAGCATAAGTATCCGCTTTAATATTTAATACGGAAAATATCAATAATGTAGATAAACTAAATAGCCAGCTCCCATTAAACCAATTTAATGCAACTTTACGCACAAAATAGGCGGTAAATAAAAAACAAATGGCTAAATACCCTATTCCACCATAAAGTAATTGGCGTAAAAAACCACTGTCTGTCAGACCATAATATTTTCCATTTGGCATAATATATTGTCCATCACCCCATAGAAATTGGTTTAATTCGGGAATAAATAAATGGCGCTTCATTAATGTATCTGTTGATGAACTAGTCAGCCCTTGATGATTTAGTAAATTAATTAACGGTTCTAATGCGTGAGCGACATAAGGATTTTCAGGGCAATAGAATGCCAACCCTAAACAGAGCAATCCAAATAAGAGTACAGCAGGAAGATATTTCCATTTAAAATAAATGGCAATGCTTACCATTGAAAGCAATAAAAATGTTCTTCCTGAAATAAGCCCAATACATAAAATTAAAAATAAATACACCGCACTTAATTTATTCTGCACTTTGTTGTAAGCCAGTAAGAAATGTAACAAAAATAGATAAAAAGCACTTAATTGGAAGAACGCCGATGAAGTCAGATTATATAAACGATATTCTTGTTCTGAACCATAAAAACGTGGCAGTAGGATATGGCTTGAAATCGCCAACTCTACCATAAACCCAATTCCTATTAATGCTGTAATGCCAACAATCCATTGAATAATAATACCAATTTTTAAATCCCGAATAAGCAAGCCTTTCCCCTGCTTATTAAAATAAAAAACATTATAAATTCCAATAGCAAAAATAAACAAAATAAGGGTTTTGCTGTATTGTAATAAAACAGAATAATCTTTCGTTTGGTGTAGCCACATTGGAATTGCACTTAACGCAATTAACGTAATAATTGCGATTAAACTATCTAAAGGAATAAAAATGCCTTGTGAACGTTGCTTTTTTAACACCTGATAAGCCAAGTAAAAAAGCGTAATGCTGCCAACAAAAAATGCCATTCGGAAAAAATGAAATAGCCAAGGATCATAAAGATAAAATAAATTAGCTAGCGCAGACATTATTTTCCACCTATTAGATTACGCTTAATGGCAAGTAATTTTTTCAATGGATATTTCATTAATTTTTGCCAAAAATAATGTTTGGCACTGCCACGCACCGCTTCTAAATTACTCATTAATGTTGGATTTTCAATGGCTAATAAAGGGCGAATAACTTGTGTATCTAAAAAAAATTTATTTTCAAATAAAATATAATCATCGGCTAACCAATAGGGTTTTTCTTCTGCTAAGAAAGGTTTTACTGCAGATTTTTTAATTAAATAAGCGACCGTACCGGCAAAATAATTACGGTAAGGATATGAATAAGAAAACCCAGTACCAGAAATACGATGACGTAAAAAGGAAAAGGTGGTTGGATAATTAATTTCTAATTCTGAATGATTGAAATGATCAATTTTTGATTGTCCAATAAGTATAATATCTGCCTGAATATTTTCTTTAAGCAATGCCGTTAAATGACATTGAAAATCTTGATTAAACAACGCATCATCTTCACAAATTAAACAATATTCATCTTCTTGAATGCTTGTATCCTTGGCAATTAAAGCATATACCGCCAAGTGGCTTAATGTACAACCAATTTCCCCTTTGGTTACGTTTCTTCCATAGCGTTGTAAAAATTTTTCTTGATCATAAAGTGCGGTGAGATTTTCTGGCGTTTCTTGCATCGTATTAATGGCACTAAACACCGTAAAATCTTGTGTATCAGGCTGAGAAAAAAACAGTTCTCGGCGTTGATGATCTTTATCTAAAGAAATAAGAAATTTTTTCATTTTATCCAACTTAATTAATTACTTTTATTGGGAACTTATAATAGTAAATCAGTGAAATCATCAATCTCACTAAACTCGCGCCAATTAACGCGTAAGCCACTCCATATACCCCTTGCTCTTTGAAAATAAAAAATAAGCCAATTAACACAAGGATAGAAATAATTTGGCGGGTAAATAATAAGACTTGCTTACCTAAAATTAGCATATTTTGTGATAACAGCCAAGAAAGCCCCGCTAATAATGAATTAATAATAAACCATAATAACACAGGCGCAACTTCAACATAGGCATTACCAAAAAATAAATGAATAATTGGCTCTGCTAAAAATGGCACAATAATCACTGCACTAATTCCCATTAATATGATAAGCCCTAACACGGCACGAATACGATTTAGGTTATTAAGTAAACCTGAATAATAATAATCCACCATCATATTGATAATACGAGTTAGCAAAGCATCAAAAGCAATGCAAACAGTATATAAACCTAGGGTATAATTGCCCATTAACGCGACAATTAGAAATCGATCTAAATTCACTGTTGTCGCACCAAAAACTTGTAGTAAATTTTGTTTTAACCAATTTTTAAAGAAATTAGTTGGAATAATCTTTTGTATTTCCGTTTTTTGCTTAACTTGCTTTTCTATTTTATTTAGGGCATAAAGTGCAAATAAAGCCTGTATTGATGTTAAAATTGTTAAGAGTTGAACCACTTTTTCTAAATGTTGCTGACCAAAAAGAAAATAATACCCGCCATATAGGCCTACGGCTAAAATAGGCTGTTGCAAAGAAAGTAAGCGATAAAGAGATAAATTAGCATCAATTTTACTTTTTTCTAGGGTAATCGTAAAAATAGCGGTAAAAACAACATTTAAAATAAATAAATAATGAAATGATGTAATATTAAAAAATAAAAGCGCAAGGCTGGATACAAATAGTGAAAATAATAAAAAAGCCGCAAAATAATAACGCCAATGATGATATTGGTTATTACGCATACAAAGTGCAAGAGAAAACCCTACTCCCCCCGTAGAAATTGTAACCACATAGGTAACAGAAGTAATAAAAAGCTGCAATGCACCACGTTCTTCCACTGCAAGCAAACGAGCCAGTAAAAAGGAACTCACCATTGTGAGTCCCGTGGTTAAGAAGGTGGTAATCAGCAGTTTTGTAAAGGATTTATTCTTCATAAACTTTCACAAAATCAATATCTTGCGTCCATTGATGATAATAGCCTAAATTTTTACCATAAGAATTATCACAAACTTCATTAGGGAGTTCTAACAAACAAGAAAAAATATGCCCGTGTAATCGGCTTGTTACCACTAAATCATAGCCTTGAAAAATCTCCTTGCAACGTTCAATTACCGCCAAGCTATGGCGATACCATAAATTATTAACAACATTTTTTAACCAAGGTTGATGATATTTATTGGCTATTTTCGCCAATCCGCTATAAATACGTTCATAATACTTATCTTGAGTGGTAAGAATATCTTCCCAATCTTTTATTTCCGCACTTGTAGGCAATGCGGCTTGGATATTTTTTTCCAAATGGCTTGCTTCAATATCTTTACGCAAAAAATATAAGTTTTTTTCTGCCGATTTTTGCACCGCACGTTGCTTTTGCAACAATGTTGAACCATAAAGTTGATGTGCCATATCAGGCGATAAAAACACCTTATCAGAAAACTGTACTTTCATTAATTGATAAGTGGCTTGATCACGTGCAAATAAATAACAATCTTTATGCGCAGAAAAAATGGCTGCTGATTTTTCTTTTGCTTGCGGGTGAGAAAAATAGGCGGTTTGTGGCATAACAATAATGCGATTATTCGGAAAGGCTTGCACCAACGCCTCACGCATTGCCTGAATTGCGGGGTAAAGATCACCAAAATTACCACCGCCGTGGCACACTAAGGTCGTCGTCGGCTTGACATATTTTTTTACTTCATCAAGATCGAAGCTTTGTAAACAACGTCTTAATCGAATATGAATTTGATAATCCTGAAAAAACGCCTCTGTTCCCGCATAAATGAGCAAATCCCCCACATTTAGATGCAGCGGATAATCAAAATACAACACATCATTTTTATCCACGATCACATCAAGGATTTGCTTTAAATCTTGTTTCAGAGAAACTAAAATCTCGTTCATTGTTTAACCATCTTTCCTATAAAGCTGCTTATCAGCGTAAAGTGGCTATTTTAAAACAGAATCCGCCAGAGTTCCAAAAGGATTGAGTATCTTTACAAAAGATTACAAGCCCTTTATGCTAAACAGCAAATTGTTCAACTCAACATTATTTATGTATTTACTCACCAAACTTATTACAGCCCTCATTCTTCCGCCATTTAATGTTTTGATTTTATGGATTTTTTCTTTACTTTTTGCGAGAAAACAATACAAAAAACTGAGCCTTATTTGCGCTGTTTTAGGCATTACAATTTTGTATGTGTTCAGTATTCCTTATACCGCACAAAAATTGCAAGATAGCCTAGTTAAAGCCCCCCCTCTCAGCCTTGCCGATTACAAAACAGCACAAGCAATCGTCGTGCTAGGTGGCGGTTTACGAGATAGTAACGAATTATTTGGTCCGCTTGCTGTGCCTGCCATTCCTCTTGAACGCTTACGTTATGCTGCTTATTTACATCAACAAACGCAATTGCCTATTTTGATTACTGGTGCAAGTCCAAATGGTAATTCGGAGGCTAAAATTATGGCAAAAGAGCTACAAGATTTTTTCCATACCCCAACGCAATGGCTGGAAGAAAAAGCACAAACAACCATTCAAAACGCACAATTTACGCGGACTTTATTAGAAAAAGCGCATATTCAACGTATTATTTTGGTAACAAATCAATGGCATATGCAACGTGCAAAATTCTTATTTGAAAAACAAGGATTTCGTGTTCTTCCTGCAAGCGTAGGCAATGGCATTACTCCTGAAAGTTATGGCTTAACCCTGATGCACTTTATTCCCCAAGCCAGCGCAATGCCTGCGAATATGCAAGCCCTAAAAGAGTGGCTCGGTTATTGGAAAGCAAAATTTTAAACGCGATCACGCCCAAAAAAAGTGCGGTGATTTTTCACCGCACTTTTTGTATGCTCAAGTCGCCATCACGCCATAAGATTGCCAATGTATTTTGATAAGGTCATTACACTTAATACAGCCATCAAAATCACCACTAATGCGCCTGCTGCCGTCATCCAAACAGGGTGTTTGTAGTCTCCGACAATTTTACTACGATGTGCTGCGAGTAAAATTAATCCGAGTGAGATTGGTAGAATTAAACCATTTAACGTTCCAACAAAAACAAGCACTTGTGCAGGTTTTCCGATAGTTGCAAGCACTGCGGTAGAAATGACGATAAAGACAATAATCCAGCAATTTCTATGCTTAGCAATAAATGGTGAGAAAGTGGTTAAGAAAGAAACGGAGGTGTAAGCCGCCCCAATGACAGAAGTAATCGACGCTGCCCAAATCACGATACCAAAAATAATTAAACCCAGATTACCTGCCACGTGAGAAAAAGGCGTTGCGGCGGGGTTAGCTGGATCAAGTTTTACACCTTGCGAGACCACGCCTAACACAGCAAGGAATAACACCACACGCATAATTGATGCGATCAAAATGGCAGAAACAGAACTTTTACTGACTTCTTTTAAGGCGTCTTTCCCCGTTATCCCAGCATCAAGTAAACGATGTGCGCCAGCAAAAGTGATATATCCTCCAACCGTTCCCCCAACTAAAGTGACAATTGCAATCACATCAAGTTTTTCTGGCATAAAGGTATGAACCGCAGCCTCAGCAATTGGTGGTTGGGCATTAAGCGCAACATAGATTGTTAGTGCGATCATCACAAAGCCCATCACTTGTGCAAAGCGATCCATTATTTTTCCCGCTTCTTTAAAAAGAAAAATACCAACCGCAATTGCTCCACTGATAATCGCGCCAGTTTCCGCAGGCAAGCCGGTCAGGATATTTAATCCCAAGCCAGCGCCACCGACATTACCAATATTAAATGCTAAGCCACCCATTACAATTAATACTGCTAAGAAATAACCTGCCCCCGGCAAGACCGCATTAGCAATGTCTTGTGCTTTTTTCTCCGAGACGGCAACGATACGCCAAATATTTAATTGCGCCCCAATATCAAGCAGAATAGAGAGTAAAATCACAAATCCGAAGCTCGCGAATAAAGTTTGCGTGAAAGTTGCGGTTTGAGTTAAAAAGCCGGGTCCAATCGCAGAAGTTGCCATCAGAAAAGCGGCACCTAATAATGCACTGCGGTTTTTTATCATAAAATACTCCTGTATATTGTTGTTATTCGTTTGTTTTAGGTTTAATTTGATTTCAGTTGAATGTTGTGTTTTGTTAAAGCCTGACGAATTTTTTCGGCAAAAGAAATGGCGTGTTCACCGTCTCCGTGCAAACAAATACTATCCGCTTTGATTGGCACGGCGACTCCTTCAACACTAGGCACGGTACCTTGTAGCACCATTTGTAGCACTTGGCTAATCGCCTCATCATCACTTTCTACCATTGCATCTGGGCGAGTACGAGGCACTAATGAACCATCAGCAAGATAATGACGATCGGCAAACACTTCTGAAATAATGCCTAAGCCTTGTTGCTCTGCTACATTCAACATTAAACTTCCCGATAAACCCATTAATTTAAGTTTGGGATCAAAAGCTTTTAAGGTTTGCGCAATCAACGTCGCCAGTGCCTCATCTTTTGCCGCTTGGTTATACAAGGCACCGTGCGGTTTAACATAAGCCAGTGGCACATCTTCCGCTTCGCAAAGCGCTTTAATTGCGCCAAGCTGATACAGCAAACAGGCTTTCAATACTTCATCAGGCAGCTGCATATTCGTGCGACCGAAATTATCCCGATCGGGAAAACTTGGGTGCGCACCGACTTGTACTTGATTTTCTTTCGCCCAACGAATCGCTTTTCGCATTTCGTTAAAATCCCCTGCGTGTAAACCGCAAGCGACATTGGCTGATGTTACAAGCTGTAATAAGCGTTGATCATTACCACAGCCCTCTGCTAAATCCACATTTAAATCAACGTGTTTCATTTACTTTTCTCCTTATTTGGGCTAAATAATCTTGATTTTGTTGATAACGTTCCCGTGCCTCTTGATGAGAAATGACAGAAAAATGCACCGCACTTTCTAATGGTGTTTGCGCTAAACGCCCCAAATCTGCCTCGATTACACAAGCAATTTTAGGATAACCGCCCGTAGTTTGGGTGTCCGCCATTAAAATAATCGGCATTCCGTCTGGTGGCACTTGCACTGTTCCCATTGGTGCGGCGTAAGAAAGCATTTCCAACGGTTGGGTGAGATTGAGTTTTTGCTCACCACGAAATCGGTACCCCATTCGACTGCTATTTTTTTCTAATCGCCAAGGTTGATGTTGCAAATCTTGCTGACTTTGAGCCGTGAACGCCGTAAATTCTGATGAAGCAACAAGATGAATGCTATTTGTGAAATCAATCGGTTCAATACTGATGGAAGAAAGGAAAGTATCACGTTTTGCTGTTGCTAAGTGATCTCCCGCACGCAGTAAGCGCCCTTGATAGCCACCAAATCCTGCTTTGAGATCCGTGCTGTAAGCGCCTAGCACTTTTGGCACATTAAAACCACCAGCGACACAAAGATAAAGATAGTTCCCCATTGTGAGCCGTTTGACCGTTAAACGCTGACGTGGTTTTGCGGTGTATCGCCAATAAGAATAAATCGGCTGGTCATCAAGAAAGGCTTCGCACAACGCCCCCGTTAAACAAAAAGGCGTATCGCAATCAAAAGTAAGACTAAAACCACCTAAGGTTACTTCAATGGCGGCACTATTAGGCTCATTTTTCAGTAAAAGATTACCCGCCTGCAATGCCAATGCGTCCATTGCGCCTGCGTGTCCAATGCCAAAATTACGAAAACCAAAACGCCCTAGATCTTGGATATGGGCAAATCCATACATCGTTTCAATGTAAATCATAGCGTTATACTCTCCACTACAAATTTTACGTTATCCCCCGCCATTAATAACACGGGCGGATCTTGCCGAATATCAAATAATGGCATTTCTGTTCGCCCAAGTAATTGCCATCCTCCCGGTGAAGTAAAGGGGTAAATCCCTGTTTGGCTACCACCAATACCTACAGAACCAGCGGGAACTTTGGTTCTAGGTTGATCGCGTCTTGGCGTATGAAGATTTTCAGGCAAGCCACCTAAATAGGGAAATCCCGGTTGAAAGCCCATCATAAAAACCGTATAAGTGGGTGTAGTGTGGCGTCGAATAATGTCTTCTGGTGTGGTGTGATGAAATTTTGCAACATCAAATAAATCTTCGCCAAATTCCCCACCATAATGCACAGGGATTTCAATTAATCGACTTTCTCGGACTTGAATTTGCTGCTCGCTTTGTTGCCAATGGTGCAAAACTTGTTGCTCAAGTGCGGTTGGATTTATGTTAAAATGATAAAACAAGGTGAAGTTATTCATTCCCACCACCACTTCTTGTATATCTGGATGCTGACGCATTTGCTCCGCAACAAGCCAAATACGTTGTTGTTTTTTTAGCTCCGCAGGTGGCGGTAAAGAACAAAGAAGAGAACGTTCGCTGGTTAAAGAAAAAGTTAGCATAAAACACCCCTAACTTGTTAATAAGATGTTATTTTTCTAACGTTCTTTCAACATACTGTCAAGGGAAAAATGCAGAATTTTACTTAAGATAGAATTTATTCAAATTTGATAAGTTATTTTTATTGAAAAATAAAAAGCCACTTCATTTCCCAAGTGGCTTTTATCATTAAATTAACGCATATTCATCATTAGTAAGAAGAATGCCATAACAACTTCTTTCTCTGAGAGCTCTTGATGATTAAAAATGAGTTTTTGTTTTTCTTTATCCAAAAAGAGGTTAAACGTGGCGTTATTCTCTTTTATCACTAGCAGATTATGCTGTTCGGCATCAGAAAAATAATGCTGGATAGTATTTTCAATTTCTTGCTCTGGTTCAATATGACCATACACCTCAGATAAGTTTGTAGCCAATTGAACGACACCTTTTTTCTCTAACTTGGCATTAATTTGAAACTTATTAAATGCCTTGAAAAGTTTACTGCTTTCAATTAATGACGGCGCATCTTTATTCAAAGCCATTTCTAGATTTCCGTCTAATGCTTTACCTTTATCATTAAAAAGTTCAAGTTTTGTAATATTCAACACAGGCTGATTTGCCAAAATTTCTGTTTGAACTTGCTCAAAAAGTTGAGTATTAGCACGATTATCTTCATTCAGCTCATTTAACCGATTCAATGCGTCAGCAGAAATATGGTTGATTTCCCCCGCCAGTTTCAATCCTGTAATTGGTTTATTATTTATGGAAATATTTTTAACATCATAATCAAAGTCCATATCTAAGAAATTCTCTTTAACTTTAACATTCCCTTCAGCGTTAATGTTATCAAAAGTGATTTCTTCTTTTTCTGAGGCTTTATTTACAGCAATTTTTTTAATAGTAACTTTGGATTTTCCTTGATAAATATTTTTCCATTGTGTTGGTAAAAAGTCGCCTTCAGTCTCTACATTTTCCGCAATAATGCGTACTCCTTTAGGATCAAGAAAAGAAAACTTACTTGCATTGATTTCAGATTTTCCATATCCTTCCTGATTTAAATTAAATTTACCTGTTATATTCCAACTAATCTCGCCATTCTCTTCCAGCTTATAAACAACATCAGAGTCAATTTTTCCTTTTAATGCTTGGCCATAACTCATTCTTACAACTGTTCTCAATGGATTTTTTCCATTATCTGCAAAATAAGCCTGTGTCTCTGGCGTTTTTTCTACTTCTGTATCCGCAGAAAATAATGCAAAAGAAAAATCATTTAAGGTGATAGGGCCGTGATAAATTTTTCCCACAAAAGGAATGACTTCATTGAAGGTTTCGTCTTTTATTTCTAGCTGATAATGAACATTTGAACTAAAAAAGCCACGATCTAAAACGGCATCTTTAATTTGCACAGAATAGCCTGTGTCAGCAAAAGATTGCTGTAAACGTTGATTACTAAATTGAATATAGTCGATATATTTTTGTTCGGTGATTTTTCCTGTGTACCACGCACCACCGCACCAAGCACCACCAAGAATAGCAAGCAATCCTACGGATAAAACTGATTTTTTCATTACTTTTCCTTTTAAATAAAATTTGCAGAAAAATAACACAATTAGCCATAAATCGCAAAAATCGTATAAAAATAAAGTGCGGTGCTTTTTAAGAGAATTTTATACCATAAAGAAGCAAAAATGAGGTTTCCCCCATTTCTGCTTAATACGTTTACTCTGGACGCACACCAAGGGTATGACAGATAGCGTAAGTAAGTTCACTGCGGTTAAGGGTATAGAAATGGAAATCTTTCACGCCTTCTCGAGATAATACGCGTACCATATCAATCGCTACACTGGCTGCCACTAAGTTTCTTGTTGTAGGATCATTATCTAATCCCTCATACATTTTAGCCAACCAAGCTGGTATTTTCACATTGGTGATCGCTGCCATTTTTTGTAGCTGTTTAAAATTCGTTACTGGCAAGATTCCGGGAACAATTTCGGCATCAATCCCGATAGAAGCACAGCGATCACGGAAACGTAAATAGCTGTCAATATCAAAGAAAAATTGGGTAATAACGTGGTTCGCTCCCGCATCAATTTTACGTTTTAAATTGATTAAATCCGCTTGTGCAGATTTTGCTTCAGGATGCACTTCAGGATAGGCTGCCACAGAAATATCAAAATCTGCCACAGAACGTAATAATTCCACTAAATCAGAGGCATAAAAAGGTTTTTTATCGTATCCTGCCGGTTCATCACCGCGCAATGCGACAATACGGCGAATGCCGTTATCCCAATAATCTTGGGCAATTTGTTTCAATTCTTCTGGGGTGGCATCAATCCCAGTCAGATGCGGTGCGGCTTCTAAGCCCGTTTCTTGTTTAATATGCTTCACGACACTATGAGTACGATCACGTTCGCCTGAATTTGCCCCATAAGTTACCGAAACAAACTTAGGTTTTAAGACTTTCAAACGATGAATAGAATCCCATAAAATTTTTTCCATATTCTCATTTTTTGGCGGAAAAAATTCAAATGATACGTTGATGTTGCCGTTAATGCCTGATAAATGGTTGTTTAATGTATCAATTTCTTTTGCATAGCTCATACATTCTTCCTTTTCATTTTTATACGTTTAGACTGCTTTACGGCTATAAGATAATGGGAAAGCACTGTAGTGTCAATTTTAAAAATTTCATTATTTTATGAAACAAATTCATAGCAAAGCTCTTATCGCTCGCCGATAAATCGGCTATACTTTTAGAAAATCAATCCCTAAAGTTAGGAAAGTCTATGAATAAAAAAGTAAAAATTGTTGGTTCATTATCCTTAATTGCTGCCACATTAGCTTTAGGCGCACAAATTTACACCAATCATAAAATTGATTACATTCTGCAAAAATTCCCTTATTCATTGCAAAATAAATTTCAATTAGACGTGGTTGAAAAAAAGAAAAATTTCTTCAGTCGCGAACTTATTTTCAAACTCTCTGGTGATAGTACCAACACATCAAGTGAAATGATTCAAACAAAACTTACCGCACTGCCTTTTGCTGTGCTTGCTGATTCAGCCCTTGTCCCAAGTTTTGTAAAAGAATTAAATAAAAATTTTAAAGTCACTATTGATAAAAATAATATCACAAGTAAATTTTCCGTGATTGGTGATTATTTCCAATCAAATATTCATACACAATTTCGCGATCTTGCCAATAAATCACAAACACTTGTTATTGATCTGAATTTTGAACCTAAAAGCCATCTAATGGACGTGCAAAGTCATTTGTCTGGCTTTAATTATGATGCTAATTCAAAGATTCACGATCTTATTGCTGATGCAACACTTATTCCTATTGATGATAATCAATATGATATTGAAAATATTTCCATTCAACTGAAAGATGGGGATGTCTATTTATTAAATGGGGACAACACGAATATCAAATTAAAAAAATTAGATTTTAATTTAGATAAATCTGATGCTGGTAGTAATTACAACTTAAGTGCTAAAATAAATACTGATGAGCTGACTATTACAGATAAAAACCCTAAACATTCTACGATTCAATTCAAAAATGTTGCACTTAATGCTTCACAAAAAGAGATTCCCAATCAACTTAGCTATGTAAAATTATTGCATTTACTCAACAATAAAAATGAGCTCAATACAATAGAAATTATCGACCAAGCTTTAGATTTACTCTTTCAAAATAAAGAAAGTGAACTCAGTTTTAATTTTGAAAACTTAACCTTTGCACATAAAGAAAAAGATCAGGGCGTTTCTTTTGATAATTTCTCATCTTTCTTAAAAGGGAATTTTTCTGACTTATCTCAAACACAAAGTAACTATGCGCTTGCATTAAAATCTTGTCAAAATAAAGGTGAAAATGAACATTTTCAAATCAAAGGAATACAATTTGAGGGTAACAATAAAAATGTAAATCTTGCCACGCAGCTAGCATTATTAAAATCAACTATTCAACTATTTTCCAAAGCCCAAGTACCAGAAACAAAACAAGAAGCTAAGCAAGTAGAAAAAGAGAAAAGCACCTTTATTTCTGCCTTAAAAACCTTAGCACAAGATTACAATCAATCACAACAAGCATTATTTAAAATAGATGAGTTTACTTTAGATGATAATATCGAACTTAAAGAAATAACGATCGGAGCAAGCGGTGCTATATCTGAAGAAAAACAAGATAATGAAAATATTGAACTCACACTAGGAAGCTACATTAATAAAAAAGAGCAATTTCAATTAAAAAATGGAAAATTTAGCCTTCCATTTAGCGTAACAAATGTTGGAACACTGATTCCGCTTAATATTTGTAGCAATCTTATTTATCAAGCTGCCTGTGATAAATATCTTAATGCCGATGAGGATACGGACTTACTCGTTTATCAACCAATTAAAAATATTGCTATTAATATTGAAAACGCAACATTAAGTGGAGAAATAGATACTTATCCTTCCACCTCACTTACCCCTTTTGAAGGAAAACTCAATCTAAAATCTGGCATTTTAGAAGAGCAACAAGATAAAACCACCTCAACCTTATTATTAGAAAAATGGAAGAAAACAGAGTTTGATCTTTATTTTTCTATCGTGAATAAGTTATTTAAAGCTAATTTATTGAAAGATAAACAATCTATTTCTTGGTCATTAATTAATGATTGGCTCTATCCTGAAGGAGAACTTAACCCTTATTTAAAAGAAAACGGTGATAATTACACCATTCAAATTAAAAAAGAGGGAGATAAAACTTGGCTGAATGATGAAATATTACCGCCAATCCTAGAAGATACCTTAACGCCAGAACAACAATAATCTCCTCTGTAAGTGCGGTGAAAAAATTGATAAATTTTCCACCGCACTTGACTTTACAAATCACAAAATCCCCCTACAATAACCGCCTTTACGCATTTGCCTTGAGTGAATGCCTGACTTGTAATCAGACACAAAGAGAAATTTATGACAACCACATTCAAACCCGAACTGCTTTCCCCCGCAGGTTCATTAAAAAATATGCGCTATGCTTTTGCTTATGGTGCAGATGCTGTTTATGCAGGACAACCACGTTATAGCTTGCGTGTTCGCAACAATGAATTTAACCACGCCAATTTAAAAATTGGGATTGATGAAGCACACGCTTTAGGTAAGAAATTCTATGTGGTGGTCAATATTGCCCCACACAATTCCAAATTAAAAACCTTTATTAAAGATCTTCAACCAGTGGTGGAAATGAAGCCAGATGCCTTAATTATGTCTGACCCCGGTTTGATTATGCTTGTGCGTGAACATTTTCCTGATATTGACATTCATCTTTCTGTGCAAGCCAATGCCGTGAACTGGGCAACGGTCAAATTCTGGAAACAAATGGGCTTAACTCGTGTGATTTTATCGCGTGAACTTTCCATTGATGAAATCGCCGAAATCCGCCAACAAGTGCCAGATATGGAAATTGAAATTTTCGTACACGGTGCGCTGTGTATGGCGTATTCTGGGCGTTGTCTGCTTTCAGGTTATATTAATAAGCGAGATCCAAATCAAGGCACTTGTACCAATGCGTGCCGTTGGGAATATTCGGTGGAAGAAGGCAAAGAAGATGAAGTGGGTAATATTGTTGGTAATGAAATTCCCATTAAGAATGTTGCCCCAACCTTAGGCGAAGGGCAAACCACAGATAAAGTCTTCTTACTTGCCGAAAGCCAACGACCAGAAGAAAAAATGTCTGCCTTTGAAGATGAACACGGCACCTATATTATGAATTCCAAAGACTTACGCGCCGTGCAACACGTTGAAAAACTCACTCAAATTGGTGTGCATTCGTTAAAAATTGAAGGGCGTACGAAGTCTTTCTATTATTGTGCGAGAACAGCTCAGGTTTACCGTAAAGCCATTGATGATGCGGCTGCGGGCAAACCTTTTGATGAAAGCTTAATGGATACGCTTGAAAGCCTTGCTCATCGCGGTTATACAGAAGGCTTTTTACGCCGCCATACGCACGATGAATACCAAAATTATGATTATGGTTATAGCATTTCTGAGCGTCAGCAATTTGTTGGTGAATTCACCGGTATACGTAAAGACGGTTTGGCCGAAGTGGCAGTAAAAAATAAATTCTTACTTGGTGATGAGGTTGAATTAATGACCCCAAAAGGCAATATCGTATTCAAAATTAATCGTATGCTTAATCGCAAAGGTGAAGAAGTCGAAGCCGCCTTAGGCGATGGGCATTTTGTTTTCCTTGATGTACCAGAGGATTTGGATTTGAATTATGCCTTGCTAATGCGAAATTTGGTGAACACCAACACGCGTAACCCTCACGCTGAGAGCAAATAATCACTTCCATTGGCGAGCAAATTAGCTCGCCTTTTTCTTAGCTTGACTTAAATTTTAAAATTTTATTGCAAATTTGTTAATAAAATGTTGCAAATAACATTTTTACCCGTATAATCGTGCGCATACCCTAAAAAAGTATGACTCCAAATATTTTCAGCCCTTTCCTAGAAAGGGCTTTTTTTTCACCTTATCTCCATAAAAATGCCACAAAAAATCACCGCACTTTTATTTTGTCATCTTTTTCTACGAATAAGCCTCCAACTTTAAAGACTATTTTTTGAACTCTATCACATTTTTCAACATTTAATATTCCTTCTTTTTAAAATTTCATTACAATCTTTAACATTCCATTAACAAATAAAGCCAAATTTTATATGGAGCATCTTATGAGCTATCACTACTCTCCTCTACCCAGTGTAGAACCCGAACTTCGTAAAATGATCAGTGCGCATTATAGCTGTACAGAACAGTCTGCAGTAAGCCAACTAGTCCAAACCTTAGATTTCACACCACAACAAGAATCATCTATTGAAAAACTCGCCCGAGAATTAATCAGCAAAATCCGTAGTAAAAAGCAAAAACATTATGACGTTGATGCATTAATGCACGAATTTTCCTTAGGTTGTGATGAAGGGATTGCCTTGATGTGCTTAGCAGAAGCCCTCTTACGCATCCCCGATGGGCAAACGCGTTATGAGTTAATCAACGATAAACTTCAACTTGGTAACTGGCAATCTCATTTGAAAAAATCAGGCTCGCTCTTTACCAATGCAGCGAGCTTAGGTTTGATGCTTGGCAATAAAATCAGTGCTAATTTAGATGAAACAGCACTTTCTTCTGCTTTGATGAAAAGTTTCTCCCGCCTTTCTGCCCCCATAATGAAAAAAGCCATTGAAAAAGCGATGGGCATTTTAGGTGAACAATTTGTTACCGGCGAAACGATAGAAAAAGCCCTGAAAAATATTAGTACAAGAGAAAAAATGGGCTATTGTTTTTCTTTTGATATGCTTGGTGAAGCAGCAATGACTATGGAAGATGCAGATAAATACTTACAAGATTATGTGGATGCCATTCACGCTGTGGGTAAACAGGCTGCAAGGCGTAGCGTATATGACGCAAATGGCGTATCGGTAAAATTATCAGCAATTCACCCGCGTTATTCTCGTTCGCAACAAGATCGTTTGATAAATGAAATCTATCCGCGTTTAAAACAGCTTTTTGTTCTAGCAAAACAATACAATATCGGTTTGAATATTGATGCGGAAGAAATGGCACGCCTTGAAATTTCGTTAGATCTGCTCGAAAAATTATTGCAAGATCCTGATCTTGAAGGGTTTAATGGCATAGGATTTGTCGTACAAGCATATTCTAAACGTTGTCCTTATGTCTTAGATTATATCATTGCATTAAACCGCCGTTTTCAACGTAAAATGATGATACGCTTGGTAAAAGGTGCCTATTGGGATAGCGAAATCAAATGGGAGCAAACAGAAGGCGTGCAAGATTTCCCTGTTTATACGCGTAAAGTGCATACAGACATCTCTTATATTAGCTGTGCGAAAAAATTATTAGACGCGCAAGATGTCATTTATCCCCAATTTGCTACTCATAATGTTCAAACCTTAGCCACTATTGCTGAATTAGGTCAAGGTAAAGAATTTGAGTTTCAATGTCTGCACGGAATGGGGGAAACGCTTTACGATAACGTTGTCGGTGAACATCAATTTAATCGTAGAGTACGTGTTTATGCTCCTGTGGGAACCTATGAAACCCTATTAGCCTACCTTGTACGACGATTACTTGAAAATGGTGCTAATTCATCTTTTGTTCACCAACTTGTTGATCGTGACATTTCTATTGATGAACTTGTTCAAGCCCCTTGGAAAAAATTCTCTCATTTCAATGGTGAACCAAATAAAGCAATTAAATTACCAATTGACATTTTCCCACATCGTCCTAATTCCAAAGGATTTAATTTAAGCGATGAAATTCAGCTTCGCTCGCTACAAGATCAATTAAATCAAGCAGAATATACCGATGTGCAATCACTTTGCGCCGTCCCCGTGCAAGCCGCGCAACACTATCAAGGCAGAAAACCGGCGGATACCGCACAAATGTTGCCAACGTCCACATTTATGTCGCCAAATGATGTGCCAGCCGTTTTTACGGCGATGCAATCTCACATTTGGCAAGAAAAAAGCGTGGAAGAACGTGCAGCAATTTTAGAGAAAGCGGCTAATCTATATCAAGAAAATACGGGACTATTATTACGCCTTGCCATTGAAGAAGCAGGAAAAACGTTACCAAATGCCATTGGAGAACTGAGAGAAGCAGTGGATTTCTTACGTTATTATGCAGAACAAATCCGTTTATTAGATAGCAAAAATGCTCTCGCCCCACCGCTCGGCAATGTACTATGTATTTCCCCTTGGAATTTCCCGCTCGCCATTTTTACTGGGCAAATTGCTGCGGCCTTGGCAGCCGGCAATAATGTGATTGCCAAACCTGCGGAACAAACTTCGCTGATTGCTTATTATGCCGTGAAATTATTACATCAAGCTGGCGTGCCAAAAGAAACCTTACAACTAACCTTAGGTGCTGGCGATTTAGGGGCGGCATTGGTGGCTCAACCATTTAATGCCGTGATGTTCACCGGTTCAACAGAAGTGGCACATTTGATCAATAAACAACTTATACAACGGCAGGATCACCCTGTGCTAATTGCTGAAACAGGCGGTTTAAACACCATGGTGGTAGATTCTTCTGCCTTATTGGAACAAGTCATTACTGATGTATTAAGCTCTGCCTTTGATTCTGCTGGACAGCGCTGCTCAGCTTTACGCATTTTATTGGTGCAAGAAGATATTGCTGATCGTTTATATCAAATGCTTACTGAGGCAATGAAAGAATTGGTTATCGGCAATCCAGAGCAGCTTAATACGGATATTGGCCCTGTTATAGACGAAGAAGCGAAAGCAAATTTGGTCAATTATCAAACTCAAGTGCGGTCATTTTCTCGCCGTTATTTTGAGTTATCATCACCCACTTTCGGGCATTTCGTTGCACCTTCTATTTATGAAATAGATAACTTAGCGCAAATTAATCGAGAAGTATTCGGACCAATTCTTCACTTTGTTCGTTATAAAAAAACAGAATTAGGTGATTATTTACAAAAAATCAATGCAAAAGGCTATGCTTTAACAGGTGGTTGTCATAGCCGTATTACCCAAAATATTGAATTTGTACAACAGCATTTAGCCTGTGGTAATTTCTACATTAACCGTAATATTGTGGGTGCGGTGGTCGGCGTTCAACCTTTTGGGGGACACGGTTTATCTGGAACAGGGCCAAAAGCTGGTGGAGAACTTTATGTTCAACGTTTAACCAAAACATCACAATATTATTCATCAGTACTTGCAAAAAACAATGTATTGCCTAGTATTACAGGGGAATTAAATAGCATTGATTATAAAACCACCTCTGTTTTATTACTCGGTCAAAACCACGCTCGTTTAACTGCGGCTTATCAGCGGTTACAACAAGCAGGATTTAATGTTGTTGTAGAAAAAGATAATCCACTGTTGAGCTATCAATTACCTCATCTACATATCCTAAAAGAAGGGCAGCATTTGCAAAAAGCTGTGTTCGTATCCCCGATTGATACTCAAACACGTCAGCGGTTTGCACAACATAATCCTGCGATTTTCTGTTTATATGATTGGACAGTCAATCAGGATCTGACCTTGCTATATAACGAATTTTCACGCAGTGAGAATATTTCTGCCGCAGGGGGCAACGCTACCCTAATGGCAATTGAAGAACAATAATTTTATAGGGAGAAAGTATGCAGAATTATCAAATCTACACAGCTTTTGGATTGTATCTTGTTATTATTTTAGGGATTGGAATTTACGCTTATATTTCCACCAAAAATTTTAACGATTACATTTTAGGTGGACGTAAAATGGGGAGCTTTGTTACTGCAATGTCGGCTGGTGCCTCAGATATGTCTGGTTGGTTGCTACTTGGCTTACCCGGTGCAATTTTCCTCACGGGCTTATCAGAAGCGTGGATTGCTGTCGGGTTAACTGTCGGCGCTTATCTGAACTACCGCATTGTAGCAGGACGTTTGCGGGTATTCACAGAGCATTACGGTAATGCACTGACCTTGCCTGAATATTTTGCAATGCGATTTCCTAAACGAGCCAAATCGCTCAAAATTCTTTCTTCTTCGGTGATTTTGTTTTTCTTCACCATCTACTGTGCTTCAGGTGTCGTGGCAGGAGCAAAATTGTTCCAAAGTTTATTAGGTATTGATTACACCACCGCATTGATATTTGGTGCGGTGGCAACCATCGCCTATACCTTTATTGGCGGTTATCTAGCGATCTCTTGGAGCGATACCATTCAAGCTTCACTGATGATTTTCGCCCTATTACTCGCCCCTGTGATTGTGTTACTCAACATTAGCTGGGAAGAAATCACTCTTGCCTTAGCCGCAAAATCACAACAAACGGGCATTCCTTATTCTAATTGGCTTTATAATGTTTCAGGCATTGGTGTGATTTCCGCCCTTTCTTGGGGATTAGGTTACTTCGGACAACCCCATATTTTAGCCCGTTTTATGGCAGCCAATTCCGTAAAAGCCCTTGATAAAGCGCGTACAATCGGGATCACGTGGATGATCCTGTGCTTAGGTGGTGCTTGTGCAGTGGGGTATTTTGGCTTAGCTTATTTTGAAGTCAAAGGTATCGTTTTAGATTCCGCCGAATCTGTCTTCATTGAGATCTCCAAAGCCATTTTTAATCCTTGGATCGTGGGCATTGTGCTATCCGCCATTCTCGCTGCCATTATGAGTACCCTATCGGCACAATTTTTAATGTGTTCCGCCGCTATTACCGAAGATTTCTATCACGGTTTCTTACGCAAAAATGCGTCAAGTACCGAGTTAGTTTGGGTTGGACGCGTTATGGTATTGCTCATTGCCCTTATCGCTATTGTCATCGCACAAGATCCCCATTCAAAAGTGATGGGCTTAGTTTCCTACGCGTGGGCAGGCTTTGGCGCATCATTTGGTCCATTAGTAATCCTTTCCCTCTTTAATCGCAACATCACCTCCAACGCGGCATTATGGGGAATGTTAGCAGGCGCGGTCACTGTTGTGGCGTGGAAACCACTGATGCACGCCTTAAACTGGCAAGACATCGCCAACTTATACGAAATTATTCCCGGCTTTTTAGCTTGCTCTTTCGTTACCCTTACTTCGTCAATTTTCTCCCCGGTCGCTAAAGATGTGGCAGAAAAATTTGATGAAGCGGAAAAAAGCTACAACCGCCAACGATAACGAATGAAAGGGCTGGATCCCCCAGCCCTTCACCTTTCAATAAATCCCCTCTTTCACAGATTTTCCTTGTGCAATCTACAAAATCCCAATAGACTACGCCCTGTTTTAATCTTTAATAATATGATGAAAAATTATGCGTGTTTCAGATTTTTATTTTGATTTACCTGATGAATTAATCGCCCGTTATCCAAAAGCCGAACGCACTGCCAGTCGTTTATTAACATTAAACGGTGAAAATGGTGAAATTTCTCACCGCACTTTTGCTGATGTGCTGGATTTGATCAATGAAGGGGATTTATTAATTTTTAATAATACTCGCGTGATCCCCGCTCGAATGTATGGGCGTAAAGCCAGTGGGGGGAAAATTGAAGTATTGGTAGAACGCATTTTGTCGGAAGATAGCTTTCTGGCACATATTCGTTCTTCTAAAGCCCCCAAAGAAGGTGCAGAACTGTTTCTCGGCGAAGATAAATTAGGCGAAGGTAAGGGTATTAAAGCAATAATGAAAGCCCGTCACGAGAGTTTATTTGAACTAGAAATAGCAGAAAAACGCACCGCACTTTTAGACGTGTTGCAACAAATTGGGCATATGCCACTGCCACCTTATATTGATCGCCCTGATGAAGATGCCGATAAAGAACGCTATCAAACCGTGTATAACAAAGTACCCGGCGCAGTAGCCGCGCCCACTGCGGGTTTGCATTTTGATAATGATCTATTGGAAAAATTAAAAGCGAAAGGGATAAATTTTGCCTTTGTTACCTTGCACGTTGGTGCAGGGACATTCCAACCTGTACGGGTAGAAAATATTGAAGACCACAGAATGCACGCAGAATATGTAGAAGTGCCACAGGAAACGGTGGATGCCATTTTAGCCACCAAAGCGAATGGCAAGCGTGTGATTGCGGTGGGGACAACCTCTGTACGCTCTATTGAAAGTGCGGCATTGTTTAGCCAAGAAAATCAGCACGAACAACTGCTTGCGCCGTATTTTTCGGATACCTCAATCTTTCTTTATCCGGGCAAAAAATTCCTCGTGGTAGATGCCTTAATCACCAATTTCCATTTGCCTGAAAGTACGCTGATTATGCTGGTTTCAGCCTTTGCTGGATACACTCATACAATGCGAGCCTATGAAAGTGCGGTGCAAAATGGCTATCGTTTTTTCAGCTATGGTGATGCAATGTTTATTAGCAAAAACCCAAATGTAACGGGGTTAGATTAATTTTCTAAACTCCATTTAATCACCCTCGAACTGTTTATTCGAAAAGGAAACATAATGACAATGAAATTTAAACTTCATAAAACCGATGGCACGGCACGCCGTGGCACAATGACGTTTCAACGCCCCCAAGGGGAATTTGATGTACAAACCCCTGCCTTTATGCCTGTTGGCACTTACGGCACAGTAAAAGGAATGACGCCCGAAGAAGTGCGTGCCACAGGGGCAGAAATTTTACTCGGCAACACCTTTCACCTTTGGCTACGTCCGGGACAAGACATTATGCGTAAACACGGCGATTTGCACGATTTTATGAACTGGCATCGTCCCATTTTAACGGATAGTGGTGGCTTCCAAGTATTCAGTCTAGGCAAATTACGCAAAATTACTGAAGAAGGGGTGAAATTCCAAAATCCAATTAATGGTGAACGTATTTTCCTTTCTCCTGAAAAATCAATGGAAATTCAATACGATCTAGGCTCAGACATCGTGATGATCTTTGATGAATGTACCCCTTACCCAGCCACCTTTGATTATGCTAAAAAATCAATGGAAATGTCGCTCCGTTGGGCAAAACGCAGCCGTGATCGCTTTGATGAACTCGGTAATAAAAATGCCTTATTCGGCATTGTGCAAGGGGGCGTTTACGAAGAATTGCGTAAAGTGTCCGTTGAGGGCTTGGTCAATATTGGTTTTGATGGTTATGCCGTGGGTGGGCTTGCGGTTGGTGAACCAAAAGAAGATATGCACCGCATTTTAGAATATGTTTGCCCACAACTTCCTGCGGATAAACCCCGTTATTTAATGGGTGTTGGGAAACCGGAAGATTTAGTAGAAGGCGTTCGTCGTGGTATTGATATGTTTGATTGCGTAATGCCAACACGTAATGCGCGTAACGGGCATTTATTCGTTACCGACGGTATTGTGAAAATTCGTAATGCCAAATACCGCGATGACACCAGCCCGCTTGATCCAGAATGTGATTGCTACACTTGTAAAAATTACACCAAAGCCTATCTTTACCATTTAGATAAGTGCGGTGAAATTTTAGGGGCAAGATTAAACACCATTCACAATTTACGTTATTATCAACGCTTAATGGCACAAATCCGTGAAGCGATTGATAAAAATGAATTTGAACAATTTGTGCAAGATTTCTATGCACGCATTGGTAAGCCCGTTCCGCCATTGCAAAGTGAGGCACAACAAAATTCACAACCGAATGACGCACAGGGTGAATAAAATGCTTAACCTCCAACCACAACAATTTGCTAGCTGGAATGAGCCGATTGAAATGCTTTACGCCTGCCACGGCAAAGTGAAAATGTTCTGCCGTCAGCTGAATATTTTGCCTAGTTATTTGGAGAAAAATGGCAACATTCAAGCGGTGCAAAAAGATGTACAGCAAATTTTGAATTACTTCAATGTTGCAGCCCCGCTACATCACGATGATGAGGAAAAGGATTTTTTCCCTGCGCTATTAAAATACTGCCCGCAAGCCAAAGCAGATGTGGCACGCTTAGCAAGCCAACACGAAACCTTGCATCAAAACTGGGCAAGCTTGTCTGTGCAATTAAACGCCTTGCTAAAAGGCGAAATTACACAAATTCCCGAACAGCTCATCACCCAATTTATTTCGGGTTATGACAATCATATTGCCATTGAAGAACCATTATTTGAACTCGGCAAAAGCCATATCCCGCAAGAAGAATTAACGGCAATGGGAAAAGTGATGGCGGAACGCCGAAAAAATTAGCGTGTATCCCATTACATCGTTGGCGTGTCAAAGAGGAATACCACTTCACTTAACGATGAAAATAAAACCTACATTTTGGTAGGTTTTATACATTCTACAAAAATAAAGTGCGGTGCTTTTTGCTCAAATTTTTTGTGCAAAAACCTTGCCATAAATCACCGCACTTTTGTAAAAGCGCTTTGTCAATACAGGGATTTTATGCTATTTTAACGCCCTATATTTTTCATTAACTAACAAAAGGATTAAAGATGGAAGCTCAACAAGGTAGCCCAATGTCAATGTTATTTATTTTCGTTCTGTTCGGCTTGATTTTCTATTTTATGATTTATCGCCCGCAAGCAAAACGTAATAAAGCGCATAAACAATTAATGGCTGAGTTAGCAAAAGGCACGGAAGTCCTCACTTCTGGCGGTATTATTGGTAAAATCACCAAAATTGGTGCTGAAAGTGATTATGTCGTTATCGCATTAAACGACACAACTGAGATTACCATCAAACGTGATTTTATCGTTGCTGTCTTACCAAAAGGTTCATTAAAAAGCCTTTAATTTATTTTAACTTTCCGCAAGGGAACAAAATCTATGTTAAATCGTTACCCTTTATGGAAGAATATAATGGTGACCCTCGTGGTCGCCATTGGTGTTTTATACTCTCTTCCAAATCTTTACGGTGAAGATCCTGCCGTTCAAATTTCAGGAACTCGTGGACAAGAAGCCAATACAACAACCCTTAGCAATGTGCAAGCTCTTCTTCGCGAAAATCATCTCACCACAAAATCCATTAAATTAGAAAACGGTTCAATTCTTGCTCGTTTTAATAACACCGATGACCAACTTCTTGCCAAAGATAAAATTAGCGAAAAATTAGGCAATGGTTATTCTGTGGCACTGAATCTTGCCCCAGCGACGCCAAAATGGCTTTCAGATATTGGTGGTTCACCAATGAAATGGGGCTTAGATTTGCGTGGTGGTGTACGCTTTTTAATGGAAGTGGATATGAATACAGCGTTAGCGAAACGTCAAGAGCAGTTACAAGACAGTTTATTAGCTGAATTACGTAAAGCAAAATATCCATATACCAGTATTCGTGCTGGGGAAAATCATAGCACTGTGGTTACCCTGAAAAACCCTGATCAACTTTCAGCGGTTCAACGTTTATTGCGTCAAGCACACCCCAATTTAGATATTCGTGAAATTTCAATCAATACGCTTTCTTTAACCTTATCCGATGCGGCATTAAATGAAGCACGCGATCACGCGATTGAGCAAAATTTGAGTATTTTACGTCGCCGTGTGGAAGAATTGGGTGTTTCTGAACCCGTCATTCAACGCCAAGGCGCAGAGCGTATCGTAGTGGAATTACCCGGCGTTCAAGATACGGCACGCGCAAAAGAAATTTTAGGTGCCACCGCAACCTTAGAATTCCGTTTAGTCAATCAAAATGCCAACCTTGATGCGGCGATGCGTGGAATGGTGCCTTCAGATTCTGAAGTGAAATTTGATCGTAATGGTCGCCCAGTGGTGCTATACAAACGTGCAGTATTAGGGGGTGAGCATATTGTCAATGCGTCATCAGGCGTTGATCAAAATTCCGCTACACCACAAGTCAGCGTTACCTTAGATAGTGAGGGTGGCGATATTATGTCGCAAACCACCAAAATGAATCTGAAAAAACCAATGGCAACTTTATATGTAGAATATAAAGACAGCGGTAAAAAAGATGAAAATGGCAAAACCGTTCTCACTAAACACGAAGAAGTGATTAATGTGGCAACAATCCAAGGGCGTTTTGGTAGCCAATTCCAAATTACTGGCATTGATAGCCCAAATGAAGCGCTCAATCTTTCCGTGTTATTACGTTCTGGCGCATTAACTGCCCCGATCCAAATTGTAGAAGAGCGTACCGTCGGGCCATCACTTGGCGCACAAAATGTGGAACAAGGCTTACAAGCGGGGCTTTGGGGCTTGGCCATTACTGTCGTGTTTATGCTGATTTACTATAAAGTTTTCGGTTTATTTGCAAGTATGGCACTGCTTGCCAATATGGTCTTACTCGTTGGTTTAATGTCTTTAATTCCCGGCGCAACGCTCACAATGCCGGGAATTGCAGGGATCATTCTTTCTGTGGGAATGTCTGTGGATGCTAACGTATTGATTTTTGAGCGAATAAAAGAAGAAATACGTAACGGACGTAGCGTTCAGCAGGCAATCAATGAAGGCTACAGCGGCGCATTTAGCAGTATTTTTGATGCTAACTTAACCACAATTTTAACATCTATCGTGCTTTATGCGGTGGGAACTGGGCCAATTAAAGGCTTTGCAATCACCCTTTCCTTAGGGGTTGCGATCTCAATGTTTACTGCGATTACAGGAACTCGAATGCTGGTAAATTTACTTTACGGCGGCAAACGCGTTGAGAAATTATCTATTTAAGGTGGTGATAATGAGCTTATTTGCAAAAGATAAAAAAGTGAATGAATATAAAGGGGTCATCTTACCATTCAAGCTTATCCCATTTATGCGATACCGCCTTGTAGGCTATGTTTTCTCATTAATTATTACCGCACTTTGTATTACAAGCATTGTCACCAAAGGCTTTAACTGGGGGCTGGATTTTACTGGCGGTACGGTTGTGGATACGCATTTTTCCCAACCTGCTGATTTAGAAAAAATCCGTGCAACGTTAAAAGAAAATGGTATCGACAGCCCATTAGTACAAACCACTGGTGGCGTGCGTGATGTGATGATCCGTCTTTCCGCTTCTGCTGGTGGTGCAGATATTGGGACACAAATTAAAGAAATGCTAAGCAAATTGGATAATGATATCCAAATTCGTAGCGTGGAATTTGTTGGTCCAAATGTCGGCGAAGAACTCACCCAAGGCGCAATTTATGCCACCTTGATCACCTTATTAATGTTGCTTGCCTATATTGCGTTTCGCTTTGAATGGCGTTTAGCAGCAGGGGGAATCGTCGCCCTTGCACACGATGTGATTGTAACGCTTGGGATCTTTTCTTATTTCCAAATTGAAATGGATCTGACCTTTGTGGCAGCCATTTTATCGGTGGTGGGATATTCACTGAACGATAGTATCGTGGTATTTGACCGTGTGCGTGAAAATTTCCGTAAAATTCGCCGTATTGATACGGTAGAGATTATTGATATTTCACTCACTCAAACCTTATCAAGAACCCTAATGACCTCTATCACAACCCTGTTTGTGGTGATTGCCTTGTTTGTATTTGGCGGCCCTACGATCCATAGTTTCTCATTAGCGCTCTTAATCGGTATTGGTTTTGGGACTTACTCAACCATTTATATTGCTATCAGTATCGCCTATGATCTCGGCTTAAGACGCGAACATATGATTATTCAAAAAGTGAATAAAGACGATATTGATGAATTGCCGTAAAAAACGTTAAAAATGTCACCGCACTTTTTTAGCCAAGTACGGTCTAACATTAAGCAAGATTTTAAGCCCGATTTATTCGGGCTTTTATTTATAAATGTGCTGATGAAAAGAGGAATCATCGCAAAACTCAAGTGCGGTGTTTTTTTACCCAATTTTGATTCTATTCAAGGAATGCTATGAAATTTACCCAAACTTTGCTAGCCTTAAGTTTATCTTCACTTTCTCTTTTTGTATGGAGGAATGCTGAGCAATCCCCCCTTTCAGAACATTCAGTCGCACAACACGGGCAGCCAAAAGCACAAGAACCCCCTGATGCACAAAAGATAAATCAAGGCAATGCACACGATGAAGATAGAGATCCCGCAAAAACCCTGTTATTAAACCAACAGAAACGGGCAGCTGAACGAGAAATCTATCGTAAACTTCAACAATATTTAGCCCTTTCACAAAGCGAAACGACATTAGGCATTGCAAAGGCATTATTGGCTCAATTGCAAGATTACCCACTCTTGCCTTATGCAGAATATCAGTTTTTAATCGCGAAGAAAGCGGACTTATCGTTTGATGAAATTCTTGATTTTACGAAAAAACATCCTGATTTTCCGTTGAACAATTTGCCTCATTATTGGTTGCAACAGCAATACGATGCTCAAAATTGGCAGGCGATTTTATCTAATACCGCAATGCTGCCCAAAGAGAGCAAGTCATCTTGCATTGTGCTAACCGCACAAGAAAAAATGCCTTCAACACAAACAGAAGCACTGACTACACCTGAAAAAACTGCACAAAAAAACACCGCACTTGCAACAAGGATAAAAAATTTATGGCTCACAGGAAACAACTCGCCCAGCCAATGTCAAACGCTTTTTATGCAAGCCTATCAACAGGGCATTATTAATGACGATTTGATCAAACAGCGCGCCTTATTAGCCGTAGAAAAAACAAATCGTGTATTAATAAACGAATTGGCAGCATTTACGCAAAATGCTGAATTAAAAATTTGGCTTGAAAATTTAGCTAGCTTGTTGAAATCACCGCGCTTATTGCTTTCTTCGTCTAACGCATTTTATGTGGAAAATTTGCCCGTTAATGATGAAAATAAACAAATTCTACTTGCATTAATGCCTCGTTTTATTAAAAGCATTACGGAAAATCAGCTGAATGCCAACGCACCTTTTGCCCAATTAGAACAATGGGCAACGCGTTTTAATTTATCCCCAGAACAAAGACAATACTGGCAATCCATTTTGCTTAGTCAGCTTTTTGATAGCGAAAATCCCGCCATTCAGCAATGGCGAGATGAAACCGTACAAGCATTAAAAGAAGATAAACAAACCGAGCGTCGTATCCGTGTTGCATTGCGTGAAAAAACAGCGATTCAACCTTGGTTGAATTTGCTTTCTGAACAAGGCAAGCAGAAAGATGAATGGCGTTATTGGCAAGGTGAGGCCTTATTTCAGCAAGGCAAAACCGCACAAGCCACAAAGATTTGGCAAGAGATGCAGCAAAATGCACGTGGTTTTTATCCAATGCTTGCCGCACAGCGATTGGGTATTGCTTATCAACCTGCAATGAAAACATTCTCGTCAAATAAGCAAAACTTATCAAACTACACCCAGCAATTTAGTCGTATTAATGAGTTGCAGCAGCTAAATGATCACGCCAATATTCAGCGCGAATGGCGGGCATTATTAGATAACACAGATTTTGCTGGCAAGCTCGCCTTAGCACAATATGCCGAACAAAATCAATGGGTTGACTTGCAAGTAGACGCCACAATTCAAGCAAAAGCGTGGGATTATATTGCCTTGCGTTTACCTAATGCTTATCAAAATTGGTTTGATTTATTCATTAATCATCAAAATTCCCAAAAAATCCACCGCACTTTTGCAATGGCTATTGCACGGCAGGAAAGTGCTTGGCGTGCCAATGTAACCTCTTCGGCTAATGCGCGCGGGTTGATGCAACTCTTACCCAGCACAGCGAAACTCACCGCCGAGCAAGCTCAGCTACCTTATAAAAAAGAAAGCCAACTGTTTGATCCCATTGATAATATTATGCTTGGCACAACTCACCTTAACCAACTTGCCGAGAAATATGGCAATAATCGCATTTTAATTGCGGCGGCTTATAACGCTGGCGCAAAACGTGTAGATGAGTGGCTCGCTCGTGCAAATGGGAAAATGACAATGGCAGAATTTATCGCCACCATTCCATTTTATGAAACCCGTGGTTATGTGCAGAATGTCTTAGCGTACGATTATTATTACCAGTTACTACAAGGTGAAAAGGCAGAAAAATTTACCCAAGCAGAGCAGAATAGATTATACTAGTGAAGTAGTTTAATAGCACAGTGAAACGTTTTAATCCTAGGAGAACGCTATGTATGTGAGCAAAAATATGGATCAATGGCAGGCATTTATCGAGATTTTACGCACCGCGTTTGCACAGAATAAAGAACAAGAATTACTCACCCTGTTACTCACGGCTGATGAACGTGATGCAGTAGGACTTCGATTACAAATTGTGGCACAATTGTTAGATAAACGCTGCTCACAACGAGAAATTCAACAAAACTTAAACACCAGTGCGGCAACAATTACAAGAGGATCAAATATGATCAAAACAATGCCACCTGAATTTATGCAATGGGTAAAAGAACAGCTTGATGGGCAGAAAGAATAACAAGAAAAAATGGTTGCAACACATAAAACAAAGGATATTGCGTTATTCGCTTTATGTGTTTGCTGCTTTTTTAGGGATTACCTTATTGTTTCGCATTGTTCCTGTGCCATTCTCTTCCTATATGGCACAGCAGAAAGTCAGCCATCTTTTAAATGGGGAAAGTTACCCTATTAAATATCAATGGGTGAGTTTGGATGATATTTCGTGGCAAATGCAGCTGGCCGTGATTGCGGCAGAAGATCAAAAATTTGCACAACATCACGGTATTGATTGGAATGCGATTAATAACGCATTGAAATATAATAAAAAATCTACAAAAGTACGAGGTGGATCAACCATTTCACAGCAGACTGTGAAAAATTTATATTTATGGCACGGGCAAAGCTGGCTACGCAAAGCCATTGAATTGCCGATGACCTTAATGCTAGAACAATTATGGTCGAAAAAACGGATTCTAGAAGTCTATTTAAACATTGCCGAATTTGGCTATGGTATTTTTGGCGTAGAAGCGGCAAGCCAAGCCTATTTCAAAAAATCGGCAAAACAACTTAATCAACAAGAAGCTGCCCTATTAGCGGCAGTCTTACCTAATCCAATCTTATTTAAGGCAAATAAACCCAGTGCTTTTGTACAAAAAAGACAACGTTGGATTATGCGACAAATGAATGCCTTAGGTAAGGGATATTTAACACAACTCTAAATAGGGGGATAATATGGCAGTATTAATTACAGGCGCATCTGCAGGCTTTGGTAAAGCAATGTGCGAAGTATTCATTAAATCAGGCTATCACGTTATTGGTGCAGCTCGCCGTTTAGAAAAACTGCAAAAACTACACGCAGAATTAGGCGAAAATTTCTTTCCATTACAAATGGATATGAATAATTTAGAACAAATTAATACCGCACTTTCTAATTTACCTGAAGCCTTTCGTTGCATTGATCTCTTAGTAAATAATGCGGGGCTAGCACTGGGTTTAGAGCCAGCCCATCAAGCAAATTTTGACGATTGGCTAACAATGATTAATACCAATATCATCGGTTTAACCTATCTCACCAGAAAAGTGTTACCTCAAATGGTGGAACGCCAACAAGGGCATATTATCAACCTAGGTTCAATCGCAGGGACATATCCTTACCCGGGCGGTAATGTTTACGGTGCAACTAAGGCTTTTGTCGAACAATTTAGCTTAAATCTGCGTGCTGATTTAGCGGGTACCAATGTGCGCGTCACCAATGTCGAACCTGGTTTATGTAGTGGTACAGAATTTTCTAATGTCCGTTTTAAAGGCGATAACCAGAAAGCAGCAAGCGTCTATCAAAATGTGCAAGCCATTGAACCTATAGATATTGCTAATACAGTATTATGGATCTATCAACAACCTGCTCACGTTAATATTAACCGTATTGAAATAATGCCTGTAGCACAAAGCTTCTCCGCATTGAATGTGGTGAGAAAGTAAATTTAAGAAATAAAAGATAGGCACTATTGCCTATCTTTTTTATTTTGCTGTATTTGAAAAGGTCTTTGGTACAAGGAAAATTGCAGGTAGAACAAAAATCGCCATTAAGGCAAAGCTCATCTGCGCAGAAACAGGATAAACTAATCCAGAAATGAACGTAAAAAGCGCCATCATAATACAGCTAGAACTTGCAAAATAGATGCCTTGCAATTTCGGAATTCTCTCACTTGGCTGAGAGGTAATATAACGGATCATCGCAAAATGCCCCATTGCATAAGTAAATGCGTGCAACATTTGGGCGAAAATCAGCAAAGTAAAATTTGTCGTATGCGCAAGGGTTGTCCAACGAATAACCGCTGCAAATGCTGAAAATAAAGTCAAATAATGAATCTTCCAAGTCCTAAAAAAACGTTTAGAAAAGAAGAAAAAGACCACTTCAGCGATTACCCCCAAGCTCCACAGCCAGCTAATTTGCGAAGTGCTAATGCCATTTGCAGACCAATAAATTGTGCCATAGGCATAACAAGCCGCGTGTGAACCCTGAATAAGCGCTGTGGCAATAATCATTCTGACCGTTGTTGGATTTCGCAATAATTCTCGATAGCTTGCGCTTACTGTCGTGTTTTGTTTTTCCTGCTGATTAAATCTTTGCGTAGGATTTAAACTAATCCCCAGCCCCCAAAAAACGAGATAGCCAATAATAATACCGATGATGGCACTTTTACCTAGCCAACCGAGCAAATAGCCTGCAGTAATTGAACCAATAATAAAAGCAAGCGAACCAAATAAACGACTTTTACCATAATCCATTCCTAACTGTTGATGCCAACTCGTTGCAATGGTATCGCAAACCGGCATAATTCCCCCATTCAACATATGAAATAACGCAAGAATGGGAACTAACCACCAAATAGACTGCACTGCCCAAGCGACAGCGATGAGAACCAATACACTAAGCCAAGTAAGAAGACGACTTAATGGAATAAGCTGATCGAGATGATGAACACTTTTAGTAAAAAAGATTGCGCCAGCAAAACGGCAAAGATAACCAAGGGAAATCAATGTGCCAATTAATTCCACATCATAGCCATACTGCGCTAACCAGATTGGTAAAAATGGAACAATTACACCATAAGCGCAATAAAAACCAAAAAAGTTAAATGATGACCATTGAAAGGGAGTGAGTTTCAACATAGGGAAAGCCCCAACTTTGATTTTCAGATACAAAAAAAGCCGCTCTTGGCGACTATCTTATTGATTTATCTATAATTTTAAATGGTGCCCGAGGGCGGACTTGAACCGCCACGACTCGAAAGTCGAGGGATTTTAAATCCCTTGTGTCTACCGATTTCACCACTCGGGCGTTGGAGCGGGAAACGAGGCTCGAACTCGCGACCCCGACCTTGGCAAGGTCGTGCTCTACCAACTGAGCTATTCCCGCATTTAGCTAACTTTCTGTTTCGCTAAACAACGAGGTGCATTTTACGGATTTCAATTTATTAGTCAAATAGAAATTTGCTTGATTTAGTTTAATCGACTAAAAAAAGCTCAATCCTTATCTATTCGTTTATTGTTCAAGCAATATGAGAAGATTTAAAGTACAAGATGAAAAATTTAGGGATAAAAAACTATATTCCCTATTTCGCTTTGAAATGGCTATCTCAATAACGCAATAATATTGATCATTATAAAAATACTCTTGGCTATCATTCTTCGATAACTGAATTATTATAAAAAATAAGTAAAAAAATACCGCACTTTATTATTTGATGAAGTGCGGTATAAAATAGTGAAATTTTTTTAACTGTCTAATAAATTATCTTTTGCTGCTTTTAAATATTGTAGCATTGACCAGACGGTTAAAATTGCTGCAATATATAAAAATACGATTCCTGCGATTTCCATTAATACATTATAACGCCATAGCAATCCACCTAAAGCAAGCATTTGGGAAGCGGTTTTTACTTTACCGAGCCAAGATACCGCCACTTTACTGCGGCTACCGATTTCAGCCATCCATTCGCGTAGGGCAGAAACGATAATTTCCCTTGAGATCATCACAATCGCTGGTAAAGTTACCCAAAAACTATGTTGATACTCCACGACTAACACCAATGCGGCCGCAACCATAACTTTATCAGCCACGGGATCTAAAAACGCCCCAAAGGGTGTGCTTTGATTCCATTTTCTGGCTAAATATCCATCAAACCAATCTGTAATCGCGGCGACAAAAAAAATGGCTGTTGTCAAGAAAGGCGCCCAAGAGAATGGTAAATAAAATGCCATAATAAAAAATGGAATTAAAATGACACGGAATAAGGTTAGAATTGTAGGGAAATTTAATTTCATAGGGCGTAACAGTCACAGAAAATAGATAATCGTCAATTATTTTAAAGCATATTTTTCTAATTAGAAAATACTATTTAAAAAAATATCCCTCTAAAAAGAGGGATATGATGTAATGAATTAAAGTGCCTCAATCGCCTGATATTGCGCTTGAACTTTTGCAATGGCCTCTTGATAGCCTTGCATTTTTTCACGTTCTTTCGCAATGACTTGCTCTGGCGCTTTTGCCACAAAGGCTTCATTGCTCAATTTGTTTTCAATACGAGCAATTTCACCGTTGAGTTTTTCTAGCTCTTTAGTTAAACGTGCTAACTCGGTATCTTTGTCAATAAAGCCCGCCATTGGAATAAGAAGCTCTGTGTTACCAACCAATTTGGTTACCGAGAATGGCGCTTCTCCACCATCCTTTAACAGTTCAACGCTATCTAATTTCGCCATACTTGCTAATAATGTGCTGTTATTGGCAAGAATTTGTTGCTGTTCTGGCGTTAAATGACGTAATAATGCGTCTAAGCCTTTGCTTGGCGCAATATTGCATTCCGCACGGATATTACGCACTGCGACGATGATCTCTTTCAACCAACTCATTTGTAGCTCTGCTTGCTCATCAATTTGGCTTGCTTCATACTGTGGATAAGGTTGTAGCATAATGGTGTCACCACTCACGCCCGCAAAACCTTTCACTTTTTGCCAAATCTCTTCAGTAATAAATGGAATAATTGGATGAGCTAAGCGTAGCAATTTTTCTAATACATTTACCAGTGTACGACTTGCCGCGCGTTTTTGTGCCGCATTACCCTGTGCAAATATTGGTTTTGTGAGTTCTAAATACCAATCACAGAACTGATCCCAAGTAAACTCATAAATGGCATTCGCTGCTAAATCAAAACGATATTGTGCAAATGCAGAACGCACGGCTTCTACTGTGCGGTTAAACTGAGAATTGATCCAGCGATCCGCAAGACTATACTCCAGCTCTCCCTCAGATAAATCTAATTTATCATTGGTCAGCACGAAACGGCTTGCATTCCACAGTTTATTACAGAAATTACGATATCCCTCTAAGCGTTTCATATCCCAGTTAATATCACGCCCATTACTTGCAAGGGCGGCCAAGGTAAAACGCAATGCATCTGTACCGTGTGCAGCAATGCCATTAGCGAACTCTTTACGGGTCGCTTTCGCAATTTTTTCCGCTAATTGCGGTTGCATCATATTGCCCGTACGTTTCTCGAGTAAATCTTCAAGGCTAATACCGTCAATCATATCGATCGGGTCAAGGACATTCCCTTTTGATTTTGACATTTTTTGCCCTTGTTCATCACGAATCAGTCCTGTTACATAGACTGTTTTGAATGGAACTTGCGGTTTACCACTTTCATCTTTGATGAAGTGCATCGTAAACATAATCATACGTGCAACCCAGAAGAAAATGATATCAAACCCCGTGATCAAGACATCTGTTGGGTGGAACATTTTCAGTTCTTTGGTCTGCTGTGGCCAACCAAGGGTAGAGAATGTCCATAAAGCCGAAGAGAACCACGTGTCTAGCACATCTTCATCTTGTTTGAGTACAATATCAGAATTTAGCTGATATTTTGACCGCACTTCTGCTTCACTGCGAGCCACATAAATATTACCTTGTTCATCATACCAAGCAGGAATGCGATGTCCCCACCAAAGTTGGCGAGAAATACACCAATCCTGAATATCACGCATCCACGAGAAATAGAGATTTTCATATTGCTTCGGTACGAATTGGATTTCGCCCTCTTCTACCGCTTTGGTCGCCACTTCTGCCAATGGTTTTACGCTCACATACCATTGATCGGTGAGCATCGGTTCAATTGGTACGCCACCACGATCGCCATAAGGCACTTTTAGATCGTGTGGTTTAATTTCTTCCAATAAGCCTAAGGCATCAAAGTCCGCCACAATTTGCTTACGCGCTGCAAAACGTTCCATTCCACGATATTTTTCTGGAATGTCTGCCACATAATTTACGAGAGGTTTATTATCTATGCCAATAATTTCCGCCTCATCACGAATATCCGCATTTAACGTCATCACATTTACCATTGGTAACTGATGGCGTTTACCTACTTCATAGTCATTAAAATCGTGAGCTGGGGTGATTTTTACCACACCTGTTCCAAATTCACGATCCACATAATCATCAGCAATAATTGGAATTTCACGATCTGCTAAAGGCAAGATCACGGTTTTGCCAATAAGAGATTGATAGCGTTCATCTTCAGGGTGAACTGCCACCGCGGTATCGCCCAACATTGTTTCAGGACGTGTGGTAGCAACTACGAGATAATCTTTGCCATCAGCCGTTTTTTCGCCATTAGCTAATGGGTAGCGGAAATGCCAAAGCGAGCCTTTGCTTTCTTTATTTTCCACTTCAAGATCCGAAATTGCGGTGTGCAATTTTGGATCCCAGTTCACAAGGCGTTTGCCACGATAGATCAACCCTTCCTCGTGCAAGCGTACAAACACTTCTTTCACCGCATCAGAAAGCCCATCGTCCATCGTGAAACGCTCACGATCCCAGTCGATTGAATTCCCCAAACGACGCATTTGCTGGCTGATTGTGCCTCCGGAATAGGCTTTCCAATCCCAGATTTTTTCAATAAAGGCTTCACGACCGTAATCGTGGCGAGTTTTACCTTCTTCCGCCGCGATTTTACGCTCCACCACCATTTGCGTGGCGATCCCTGCGTGGTCTGTCCCCGCTTGCCAAAGGGTGTTATCCCCTTCCATACGATGAAAACGAATCAGCGTATCCATTAAAGTTTGCTGGAAAGCGTGTCCCATATGCAATGATCCCGTTACATTCGGCGGTGGAATGGCAATGCAATAACTCGGTGCATTCGGGTTTTCATTCGGCTTAAAATAGCCCGCTTCTTCCCAGTGTTTATAAAGAGCTTGTTCTACGGCAGAGGGATCAAAACGATCTGCCATTTCAAATTTTTGTGTCATTGGTTTTTCTCTATTTGTAACTAAACTAAATTAAAATCTAACCGTAATAATTCTGCTAATAAATTTTCACACCAATCAGGTAATACTTGTTCAAACTGCGTAATTATTTTCGCTTTAGAAAGATGAAAAATAAGCATTGGCATTTCCGCCGAATTATCATAAATAAATATTTCATCGCACAGCGGTAAGGCTAAAATTAAATTTTGCCGACTAATTTCGTAGCGTTTACGAATTGTGGCTTCATCAATAAAATGGCCGCCTTTTCGTACTCTAGCCTGCACCCTTTTCACATTAATATCAGGATCATTGACACCGATATAATTTAGCCTTACATAAAAGCCTTTTGATTTAGCTTGCTGCATACGGTGCAAAATAGACTTTCCTGCAAGAGTCGATTCCATTGAAAATGAAACCTGATTTTTTACCGCATACTTAAATAATTCAACGGCTTTTCTTCCTGCTTCAATATCGGCCAATCGTGGATTTTGTGGATTGAGTTCCATTGCAATATGATCGGAATCAATCACCACTTGCACCTGATCTTGATTAAAAGAACGCAAAGTACTTTTACCTGCCCCATTCGTACCGCAATAAAAAATGGCTAAATTATTTCGCATATTTAATCACTTCTTCTCGTCCATCAGGATAATGATCGACAATATCACCATTAGGACGCTGGAAGGTGAGAATTTCACGCTTTTTCTTATCTTCCATCCAAGGTTTGAAGCGAATAGCTAATTGCCGTTGCTGTTCGATAATTTCTTCTTTTGTCATTGGTTTCATTATCTCTTCTCCAACTTCATATCCAAATGCGGTATGCCATCTTCTACATATTCTGCTGAAGTGGGCTGAAAACCCAAAGTGCGGTAGAAATTTTGCAAATAAGTTTGCGCTTGGATTAGCACAGGTTCTGTTGCCCAATGTTGTTGGCAATAAGCCAATGCGTGTTGCACTAATTCGTTGGCTAAGCCTTTGCCCCGTGCGTGCTGCGCCACTAGCACTCTGCCAATATGAATGCCGTCATCTTGTGGAATAATGCGGCAATAAGCACAGATTTTGCCGTCAAATTCTTGCCAAAAATGCACCGCATTTTGATCCCAATGATCCACTTCTTGATAAGCACATTGTTGCTCCACCACAAATATGGCGGTGCGAATTTGGTAAATCGCAAATAATTCTTGTGTGCTGAGTTCAGCAAAGGTTTTTGCATTCCACCTCATCAGGCTTGCTCCGTGCTGAGCTGCCAACCTAATTGGCGGTATTGTTTATAACGTTCCCGTGCGATGGCTTTTTGCGTTTCGTCAGCGGGAACAAAATCAATGATCTGATTAAAACTCGCAATAAAATCGGGAATTTGGGCTTGCAAGTTTATTAATAGATCACGGCGTTGTGCGTTGCGTTTTTCCGCCCAGCTAATTTCAATGGGGGTGGCATATTGAGTGATTTCGCCCGATAAATTATGTGGCACAAACTCTTCTGGCTCTCTTGCCCATAGGGCTTCATCAAGGCGAAAAGCCTGTTCTTCACTTTCACAGCTAATTAGCACTTTTTTGCCTAATCGCCAAGCCTGCGCAGCCAAATCACAAGCCAAAGTTTCCATTGCAGACAATGGGGATTTTGCTTGTGTTTTGTCTAAAATGTAAAACTGTGCGTGCTTTGCCATAAAAATGCGTCTTTTACCCGTATGAAATCAGATTTTTAAACGCCTAATTTTAACGAAAAATCCGATAAATAGAAAACATTAATTTTTCCGCTGCCAAAAAATTCAAAAAAATCTTACCGCACTTTATGATCTACATCACAAAACCCAACTTTGCCAACTTTCCTCAGATTCCATTCATACTTCTAAAGTGGTAAACTCAAAACGTTTTCTTATTATTAATTCAATCATTTGAGGTAACTAGAATGGAATTTCGTATTGAAAAAGACACGATGGGCGAAGTGAAAGTGCCAGCAGATAAATACTGGGCGGCACAAACAGAACGCTCCCGCAATAACTTCAAAATTGGACCATCGGCATCAATGCCACAGGAAATTATTGAGGCGTTTGGTTATTTGAAAAAAGCTGCTGCTTACGCAAATAATGAGGTAGGCGTTTTGCCCGTTGAAAAACGTGATTTAATCGCCCAAGCTTGCGATGAAATTTTAGCCCATAAACTTGACGATCAATTCCCATTAGTCATTTGGCAAACTGGTTCAGGTACGCAATCTAATATGAATTTAAATGAAGTGATTGCAAACCGTGCGCACGTTATCAATGGCGGAAAATTAGGTGAAAAATCAATTATTCATCCAAATGATGATGTCAATAAATCACAATCATCGAATGATACTTATCCAACCGCAATGCACATTGCTGCCTATAAAAAAGTGGTGGAAGTCACTATTCCTTGCATTGAACGTTTACAAAAAACCTTTGCTGCAAAAGCAGAAGCCTTTAAAGATGTGGTGAAAATTGGGCGTACTCACTTAATGGATGCAACACCACTGACATTAGGACAAGAATTTTCTGCCTATGCTGCGCAATTAGATTTTGGCTTGCGTGCATTGAGAAATACCTTACCTCATCTTGCCCAGCTTGCTTTAGGCGGTACGGCGGTAGGTACTGGCTTAAACACACCGAAAGGCTATGATGTGAAAGTAGCAGAATATATTGCGAAATTTACCGGCTTACCATTTATCACCGCGGAAAACAAATTTGAAGCCCTTGCCACCCATGACGCCATTGTTGAAACACACAGTGCGTTAAAACAACTTGCAATGTCTTTATTCAAAATTGCAAACGACATTCGCTTATTGGCTTCAGGCCCGCGTTCTGGTATTGGTGAAATCTTAATTCCAGAAAATGAACCCGGTTCTTCTATTATGCCCGGTAAAGTAAATCCAACACAGTGTGAAGCCTTAACAATGGTATGCGCACAAGTGTTAGGTAACGATACCACCATTTCTTTTGCAGGTTCACAAGGGCATTTCCAACTTAATGTGTTTAAACCTGTAATGGCGTATAACTTCTTGCAATCTGCTCAGTTATTGGCTGATGCCTGTGTTTCTTTTGATGAACACTGTGCAAGTGGCATTGAACCCAATTACCCACGCATTAAACAGCAACTTGAAAATTCATTAATGTTGGTAACGGCATTAAATACCCATATTGGTTATGAAAATGCGGCTAAAATCGCCAAAACAGCGCATAAAAATGGTACGACATTAAGAGAAGAAGCCATAAATCTAGGCTTAGTCACGCCTGAACAATTTGATGAATGGGTACGCCCTGAAGATATGGTTGGCAGCTTGAAATAATGCCAATTTAGCCTTCATCTTATTTGAAATGTTGGTAAGGAATATTCTTTACCAACATTTCTTTTCTCTTTTATAGCGAAACCGCTCAAATAAGCCAATTAGCTAAATTTCCCTCTTGATGAAAACAGTCCTTGACAAAACCCTTTTGTACTAGTTTAATAGTGCGTTATTATTTTATACAAAAAAGGAATTCCAATGACAATGCCTTTTCTCCACGTATTTTCACAAAATGTGCCTTATCACAGCGATCCAACCGCTGTTTTTGCGACATTATGCCAAGATCAAACCAATACACTCTTACTTGAATCCGCCGAAATCAGCAGTAAAAATAGTTTAAAAAGTCTTTTATTAATTAATTCTGCGTTAAAAATTAGCTGTTTAGGTCAATGCGTAACCTTTAACGCATTAAATGAAAATGGTGTGGCATTATTGCCTTTGCTACAAGAAAAATTACAACATATGGCACAACGCCTTTTACAGCAAGACAATCAACTCATCGCAGAATTTGCGCCACTCAATCCTGATCTTGATGAAGACAGTAAATTACAAGCGCCCACAATTTTTGATGGTTTACGTTGCTTAACCGCGCTTTACAAAACAAGCGAAACACCCATTTTTCTTGGTGGCCTATTTGCTTATGATTTAGTGGCAAATTTTATTCCAATGGAAAATATTGTGCTACACAATGATGGCTTAAGCTGTCCTGACTACGTTTTCTATTTAGCAGAAAATTTATTGATTCTCGATCATCAACGCCAACAAGCTCAACTCCAAACCTTCTGTTTTAATCAAAATGCGCTTTCTGCCACGGAACAAAGTGCGGTACAAATTACGCAAAAATTACAGAAAATTGAACCGCACTTACCTCTCCAATCGGCTTCAACGAAAGTGAGCGTGAACATTGAAGATGAACCCTTTAAAGAGATTATTCGCCGTTTAAAACACCACATCAACATTGGCGATGTATTTCAAATTGTGCCTTCACGCCGTTTTTCTTTAGCTTGTCCAAACAGTCTTGCTACTTACCGCCAATTGAAAGTGAATAATCCAAGCCCTTATATGTTTTATATGCAAGATGAAGATTTCACGCTATTTGGTGCGTCCCCTGAAAGTGCATTAAAATACAGCCAAGATTCTCGCCAATTAGAAATTTACCCTATTGCAGGATCACGCCCAAGAGGATTTGATGCTCAAGGGAATATCGATCCCGAACTGGATGCGCGTTTAGAATTAGAATTACGTTTAGATAAAAAAGAGTTAGCAGAACATTTAATGCTAGTGGATTTAGCACGGAATGATATCGCACGGGTTTGCCAAAGTGGTACACGTCAAGTGAAAGATTTAATGCAAGTGGATCGTTATTCACACATTATGCATTTGGTCTCTCGCGTGGTGGGTAAACTTCGCCCTGAATTAGATGCCTTGCACGCTTATCAAGCCTGTATGAATATGGGAACACTCACAGGCGCACCGAAAATCAAAGCAATGCAATTAATCTATCAAGTGGAACAACAAAAACGCCATAGCTATGGCGGTGCGGTGGGCTATCTCTCATCAGATGGAAATTTCGATACCTGTATTGTGATCCGCTCTGCTTTCGTGCAAAACGACATTGCTTATATCCAAGCTGGCTGCGGTGAAGTGCTAGATTCTGATCCCCAAATGGAAGCAGATGAAACTCGCCACAAAGCCAGAGCGGTAATTAATGCCATTATGCAAACCAACCAACTTGCACAATAAGGAAACTCTATGGCAAATATTATATTTTTAGATAATTTTGATTCCTTTACTTATAACCTTGTGGATCAATTTAGAACGCTTGGACATCAAGTGCAAATTTACCGCAATGATTGCAATATTGCGCTGGTAGAAAAAATGGCACTAAAGCCAAATAGTATCCTTGCTCTTTCTCCCGGACCGGGTAACCCACAAGAAGCAGGCATTTTACTGCCACTTATTAAACGTCTTAAAGGCAATGTGCCAATGATTGGCATTTGTTTAGGTCATCAAGCGTTAATCGAAGCATTTGGTGGTGATGTGGTTCATTCTGGCGAAGTGCTGCACGGCAAAGTTTCCAATATTCAACACGATGGGCAAGCAATGTTTGCGGGGTTAAATAACCCAATGCCAGTGGCACGCTATCATTCCCTAATGGGAGAAAATTTGCCCGATGAATTTATTGTAAACGCTGAGTATAACGGCATTGTTATGGCAATCCGTCACAAAACGCTACCCATTTGCGGTTTCCAATTCCACCCAGAAAGCATTCTTACCGTGCAAGGAGGAAAATTGCTAGAAAACGCAATAAATTGGTTGCTTAATCGTCATTAAGGATAATACGATGATTATTGTTTATGGATTAAAAGATCGCCTAAATTCACGCAAGGCACAGCTTGCAGAAATTATTTATGCTTGCTTGAATCTTGAAATGGATATTCCAACGGGTAAACATTTTATTTATTTCCAAGGGACAGAAGCAGAAAATTTGTATCTACCTAGCGGACGTAGTCAAGATTTCACCGCCATTGAAATTAATCTTATGCAAGGCAGGACTGAATTTACTAAAAAACGATTAATTAAAATGCTTTTTTGTGAATTAGAAAATAAACTCAACCTTTCTCCCATAGATGTCGAGATCACCATAAAAGAGCAGCCAGCTCACTGCTGGGGATTTCGTGGAATGACAGGTGATGAGGCAAAAGATCTCAGTTACAGCATTTATCGTTAGCCAAACTTTGTATTTTAGTTATTATGCAATATTAAACAAAGCACCTTCGGTTCCCTTCAGTCTTGTCCGAATGGAAGCTAAATTTTTAGGCGAAAAAAATTGTAATTTTGTGTAGTGAAACGGAACAAAATCTCTTTTTTCGCCGCCCGAAAAATTTAGTTGGAATGAGGAAAAACAAGACTGCTGGGTGTGCTTTCTTTTGCCTACTTTGCTTTGCACAAGCAAAGAAAAGTAGGTCGCCTTTAGGGCGAAAACCTAAAATAGATATACACGATTAAAATTTAAAAATAAAATTAACAGAATTGAAAGGAATACCCTATGCAAACCGAACAACTTCTTAACCAACTTTTTGATAAACAATCTTTATCCCAAGCGCAAGCAGAACAGCTATTTAATGCCATTTTGCAAGGTGAGTTAAATAACGAACAGCTAGCAGCCGCACTCATTGCGCTAAAATTGCGTGGAGAAAGTGCAGAAGAAATCAGCGGTGCGGTCAATGCCGTTCTCGCTAATGCCAACCATTTCCCAACGCCTGATTATGTGTTTGCCGATATTGTTGGCACTGGTGGCGATGGTGCAAACACCATTAATATCTCCACAGCGTCTGCTATTGTGGGGGCAGCTTGTGGTTTGAAAGTGGCAAAGCACGGCAATCGTAGCGTATCCAGTAAAACTGGGGCAAGTGATGTTCTCAGTGCATTAGGGGTCAATATTAATATTAGTGCGGAACAAGCACGCCAAGCCCTTGATGAAATTGGCATTTGCTTTTTGTTCGCACAACAATATCACCCGGGTTTCAAACACGCGGTGCCTGTTCGCCAAGCATTAAAAACACGTACTATTTTTAATATTTTAGGCCCATTATGTAACCCTGCTCACCCAAAACATCAATTATTAGGAGTATATTCCCCTGAATTGATTGCACCTTATGCAGAAACGGCTGTGCGTTTAGGGCATAAACACAGCATTGTGGTACACGGTGCGGGTTTAGATGAAGTCGCCATCCACGGCAAAACAGAAGTGGCAGAAATTCGTGATGGAAAAATTGAACGTTATAGCCTAAGCCCTTACGATTTTGGTTTTGAGCCGCAACCATTAGAAAGTCTGCGTGGCGGTGAGCCAGAAGAAAATGCAAAATTTTTGACCGCACTTTTACAAGGCAAAGGCAAAGCAGAACACGCCCAAGCGGTGGCAATGAATACTGCCTTATTAATGAAATTATTCGGCTATGAAGATTTGAAACAAAATGCTGAAAAAGTGCTTGCTGTGCTTGCCTCAGGAAAAGCGTTTGAAACCTTAATCGCATTGCGTGCAGTAGAATAATCAAGAGAAAACACAATGATCATTAACAACCAAACTCCAACGATTTTACAAAAAATTGTGCAAGATAAAGCGCAATGGGTGGAGGCAAAATCGCACGCCTTCCCTTTGCAAGCGTTTGAAAAAAAACTTGAAAAATCTGACCGCTCTTTTTATCAAGCATTAGCACAAGGTACGCATCAACGTCCAGCTTATATTTTAGAATGCAAAAAGGCCTCACCTTCTAAGGGCTTAATTCGTGCAGACTTTAACCTTGATGAAATTGCTCAAGTATATAAGCATTATGCCGCAGCCATTTCCGTGCTTACGGATGAAAAATATTTTCAAGGGGATTTTGCTTATATTCAGCAAGTTCGTCAGCAGGTTAGCCAACCTGTGCTGTGCAAAGATTTTATGATTAGCCCATATCAAGTTTACCTTGCGCGCTATCACCAAGCTGACGCGATTTTACTGATGCTTTCCGTGTTAGATGATGAAACTTATTCACAACTGGCAGAATTAGCCCACGAATTAGGTATGGGGGTGCTAACAGAAACCTCTAATCAGCAAGAATTAGAACGTGCTATTGCATTAGGGGCGAAAGTTATCGGAATAAACAACCGTGATTTACACGATCTTTCTGTCGATCTTGACCGCACGCCGCCTCTTGCTCGCCAGATTCCAGCGGATCGCATCATCATTAGCGAATCAGGCATTTATTCTCATCAACAAGTTCAACAATTAAAACCTTATGTCAATGGCTTTTTAATTGGCAGCAGCCTAATGGGAAGTGATGATTTGAACAATGCGGTAAGGGCGGTGATATTTGGTGAAAATAAAGTCTGTGGTTTAACACGCCCTCAAGATGTTCAAGCCGTGTATCAACAAGGTGGTTTATATGGTGGATTGATTTTTGCTGAAATCTCAAAACGCAAACTATCTTTACGTCAAGCGCAAGAGCTTGTGACGCAAGCCCCATTGCGCTTTGTCGGTGTATTCCAAAATCAACAAATTGATTTTATTGTAAAAATTGCTTCTCAGCTGACGCTTTTTGCCGTCCAGTTACACGGTAGTGAAAAGGCAGAATTTATTGCACAATTACGTCAGCAATTGCCTACTGAATGCCAAATTTGGCAAGCCATTTCCATTCCAGTAGAAAAACAAAGTGCGGTACAAATTGAACCCATTTCACATATTGATCGCTATGTCCTCGATAGCCAACTTGCCAAGCAACAAGGTGGTACAGGGCAACCCTTTGATTGGTCGCTCATTCCTACTGAAATAAAAAATAAAGCAATGCTCGCAGGGGGCATTAATCAGGAAAATGTCGCACTTGCCCTATCGCAACATTGCTTAGGTTTAGATATTAATTCAGGTGCTGAAAGCAGTGCGGGTGTGAAAGACGCCCACAAGCTCGCGCAATTATTTCAACAAATTTTAGATTATTAAGCATAAGGAAAAATTATGTCAGAAACCCAGCTTAACCCGTATTTTGGTGAATTTGGCGGAATGTATGTGCCAGAAATTTTAGTCCCTGTGCTAAAACAACTGGAACACGCCTTTGTAACGGCGCAAGCCGATCCTGAATTTCAAGCGGAATTTCAAGATTTACTGAAAAACTATGCCGGTCGTCCTACCGCATTGACCCTGTGTCGTAATCTCACCAAAGGTACTAAAACGAAACTTTACCTAAAACGGGAGGATTTATTGCACGGTGGTGCGCACAAAACTAACCAAGTTTTAGGGCAAATTTTACTTGCTAAACGAATGGGAAAAACACGCATCATTGCTGAAACAGGTGCTGGTCAGCACGGGGTTGCCACGGCCCTTGCTTGTGCAATGCTGGATATGCCTTGCCGTATTTATATGGGGGCAAAAGATGTGGAGCGTCAATCACCAAATGTGTTTCGTATGCGTTTGATGGGGGCGGAAGTTATCCCCGTTGAAAAAGGCTCTTGCTCGTTAAAAGATGCCTGTTGTGAAGCAATGCGCGATTGGTCTGCCAACTATGAAACCACACATTATTTACTTGGTACCGCAGCAGGGCCTCACCCTTTCCCAACTATCGTGCGTGAATTTCAAAAAATGATCGGCGAAGAAACCAAACGCCAAATTTTAGAAAAAGAAGGGCGTTTACCTGATGTGATTATCGCTGCCGTAGGCGGGGGGTCTAACGCCATTGGAATGTTTGCTGATTTCATTGATCAACCACAAGTGCGTTTAATCGGCATTGAACCTGCCGGCAAAGGCATTACCACTGGGCAACACGGCGCGCCACTTCGCCACGGTAAAGTGGGGATTTATTTCGGAATGAAATCGCCAATTATGCAAACCGATGATGGACAAATCGAAGAATCTTACAGCATTTCTGCGGGCTTAGACTTCCCTTCTGTGGGGCCACAACACGCCCATTTACACGCTATCGGACGTGCAGAATATGAAAGTATTACGGACGATGAAGCCCTAGATGCCTTCCAAGCGCTCGCCAAACACGAAGGTATTATCCCAGCGTTGGAAAGCTCGCACGCGTTGGCTTATGCGTTAAAATTAATCCAACAAAATCCAAACAAAGAACAATTAATCGTCGTAAATTTATCAGGGCGTGGGGATAAAGATATTTTCACGGTGGATAAAATCTTAACTGAAAAGGGGAAAATGTAATGAGCCGTTTTGAAACCTTATTCACCCAACTTAATACTAAAAATGAAGGCGCATTCGTGCCGTTTGTCACGCTATGCGATCCCGATTTAGCACGCTCTTTTGAGATTATTTGTACCCTTGTCGATAACGGTGCAGATGCGTTAGAACTGGGTTTTCCTTTTTCTGATCCCTTATTAGACGGCCCCGTCATTCAAGCGGCTAACAATCGTGCCTTAAATGCAGGTTGTAGTACGGCAGAAAGTTTTGAGCTGCTGGCAAAAGTGCGGACGAAATATCCTGAAATTCCGATCAGTTTATTATTATGTGCAAATTTAATTTATGCACAGGGCTTAGATCATTTCTATCAACGTTGTGCCGAAGTGGGCGTGGATGCTGTGCTTGTGGCAGATATTCCTTTACTTGCAGCTGAACCTTATATCCGAGCTGCGAAAAAACACGGCATACAACCTGTGTTTATCTGCCCACCAAATGCGGATGAAGCAACCATTAAAGGCGTAGCACAACATAGCGAAGGCTACACCTATTTAGTTTCTCGCGCTGGCGTAACCAGTGCAGAAAACCAAAGCCATGCAACAAATTTAGATACCCTAGTAGAACAACTTAAAGCTCAGCAAGCCCCATCAATCCTACAAGGTTTCGGCATCGCCCACCCCCAACAGGTTAAAGAAGCCTTGCAACTTGGTGCAGCCGGGGCTATTTCAGGCTCTGCAACAGTCAAAATTATCGAACGCAATCTAGATAATCATCAAAAATGCTTGAGCGAATTGGCTCAGTTTGTGAAAGCGATGAAAGACGCCACGTTGTAAGCTAAATTTCAATTCAAAACATAAAAGTGCGGTGAAATTTTTGTTAATTTTCACCGCACTTTTGCATTTAATTTTCCCAAGAGAATTAAAAATCCAACTGCTCAAGATGAAGATTTAACGCATTGGCAATTTTCTGCTTAGTGCTTTTGCGTAGGCGAGTAGCATTTTCATACTGGCAATAAGCTGATTGCGATACCCCAAGGCGAGCTGCGACCTCTGCTTGAGTAAGATTCAAATATTCTCGCCACGCCCGCACGGCAGAAATATCCTGTTTAAGTGCAAGAGCAGCAACCTCATAGGGGACACCAGTATCAAGAGGATTTTTCAAGCCTGCTTTGCTTTTTAACCATTCTAAGGTTGCAAGTGGCACAACCGCAAAAGCAGGGTTGCCTTGCTCATCGTTAATATATTGGATATTAGTAAGTGCGTTCATCGCGTTTTTTCACCTCTTCAATAGAGACCACGCTTAATGCGTCGCCAATCAACTAGAAAAATACCCGATAACGCCCCACACGGAAGCGATAAGGATATTTATGATTAATTAAGGATTTTACATTGGTGCATAAAGGAAATTGCTTTAATTCCTCACATTTATCAATAATAACAGAACGCTCGGGAATACGACGCAGTTGTTTTAAGGCTTTAGGTTGGATAATTAAAGTTTTCATTTAGACGCAATATCAGTGATTTAAACTTATCTTATAAGCCATTTTATAAGAAATCAAGAAGATTTATAACTATCTATCACAAAGGCAACTTTTATTTAGGCCGCCCTCAAAAAGTGCGGTGAAATTTTTGTTAATTTTTCACCGCACTTTTCCCCTCAGCCCAGCAACTCATACCTGTTGTTTATCTCGTATAGTTTAATTTACCCTTGTCTTATTATTCGTTATACTGTGCATCCATTAATTTTGGAGTATTTCAATGAAAAAAATCGAGCAACTTTTCGCCAATAATTATAGCTGGGCAACACGAATGAAAGAGGAAAATTCCGATTATTTTCGTGAGCTTGCTGATCATCAAAAGCCAAGTTATTTGTGGATTGGTTGTTCTGATAGTCGTGTGCCGGCGGAAAAGCTCACCAACCTTGGACCCGGTGAGCTGTTTGTCCATCGTAATGTGGCAAACCAAGTGATCCATACCGATTTAAACTGCCTTTCAGTGGTGCAATATGCAGTGGACGTGTTGGATATTGAACATATTATCATTTGTGGGCATACCAACTGCGGTGGAATTAAAGCGGCGATGTCAGAACAGGATTTAGGCTTGATAAATAATTGGTTATTACATATTCGTGATATTTGGTTTAAACATAGCCATTTATTGGGTAAACTGCCGCCAGAAAAACGTGCGGATATGCTAACCAAACTCAACGTTGCAGAGCAAGTTTACAACCTTGGGCGTTCTTCTATTGTGCAATCGGCGTGGAAACGGGGGAAAAAACTTTCCCTACACGGCTGGGTTTATGATGTGAATGACGGCTATTTGATTGATCAAGGCGTAATGGCAACGAGCCGCGAAACGCTGGAAATTTCTTATTTAAGTGCGATTTCTCGTCTTTTAAAACAAAATGAAGATGAACAAGAAAACGCTGAAACACCGACTGAACAAATAGAAAAATAAGCAAAAAATGCCCCGCACTTTCTATGCGGCATTATTTTTTAACCAACATCATCAAGGATTTTATAATGCAAAAAAGTGCTTTGTACCCTGTTATTTATGTGTTAGGTAATGGGCAACTTGGACGAATGTTGCGCTATGCTGGTGCGCCTTTAGATATTCAGGTTGTGCCATTGCCTTTCAATGCCCCCGTGTTTGAACTGGAAGAAGGTTGCTTAATTACCGCAGAAATTGAACGATGGGAAAACACACCTCTGACAGAAACCTTAGCCAATCATCCGCAGTTTATTAATCGTTCCGTTTTTGGCTTACTCGCCGACCGCCTTTCGCAAAAATCGCTTCTTGATGAACTCAATCTTCCCACTTCCCCTTGGACACTCATTCATTCTGCCTCCCAATGGCAAGATATTTGGCAGCAAATTGGCGATAAAGTTGTGGTGAAACGCCGTACTGGGGGATATGACGGACGTGGTCAATGGATCATCACCGAAGAAAATCAGGCGCAAATCACTCAAGATTTATATGGCGAAGTCATTGCGGAAAAATTTATTCCCTTTGATGGTGAAATATCTCTAGTGGGGGCAAGATTTAAAGACGGCGCAACCCGTTTTTATCCTGTTACGCATAATTTACAACAAAGCGGGATTTTACGTTATAGCGTTGCAGATAGCGCTCAGCCACAACAGGCTGTATTACAACAGCAAGCAGAAGCGATGTTAGCAAAAATAATGCACAAGCTAGATTATATCGGCGTAATGGCAATGGAATGTTTTGTCATTGGCGATAAATTACTCATTAATGAACTTGCGCCTCGAGTGCATAACAGTGGGCATTGGACGCAACTAGGTTGTGCAATCAGCCAATTTGAACTTCATTTACGAGCATTACTCAATTTGCCAACACCAGAACTGACTAGCACAATGCCCGCAGTGATGATTAATTTAATTGGCACAACGCATAATCCGCAATGGCTCAATATGCCATTTAGTCAATTGCATTGGTATGGTAAAGAAGTGCGTGAAGGGCGTAAGCTAGGGCATATCAATTTGGCTCATCCAGATCGTCAAGAACTAGTGCATTTACTGGATAAATTTTCGCAAATACTGCCACAAGAATATCAATCTGGTTTAGTTTGGGCAAAAGACAAATTGAAATTATCTAAATAATCATCGCATTTTTTGAAAAAATATTGGCTTTCTTAGACATAAAGCCAACTTAGTACTAATAAATACTTGCGAACAGGGGGAATTCTCAAGTATAACGTTACACAGGATTTCTTCTCTTAGAGAAATAACATTATTAACCACAAATTCAACACAACATTAGAAGGATAATCACGATGTTTGAACATATTAATGCTGCTCCAGCCGATCCTATTTTAGGTTTAGGTGAAGCCTTTAAAGCCGATGATCGTACTCACAAAATCAACTTAGGGATTGGTGTCTATAAAGATGCTAAAGGCAACACACCCATTATGAAAGCGGTGAAATCAGCCGAACAACGTTTATTTGAGGCTGAAACCACCAAAAATTATCTTTCGATTGATGGGGTTGCTGATTTTAATGCGCGTACGCAAGGCGTTTTGTTTGGCGAGCATTCAGAAATTGTAAAACAAGGACGAGCTAAAACCGTACAAAGCCTTGGTGGAACTGGAGCATTGCGTATTGCCGCAGAATTTATTAAACGTCAAACAAAAGCCCAAAATGTTTGGATTAGCACGCCTACTTGGCCAAACCATAATGCGATTTTTAATGCGGTGGGCGTAACTATTCGCGAATATCGTTACTATGATGCAGAACGCAAAGCCCTTGACTGGGAGAATTTAATCGCTGATTTAAGCAATGCAAGTGAAGGCGATGTGGTGTTATTACACGGCTGCTGCCATAACCCGACAGGTATCGACCCAACCCCAGAACAATGGCAACAACTGGCTGAAATGTCTGCTAAAAATGGCTGGTTACCGCTATTCGACTTCGCTTATCAAGGACTAGCAAATGGTTTAGAAGAAGATGCCTTTGGTTTACGCACTTTCGCAGCGAACCACAAAGAATTATTAATTGCGAGTTCTTATTCTAAAAACTTCGGCTTATATAATGAGCGTGTTGGTGCGTTCACCTTAGTTGCCGAAACCGCGGAAATCGCCACAACAGCATTGACTCAAGTGAAATCCATTATCCGCACACTCTACTCTAACCCTGCCTCCCACGGCGCGTCCAGTGTGGCGATCGTACTCGCCGATCCCGCATTAAGAGAAGAATGGACAACCGAGCTAGGGGAAATGCGTCATCGTATTAAAGAAATGCGTCACCAATTCGTCGCATTATTAAAAGAATACGGCGCACAGCAAGACTTCAGCTTTATTGAACAACAAAACGGTATGTTCTCATTTAGTGGTTTAACACCAGAGCAAGTCGATCGCTTAAAAGAAGAATTTGCTATTTATGCTGTGCGTTCAGGGCGAATCAATGTTGCAGGTATCACCGAAGATAACATTCGTTACCTTTGTGAAAGTATTGTAAAAGTGCTTTAATCAAAATTTGAAAAAATAATACCGCACTTTAAAGTGCGGTATTTTTTTATGGTTTTTTAGGCGCTATTTCGCTACGACTAATCTCACTTTGCAAGGTGTTGCATCTGTGGTTTGGGTGGATATCAATGTGGTCTCCCCTTTCACCGTTGCCGTTGCACACTGGCTAGCCTGTTTAAGCTGCCATTTACCTTTTACCGTTAAGGTAGAATTTTGCGTCTGAGACGCGCTTTCACGCCATTGACGGGAATAAATACTAACTTCGGCTTGTTTACCCGCTTTAACCTGATCCGCTTCAATCCCTTTATAGAAAGCGAGATCTGGATTCACAATAGATAAATCAAGTGATTGATCTTGCTGTTGTGCCATCACCATAACAGGCTGATCTGCTCCAAGTACAATCCCACCTACATCATTATGCTCTGCTTCAAAATAAGCATAGGCTTCTTGTCCACTATGCTTATCTTTAACTGCGTGCAGTTTATTCGTTTGCGATAATTTTTGATAAGCTGGCATTTGATCATTTTTAGCCGCAACAAGAATGGCATATTCATATTGCCCATTTTTCGGGGCGACACCGTGATCAATAACCGCTGTGGCAAATTTCCCTTTCGTTGGTTTGTCATCACGATCATCAACAGATTCTTGCTCTTGATAAGTAAACACAACATTTTGTCCTTCTGGCACATAATAGCGATTACCGGCAGGATCCGCAAAGGTAACAGCTTGTTTAATATCTTGTTTTGTGCCTAATGTCGAAACAGCATTTCCATTGACTAAAACAGGTTGAAGTTCTGCCACACTATGCTGGAATAAGGTGGTTTCTGTTCTATGTTGTTTATCATCATTCTGAATATCTGTCCCTAATGCAATAATTTGGTTATCAAATAGGAAATAAGATTTTCGTGCAAATAGCGAGTCTTGCTGATATTTACTGTGTCCACGCAGTTTCATTGCATACATACTGTTATTATGCAAATCTGTTCCACCTGCATAGGTTTCTGTGGAAAGTAGCATTTCCTCAAGCCCCGCCGCAGGAAGTTGTAACAACTGTGCTTTTAGCTCTGGATAAGACAGATGAATGGTTGTTGTGCCGGGGAAACGGTTCCAATCCCAACCATCATAACGATAACCACGATCATCAAAATGTTGGGGGATAATTTCTAATGCACCATAGGACATATAACGTCCATAGCGATTGTTTTTCTCGTAAGATTCATTTCCTACTAAATAACGGCTAAATCCTCGTGCAATAGCAAGCCAAGACAAGCTTGGATCATCTTGATGACGGCGTTGTATTACCATTGACGCATAATTCATCGTCCAAGCCCCTACGGGTTCTGCAATGGCTGGAACTTGTTCAAAGGTTGGCTTATGCGATAATGCCGCATAAATTCCTGCAAAAGTGCGGTTAATTTTTTCCCCATTTTTCTCATTACCTGCTAAGGCAAACCATTTAAATGGTGCTGCAGCAACAGAAAATTTTCCCGTTGGGTGGCGCCCACTAATAACAATTGGGATATGCCCATCTTTACTATAAACCCACATTTTATATAACACATCATTTAGACGTTCTCGGGCTGCTTGATTAAGTGCATAAGGTGAATCACTCATAGCATAAACCACAGGGGCTAGCCCACCAAAGGCGTCTTTTCCGTATGCGGTGTAATGTTGTGAATGGTGGAAAATTGAGCCATCCGGCTTAAATCCCCCGGCAACCCCTTTTGATTGTAAAATGGTGGTACTCAACCAATGGGAAAATTGTTTTAACAAGCCTGTTCGTTGCTGTTCATTTGGTAACAGTAAAATACTTTTTATAATCCATTGGAGTTGCGTATTTAAAATATCCACATTTGCTTCAACAATACGTTCATCAGGCTCAAAAATACGCCCTGTTCCACTAAACCACGCCATTGCGCCTTGTGCTTGTTCAAGCAATCCTTGCTTTTCAAGTAAATCATGCATTAAGAACCACGCATCAAAAAGTTCTCGGTTTTGATAGCCCATATGGGTAACAATTTGGATACTGCTACCACGCACAAAACCTTGATCAAATAAATAACGGGTGGCAAGCAAGAATTTGGCTTCCAGCTGTTGGCGTTGTTCCTCTGTCAGTTTGCCTGTACGCAAGGCTTTTGCACTTTCTAGCATCACTTTACCTAGCTCACGCATTGACACAGAACGAAGTAAGAAATCTTGATCTTGCTTGCTAAACACTTGATCATTTTTCATAAACTTCTGTCGCGCTGGGAAATCAAGCATTGGACCTTGAATGACGCCATCTTTTTCACTGATATTAAAAGATTGATATTTTTGTAAAATTTGTGAAAAATCCACCACACTTGGTTTATCCGTAAACACATTTAACACTTGCTCAAAACGTTGGTAAATGCTTTCGCTTTGCGGATCGGAATGCAGACTTCTATTAAAATCAAAGTGCGGGTAATTTTTGCTTAACATTTGATCATACAACAGCAAACCATTCCAGTTTTTATTCACTGCCGTACTTGCAGTAGGATTAACAAAAGAGGCTTGATAATCAGGAATTGGGTAACGATTATCCACAGGAACATTGAATAAAAGTTGATCCAAATATAGTGTTCCAGCTTGATTAGGTGCTTGAATAACTAATTTATCTAAACTTGCAACTTTTTCTCCTTGCATATCGCGAAATGGTACTGCAATACCACGCCAGCCTGTAAAATCTAAATTAATATCAAAAGATTTTTTCACCTTGCCTTGTTGTTCAAAACTAAAGTGAAGAGGCTGTTTAATGGCTTTTTCATTATAAAGCCATAGCATAAACGTTTGCGGTAAAATATCATCATTTTGTGAAAAATCTAAATTTTGTGAAAACACTAAGCGCCCTTTTGGCTCAAACTGCCAATGCAACGCCTGCTTCCCATCTTTGTAATGCAACGCACTCGGTGCAACTTGCCCATTTGTAACGGTTAAATAAGCTGGAGGCTGTGCATTTTCAAAAAAATCCCACGCATAATTCGCCGCATTCACACTGCCCGTGATGACACAAGCAGTTAATAGGCTTAGCTTTGGAAATAAGCTCGCTTTCATAGGCTCTCCCTTAGAATAAGAAACGGAAACCCGTGTAGTATTGATTTACATATTTATTATGCACATTCACGTTACTGATATTACGATCACGTCCAAATTCAATAAAGGTGATTAAGTCTTTGATTGGACGATAATCAAGCCCTAAGGTGTAACCGTGGTTCACATTTTCACCCCGTTTTTCATAACGGAATTGGCTATAACCAGCAAATTTTGGTGTGATGAAATATTTTGCTGCAAGGAAATGTCTTTTTTCTTTTACTGCATTATGATCAAGGTAGTTCGCACGTTGTAGATCTTTTAATTCACCATAGTTATAAGCAACTTCTAAATTACGGTATTTCACTTCCGCCGCCACACGCCACGCAGAACGATTTACATTTTTTTCAATCCAAGATTGATTTATTCCTGCGCTATCTGGTGCAGAGAATTGATAACTATCATAATTATCGCGAGTGTAACCCGCTCTAAAGCGTAATCGCCAGTCGTCATTCAATTTATTGGTATAATATAATGCAAGCCCGTAGCCATTTTTTAAATGCTTCGGTGAGTTATCCACTCCTTTTTCAGCCGAACCAAATAAATAATCCGAACCAAATTGGAACCCAGCTAATTCTACAGAACGGAAATGCAAGCCTTTATTGGCTTCTGCGGTAAGTGGATTACGTCCGCTTCCGCCTAACTGCCAATCACCTAACATAATGGCATCGCCATTGGTTGGTAAACGACCTAAATATAAACGTCCTACAGCTTTATGTTCTATACCAAGATAAAGTTGTGCAGTACGCGGATCACCAAAACCTGAATGATTGCTACCACTGGCATCTTTTCCATTAAAAACAATTCTGGTTTTACCGATTAATCGTATCTCTTCTGTCATATCTTGTGCAAAGATAAACTCCACACGCGAGCCACGATCACGCAAATCTGAACGTTGCCCTTCGGTATGCGCAAGCATTGGTCTAAATTGCCCATTAAGCTGTACGCTAGTGCCATCTTTTTTATAAATTTCTACCGCACTTGCTGTACTTGTTGCGGCAATAAGTGAAAGTGCAAGAAGAGAAAGTGATTTTTTCATATAACAATTATCCTTATTATTTATTGTGAAAAGGCACCTCAAATCAAAGACGATTAATCTGAGCCATTACGATGTTCAAGCTGGTTAGATACGACACAAAAATAACTAAAACTGAGCATTCAACCTTATCATAGGCAAATATTTCACAGGGGAAAAGCACCGCACTTTAAAAATAAGATCAAGATCACAAAAATATTAAAACAGAGTTTTGATATTTGTTTTTATGATGCCGATCATAAGGATTATTAATTTGATTATTCATAATAAAAGAAAAATCATAAGGATAGACTATGACCTTTTCTTTGATCATTATTCTTCTTTTATGCGGTATATTAACTAACCTGATGTCAGCTATTTTTGGTATTGGTGGCGGGGTGTTGATGGTACCCATTTTACATACGCTTTTCCCTTATATGCCAATCCAAATGATTTCTGCCACTTCACTGACTATCGTAATGGGATCAGCGTTAATTAATCTGTTTTACTTTTATAAGCTAAATATTGAGATTGATAAGAAAAAATTGCTCCTTTGGTCACTAAGTATGATCATTGGTGTACAACTTGGCTTTCATCTCAGCTTTAATGTTTCAGATAACCTGATAATAGGGGTTTTTGTCATTACGCTGATTGTATTGGCATTAAAAACCTTTTTGCATCCGAACAATAAGAAAAAGCAACAAGCACAGAAAAAAGATTGCTTACGTGGTAGCCTGTTCTGCTTTCTGGGTGGGGGAATTGCTGGGATTACAGGGATCGGTGGTGGCTCAATTATGTCGCCACTAATTAGCCAGTTGCCCAGTGTTAGCATTAAAAGTGTGGCGGTTTATACCAATTATATGATGGTGATTGGTGGCATTGGCAATCTTTACGGCTATTTAACCAAAACCCCAGAAGTGATTATCCCCCATTCCTTACAGATTGGCTATGTAAGTTTCTCCATTGTACTCATTGTCGTGCTAAGTGCTTTTTTTATGAGTTTCATCAGTATGAAACTTCGTGGCATTATCAAAGAGGAAACCGCACGTAAATTGCTTAGTATGATCTTACTTTTTATTGCTTGCTATATGCTACTATTGCGAGTAATACAAGGATAAATTATATAGGATATGAAAATGCTTAAAGCGATGAATTTTAAAAATTGTCAATATAATCATTTGGTTGCTGTTGACAAAGGCACTCAGCTCTATCGTCAAGGGGAAACTGCCCACTCGTTTTATTGTGTAAAAAATGGGCTTATTGGCTTATATCATACCCTTGAAAATGGTAAAGAAAGTTTAGTGAGAATTTATAAAGCAGGGGATTATTTTGGATTTCGTACCCTATTTGGTGATAAGAAATACCATTGCACGGCGAAAGTATTAATGGAAGCAGAAATTATCAAAATCACGCCACAACATATTGATTCCTTCTTTTTAGAAAACCCTGAAACCATTCGCTTTTTATTCCAAATTCTTTCAAATGAACTGCGTGATGCAGAAGATCGCCTTGCTAAAAGTGCGTATTTAAAAAGTTTAGATCGTGTGATTGATAGTATTTGTTTCTTAACAGAAAACTTTCCTGATTACCATTGGACACACCGAGAAATCGCTGAGTACGCTGGCTGTGAAACCGAAACTGCTATTCGCATTACTCGTGATTTAAGAAAGAAAAATTTATTATCGTAATTTCATTTTCCTCAACGGTTTATCCTGTACTTAGCGCATTGCATTATCTTGTTAAACTGACATCGCAATAAAAATGGCAGCGTCTATGCTGCCATTGCGTCAATAAATCGTTACATTAATTTTGTTCTTGTTGCAGACGATTTTCTTCTGTTTCTGGTTCAAGATCGAGTTTTGCCATTAGAAGCTGATCGCCATCTTCTTCAGGATTTTCTGTTACTAATAGCTTATCCCCATAGAAAATCGAATTTGCCCCAGCCATAAAACACATTGCTTGCATTTCTTCTGACATTCCTTGACGTCCCGCAGATAAACGGACATAACTTTTTGGCATCACAATTCGTGCAACGGCAATGGTACGTACAAACTCCGTCCAATCTAATTCCGCCGCATCAGCCAATGGTGTGCCTTCCACTTTCACTAATTGGTTGATTGGCACGGATTCTGGTTGTGGATCAAGATTAGCTAAGCTGGCAATAAATGCGGCACGTTCTTTCCGTGTTTCATCCATCCCAACAATTCCCCCACAACATACCTTTAAGCCGGCTTTACGCACTTTCCCAAGGGTATTAATACGATCATCAAATTGGCGTGTGCCAATAATTTTTTCATAATGCTCTGGTGCGGTATCAATATTATGATTGTAGTAATCTAATCCTGCTTTTTTCAAATCTTCCGCCATACCATCTTGCAATAAGCCAAACGTCCCGCAGGTTTCTAGCCCCAGATCTTTTACTGCTTTAATAATCGTGGTGATTTTTTCAATATCTTTTGGTTTTGGTCCACGCCAAGCCGCCCCCATACAAAAACGACTTGCACCACGGGATTTTGCCACTTTCGCTTTCTCTACAATCTCATCAACATTAATTAATTGTTGATTTTGCACCCCTGTTTGATAGCGTGCCGATTGTGGACAATAACCACAATCCTCAGGGCAGCCCCCTGTTTTAATCGACATTAAGGTAGAAAGTTGAATCGCCCGTGGGTTAAAATTCTCACGATGAACCTGAGTGGCACGATACACCAACTCTAAAAAAGGGGTTTCAAATAACGCTTCCACTTTACACACTGACCAATATTCTAGGGTTGGGTGCGGTGTTAAAGAAGGAATTTGAATGTTTGTGATTGTCATAAATTATCCTTATTACAAAAAGTGCGGTCTATTTTAGACCTAAATTTTTAATTCAGGTAATGATTTATCACTAATCCTACCATTTTCAACACATAAAAGGCGATCAATTTTTCCGACTAATTCATTAGGTTGATGAGTAACAATGAGCAACGTCAATGTTTTCTGCTGAGATAAATTCTCTAATAAATTCAACATTTCTTGACGCAAATGAGGATCAAGCGCAGAAAATGGTTCATCAAGCAATAAAATCGGTTTATCACGAAGCAGACAACGGGCTAAAGCGACACGCTGTTTCTGCCCGCCAGAAAGGGCATTAGGTAAGCGAGATAAAAAATCGCCTAATCCGACCGCACTTGCTGCCTTTTCCACTTGTGCTTTTTCTTCCGCACTCAGCGTTAAACTGGGCTTTAAACCTAAAGCGATATTTTCAGCCACCGTTAAATGCGTAAACAAATTATTCTCTTGAAAGAGCATCGAAACAGGACGCTGATGGGGCGCGCTAAAGGTGTGATTTTGCCCATTAAGCCAAATTTCCCCCTTATCGGCGAGTTCAAATCCAGCAATTAAATTGAGTAAAGTGCTTTTCCCCGCGCCACTCGCCCCCACTATGGCAACACGTTGTCCCGCCGAAATATGCAGTTGGAAGTGCATCGCTTGATTGGGGTAATGAAAATAAGTATCCAGTTTAATCATTATCTTGCCTAAATCATTAACGTAATAAGAACCAATATCGAACAAAAACAAAGTGCGGTGCAATTTTTTGCTATTTTCGCTTTGCTCTTGCTTTTCGCTATGCCACATTTTGCGGTTTTTCAATCATCATAAATAACAGACCACATAACCCTAATAAAATTAAGGCGGTTACGCTCGCTTCTTGCATACGATATGAGCCTAATTGCTGATAAAGCAAATAAGGCAAAGAGATGAAATCTTGATTACCAAATAAAGCAATCGCTGTGAAATCGCCCAGCGATAAGGCATAAGCCAATGCGCTAGCATACCGCATCGCTGAACGCAAAGTTTGCCATTCTACCACTCGCCAGCGTTGCCAGCCTTGTACGCCAAGAGATTGGCAAAGTCGCTCATATTGCATTGTTTGATACATTGGGGCAGAAAGCGTGCGAATCACAAAAGGCATTGCCAAAATGCCATTACAAAACGCTACAATAAGGAGAAGATGCCACGGCTGAAAATCAAGATCTTGCAAACGAATAAACAGCCCTAATGCCACCACTAAAGTCGGGATCGCAAGGACGATCATTCCCATATTACTAATAACATTGGCACAGTAACGGTGGCTTTGCCAAGCTAAGCGTCGCACGAGCAAGAGTAATGCCATTGACAATACAATAGCAAATAGCGCAGAACATAGCGCAATACTTAAGGAATAACCCAAAGCACGCCACAACTGGGGATTTTGTGCCACTTTTTGCCACGCATCCCAATCTAATCCTGCCACCACCATATAAAGCAAGGGTAAAAAAAGAAAAATCAGCACACTGCCCACACAAAAAACTTGCCAAATTTGTACCGCACTTGTCTGCTTTTCTCGCCAGAACTGGCGTAAATCGAGCTGGCTAGGATCTTTGCGATGAAAGAAGCTACTCATCATAAGCAATAGGACACAAAAACCGCATTGCAACAACGCTAACATTGCCGCTTTAGGTAAATCAAATTCAAATAAAATGGCTTGGTAAATCGCCACTTCTAAGGTGGTATACGCTGGCCCACCACCAAGTGTGAGTACAATGGCAAAGCTAGTAAAGCAAAGCATAAAAATTAACGCAAAGGCAGGCAAAAATTGTTGGCGTAAATAAGGTAATTCGATCAAACGAATAAATTGCCAACCGCGAATATTAAGCTGTGAACTAAGCTGACGTTGCTGATTAGGAATACTTGATAGTGCTTGCAAAAATAGGCGGCTTGCTAAAGGAATATTAAAAAATAAATGTGCGATTAAAATGCCACTTAAGCCATAAATATTGGGTTTCCAGTCAATCTCAAGGGCGGAAAATAACCTTGCCAACCAACCTGAATGTCCGTAAATCCCTAATAGTCCTAGTACAGCCACCAAAGCAGGTAACACAAAAGTGAGGGAAAATAACTTCAAAATAAGCGATTTACCACGGAAATCTTGGTAAAAAAACGCACGGGCAAATAATAATCCGATACTCACCGATAAGAATGCCGAAAGAAATGCCTGCCCAAAACTAAAGGCGATAACGTGGCGAATGTAGTCATCTTGCCAAAGCGCTGTCCATTGCTGATGATTGCCAAGATTTAACACCGCACTTAAGGTAAAGCCATAAAATGTCGCCAATAGCAATATCACGCCCATTCCCCCAAGCATTGAAGAAAGGGGGAATTTTTGCAAATAACGGCGTATTATTGTGTTAAGCTGGCTTGCCAAGTGTTCGTCCATTGTTTTAATTGTTCTGTATTGACGCCACTTCCCAACGTGGTTTTGCTTTGCTGTGCTTGTTTCAACGCATCAAAGTGCGGTTCAATTTTTTCATCAATAACGGCAAACATAATATTTTTTTGTGAAATTTGGCGTTGCGCTTCTGGAGTAATCAAAAATTGCATAAAGGCATCAGCACAAGCGTTAGGGTGATTTGCCATTCGCGCTGCGGTTTCAATTTGTAGCACTTGCCCTTCAGAAAAATCTGTCGCGGCATAATTGGCATCCTTGTCATTTAACAGATGATAAAGTGGTGAAGTGTTATAACTAAACACCAAATCTGATTCGCCTTTTAAAAATGCGCCGTAAGTTTCTGACCAACCTTTCCCTACGGTAACGGTATGGCGAGCCAATTTCTTCCACGCCGCCTCTACATCATCGCCATAGACTTCATTCATTAAGATCACTAATCCACGCCCTACACCACTGGTACGCGGATCTTGATAAATGATGCGAAGTTGTGGATTATCAACCAATTCTTTTAGGCTTTTCGGTGGGTTTGGTAATTTTTCTTTATGATACACGAAGGCATAAGCACCAAAATCATAAGGTAAGAACACCTTATCTTCCCACTTCTCAGGTAAAGAAAGTTGCGCCATTGGCACCTGATGTTCTGCAAATAATGAGGTCTTTTTCGCTTCTTCAAGCATTGTTTGATCTAAGCCTAGCACAATATCGGCTTTGCTCTTTTTCCCTTCAAGGCGAATCCGATTAAACATTACCCCTGTGCTATCAAAAGGCACATAATTCACCTGACATTGGGGGTGAGTTTGCTCAAATAGCGTTTTCACTTTTGGACCGGCGCCCCAATCAGCACTAAAACTATCATAAGTATAAACTTGCACCTCTTGCGCGGAGCTTGGTGTCGCCATCAGACTAGTGCTAAAAAGTGCGGTAAGAAAAGTAAGAGAAAAAGATTTTTTGAATTGCATAGTGTTTCCTTCCAATAAAAAACGACCAGCAATATTGACGTGAACAGCAAAAAAATTAGTTTCCTACGTCAGTATTAACTGTATCAGGTTCACGGGTATGATCTCAGCTATCAAGCACCCCGACTAATTTGAGCCTCTAGCTCGCGCTCAGTGTAGTAATTTTCCTTTACCAATGCAATCTATGTATTTAAAAATTCTTAAAATTTCTTTATAGTTAGCAATCAGTTAATGATTGATAAGGATAACCTATGGCATTTTCTGTTCCTCACCTTGACGATACGTTGAAAACACTGGCAGATTGTTTAATTCAGCATTACCCTGAACATTATAATGAAGGGATTTACACGCAACTTGCACAGCAGAAAAATGATCCGACTAGCCCAATAGGTAAACTGGCACAAGGCATTGCAATGTCTGATTTTGTGGCAGAAACGTTAAAAAAACAACCGCACTTTTTACACCAATGTTGGCAACAATTCCCCCATTTAGAAAATACAGCCTATTACCAACAAGCCTTGCATTCCTTACTTCAAGAAGTTACTGATGACACCCAACTTTATCGCCAATTACGTCTTTTTCGTCATCGCGAAATGGCGAAGTTAAGTTTATGTCAAAGTTTAAACTTAGCGACGGTCGAAGAAATTTTCATTGCCCTTTCACAATTGGCAGAAACCATTATTATTGCCGCTCGGGATTGGCTTTATCAGCGTGCCTGTGCTGAAATGGGCATACCAATGGATAGCCACGGCAAACCGCAACAACTTTATATTTTAGGAATGGGGAAACTAGGCGGTTTTGAGCTAAACTTTTCCTCAGATATTGATCTCATTTTTACCTACCCTGCTAACGGCGAAACGCAAGGCGCAAGACGTTCTATTGAAAATAGTGTCTTTTTCACTCGCTTAGGACAACGTTTGATTAATGCTTTAGATCAATATACCCCTGATGGTTTTGTGTATCGCACAGATATGCGTCTACGCCCCTTTGGTGAAGCGGGGGCATTAGCCCTAAGTTTTACCGCAATGGAACAATATTACCAAGAACAAGGACGAGATTGGGAACGTTATGCAATGATCAAAGGGCGTATTTTAGGCGCTGATCCGCAAGATCCCAATATCAAAAACTTACAAAATTTACTCCGCCCTTTTGTTTACCGCCGTTATATTGATTTTAGCGTTATCCAATCTTTACGCGAAATGAAACATAAAATTGAACGGGAAGTGCGACGCCGTGGGTTATCGGATAATATCAAACTGGGCGCGGGAGGCATTCGTGAAATTGAATTTATTGTACAGGTTTTCCAACTTATTCGTGGTGGACGTGAAATTAAATTGCAACAACACGGATTGCTTCACATATTACCTGAATTGGAACAACTCGCTTTACTTAGCTCTCAAGAAGTCACTGATTTAAAAAATGCTTACCTTTTTTTACGCCGTGTAGAAAATGTGTTGCAAGCCATTGACGACAAACAAACTCAGCTTTTGCCAGAAAAAGAGCTGGATCGCCAGCGCCTGATTGTTGCTCTGCAACGTTATACCCAATGGAATACGCAAAAACAGCCTGTCCTCGTGGAAAATAGCATAACAAGCTGGGTGGATTTTGATACCTTATTACAATCGCACCAAAATAAAGTGCGGTCGGTTTTTTCGCAATTAATTGGTGCAGAAAATGATCCCTCGCCACAAGAAAATAGCCAATGGAACGATTTTTTAGAAACGGATCTCAATGAAGAAGACCTTCAGCTCATTCTGCAACAAAATGGCATAACATTGGCAGAAAATGCACCGCTCTTACAACGCCTTACTCAGTTTCGCAACGAACTGGCTCGCCGTCCGATTGGAGCCAGAGGGCGTGGCGTATTAAGGCAGTTAATGCCAATGCTACTTGCCCAAGTGTTTCAACATCAAGCCTATGAAAGCTTGCTCCCCCGAATGTTGGATATTGTGGATAAAATTCTCACTCGCACCGCCTATTTGGAATTATTAGTGGAAAATCCGCAAGTACTCAATCAGCTCATTGAGCTATGTTCACACTCACAGCTTATTGCTCAACAAGTGGCGCGACACCCCATTTTGCTTGATGAATTATTAGATCGCAACGCATTATTAAACCCGACCGATTTCAGCGAATATGCCAGCGAATTAAAGCAATATCTGCTCCGTTTACCGCAAGATGACGAAGAACAGTTTATTGATGCCCTGCGTCAATTTAAGCAAAGCACCTTGTTACGTGTGGCAGCCGCAGATATTCTCGGCGCATTGCCCGTAATGAAAGTAAGCGATCATTTGACCTATTTGGCAGAAGCCATTATTGCTGCCGTTGTAGATCTTGCTTGGCAACAAGTTACTGCGCGCTTTGGCATTCCTGAATATCTTCCGCCTAATAAGAAAGGTTTCTTAGTCATTGGTTATGGCAAATTAGGTGGCATTGAACTGGGCTACAAATCTGATTTGGATTTGGTCTTTCTGTTTGACGGTAGCAAAACAGGTCAAACGCAAGGTGGCAGAAAAGTGATCGATAGCAATCAGTTTTATCTCAAACTGACACAAAAAATCATCAGTATTTTTAGTATGAATACGAGTGCGGGAGTGCTTTATGATATCGATATTCGCCTACGCCCGTCTGGTGATGCGGGTTTACTTGGCTGCTCGTTAAGTGCCTTTGAGAATTATCAGCTTAATGACGCTTGGACGTGGGAAAAACAAGCCTTAGTAAGAAGCCGTGCCGTTTATGGCGATGTTGCCTTACGCCAACGCTTTGAACAAATTCGCCGCAAGGTACTTTCTGCGCCACGGGATCTTGTCAAACTTAAGGAAGACGTAAAAGCAATGCGTGAGAAAATGTATCAACATCTTGCCCATACCAATCCTGATGAATTTAATATTAAAACCGATCAAGGCGGCATTACGGATATTGAGTTTATCGCCCAATATTTGGTATTGACTTACGCGCCGCAATACCCTAATTTAACCATTTGGTCAGATAATGTGCGGATTTTTGAGTCAATGGCAGAACTCCAAAATAGCGAAAACAAAAGTGCGGTGCTAAATGTTGATATTTCTGAACATTTGAAAAATGCCTACACTCGCCTACGCAACCGTATTCATCATTTAAACTTACTTGGCTTGCCTGCGGTGGTAAAGCAAGCAGAATATCAATCTGAACGGCAGTTTATTCGCCAAATTTGGCAAATGTTATTTGATTAGCCACAGAGTTTATTGGCTAACTGAGCCATTTTCACAATCACCCTTGTTGCGTCCCACATTCCTTCGAGGGTCGTCAGTTCTTGCTTGCTATGAAAATTGTATCCGCCCGTAAATAACATTGGGCAAGGAATTTGCTTTTCCGCCAATTTTGCACCAAGATAGCCTGAACGAATCGGCGTGAGAATAGGTTCAATACCACATTGCTTCATAGCTAAATCAGCAAGTTGGAGCGATTTTGGCTGTTGTTTAATGATCTCAGCCATATTGCTATATTGATCTTCAATACTTAGCTGTGCTTTCTTTCTTAAACGTTTTTTGCGATTAAAATCCACAATCATCATCGCCAAAAATGCCTTACGTTGCTCAAAACTCACCCTATCAAAATCACAAATTAAATAGCGCATTTCCACTTTTTCAATGTCGCCCGCTAGACTTTCTAAATGAAAAAAACCTTGCTTGCGTTCTGTTTTTTCTGGCACTTCTTGGGCGGGCAAGCCTTTTTGAAATTCACACGCTAATGTCAATGCATTACGCATTTTATCTTTGCCTACGCCAGCTTGAATATTGCGTCCATAAAGCGTTACGGTGGCGGTAGCAACATTCACATTTTCATAGCCCAAACTGCCAACCCCTTCCCCTGCAAGACAATATGCCCAGTCGCAAGTAAATTTATCAAAAGGAAAATGTTTCATTCCTTGCCCTGTTTCTTTGTCTGGTACAAAGGCGAGGCGAATATTGCAATGAGAAAGATGATTTTGTTGCAAAATATAAAGTGCGGTCAGAATTTCTGCAATTCCTGCTTTATTATCTGCCCCTAACAAGGTTTTTCCATCACCCACCACCAAGGTTTTGTTAATCAGTTTTTGCAAAAACGGATGATATACAGGGCTAATAAATTCCTCACCAACGCCAAGAGAAATATCACCTCCGCGATAATTTTCAATCACTTCAGGTAAGGTATGTTTGCTACTACATTGCGGTGACGTATCAAGATGACTAATAAACCCAATTGTTGGCATTTTGGGGCTAATATTGGAAGGCAAAAATGCGGTAAGAATACCTTGTTTACTTAATTCAATTTGTTGCAAGCCCAGTGCGAAAAGCTCTTGTTGCAGAAATTTGGCTAACTTTGCTTGCCCTATGGAGCTGGGAATGGGTTTGGCATTAAACTTTGCTTGTGTATCAAAACTCACATAGTTTAAAAAACGTTCCAGTAATCCTTCTTGATATTGCGTGCTGTTTTCCATAATCATTTTATCGCCTTACAAAAATTGTTGCATTTTATTCTAACGAGGCTGTTGGCTTGAGGTATTGATATATAACAAAATTCAACCTAATTTTTTTAGGCAAAATGTGATTAATTGCTTTTCATTGTAAGGCGTTCGCTATATCATTAGCACTTATTTTTATCTATTGATTGTTCAACCAACTTGTTAGGGAGAAAACCAAAGCTAGTGGAAAATTCAGTTCAAACCAAACCGATTATTGAGCTTCGTTCTTTAACTAAGTCTTATGGCGACAAAACGATTATTGATGGTTTAAATCTTACCATTAACAATGGCGAATTTTTAACGATTTTAGGGCCTTCAGGCTGTGGTAAAACCACTGTTTTACGTTTAATTGCAGGATTAGAAGATCCTAACGGCGGTAAGATTATTCTTGACGGTCAGGATATTACTGACGTGCCGGCAGAACGTCGCTTTGTGAATACCGTATTCCAAAGTTATGCTCTTTTCCCACATATGACGATTTTTGAGAATGTGGCTTTTGGTTTACGTATGCAAAAAGTGCCAAACGCAGAAATTAAGCCACGTGTAATGGAAGCCTTGCGTATGGTTCGTTTAGAAGAAATGGCTGAACGTAAACCCACTCAGCTTTCTGGCGGTCAGCAACAGCGTATTGCCATTGCAAGAGCGGTAGTCAATAAGCCAAAAGTGTTATTACTAGACGAATCTCTTTCTGCATTGGATTATAAATTGCGTAAAGAAATGCAAAATGAACTGAAAGCATTGCAACGTCAATTAGGGATTACCTTTATTTTCGTTACTCACGATCAAGAAGAAGCCTTGACGATGTCTGATCGTATTATCGTAATGAACAAAGGGAATATTGAACAAGACGGTACGCCTCGTGAAATTTACGAAGAGCCGAAGAATTTATTTGTTGCACGCTTTATTGGTGAGATCAACGTTTTTGATGCCAAAGTGATTGAGCGTGTAAGCGAAAAAACCGTAAAAGCCAATGTTGAAGGACGTATTTGCGAAATCTATACGGATTTACCGGTTCAACCAGATCAACACTTGAAAGTGCTGTTACGCCCTGAAGATATTGTGATTGAAGAATTAGATGAAAATGAGCAATCTAAAGCGATTATCGGACACGTTTCTGATCGTAACTATAAAGGAATGACGTTGGAATCCAGCATTATTCTTGATCATAATGATATGAAAGTGTTAGTGAGTGAATTCTTCAATGAAGATGATCCGCATATTGATCACTCAGTAGGACAAAAGGTCGCCCTCACTTGGCACGAAGGTTGGGAGGTTGTGTTAGACGATGAAGACAGCTAATACGGGATTTCAAAAAATTACCATTACAACCATCTTTGCTTGGTTAATTTTGTTTGTATTAGCGCCTAACCTATTGGTGCTAACAGTCAGTTTCTTAACCCGTGATGGCAGTGATTTTTATACATTGCCATTTACATTTGAGAATTACACACGCCTATTTGAACCGCTTTATGCCCAAGTGGTGTGGAATTCACTTTATATGTCGGGTATTGCCACCATTATTTGTTTAATTATTGGTTACCCTTTTGCCTTTATGATTAGCAAAATTAAGGAAAAATATCGTCCAATTTTGCTTTTTTTAGTGGTTTTACCATTTTGGACAAACTCACTCATTCGTATTTATGGAATGAAAATTTTCCTTGGCGTAAAAGGGGTATTAAATAGTACATTACTGACCTTAGGCATAATTAACGAACCAATTCGTATTCTAAATACCGAAGTGGCGGTAATTATTGGTTTAGTCTATTTATTATTACCATTTATGATTTTGCCATTGTATGCCGCTATTGAAAAATTAGATCACCGTTTATTAGAAGCGGCTAAAGACTTAGGAGCAAACAGTTTCCAACGCTTTGTCAAAGTGATTATTCCACTCACGATGCCGGGCATTATCGCAGGTTGCTTATTAGTGTTATTACCTGCTATGGGAATGTTCTATGTGGCTGATTTACTTGGCGGTGCGAAAGTATTGCTGGTGGGTAACGTGATTAAGAGCGAGTTCTTAATTTCACGTAACTGGCCATTTGGTTCAGCAATTAGTATTGGCTTAACCATTTTAATGGCGTTACTCATTTTTGTTTATTACAAAGCAAGTAAATTAATGAATAAGAAAATGGAGTTGGAATAATGAGTCGTTTACTGCGTAATATTTTTATGTTGGTGGTGTACGCTTATTTGTATATCCCAATTATCATTTTGGTCACCAATTCTTTTAATGCTGATCGTTATGGATTGAGTTGGAAAGGGTTTAGCTGGAATTGGTATGAGCGTTTATTTAATAACGATACGCTGATCCAAGCCGCATTGCACTCTGTTACCATTGCCTTTTTTGCGGCAACCCTTGCCACCATTGTGGGGGGATTAACCGCCATAGCCTTATATCGCTATCGTTTCCGCGGTAAACAAGCGGTGAGCGGAATGTTATTTATCGTTATGATGTCGCCTGATATCGTTATGGCCGTATCCTTACTTGCCCTATTTATGATTGTCGGCATTTCATTAGGTTTTTGGTCATTATTACTGGCACATATTACCTTCTGCTTACCTTATGTGGTGGTTACCGTCTTTTCTCGCTTAAAAGGATTTGATGCCAAAATGCTTGAAGCGGCAAAAGATTTAGGTGCGAGTGAAATTACCATTCTGCGAAAAATTATTCTGCCTTTAGCGTTGCCTGCCATTGTCTCAGGCTGGTTACTCAGCTTTACCATTTCACTTGACGATGTTGTGGTTTCCTCTTTCGTAAGTGGTGTCAGCTACGAAATTTTACCGCTGAAAATTTTCTCATTGGTAAAAACAGGGGTAACACCTGAAGTGAATGCACTGGCAACCATAATGATTATTTTCTCGCTAACTTTAGTCATATTAAGTCAGCTTGTGGCGAAAAAAGATAAATAGCCCAAAAGGGAAAATAATACTTCACAAATAAGTATAGACAAAATAGAATACGCCTTGACGTCCTCAAGGCGTTTTTTATTCGTATTTTGTTTAACAAAATATATCTCTAACCCTCTTAACAGGAGAATGATAGAAATGAAAAAATTTGCAGGTCTTTTCACAGCCGGAATGATCGCAGTGACTTTAACAGCTTGTAATGATAAAGAAACAAAGAATGCGGAAACCAAAGCACCCGCTAACGATACCGTATATCTTTATACTTGGACAGAATATGTGCCAGATGGTCTATTAGATGAATTTACTAAAGAAACTGGAATCAAAGTCATTGTTTCAAGTCTAGAATCTAATGAAACAATGTACGCTAAATTAAAAACACAAGGTGAATCCGGTGGTTACGATGTGATTGCCCCATCAAACTACTTTGTGTCAAAAATGGCGCGTGAAGGTATGTTAATGCCATTAGATCACAGCAAATTACCTGTTATTAAAGAGCTAAACCCAGACTGGTTAGATAAACCTTATGATAAAGGTAACAAATATTCTTTACCACAATTATTAGGCGCGCCGGGTATTGCCTATAACACCAATGATTACAAAGGAGCTGATTTCACTTCTTGGGGTGATTTATGGAAACCTGAATTTGCGGGAAAAGTACAATTACTTGATGATGCACGCGAAGTCTTTAACATTGCGTTATTAAAATTAGGTCAAGATCCAAATACCCAAGATCCTGCTATTATCAAACAGGCTTATGAAGAGTTACTCAAATTACGTCCAAACGTACTTTCTTTCAACTCTGACAACCCAGCTAACTCATTCATCTCTGGTGAAGTAACAGTTGGTCAATTATGGAACGGTTCTGTGCGTATTGCGAAAAAAGAACAAGCACCTTTAGATATGGTATTCCCGAAAGAAGGGCCTGTTCTTTGGGTTGATACCCTTGCCATTCCAGCAACCTCTAAAAACCCTGATGGCGCACACAAACTAATTAACTATATGTTAGGTGCTAAAACTGCGGCAAAATTAACGGAAGAAATTGGTTATCCAACATCAAATGTTGAAGCATTAAAATTACTTCCTGATGAAATTACTAAAGACCCAGCAATCTACCCAACCGCTGAAGTATTACAAAACAGCTACTGGCAAGATGATGTTGGTGATGCGGTTCAGTACTATGAAGAATATTACCAAAAATTAAAAGCCGCGAAATAATTTCTCGCGACAAATAAACCTCGCTAAATGCGAGGTTTATTTTTGTCTTCTAGCAAAAAATTTATCAAAATCTTACCGCACTTAATGTACTCAAAATATCGCGAATACAATAATCCTTATGTTGCAAACGTATTCTTAAAAAGTGAGTTTTATAATGAGAAGCGGAGTAAACGGAAAAAAGCATAAAGCACGATAAACCGTGCTTTATGCAAATATGCTATCTAAAAAGAATAACCGACAGAAACATTAACTCGATGATAATGATCTTTAGCCATATCTCCAGATAAAGAAAAACGCCAATTATGATATTGATAGCCCATCCCAATGCCAAATTGTGGTTTCCAATCAGGATAGAGACGATAAGACTGCTCAATATCCACTGTGGTTGTAGCATAGCTTACGCGACCACGATTTTTATTATGTAAGGTTTTTTGTAAAGCTAAGCGACCGAATAAAGTAAGGTTTTTCAGTTTGTATTCTAGCTCTGAAATGATACCAATATTTGTCTGCTCTGTGACTAAGCGATTAATTTTCACATCATCATTTAACATTAAATGTGTTAATTGTTTATGTGTGTAATCAATATTGGCGATATTATGCCATATCCATTGGGCATTAATAGGTTGTGACCAATGAATGCCAAGGGTTGAAGCATAAGATTGAGTATTGCCTTGTGAATGGGTGTTCTGTGTATTAAATTGTTGTTGATATTTTAATTTTCCTACACCGTAGTTAAAACTTGTTAAGAGCGTCCAGTTTGGTATCAATTCATATCCATAACCTAGACGGAATGCAACATCACGTTCATTAAACGATTTTTCAACCTCTTTGTAATGCTCTTCATATTTCTGCCGCTGCTCACTAATGCTGAAACTGAATCGGTGTTTGCCTTCCACAAGAAGACCATTAATTGCCACACTATTAAAGTGATCAGTCGTATTAATATGGCTAACCTCAGGCGAGGCAGAACGATTTTCACCACTAATCCAAAGTGCGGTATGATTTTTTTGTGAAAATGATGCAATCCAATTTAAACGCTGAAAGGCCTCGTGGTTAACCCAGCTTTGCTGCTGATGTATTAATGATTGAATCCCTTGACTGAATAAATATTCAGTAAAATGTGTTCTATCTATATTGAATAAACGGTTTGCCCATTGTTTTTGCTGTGTATTTAATTGCTGTGAAGCATAGCCTTGATCGAGTTTTTCTAAAACGCGATCGAGTAATCTTGCATCTTCCATTGCCCCTAAATAAGCTCTCTGCGCTTTATTCTTTTTATTTATCGAGGATGCTTCCTCTGAATGACCATTTGATTCGGATTCAGTTGCATTGTCGGTTTCAACAGTAGAAGCTGTTTCAGTCGTTGCTGGAACAGTTGTTTCTTCGGTTGTCGATGTTTCCTCTGAATGTCCAGTTGATGCGGATTCAGTTGTATTATCTGTTTCAACAGTAGAAGCTGTTTCAGTGGTTGCTGGAACGGTTGTTTCTTCGGTTATCGATGTTTCCTCTGAATGTTCAGTTGATTCAGATTCAGTTGCATTGTCCGTTTCAACAGTAGAAGCTGTTTCAGTGGTTGGTGGAACGGTTGTTTCTTCGGTTGTCGATGTTTCCTCTGAATGTTCAGTTGATGCCGACTCAGTTGGATTGTCTGTTTCAACAGTAGAAGCTGTTTCAGTGGTTGGTGGAACGGTTGTTTCTTCAGTTGTCGATGTTTCCTCTGAATGTTCAGTTGATGCGGATTCAGTTGCATTGCCCGTTTCAACAGTAGAAGCTGTTCCAGTCGTTGGTGGAACAGTTGTTTCTTCGGTTGTTGATGTTTCCTCTGAATGTCCGTTGGATTCAGATTCAGCTGGATTGTCTGTTTCAACAGTAGAAGCTGTTTCAGTGGTTGCAGGAACGGTTGTTTCTTCGGTTGTCGATGTTTCCTCTGAATGTTCAGTTGATGCCGACTCAGTTGGATTGTCTGTTTCAACAGTAGAAGCTGTTTCAGTGGTTGCTGGAACAGTTGTTTCTTCGGTTGTTGATGTTTCCTCTGAATGTTCAGTTGATTCAGATTCAGTTGCATTGTCCGTTTCAACAGTAGAAGCCGTTTCAGTGGTTGCTGGAACAGTTGTTTCTTCGGTTGTCGATGTTTCCTCTGAATGTTCAGTTGATTCGGATTCAGTTGTATTATCTGTTTCAACAGTAGAAGCTGTTTCAGTGGTTGCTGGAACAGTTGTTTCTTCGATTATTGATGTTTCCTCTGAATGTTCAGTTGATTCAGATTCAGTTGCATTGTCCGTTTCAACGGTAGAGGCTGTTTCAGTGGTTGCTGGAACAGCTGTTTCTTCGGTTGTTGATGTTTCCTCTGAATGACCATTTGATTCGGATTCAGTTGCATTGCCCGTTTCAACGGTAGAAGCTGTTTCAGTGGTTGCTGGAACAATTGTTTCTTCGGTTGTCGATGTTTCCTCTGAATGTTCAGTTGATATGGATTCAGTAGCATTGTCCGTTTCAACGGTAGAAGCTGTTTCAGTGGTTGCTGGAACAGTTGTTTCTTTGGTTGTCGATGTTTCCTCTGAATGTCCAGTTGATGCGGATTCAGTTGCATTGTCCGTTTCAACGGGAGAAGCTGTTTCAGTGGTTGCTGGAACAGTTGTTTCTTCAGTTGTCGATGTTTCTTCTGAATGTTCAGTTGATGCAGATTCAGTTGCATTGTCCGTTTTAACAGTAGAAGCCGTTTCAGTGGTTGCTGGAACAGTTGTTTCTTCAGTTGTCGATGTTTCCTCTGAATGACCATTTGATTCGAATTCAGTTGGATTACCTGTTTCAACAGTAGAAGCTGTTTCAGTCATTGCTGGAACAGTTGTTTCTTCGGTTGTCGATGTTTCCTCTGAATGCCCAGTCGATGCAGCTTCAGTTGCATTGCCTGTTTCAACAGTAGAAGCTGTTTCTGCCGTTGATGGAACAGTTGTTTCTTCGGTTGTCGATGTTTCCTCTGAATGTTCAGTTGATGCCGACTCAGTTGGATTGTCTGTTTCAACAGTAGAAGCTGTTTCTTCCGTTGGAGGAGTGACTTTATCCTTAATTACAGGTGTTTCTGGTGAATGCCCATTTGAGGTATCTTGATCTTCTAAGGCTTGCTGAACGCTTTTACGCTGTAATCCTACATAAATCTCTTTTTTATTCTCATCGAAAACAATTGTGTTTGCCACATCAATTAAAGCAGGATTTAAATTAAGTTGAATACCATTATTAACTAACCCATTGGCACGCAATAATACTTCACGTCGGCCGTTTTGTGGCACATAGTATGGAGCAATTTGATCGACATTCATTATGCCTCCAAGGTTTGCTATACCGCTCACATTAATGGTTGAACCAATTGCTTTATTAATTACGCCAGTCGCGTTATTAATTAAATTACCATTGATATTCCAATCTGTTTGATTAAGTGATTCTATTATTCCAAAATTGTTTACACTACCAGATGTTATCGGTTGAGCTTTTTGATCTTTTGATGAAAGCTTAACTAATGTTCCAGATGCGAGTGTTCCTCCTTGTTTTACGATAAAATTGGCTTGATTCGAGCCGTTTAGAGTTAGTTTACCCTGTTCAATGATCCCATCACCCTTAAAGCTATTATTACCATTGAAAACGAGTTCTTTTTCACCTAATTTCGTAAAACCGCCATCACCCTCAATATCATTATTAAAATAATAACGTTCTGCAATACCATTGACAGTGAGTCGGTTATCATTTTGGGAATCAAAGCGTCCATATCCCATTAATGCTTGAGATTTATTAATTACGCCAACACCCCAAGTTTCATCAATACCTGGGGTACCTTTATCAATAGCTGTTGTAAACAGTGTGTTGCGTATATCTTTAGCTTCAAACCAATCATATTTTTGTTTTACTGCAAGGGCTACTCCACTGGCATATGCCGTAGCACTAGAAGTACCACCGGGACGACTAATTTCACGATATCCTTTATCAGGATTAAAATAACTAATTTGCGTATCCACATTAGATGTTATACAGAAGTTTTTAGCTTTTCCACAAGGACGAAATACTTTTTGTCCATTGCTCTTCACACCTGTTACCGCAATAATTGTATCTTTAAGTGAGGTCAGCAAATCTCCAGTATTATTATCAATAAGCGCGATGATTGTACGCCCTGGTTGAGTACCAGCTTCACTGTGATATTCACTGCTTTCGTTACCTGTTGCGAAAAGCTGTAAAGAACCTTGTTCTTTTATATTTTGTACTTGATTGATGTACTCTTGATAATTTTGTATTTCTATAAAATCTTTCCAAATATTTCCAATAACGGGAGCTGCTTTTTGAGTTTGTTGTTGTAAACGTTGGTTTGCTGCATAACTAGCAGATAAGATTGAACGCCAAGAACTATTAGGAGCCCGTACTCCCTGAGTGATATATAATTGACCCGTTCCTGCGGTATTAAGCAAAATACGTCCCATTTTTGAACCATGGAAGCTATGATCATTCACATCTGGCTGAAAGTAATGTTGTACTTCAAAACTCGGTGTTTGATTTGGTTTAGCCGCAACGCTTTCAGGATAAAGTTCCCCTTCTTTGAAGGTACGAGCATCCACTCCCGTATCAACTAGCATTGCGATAGCTGGTTTATGAGAGGATGAGGTTGTTGGATAACGATCTGTATCTGTCCAATTCGGAAAATAGTTTTTTTCTGCTTCAGGTAAATCTGCTAAATTTATTACCGCACTTTCTGAATGAGCGGAAACTGTTGTATCCGTTTTTTCTTTATTTGTTATAGCTGTATCCGATGTTTGGGATATCGGCGGAGATGGTGGAGTGATCGTATGAGTTAAATCATCAAGTGCCTCGCTAATATTTTTACGTTGTAATCCAACATAGATTTGTTTTTTATTTTGATCAAAGGCGATGGTATCAGCAATGTGAATTAATGCAGAATCCAAGCGTAAACGAATGCCATCATCGACCAATTCATTTGCTCGTAACAGCACTTCTCTCCGCCCCGCTTGAGGAACATAGCCTTGAGCAATTTGGCTGACTCGCATTACACCATTTAGAATTGCCCGTCCACTCACATTGATGCTTGAGCCTATTGCAGTATTGATCTCGCCTGTTTCCGTATTGGTAAAATCCCCCTCAATATATAATGGTGAAGGATTGATAACTTCAAGACGCCCGCTGTTATAAAGGCTTCCCGTAGAGATTTTATTTGGGCTTGTTCCCGTTGCGAGTGTTGCTCCTTGTTTAACTTCAAATTGCGCAGTATTTGTTCCGTTAATGGTGAGTTTTCCTTGTTCTATTACCCCTTTTCCCTGAAAACGATTATTACCATTAAGAACAAGTTCTTTATCACCGCGTTTTGTGAAGCCGCTATCGCCCTCAATATCATTGTCAAAATAATAGCGTTCTGCGATACCATTTACATCAAGCACATTATTATTTTGGGCATCAAAACGTCCATAGCCATTTAACGCTTTTTGTTTATTGATTTCACCCACACCATAAACGGCATCTATGCCCGCGTCACCTTTATCATTTGCCGTGGTAAAGAGAGTGTTACGAATATCTTTTGCTTTAAACCAATCGTATTTTTGTGCAATAGCAAGCGCAACGCCACTCGCATAAGCGGTTGCACTAGAAGTGCCATTAGGAATATCCGCATAAATCCATTGCTTTAGAATCGGATCAAAATAGTTGATTGGTGTATCTGCATTTGCCGCCAAACAAAAATTTTTCGCTTTTCCACAAGGCTGATATTTTTGCTTACCATTCGTAATCGCTGTAATGGCAATGGCACTATCTTTTAAACGTTCATCAAGTTGCCCAGAATTCGGTGCAAGCATTCTTGAGACAGAGGAATAAGGTTCATTAGGAATCGCAGGATCAAGGGGTTCATTGCCATTTGCAAAGAGTAATAAAGAGCCTTGGTTTGCAATATGAGCAATTTTTTCAATATATTCAGGTTGTGCATATTGTGAGATACCTTCTACCCAAATATTGGCTACAACAGGAGCCGCTCGCCCTGTTTGTGCAATGCTTCTTTCATTCGCCACCCCCATTGCTAATAATCGGTTTCGCCAATGGGGAACTGGCTCACCTCTTTTTCTTACTAAGCCTTGTACTGGATAAATTGAACCACCGCCAGCAGTGTTTAATAATACACGCGCCATTTTTGTTCCGTGCATTTCTGGACCATCGTCTATCATATCTGGGCTAAGTTGAGTACTAATGTGATGACTAACACTATCATAGAAAGAGAAACCGTGAGCAACAATGCTTTCTGGGTAAATTTCGTCTTTTTCAAAGGTATGAAGATCAACACCCGTATCCACTAACATCGCGCGTAAAGTCGTCAGTTTATCCTGATTAATATGATTATGATCTGTATCTTGCCATTGATGTGGTTGAGCCTGTGCTTCGGGTAAATGTGCTAATTTAGCCACGGCGTCTTGGCGGTTTTCTGCATCGTTTTGGTTTCCTTGTGCTAAGTAAGGAAAAAGTGCGAGCGTAATCGCCATCGCCAATGGTGAAAGCGAGAAAAGACGAGGTGAGTTCATTATATGGATATCCTTTAATTATTTTTTGATGTAAAAAGAAGATTGATATGTCTTAGAATGAAAGTTTACTCCAAATTGCTCTAATAGTGTATCTCTTTATGTCAGAATTTTAATCGTAATAGAAATAAAGCTAGCTAATTGCATATTCAGTACAAGATAGTATAAGCCTTGCCGTTACACTTGAGAAGCCAGATTATAGCGAATTTACTCACAACTTCGTACGCTTACTTACTTTTAAGCGTACAACCAAAATAACTTTCATCTGCGTTAATCTCATCATCAAATATTTCTAGCTGTAAACTATTTTAGGTCATCCCAAAATATTTTTATCACGCAATAATTCACCCAAGTTACAATAAATGCGCAAAATAACGAGCATTTACTTTTTCAATACATATGAAAATAATTACATTACTAAAAATAACAAAACAAAATAAACAAAAACCCGAATTACAAAAAACCTTTCAAAATCAATATATTGCAAAAAAAAAAAAAAAAAAAAAAAAAAAAAAAAAAAAAAAAAAAAAAAAAAACCCAAAAAAAAAAAAAAATTTAAAAAAAAAAAAAAAAAAAAAAAAAAAAAAAAAAAAAAAAAAAAAAAAACATTT
>NZ_JAKKOE010000003.1:295000-345560 GCF_026226845.1 Avibacterium sp. 20-129 | reverse complement strand
AAATACTAATACAGCGCCAGTGGCAGTGGATGATGCAGCAACTGGTAGCACAGCAAAACCGGCGAGTGGTAATGTGTTAAGCAACGACAGCGACGTGAATGGCGATAAACTGACTGTAACGAGCGTAAGCGTTGATAAAGACGGAAATGGTTCGCTAGATGTAGTTAAACCGGGTGAAACGGTTACTTTAACGAAAGAAGGTAAGACTATTGGCACGGTCGTAGTGAATGCGGACGGTACTTATACTGTTACACCAGCAGAGAACTATACCGGTGAGTTACCAGTTATTACCTATACTGTATCAGATGGTAAAGGTGGCATAGATGAAGGCACCTTAACGGTAACGAATGGCAATAAAAATACACCACCTGTCGCCAAAAATGATATTGATCAAGCAACAACAGATAAACCTGCAGCAGGTAATGTGTTGAGCAATGATACAGATGTAAATGGTGATACGCTTAAAGTGGGATCCGCAAAAGTTGATATTAATGGTGATGGTGTAGATGATCCTCTTGTCTTGGGTCAAGAAACACAGATCCGTAATAGCAATGGTGATGTGATTGCTAGCGTGACAGTAAATGAGAATGGTACTTATAGTGTAACACCTACTCAAAATTATACAGGTGCTTTACCAGTCATTACTTATACTGCTGATGATAACCAAGGAGGTACAACAACAGCGACATTGACGGTTACTAATAACAATATTCCAGCTGAGCAACACCCTGAAATGAACATTGATCGTTCAGATTTAGCTACAGAAGTAAATGAAGGTCAATTAGCAGCAAATGTTGCACAACATCAGGATAAAGGTATTCATAATGATGTGAATAGCACTAATATTGGTATTGTTGATCAAGGAAAATTGGTATTTACTGATTCAGATACTACAAATTATAGTATAGGAAAAGTTGATAGCGCATCTGCAACAGCGGGTAAAGTTCAGCTTACAACTGAGGGCTTACCAACGTTATTTGCACAAGATGGTACCGCAACTGGAGCTAAAGTTACTTGGATGCTATCTGATAACGGACAAACTGTAACAGGTAAAGCCGTTATTGGTGGTCAAACCGTTGATGTAATCACTGTGGCATTAAGTGATGTGAGTAAAGAAGGAACAACCTTCACTGCGAATTACACCACAACATTGCATCACGCGTTAGAACACAGCACGGTGAATGGTCAAAATAACTTGTCATTCAACGTAAAAGCGTTAGTAAGCGATGGAGCCGAAGGCACAACATCATCTACATTAAATGTAACTGTTTGGGATGACATTCCTGAAGCAATGGATACCACAGTCTTGAATCCAGTAAATGGTGGTTCGCCAGTTAATACTAATTTAACGCTGGTAGTGGATTATTCAAGTTCTATGAACGAGACGATCTCGGATACAAGTAGTGTAAGTCGTATGGATATGATGAAATCTGTACTTGACCAGCTATTGAATGCCTATGGTGATCTAGGTGATGTTAAAGTGAACTTGATTGTTTACGGTAACGGTACAACACAGCTAGGAAGTAATTGGCAAAGTATTGATAGTGCTAAGGCTGAGTTAGCTAAGTCATTTATGAATATTCAATCGGAAGATCCTACGGTAATTAATTCTAATGGTACGCCTATTTATAATCGTACAGATATGGATTCTGCGTTAAAACGTACGATGACAGAGTTTAATGAGTCTGGTAAATATGATAATGCAAATAATGTTGTTTATTTTATTACCGATGCAGATGAATCAGCCTCTGGATTTACACCACCTCAGGCTAGCACATTAACGACCTGGCGTGATTTCTTGCAAGAGAATAATGTTACTGCTTATGGTTATGGTGTGAGTGGTGATGATACCTATGCTGCCACTTTCAAGTCATTCGGCATTGGCTATGATCCGGAAACACAATCTACGGCGGGAATGAGTAATTACTATACTGATTCTAACTTTGCAGGCTTGAATGAGGATATGCAAGGTACAGTGGTAGTGCCGATGATTACTAATAACTTATTAGTACCAGAAAATGCGACTACAACTTATAAAGATGGTGCAGTGGCTCATTTTGGTGCTGATGGTGGTCATATTCAGTCTGTAAAAGTAGGTAGTACGACAGTTACTTATGATTCAACAAGCAGTAGCACAGGCGCGCACATTGCCACAATTAAGACGGCAAATGGTGGTGAGTTGAAAGTAAACTTAGATACAGGGGATTACACCTATCAAGCTGGTTCATTAGGTAAAGCTGGCTATACTGAAGTAATTGAGTTTACGGTGGTTGATGCTGATGGTGATGAAGCTACAGGTACACAACATCTCGAGATTTATAAACTTGATGCTGTTAATGATCGTATCTTAACGAATGTGGTGGGTAATACACTCACTCTTGATAAAGACGTATTATTAGCAAATGATGTTTATCGAGGTGAGAGTGCAACGCTTCAAGCAAATGGATCTTCTATAACGGGACAAACTGCGAATGATGTGACGGTTAAGCTGTGGGATCCGACAAATCAAGTGGGACAAGTTGTGTCTTATGATAGAAAACTTTCTCAGCATGAAAATATTAGTCAATCCATTGAATTAACGACATTTGGAACCAATAGTTCAGCGCCAAGTAATTTCAGTCAAATTGGCTATACATGGGCTGAGGTAAAAGGGGTATTTGATAGTGGTATTGTTGAGGATGATGAATACATTAAATTTAACCTACAAAGTGGTGATGATTTAATGCTTTATTTAAATGCTGCTCAAGATACTTCGTCACGTAGTGTCCAAATTCTTGACACGAATGGAACAACGGTTCTTGCTTCAGATTCTTCTTTCAATGCGGGGGATTCGCTTGCGTTGAATGATTTGAGGGCAGGTACTTATTATGTCAAGATGACAGGAACACCTCGGGCATTTAGCAACCCAACATTTGATCTCTTTGTTGGCGTTAAACATAGTGAAGGAGATTCGTTTGATTACACATTAACTGAAACACCAGATTTAACAGATACTGGTAAAGTTATGGTAGAACAAGTTGTCGGTAATACTATTAACGGTACAGGTATGAATGAAACCTTAATCGGTTCTGATACAACGGTGGCGTTAAATGGTAATGGCGGTAATGACGTATTGGTGTATAACAACCATATTCAAACCTTCAATGGTGGAGAGGGGATTGATACCTTGTTATTAACTGATGTCGGTACGATCAACTTGAATGGTAAATCTATTTCTAACATTGAAACAATCAAGTTAGGAGAAGGTAGCCAATCTATCAGCTTAACTCCAGCTCAAGTGAAAGCGATCACAGATAGTGGAAATACCTTAACTATCTATGGTGATAAAGATGACACAGTAACGTTATCTGGATTCTCGAAAGGGGCAACAGATTATAATACTGGTGTTACCGCTTACACTGATGGCTCTGGTGTAACAGTAAATGTAGATAACTTACTTGTTGAAGCAAATAAAGTGATCCTTTAATCGCGTGTTTGATACAACAAGCTTCTAACAAGAAGGCAAGTTATTGAGTTAAAGACCTAGCTGAAAAGCTGGGTCTTTTTATCTAATTTATAAGTGCGGTGTTTTTTTGCATTATTTTTTGCAAATCTTGACATTAAGTACATTCAAGATTAAAATTCGGCGTCTATCTATTCTAAGGTAGAACAAAAAGTAAACATTCTTTTATGAATAACAATTAATAAACTGGAGCTTTTTTAATGGCAACTATCAACCAATTAGTACGCAAACCGCGTGTGAAAAAGGTTGTAAAAAGCAACGTTCCTGCATTAGAGGCTTGCCCGCAGAAACGTGGCGTGTGTACTCGTGTGTACACAACTACACCTAAAAAACCGAACTCAGCATTACGTAAAGTGTGCCGTATTCGTTTAACAAATGGTTACGAAGTAACTTCTTATATCGGCGGTGAAGGTCATAACCTTCAAGAGCACAGCGTTGTGCTTATCCGTGGCGGTCGTGTTAAAGATTTACCGGGTGTGCGTTATCACACTGTACGCGGTGCATTAGACTGTGCTGGCGTAAAAGATCGTAAACAAGGTCGTTCTAAATACGGCGTTAAACGTCCTAAAGCTTAATGGTTCTCCGTTAAGTAAGGCCAAACGCGAATTAAATTAAATAAATTATCATAAACTCCAGTAAACGTAAGATCTCTTACACAAAGAGTTTTGGATAATCCTGAAGATAAAAAAACGGAGAAATTGCAATGCCACGTCGTCGTCGTATTGAACCACGCAAAATTCTTCCAGATCCAAAGTTCGGATCAGAATTACTTGCGAAATTTATTAATGTATTAATGGTAGATGGTAAAAAATCTATCGCAGAATCTATCGTTTATGGTGCGTTAGAGACTTTAGCGCAACGTACAGGCAAAGAAGCGTTAGAAGCATTTGAAATCGCACTAGAAAACGTACGCCCAACTGTTGAGGTTAAATCTCGCCGTGTTGGTGGTTCTACTTATCAAGTGCCAGTTGAAGTGCGTCCAGCACGTCGTAACGCATTAGGTATGCGTTGGATCGTTGAGGCAGCACGTAAACGTGGTGATAAATCAATGGCTTTACGTTTAGCAAATGAATTATCTGATGCATCAGAAAACAAAGGCGCAGCAGTGAAAAAACGTGAAGACGTTCACCGTATGGCTGAAGCTAACAAAGCGTTTGCACATTACCGTTGGTAATCTGTTAATCAAACGATTTTTAGGCTTCATCACATTTTGCTATGCGGTGAAGCCTTATCCATATTTAAAATTTTAATTTATTGAATTCCAAACAAGGAAATAATAATGGCTCGTGTAACTCCTATTGAGCGCTATCGTAACATCGGTATTAGTGCTCACATTGATGCTGGTAAAACAACAACCACAGAGCGTATTCTATTCTATACAGGTGTTAGTCACAAAATTGGTGAGGTGCATGATGGTGCTGCAACCATGGACTGGATGGAACAAGAACAAGAGCGTGGTATTACCATTACTTCTGCGGCAACAACCGCTTTCTGGTCTGGTATGTCTCAGCAATACCCACAACACCGTATCAACGTGATTGATACTCCGGGACACGTTGACTTTACTATCGAAGTAGAACGTTCAATGCGTGTTCTTGATGGTGCGGTGATGGTTTACTGTGCAGTAGGTGGTGTTCAACCTCAGTCTGAAACTGTATGGCGTCAAGCAAACAAATATAAAGTACCTCGTATCGCGTTCGTAAACAAAATGGACCGTACTGGTGCAAACTTCCTGCGTGTTGTTGAACAAATCAAAACACGTTTAGGTGGTAATGCTGTTCCTTTACAACTTCCGATTGGTGCAGAAGAAAACTTCAAAGGTGTTGTTGATCTTCTTAAAATGAAAGCAATCAACTGGAATGAAGCAGATCAAGGTATGACCTTTACCTATGATGATATTCCAGCAGATATGGTGGAATTATGTGAAGAATGGCATCAAAATCTTGTTGAAGCAGCGGCAGAAGCTTCAGAAGAGTTAATGGAAAAATACCTTGGTGGTGAAGATTTAACTGAAGAAGAAATCAAAGGTGCATTACGTCAACGTGCCTTGGCTACGGAAATCATTCTTGTAACCTGTGGTTCTGCGTTCAAAAATAAAGGTGTGCAAGCAATGCTTGATGCGGTAATTGATTACTTACCAGCACCAACAGACATCGCTGCAATCAAAGGGATCAATCCTGATGAAACTGAAGGTGAGCGTCACGCGGATGATAATGAACCATTCTCAGCATTAGCATTTAAAATCGCAACTGACCCATTTGTGGGTAACTTAACTTTCTTCCGTGTATATTCTGGTGTGGTTGAGTCTGGTGCTACAGTATTGAACTCAGTGAAAGAAAAACGTGAGCGTTTTGGTCGTATCGTTCAAATGCACGCAAATAAACGTGAAGAAATCAAAGAAGTTCGTGCGGGTGACATCGCTGCTGCTATCGGTCTGAAAGATGTAGGTACAGGTGATACATTATGTGCAGTTGATGCACCGATCATTCTTGAACGTATGGAATTCCCAGAGCCAGTAATCTCTGTTGCAGTAGAACCGAAAACGAAAGCAGACCAAGAGAAAATGGGCTTAGCATTAGGACGTCTTGCACAAGAAGACCCTTCATTCCGTGTTCACACTGATGAAGAATCAGGCGAAACCATCATTTCTGGTATGGGTGAGTTACACTTAGATATCATCGTTGACCGTATGAAACGTGAGTTCAAAGTGGAAGCTAATATTGGTAAACCACAAGTATCTTACCGCGAAACTATTCGTACACGCGTAAATGATGTTGAAGGGAAACACGCAAAACAATCTGGTGGTCGCGGTCAATATGGTCACGTTGTTATCGACTTATACCCATTAGATCCTGAAGGTCCGGGTTATGAATTTGTCAACGAAATCAAAGGTGGTGTAATTCCGGGGGAATATATCCCTGCGGTTGATAAAGGTATTCAAGAACAACTTAAATCTGGTCCATTAGCGGGTTATCCAGTAGTTGATTTAGGTGTGCGTTTACATTTCGGTTCATACCACGATGTGGATTCATCTGAATTAGCATTTAAACTGGCGGCATCTATTGCATTTAAAGCAGCATTTAACAAAGCGAACCCAGTATTACTTGAGCCAATTATGAAAGTGGAAGTGGAAACGCCACCTGAATATGTGGGTGATGTAATTGGTGACTTAAGCCGTCGTCGTGCAATGGTAAACGGTCAAGAAGCAAGCGAATTTGTTGTTAAAATCAATGCAGAAGTTCCACTTTCTGAAATGTTTGGTTATGCAACGGATCTTCGTTCACAAACTCAAGGTCGTGCATCATACTCAATGGAACCATTGAAATATGCTGAAGCACCAGCAAGTGTTGCAGCAGCAGTTATTGAAGCACGTAAAAAATAATTGAATATTAAACGCCGTAGTGCAGTAATGTGCTACGGAACTTTACTTAAAGGAAACATTAGCAATGTCTAAAGAAAAATTTGAACGTACAAAACCGCACGTAAACGTGGGTACAATCGGTCACGTTGACCATGGTAAAACAACTTTAACTGCTGCAATCACAACCGTATTAGCAAAACACTACGGTGGTGCGGCACGCGCATTTGACCAAATTGATAACGCGCCAGAAGAAAAAGCGCGCGGTATCACCATCAACACTTCACACGTTGAATACGATACCCCAACTCGCCACTATGCACACGTTGACTGCCCAGGACACGCGGACTATGTAAAAAATATGATTACTGGTGCAGCGCAAATGGACGGTGCAATCTTAGTAGTAGCAGCAACAGATGGTCCAATGCCACAAACTCGTGAACACATCTTATTAGGTCGCCAAGTAGGTGTACCATACATCATCGTATTCTTAAACAAATGCGATATGGTAGATGATGAAGAGTTATTAGAATTAGTTGAAATGGAAGTGCGTGAGCTTCTTTCTCAATATGACTTCCCGGGTGATGATACCCCAATCGTACGTGGTTCAGCGTTAAAAGCGTTAGAAGGCGATGCACAATGGGAAGAAAAAATCCTTGAGTTAGCAAACCACTTAGATACTTACATCCCAGAGCCAGAGCGTGCGATTGACCAACCGTTCTTATTACCAATCGAAGACGTATTCTCAATCTCAGGTCGTGGTACCGTAGTAACTGGTCGTGTAGAGCGTGGTATCATCCGCACAGGTGATGAAGTAGAAATCGTTGGTATCAAAGAAACAGCGAAAACAACCGTAACAGGTGTAGAAATGTTCCGTAAATTACTTGACGAAGGTCGTGCAGGTGAAAACATCGGTGCATTATTACGTGGTACAAAACGTGAAGAAATCGAACGTGGTCAAGTATTAGCGAAACCAGGTTCAATCACGCCACACACCGACTTTGAATCAGAAGTTTACGTATTATCAAAAGAAGAAGGTGGACGTCATACGCCATTCTTCAAAGGTTACCGTCCACAATTCTATTTCCGTACCACTGACGTAACAGGAACAATTGAGTTACCAGAAGGTGTAGAAATGGTAATGCCAGGCGATAACATCAAAATGACAGTAAGCTTAATTCACCCAATCGCAATGGACCAAGGTTTACGCTTTGCGATCCGTGAAGGTGGCCGTACAGTAGGTGCGGGTGTTGTAGCGAAAATCATCAAATAATGATTATTGCTAGATAACGCTAGAAAGCTATCAGAAAGCGAAAGAGGGCATCGAAAGATGCCCTTTTGTTTTTTACTGCTAATTTAAAAATGTTGCGCAAACTGAGTTGATTGACAAAATGAAAAACTTCACGAAAAAGCACCGCACTTTGATTTTAAGAATCGTTGATTAATTTGCTAAATTGGGTCAGGCTATCTCTTTGTTACTTCTAGAAATAGAGTGGTTACTATTCCCTTATTATTCGTATGTTTTACATCTAATAATTATTTGCTTATTAAGTTAAAAGCAAAAATTTACTGGAAAGGCACCGCACTTTAGATGATGAAAGATGTGATCTCTTCGTTGAAATAATAGGGAATGATTAATTTCTTTTTTGTAAGAAATCGTTAAATTTTCTATGATTTTTGATAGGCAACAAAATAAGAAAATGCTACAATTGCGCGTTCAGAACAGCATCCCGATTTTATTGAATAATGGATACAATTATGGCGTCAAATATTGATAAAAAGAAACACGCTGAACAAGCGGAAGATCTTCAGAAGTCAAAAGGACTAAATACCTTTTTATGGCTACTCAGTATGGTAATTATTGCTGTGGCAGCAGTTGGAAATATTTATTTTGCAGACCAATTTTCTACTCCAATCCGTGTGGTTGCGGTAGTGATTCTATTACTTATTGCCTTGGGTATTTTAGCTATTACTAACCAAGGGACAAAAGCACGCGCCTTTTTGAAAGACTCTAGAATAGAATTAAGAAAAATTGTATGGCCAACACGTTCTGAGGCAATGCAAACAACCTTGATTGTTATGGCTGTTACGATGATTGTTTCTCTCATTTTATGGGGACTTGATTCTATTATTGTTTCTGTAATTAATTTCTTAACAAATTTGAGGTTCTAAGATGACAGAGAATACACCAAAAAAACGCTGGTATGTGTTACAAGCATTTTCTGGCTTTGAAGGCCGTGTAGCAGCAACATTGCGCGAATATATTAAATTGCACCAAATGGAAGATCAATTTGGTGAAGTACTTGTTCCTACAGAAGAAGTAGTTGAGAACGTGGGTGGTAAGCGTCGTAAAAGTGAACGTAAATACTTCCCCGGTTATGTCTTGGTACAAATGGAAATGAATGATTACACTTGGCAGCTTGTGCGTAGTGTGCCACGCGTAATGGGATTTATTGGTGGTACACCAGATAAGCCTGCGCCGATTAGTAACCGTGAGGCTGACATTATTTTAAATCGTCTAGAGCAAAATTCTGACAAACCAAAACCAAGAACTGTCTTCCAACCTGGTGAGGAAGTGAGAGTTAAAGAAGGTCCGTTTGCAGACTTTAATGGAACGGTTGAAGAAGTCGATTACGATAAAGGTCGTCTGAAAGTATCGGTTTCTATCTTTGGTCGAGCTACACCAGTTGAACTGGAGTTTGGTCAAGTAGAAAAAAATAATTAATAAACATCTAATTATAAATGGCAAGGTGATACTTGCCATTTTTTTAGTATCATCAAATTGTAATTTTTGCTTGGCAATATTCGCAAGAATTTGTATAATTCGCGACCTTACGCGTAAATCTTTCGCGTATTGTTATGTAATCGCACGATAAGTGCTTTCAATCATACGGGGAGCTGAAAAGCGTTATCACCCATAACGAGGAAATTAAAATGGCAAAGAAAGTTCAAGCCTATATTAAGTTGCAAGTTGCAGCGGGTATGGCTAACCCTTCACCACCAGTTGGTCCAGCATTAGGTCAACAAGGTGTGAATATTATGGAATTCTGTAAAGCATTCAACGCTCGTACTGAGAGCTTAGAAAAAGGTTTACCGATTCCAGTGGTTATCACTGTTTATGCAGACCGTTCATTTACTTTTGTAACTAAAACCCCACCAGCAGCGGTATTATTGAAAAAAGCAGCTGGCATCAAGTCAGGTTCTGGTAAACCGAACAAAGATAAAGTCGGTAAAGTAACAAAAGCACAAATCCGTGAGATTGCTGAAACAAAAGCAGCGGATATGACGGGTGCAACAATTGAAACTAAGATGAAATCTATTGAAGGTACTGCACGTTCAATGGGTTTGGTAGTGGAGGACTAATTAATGGCTAAACTAACCAAACGTATGAAAGCAATCAAAGCGGGTGTTGATTCAACTAAAGCTTATGAAATCAATGAAGCGATCGCAGTATTAAAACAATTTACGAGTGCTAAATTCGTAGAAAGCGTTGATGTTGCAGTAAATTTAGGGATTGATGCACGTAAATCTGACCAAAATGTTCGTGGTGCGACAGTATTACCAAATGGTACAGGTCGTAACGTTCGCGTTGCGGTATTCACTCAAGGCGCAAATGCAGATGCAGCGAAAGAAGCAGGTGCAGATTTAGTGGGTATGGAAGATTTAGCAGAGCAAATCAAGAAAGGCGAAATGGACTTTGATGTTGTTATCGCTTCCCCTGATGCAATGCGCGTTGTTGGTCAATTAGGTCAAATTTTAGGACCTCGTGGCTTAATGCCAAACCCGAAAGTAGGTACTGTAACCTCAAATGTGGCTGAAGCAGTCAAAAATGCGAAATCTGGTCAGGTTCGTTACCGTAATGATAAAAATGGTATTATTCATACTACAATCGGTAAAGCAGACTTTAGCCCAGAGCAATTAAAAGAAAACTTACAAGCTTTATTAGCGGCTTTAACAAAAGCAAAACCTGCTTCTGCTAAAGGCGTATTTATTAAGAAAGTAAGTCTTTCTACCACTCAAGGTGCGGGTGTCGCAGTAGATCAAAACAGTCTATAATTTGAGTTTAAAAAACGGCTTATTGTATTAATAAGCCGTTTTTATATTGGGTTTTATACTGAGAAAATGGCTCTTCAATGGAACTTTTTATTTACATTGATGATAAATCTCTCTATAATGCCCGACCTAAATCTGTTTCGGCAGATTTTTGATGGTGCTTACTATCAAGCCCCGTCCAAGACCGTAGGTGAAATGATTTCATTTCTTAATAGCAATGCCTGCGTAGATGGTGGACAGACAGAATTTTCTGCTTCTGGACACCTTAGCCTCAAAGAGAAACCTCGCAAATTTAAAGTGCGGTTATTTTTTTGAGATTTTTTAGAAGTTCCGCTTAGGCGGAGTGTATCAGGAGCTAACAGCCAATGGCATTAAATCTTCAAGACAAACAAGCAATTGTTGCTGAAGTAAATGAAGCAGCCAAAGGTGCCCTGTCGGCAGTTATCGCGGATTCCCGTGGTGTGACTGTTGATAAAATGACTGAATTACGTAAAGCAGCTCGTGAAGCTGGTGTTTCAATGCGTGTTGTGCGTAACACCTTGTTACGTCGTGCAGTTGAAGGCACAGATTATGAATGCTTAAAAGATGCGTTTGTAGGTCCAACACTTATCGCATTTTCTACTGAACACCCAGGTGCAGCAGCACGTTTGTTCAAAGATTTTGCAAAAGCAAATGATAAGTTTGAAATTAAAGGTGCAGCCTTTGAAGGTAAGATCCAAGATGTTGAATTCTTAGCAACATTACCAACTTACGAAGAAGCAATTGCACGTTTAATGGGTACAATGAAAGAAGCTGCGGCAGGCAAACTTGTTCGCACTCTTGCAGCATTACGCGACAAATTACAAGAAGCAGCTTAATTACAGCGTTTCTTATTCGGTTTAATTTATTTACTTTAGGAATTGATTGTTATGTCATTAACTAACGAACAAATCATTGAAGCGATTGCTTCTAAATCAGTAACTGAAATCGTAGAATTAATCTCTGCGATGGAAGAAAAATTCGGTGTTTCAGCAGCAGCGGCTGCAGTAGCAGTAGCAGCAGGCGGTGACGCAGCTGCAGCAGAAGAGAAAACTGAATTTGATGTAGTACTTGCAGCAGCTGGTGCAAACAAAGTAGCAGTAATCAAAGCAGTACGTGGTGCAACTGGCTTAGGCTTAAAAGAAGCGAAAGACTTAGTTGAATCTGCACCAGCAGTATTAAAAGAAGGTATTGCTAAAGCAGAAGCTGAAGCACTTAAGAAAGAATTAGAAGAAGCTGGCGCACAAGTAGAAATCAAATAATTTTGATTTTTCCGCGACCAATTCTGGTTCTAAAAGCCCCGATAGAAATATCGGGGTTTTTATTTATATAGCACTAGTTACTTGACTTTTATTTATCCATTCTTATATAATTATCAGCCATTTTTAATTCCGCTAAATAGTTTGGATTAAAAATATACTGAATAATCACCGTTTTGTTGCGTGAATCAGGCTAGTTTTCTGGTAGTTTGATGGCAACCCGCTCATCAGAAGTAAGGTTCAGAGTGCGGTATCTGGAAACGGATTCATCATTGATTGAAAATAAGCGAAAAAATGACCGCACTTTTATTTTCTTTCAACTCGGTCTCACTAAAATTTATTGAGGAAAACCAATGGGTTACTCCTATACTGAGAAAAAACGTATTCGTAAAGACTTCGGCAAGCGTCCGCAAGTTTTAAATGTACCATATTTATTAACAATTCAACTTGATTCTTTTGATAAATTTATCCAAAGAGATCCTGAGGGTCAGCAAGGTCTAGAAGCGGCATTCCGTTCTGTATTCCCGATTGTCAGCAATAATGGCAATACAGAATTACAATATGTCAGCTACCGTTTAGGCGAACCCGTATTTGATGTGCGTGAATGTCAAATTCGCGGTACCACTTATGCTGCACCATTACGGGTAAAATTGCGTCTTGTTAGCTATGATAAAGATGCCGCACCGGGTACGATCAAAGATATTAAAGAACAAGAAGTGTATATGGGTGAAATCCCATTAATGACAGATAATGGAACATTTGTGATTAATGGTACTGAACGTGTAATCGTTTCGCAATTACACCGTAGCCCGGGTGTGTTCTTTGATAGCGACAAAGGTAAAACACACTCATCAGGAAAAGTACTTTATAACGCACGTATTATTCCTTATCGTGGTTCTTGGTTAGATTTTGAATTTGATCCAAAAGATAACTTATATGCGCGTATTGACCGTCGTCGTAAATTACCTGCGACCATTATTTTGCGTGCTTTAAATTACACGACAGAAGAAATTTTAGATTTATTCTTTGATAAAGTCGTTTTCCAAATTGACGATAACAAATTATTAATGACCTTAGTACCAGAAAGATTGCGTGGTGAAACGGCAACTTTTGATATTGTGGCAAATGGAAAAACCTATGTTGAAGTGGGGCGTCGTATTACCGCTCGTCATATTCGTGCGCTTGAAAAAGACAATGTGACTCAGGTTGAAGTGCCAACAGAATACATTGTAGGCAAAGTGGCTGCGAAAGACTATGTTGATCTTGAAACGGGTGAAGTGATTTGTCCAGCCAATGGTGAAATGACACTAGAGGTTTTAGCAAAATTATCACAAGCGGGTTATAAAACCATTGAAACCCTATTTACGAACGATTTAGATTACGGTCCATATATTTCAGATACCTTACGCGTTGATCCAACCACTGATCGTTTGAGTGCATTGGTTGAAATTTATCGTATGATGCGTCCGGGTGAGCCACCAACAAAAGAAGCAGCAGAAGGCTTGTTTGATAATCTTTTCTTCTCGGCAGATCGCTATGATTTATCGGCGGTAGGTCGAATGAAATTCAACCGCTCTTTAGGCATTGAAGAAACAACGGGCAGCGGTATCTTAAGTAAAGAAGATATTGTCAATGTAATGCGTAAATTGATTGATATCCGTAATGGTCGTGGTGAAGTTGATGACATTGACCACTTAGGTAACCGCCGTATTCGTTCTGTGGGTGAAATGGCAGAAAACCAATTCCGTATTGGTTTAGTGCGTGTTGAGCGTGCAGTGAAAGAGCGTCTTTCTTTAGGCGATCTTGAAGCAGTAACTCCACAAGATTTAATTAATGCGAAACCAATTTCAGCTGCGGTGAAAGAATTCTTTGGTTCATCACAACTTTCCCAATTTATGGATCAGAATAACCCGCTTTCAGAAGTGACACATAAACGCCGTATTTCTGCATTAGGACCGGGTGGTTTAACTCGTGAACGTGCAGGCTTCGAGGTGCGAGATGTTCACGCAACCCATTATGGACGTGTGTGTCCAATTGAAACGCCTGAAGGTCCAAACATCGGTTTGATCAACTCGCTAGCGGTGTATGCGCGTACTAATGATTACGGTTTCTTAGAAACCCCATACCGCAAAGTGGTAAATGGTCAAGTTACGGAAGAAATTGAATACTTATCAGCCATTGAAGAAGGCAAATATATCATCGCACAGGCAAACTCAAATTTAGATGAGGAATTACGCTTTACCGATACTTTCGTAACCTGTCGTGGTGAGCATGGGGAATCTGGTTTATATCGCCCAGAAGAAATTCACTATATGGACGTATCAACACAGCAAATCGTTTCTGTGGCAGCAGCGTTGATTCCATTCCTTGAGCACGATGATGCAAACCGTGCCTTGATGGGGGCGAACATGCAACGCCAAGCCGTGCCAACCTTGCGTGCAGATAAGCCATTAGTCGGTACAGGTATGGAAAAACCTGTGGCATTAGACTCTGGGGTAGCGGTAGTCGCAAAACGCGGTGGAACAATCCAATATGTTGATGCTTCACGTATCGTGGTTAAAGTAAACGAAGATGAAACCGTCGCAGGCGAAGCGGGGATTGATATTTACAATCTTGTGAAATATACCCGTTCTAACCAAAACACCTGTATCAACCAAATTCCTTGTGTGCAATTAGGTGAGCCTATTGAACGTGGTGAAATCCTTGCTGATGGGCCATCAACAGATTTAGGTGAACTTGCGCTTGGGCAAAATATGCGCGTCGCATTTATGCCTTGGAATGGTTATAACTTTGAAGACTCAATGTTAGTGTCTGAGCGAGTAGTACAAGAAGATCGTTTCACGACTATTCATATTCAAGAACTTTCTTGTGTGGCACGTGATACTAAACTGGGTTCAGAAGAAATCACCGCAGATATTCCAAACGTCGGTGAGGCCGCATTAAGCAAACTTGATGAATCAGGGATTGTATATATCGGTGCAGAAGTAAAAGGCGGCGATATTCTTGTGGGTAAAGTCACACCAAAAGGTGAAACCCAATTAACCCCAGAAGAAAAATTATTACGCGCCATCTTTGGTGAAAAAGCCTCAGATGTAAAAGATTCTTCACTACGCGTACCAAATAGCGTATCAGGTACTGTGATTGACGTTCAAGTTTTCACCCGTGATGGTGTAGAAAAAGATAAACGTGCATTAGAAATTGAAGAAATGCAATTAAAACAAGCGAAAAAAGATCTTGTCGAAGAATTAGAGATCTTAGAAGCAGGTTTATTTGCTCGTGTACGTAACGTATTAATTTCTGGCGGAATCTCTGAAGCGCAGTTAGATAAACTAGAACGCACAAAATGGTTAGAACAAACCCTTTCAGATGAAGACAAACAAAGCCAATTAGAACAATTAGCCGAACAATACGAAGAACTTCGCAAAGACTTTGAACACAAACTTGAAGTCAAACGTGGCAAAATTATCCAAGGTGATGATCTTGCACCGGGCGTATTGAAAGTGGTGAAAGTGTATCTTGCGGTGAAACGTCAAATCCAACCGGGTGATAAAATGGCGGGTCGTCACGGTAACAAAGGGGTTATCTCAAAAATTAACCCAGTTGAAGATATGCCGTATGACGAAAATGGTCAGCCAGTGGATATCGTATTGAACCCGCTGGGCGTACCTTCACGTATGAACATTGGTCAGATTCTTGAAACACACTTAGGTTTAGCGGCGAAAGGAATTGGTGATCAAATCAATGCAATGATCAAACAAAAACAAGATGTTGAGAAATTGCGTGGTTATATCCAAAAAGCCTATGACTTAGGTGGTGGCTCACAAAAAGTGGATCTTTCAACCTTTACAGATGAAGAAGTGATGCGTTTAGCGCAAAACTTACGCAAAGGTTTACCATTAGCAACACCAGTATTTGACGGGGCGCACGAAGCAGAAATTAAAGGCTTGTTAGAGCTAGGTGGCTTACCAACGTCTGGTCAAATCACCTTATATGATGGTCGTACCGGTGAGAAATTTGAACGTCCTGTAACCGTGGGTTATATGTATATGCTCAAATTGAACCACTTAGTGGATGACAAAATGCACGCACGTTCAACAGGTTCTTATAGTCTTGTTACGCAACAACCATTAGGTGGTAAAGCACAATTTGGTGGTCAGCGTTTCGGTGAGATGGAGGTATGGGCGCTCGAAGCTTATGGTGCGGCTTACACCTTACAAGAAATGCTTACAGTGAAATCTGATGATGTGAATGGTCGTACGAAGATGTATAAAAATATCGTGAGCGGTAACCAACAAATGGATCCGGGTACGCCAGAATCTTTCAACGTAATTATGAAAGAAATTCGTTCACTGGGTATTAACATCGACTTAGACGAAGAATAATCTGATAAGCGAAAGCTAAAGTACGCTCAAGTGCGGTGAAAAAATGTTGAAATTTTACACCGCACTTGGATAAGTTTAACTCCGACAGGAGCAAAATCTGTGAAAGACTTAGTTAAGTTTTTAAAAGCACAATCAAAAACTTCAGAAGATTTTGATGTGATTAAAATTGGTTTAGCCTCACCGGATATGATCCGTTCTTGGTCATTTGGTGAAGTTAAAAAACCTGAAACTATCAACTACCGTACGTTTAAACCAGAGCGTGACGGGCTTTTCTGTGCGCGTATTTTCGGGCCAGTAAAAGACTACGAATGTTTATGTGGAAAATATAAACGTTTAAAACACCGTGGTGTGATCTGTGAAAAATGTGGTGTCGAAGTTACTCAAGCAAAAGTTCGTCGTGAACGTATGGGACATATTGAGTTAGCTTCTCCAGTTGCACACATTTGGTTCTTAAAATCTTTACCATCCCGTATCGGTTTATTATTAGATATGCCGTTGCGTGATATTGAACGTGTACTTTATTTTGAATCTTACATTGTTACTGAACCGGGAATGACGGATCTGGAAAAAGGTCAATTATTAACGGAAGAACAATATATGGACGCTGAAGATCGTTGGGCTGACGAATTTGAAGCGAAAATGGGAGCGGAAGCGATCCAAGCGTTATTACGCGATATGGATCTAGAAGTGGAATGCGAGAACTTGCGTGAAGAATTGCAAGAAACCAATTCAGAGACGAAACGTAAAAAAATTACTAAACGCTTAAAATTATTAGAATCTTTCATTCAATCAGGCAATAAACCTGAGTGGATGGTGATGACAGTATTACCTGTTTTACCACCAGATTTACGCCCATTAGTACCGCTTGATGGCGGACGCTTTGCAACATCTGATTTAAATGATTTATATCGTCGTGTGATTAACCGTAATAACCGTTTAAAACGTTTATTAGACTTGATTGCACCGGATATTATTGTGCGTAACGAAAAACGGATGTTACAAGAGTCTGTCGATGCGTTATTAGATAATGGCCGTCGTGGTCGTGCAATTACGGGTTCTAACCGTCGTCCATTGAAATCACTTGCGGATATGATCAAAGGTAAACAAGGTCGTTTCCGTCAAAACTTATTAGGTAAACGTGTTGATTATTCTGGTCGTTCTGTAATTACAGTGGGTCCATACTTACATCTACATCAATGTGGTTTACCGAAAAAAATGGCATTGGAATTATTCCGTCCATTTATTTACGCGAAATTAGAAAGCCGTGGCTTTGCAACAACCATTAAAGCGGCGAAGAAAATGGTTGAGCGTGAAGATGCTATCGTATGGGATATTTTAGCCGAAGTGATTCGTGAACACCCAATCTTATTAAACCGTGCGCCAACCTTGCACCGTTTGGGTATTCAGGCTTTTGAACCAATCTTAATTGAAGGTAAAGCGATTCAATTACACCCATTAGTGTGTGCGGCATTCAATGCGGACTTCGATGGTGACCAAATGGCGGTTCACGTACCATTAACCCTTGAAGCTCAGCTTGAAGCGCGTGCGTTGATGATGTCAACCAACAACATTCTTTCACCAGCTAATGGTGAGCCGATTATCGTACCATCACAAGACGTGGTATTAGGTCTTTACTATATGACACGCGATAAAGTGAACGGTAAAGGCGAAGGAATGTTATTACAAGATCCGCGTGAAGCAGAAAAAGCTTATCGTACAGGACAAGCAGAATTACATTCTCGTGTGAAAGTACGTATCACAGAATATGTGAAAGATGCTGCTGATGAGTTTGTTCCGCAAACAAACCTTGTGGATACCACAATTGGTCGTGCCATTTTATGGATGATTGCACCAAAAGGAATGCCATTTAGCTTATTCAATCAAACCCTAGGCAAAAAAGCGATTTCTAAATTAATCAATGAAAGTTATCGTCGTCTTGGATTAAAAGCGAGCGTGCTATTTGCTGACCAAATTATGTACACTGGTTTTGCTTATGCTGCGCGTTCTGGTTCATCAGTCGGTATTGATGATATGGTGATCCCGGCGAAAAAATATGAAATTATTTCAGCCGCAGAACAAGAAGTTGCAGAAATTCAAGAGCAATTCCAATCAGGTTTAGTTACCGCAGGTGAGCGTTATAACAAAGTCATCGATATTTGGGCAGCCGCAAATGAACGTGTTGCTAAAGCGATGATGGAAAACCTTTCACAAGAAGAAGTCGTAAATCGTGAAGGGGAGCTGGAAAAACAAGCGTCATTTAACAGTATCTTTATGATGGCTGATTCTGGGGCGCGTGGTTCTGCCGCACAGATTCGTCAGCTTGCTGGTATGCGTGGTTTGATGGCTCGTCCAGATGGCTCAATTATCGAAACACCAATTACCGCGAACTTCCGCGAAGGGCTAAACGTACTTCAGTACTTTATTTCAACCCACGGTGCGCGTAAAGGTTTGGCGGATACCGCACTGAAAACGGCAAACTCAGGTTACTTAACTCGCCGTTTAGTGGATGTGGCACAAGATTTAGTGATCATTGAAGATGACTGTGGTACTTACGAAGGTATCGTAATGACCCCATTAATTGAGGGGGGCGATGTAAAAGAGCCTTTACGTGATCGCGTATTAGGTCGTGTTGCCGCAGAAGACATCTTAAAACCGGGTACAGATGAAGTTTTAATCCCACGTAATACCTTATTAGATGAAAAACTTTGTGACCTCATTGATGAAAATTCCGTTGATAGCATTAAAGTACGTTCAGTCGTAACCTGTGATACTAACTTTGGTGTATGTGCGAAATGTTATGGGCGCGATCTGGCACGCGGACACCTTATTAACCAAGGTGAAGCGGTGGGCGTTATTGCAGCGCAATCAATCGGTGAGCCGGGTACACAGCTAACGATGCGTACCTTCCATATCGGTGGTGCGGCATCTGCGGCAGCAAAAGAATCAAGCATTCAAGTTAAGAATAACGGTACATTACGTTTAGCAAACGTGAAATTTGTTACCAACAAAGAAGGCAAATTGGTATTAACTTCTCGTAACACTGAATTAACTGTCATTGATGCCTTTGGTCGTACCAAAGAGCATTATAAAGTGCCTTACGGTGCAGTATTAAACAAAGCAGACGGTGATGACGTGAACGCAGGCGAAACCGTCGCAAACTGGGATCCACATACTATGCCAGTGGTTTCCGAAGTATCAGGTTTCGTGAAATTTGTTGATATTGTTGATGGCTTAACCGTAACTCGTCAAACCGATGAATTAACAGGTTTATCTTCAATCGTCGTACAAGATGTGGGTGAACGCGCAACAGCCGGTAAGGATTTACGTCCAACTATCAAACTAGTCGATGCACAAGGTAATGATGTTCTCATTGCAGGTTCGGATATGCCAGCGCAGTACACCTTACCGGGTAAAGCGATTGTTACCCTTGAAGATGGTGCAGAGGTTCACGTCGGGGATTCCCTTGCACGTATTCCACAAGAATCAGCAGGAACCAAAGATATTACCGGTGGTCTTCCACGCGTAGCCGATCTCTTTGAAGCGCGTAAACCGAAAGAACCAGCCATCTTAGCAGAAATTTCCGGTATTGTTTCCTTCGGTAAAGAAACCAAAGGTAAACGCCGCTTACTTATCACCCCAACAGAAGGTGAAGTGTACGAAGAAATGATTCCAAAATGGCGTCAGCTCAACGTATTTGAAGGTGAAATGGTAGAGCGTGGGGATCTGATTTCTGATGGTGCAGAAACGCCACACGATATTCTACGTTTGCGCGGTGTACACGCAGTGACTGATTACATTGTGAACGAAGTGCAAGAAGTTTACCGCTTACAAGGGGTAAAAATTAACGATAAACATATCGAAGTTATCGTTCGCCAAATGTTGCGTAAAGCCATCATCACGAAGGCTTATGACTCTGAATTCTTAGAAGGTGAGCAAGTGGAAGTTGCACGTGTGAAAATGGTTAACCAAAAACGTGAAGCGGAAGGTAAACCATTGGTTGAGTTTGAGCGTGAGTTATTGGGTATCACCAAAGCCTCATTGGCGACCGAATCCTTTATCTCAGCCGCCTCATTCCAAGAAACCACCCGCGTGCTTACGGAAGCAGCCGTGGCAGGTAAACGCGATGAATTACGTGGCTTGAAAGAGAACGTTATCGTTGGTCGTTTGATCCCAGCAGGTACAGGTTTTGCGTATCACCAACAACGCCAGAAAAACCGTGCTGCGGGTATTGTAGAACCTGAGCAACCAACGAAAGCCTCAATGGTTTCAGATGAAGACATTGCCTCTGAATTTACATTCAGTGCTGATGATGCCACCGCAAGTTTAGCAGAAATGTTAAATATGGCAGAAGATGCAGAATAAAATTTAGTCTTTAAGTCATCGAAAGCCCGAATATCATTTCGGGCTTTTTTATTACTTGGGATTAGGGGCATTAATATTTAGGTAAGCATATAAAGTGCGGTGAAAAATTCATAAATTTTATACCGCTCTTAAAACGTTATCTGAGTTAAATTTTTCCTCTCAATTTCGATAAAATTGCTTTATTTTCAAAATAATATCAAGCATAATCCGCCCTTTCATTTTACTAACAAACTAGGAAAACAAATGACAGTTCAAACAACAGAAAAATTGGCAAATCCGGGTCCTTTAGGCTTATGCGGTTTTGCTTTAACAACATGGTTATTAAGTTTAATTAATGCAGGGATTTTTGTTAAACAAGATGGGATCTCTGTTGTGTTAGCAATGGCATTCGCCTTTGGGGGAACAGCACAATTAATCGCAGGTATAATGGAATACCGCAAAGGCAATACCTTTGGCTTCACCGCTTTCATCAGCTATGGGGCATTTTGGTGGTCTTGGGCATTGTTCGTACAATTTATGCCAACCGCAAGCCCTGCCTTTTTAGGTTGTTATTTAGCTGCTTGGGGAACTTTTACTTTAATGATGTTTATTGCCTCATTTAGCAAACCAAAAGCGTTACGTGTGGTCTTCTTCTTTCTTGTGCTAACTTTCTACGCATTAGCAATCGGCGATGGTTTTGGTTATCACCATATCGTGAATATTGGTGGGTATTTAGGGTTAATCACAGCATTAGCCGCATTTTATCTCGCTGCTGCAGAAATGATTAACGAAAATTTTGGTCGAGAGATTTTACCGATTTAGTTGTTATATGATTGTTTAAAAGGAAAAGCTTCTAGTTGCTGCTAGAAGCTTTTTTGTTTTTTTTAGAATTTTATGATTGCTAAGTGTAAGACAAATTGCTGATTGTACTTGCCATACTTATGACAATTTTAAATATCTACTAAGGTTAGTACATCATATCCAAAGAGAATGTACGGCAAACACTTTTTAAGATGTTTTTAATTGTATCTTAGTCTTGATTCATATAGATATTCTTATATTTTATGTGTACTTTCTTTGGCTAAGCTAATATCTGTATCTTTAAGATAAACATTTTGGTAGCAATAGTTGGTTGCCTCAATGAAACCTTCAACGCTTCCACAGTCAAAGCGTTTACCTTTAAATTTATAGGCTAATACTTTGCCTTGTTTAGCTTGTTGCAATAAAGCATCAGTAATTTGAATTTCGCCATTTTTACCCGCTGGGGTATGCTCTAATAGCTCAAAGATATCGGGAGTTAAAATATAACGTCCAATAATTGCCAGATTACTTGGAGCAGTGCCTTTTTCTGGTTTTTCTACCATATTTTCAACTTGGAATAAATCCTCATTGATAGGTTTGCCTGAAATCACACCATATTTATGCGTTTCATCTTCTGGCACTTCTTCAACAGCAACAATAGTGCAGCCATATTGATTGTATAATTCTACCATTTGTGCTAAAACGCCTTGCCCTTGTTCGTTAATGCATAAATCGTCAGCTAAAACAACAGCAAAAGGTTCGTTGCCAACTAATTCTCTACCAACGAGTACCGCGTGTCCTAATCCAAGCATTTCCCCTTGACGGATAAAAGTAAAACTTGCAGAGTTGATAATTTTACGAATATCTTCAAGCAAAGATTCTTTATTTGTCCCTTGGATTTGATGTTCTAATTCATAGCTCTTATCAAAGTGATCCATGATGGAATATTTTCCGCGACCTGTTACGATACACATATCTTGCATTCCAGCTTGGATTGCTTCATCTACCCCATATTCAATCAACGGTTTATTCACAATTGGCATCATTTCTTTAGGCATAGATTTGGTGGCTGGTAAAAATCGTGTCCCATAACCCGCAGCGGGGAATAAACATTTTTTAATCATTTTAATTTCCGTTAGTTTACAAGATTGTTTTAGTTTACTTATTGTGTGTATTTTTCCAAAAATTTGGGTGTTCTAAATACCATAAAATGGTTTGGCGCAGTCCTGTGTCAAACGTTTCTTGAGGGTACCACCCTAGTTCAGAATTAATTTTATACGTATTAATGGCATAACGTTGGTCGTGACCTAAGCGATCTTCAACAAAGGTGATTAAATCTACATATCGGTTTACATTATTAGGTTTATTTGGAGCAAGTTCTTCTAAATGTTCACAGATTGTTTTAACAATTTCGAGATTTGTCCTTTCATTATGCCCACCAATATTATAAATCTCGCCTATTTTACCTTGAGTTAAGACTAAGTGCAAAGCTTGAACGTGATCTTCCACAAAAAGCCAATCTCTAATTTGCATACCGTTACCATAAATAGGTAATGGTTTCCCAGATAAGGCATTTAAAATCATTAACGGAATTAATTTTTCAGGAAATTGATATGGTCCATAGTTATTTGAACAATGGGTTATGATCGTAGGTAACCCAAAAGTTCTGTACCAAGCACGGACAAGATGATCGCTTGAGGCTTTAGAGGCTGAATAGGGGCTATTAGGAGCATAAATTGAATTTTCATTAAAAGGTTGTTGGTCTTTTTGTAAATCACCATAAACTTCATCGGTAGATATATGAATAAAACGAAAATTTTTTTGTTTTTGTTCGTCTAAAATTTTCCAATAATTATATGTGTTTTCTAGTAAAGTATAGGTTCCAACAATATTTGTTTGAATAAAAGGTAAACTATTCGAAATAGAGCGATCAACGTGTGTTTCTGCTGCAAGATGAATGACTGCATCGGGTTGATATTGCGAGAAGACGTTGTTTAGTAAATGACTATTGCAAATATCAACTTGTTGAAATTTATATCGAGGATTGTTTTGTACTGTGTTTAGGCTATCAAGACAGCTTGCATAGGTGAGTTTATCAATATTAAAAACTTGATCATTTGTTTGATTGATAAGATAACGAACAAGTGCTGAACCAATAAATCCAGCACCTCCAGTAACTAAAATTTTCATATTAATATCCTTAGGTTTTTTTATTATTCTAATTTTTATAAACAAGCCTATCAAGTATAATATATAGGTTTTTTGTTATTTAACTATCTTTTATTTCATTATTAATGATAGCTACTTTCATATTTTTATATTGATTGATATGTTTTATTATTTTCGGTATTTCCTTTTATAGTAAGGTTTTTTTATGGGGTGGAAAGTATAGAAAAAGAGATTGTTTGTGAAGAAATTAAATGCTTTAGAGCTTTATTAGGCAATTAAGTATCAATTTTCTTAGAGATAGATGAGAGGATTGAGGTAAATATTTCCTGAGAGAGAATTTATTAAAATTCTTCTAAAGTAAAGGGTAAATAGCAAAATATTTTAAATTAAAAATAATCCTAGAATTACTAAAATAGCTCTTTTTTTGCGTAAAAAAATTTGGATGAGTCATCTAGGAATGACATAATAATTTTATGTAAAACAACTAGCATTGATTGTATTTGAAAAGAGTGGGCTAATTAAACTTGTAGGAAAAGGCATTTTTTTATAGCGAAATCAGAGTAACCCTGTAAAATAGCTCAATTCTTAAATGAGCAAAACAAAAGTGCGGTGAGTTTTTATGAATTTTTCTATGCAACCTATTGCATCCACAACGCAAGGCGCTTGGCTTTTAACCCAAGGATCAAATGTTTTTCTGATAAATGAAAAATTACCTGAGGGCAAGGCGGAAGCGTTTCAATTAGCGGGGCTTTTAGCAATGGAGATTGGGCGTTGGAATGATCAACCACTTTGGCTTGTTGCAGAACAGGAAGATTTACGAACTTACACGTCTTTGCGTAGTTTGTTGCATTTGCCTGAAACACAATTTAATTTGCTCAATCGTGGTGTGGAAATTAATCATTTCCTAAAAACTCACCGCTTTTGTGGGAAATGTGGGACGAAAATGGCAATGGTGAAAGACGAATTGGCGGTGCAATGTGAAAACTCTGCCTGTTCTTACCGCACTTATCCTGTGATTTGCCCTTCAATTATCGTGGCAGTTCGCCGTGGTAAGCAGATTTTGCTCGCTAATCATCAGCGTCATCAACAAGAAAAAATGTACACTACCTTGGCGGGCTTTGTGGAAGCGGGGGAGAGTTTTGAGCAAACGGTAAAACGTGAAGTGTTTGAAGAAACGGGAATCAAGGTGAAAAATATTCGCTATTTTGGTAGCCAACCTTGGGCATTTCCTAATTCTCAAATGGTGGGGTTTTTAGCTGATTATGTTTCGGGGGAGATTCGTGTGCAAGAAACAGAGATTCAAGATGCACAGTGGTTCGATTATGATAAACCCTTGCCAAATTTGCCACCAAAAGGCACTATTGCGTTGAAATTAATTAATGCCACACTGGCACTTTGTGCCGCTGATGATAAAAGTGCGGTAGAAAAATAAAGGAAGTTAAGATGTCTGAATTAAAAAATGATCGTTATTTACGTGCGCTTCTGCGTGAACCTGTGGATATGACCCCAGTATGGATGATGCGTCAAGCAGGGCGTTATTTACCAGAATATAAAGCCACACGTGCGCAAGCAGGGGATTTTATGTCCCTTTGTCGTAATGCTGAGCTGGCTTGTGAGGTTACGCTACAACCTTTACGCCGTTATAATTTGGACGCTGCAATTTTGTTTTCTGATATTCTCACTATTCCAGATGCAATGGGGCTAGGTTTGAGCTTTGGAGCTGGGGAAGGACCAAAATTTGCCCATCCAATAGAAAATAGAAGTGCGGTGGAAAATTTGCCGATTCCTGATCCTGAACAAGAATTGCAATATGTGATGAATGCGGTGCGAACCATTCGCCGTGAACTCAAAGGCGAAGTGCCGTTAATTGGATTTTCTGGCAGCCCTTGGACGCTTGCGACTTATATGGTGGAAGGTGGTAGCAGCAAGGCTTTCACGAAAATTAAGAAAATGCTTTATAGCGATCCAAAAACCTTGCATTTATTACTCGACAAATTAGCGGATTCCGTTGCCCTTTACCTCAATGCGCAAATTAAAGCAGGTGCGCAATCAGTGATGATTTTTGACACTTGGGGTGGTGTGCTAGCGCATCGTGAATATCTTGAATTTTCGCTACAATATATGCGAAAAATTGTGGAAAACCTCATTCGTCATTATGATGGACGCAAAGTACCAGTTACCTTATTTACCAAAGGTGGCGGATTGTGGTTAGAACATATCGCGAACACAGGTTGTGATGCAGTTGGTTTGGATTGGACCGTGGATCTCGCAGAGGCGAAAAAGCGTATCGGGCATAAAGTGGCACTACAAGGTAATATGGATCCTTCCGTGCTTTATGCTTCTCCTGAACGCATTGAACAAGAAGTGCGGTCAATTTTGGCGGATTTTGGTGAAGGAAGCGGGCATATCTTTAATCTTGGTCACGGTATTCATCAAGATGTACCTGAAATCAGTCCGAAGATTTTCGTTGATGCGATTCATCATTATTCTCAGTCTTATCATAAATAAGGGCAAACAATGCGTAATCCTATTCATAAACGCTTAGAACATTTAGCAAGTTGGCAGCATATCACTTTTATGGCGTGCCTATGTGAACGAATGTTGCCGAATTTTCAGCTTTTTTGCCAAGTAACAGAACAGCCTGAGCAAAGTCGAGTTTATCAAAATATTCTGAATTTAACCTGGGAATATTTAACCGTGAAAGGGGCAAACATCAATTTTGATAATCAGTTAGAAAAGTTTGAGGCGATTATCCCAGATGTAAATAATTACGACTTTTATGGTGTAGTGCCCGCGATTGATGCGTGCGAGGCGCTTTCTGAATTATTACACAGCCTGATTGCGGGAGAAACCTTAGAACACGCGGTGCAAGTGAGTTTGATTTCTTTGCAAACTGTTACTGGATTATTGGAAATGCATTTAGATCGGGAATTATCCGAGCAAGAACTCAAAGCAAGTGAAGAAATTGAGCAAGAACTAGATGTACAATGGCAGCTCTATCGCACGCTCCGAGAGAGCGAGGCGCGTGATATTTCCTTGATTTTAGCCCTTAAAAATGAAATTCGAGCTGAAGGGATTTCAAATATCGGTATAGAATTTAACCAATAATGTGATTTAGGCGACATTTTTGCGATTTATTGCTTTGTTTTATATCGAAGTTGATTTATGCTTTAGCACACTGTGAATACAGTATTTCTTAATAGACTTAGGTGTTAGGTATGTCCTAATACGCTTAATTTAATCGAAAATAGAGAAGGTACTAATTTATGAACAAAACGGATTTAATTGATGCAATTGCAAGTGCAGCAGAGTTAAATAAAAAACAAGCTAAAGCTGCATTAGAAGCAACTTTAGATGCTATCGCAGGGAGCTTAAAAGCAGGTCAACCAGTTCAATTAATCGGCTTTGGTACATTTAAAGTGAATGAGCGTAAAGCGCGTATTGGTCGTAATCCACAAACAGGTGCAGAGATTAAAATCGCTGCTTCAAAAGTGCCTGCTTTCGTTGCTGGTAAAGGTTTAAAAGACGCAATTAAATAATTATTGTCTTTATTTTTCTGACCCTGCATAAGCAGGGTTTTTTATTTATGCTACTTGATAAATAGCCTTCTTCTCTATTTTAACCAATTTTCTATTTACATTTTCCTTTTCTTTCTATAATATTCCGAACCGAAATTTAAATCTGATTAAGTGTTATGAAACGAAATATTCAGCCAAGAAATACCCAGCAACGCCGTCATCGTATTGTGCAGTTATTACAAAGCCAAGGTGAAGTCAGTGTAGAGCAACTTGTGCAATTATTTGACACCTCAGAAGTGACTATTCGCAAAGATTTAACTGCGCTTGAGGCAAATGGGGTATTAGTACGCCGTTATGGTGGGGCGATTTTAATGCCGCAAGAATTGCTGGATGAAAACCAAGATGAGCATCTTTCAAAACGAAAGTTAGCGATTGCAAAAAAAGCGGCAGAACGGATTGCCGATCATAATCGCATCATCATTGATAGCGGTAACACAACCGCTGCATTGATCAATCAGCTCAATAAGAAGCAAGGTTTGGTCGTGATGACCAACTCGCTTTCCGTTGCCACGCAGTTGCGTGCTTTAGAAAATGAACCAACGCTATTGATGACAGGGGGGACTTGGGATACCCGTTCTGAATCTTTTCAAGGGCAAGTCGCCGCACAGGTGTTACGTTCATACAATTTTGATCAGCTCTTTATTGGTGCAGATGGCATTGATCTTGAACGCGGTACCACGACATTTAATGAATTAGTGGATTTAAGTCGTGTTATGGCGGATGTTTCCCGTGAAGTTATCGTTATGGTGGAATCACAAAAAATTGGCAGAAAAATGCCAAATATCGAATTAACCTGGCAACAAATTGATGTATTAGTCACAGATGATTTGTTGACAGAAGACATTAGACAGCAAATCGAAGCACAAGGCGTAGAGGTTATTTGTGCAAGTGCGGTCTAAATTTTAAGTATTTTTTATTATTTTTTTAACATTGAAACAAAGGACATTTTATGTGTGGAATTGTTGGTGCAGTAGCACAACGTGATGTAGCAGAAATTCTGGTTGATGGATTACATCGTTTGGAATACCGTGGTTATGATTCCGCGGGTGTGGCGGTATTAGATGCAGATCATAATATGCAAATTGTTCGCCGAGTAGGGAAAGTCAATGCGCTGGATGAAGCAATTGAAGCGAACCCCATTTTAGGCGGAACAGGGATTGCACATACACGTTGGGCTACTCACGGTGAGCCTTCAGAAGCCAATGCTCACCCACATCGCTCTGGTAAAATTGCTATTGTACATAATGGTATTATTGAAAATTACGAAGAATTGCGTGAAGAATTGCAAAAACGCGGTTATGTATTTCTTTCTCAAACCGATACAGAAGTCATTGCACACCTAGTAGAATGGGAATATCGTACTGCTAGCTCATTATTAGACGCCGTGCAAAAAACCGTGGCACAATTGCGCGGCGCTTATGGTATGGTTGCGATGCATCAAGATGAACCTGAACATCTTGTTGTCGCTCGTTCTGGTAGCCCATTGGTTATCGGCTTAGGTGTGGGTGAAAATTTCCTTGCCTCTGATCCGCTTGCCCTCTTAAGTGTTACACGTCGTTTTATTTATTTAGAAGAAGGTGATGTTGCTGAAATTTCTCGCCGAGATGTGCAAATTTTTGATGCGCAAGGTAATGCCGTTGAGCGTGAAGTACACGAAGGACATTTTGAAGCGGATGCGGCAGATAAAGGACAATATCGCCACTATATGCAAAAAGAAATTTTTGAACAGCCTGTTGCAATTATGAATACCTTAGATGGCCGCATCGTCAATGGTAAAGTGAATATTGATGCCATTGGCCCTAATGCCGCAGAAATCTTGAAAAAAGTGGAACATATTCAAATTGTTGCCTGTGGTACATCGTATAATGCAGGTATGGTTGCGCGCTACTGGTTTGAATCTATTGCTGGGGTGAGCTGTGATGTGGAAATTGCTTCGGAATTCCGCTATCGCAAATTTGTAACACGTCCAAACAGTTTATTAATTACCCTTTCACAATCAGGAGAAACGGCAGATACTTTAGCTGCATTACGTTTAGCGAAAGAATCGGGTTATATGACAGCAATGACCATCTGTAACGTGGCAAGCTCTTCATTAGTACGTGAATCTGATTTTGCCTTTATGACCCGTGCGGGGGTGGAAATTGGTGTGGCATCCACCAAAGCATTTACCACGCAATTAACTTGCTTATTATTATTAAATGCAGCAATTGGGCGTTTAAAAGGCACCGTGAGTGAAGAACAAGAACATCACATCGTACAGGCTCTACAACGCTTACCAGCGCAAATTGAAAGTGCGCTAGTTTTTGATAAACAGATTGAAAAACTCTCTGAAGATTTTGCTGAAAAACATCATACATTATTCTTAGGACGTGGTGAGTTTTACCCAATTGCAATGGAATCTGCATTGAAATTGAAAGAAATTTCTTATATTCACGCAGAGGCCTATGCGGCAGGAGAATTAAAACACGGCCCATTAGCCCTAATTGATAGCGATATGCCTGTGATTGTGGTTGCGCCAGAAAATGATTTACTGGAAAAAGTAAAATCAAATATTGAGGAAGTTCGCGCTCGTGGTGGTCAGCTTTATATTTTCGCAGATCACGATGCGGGTTTCAGCAATGGCGAAGGCTTTAAAACGATCGTATTGCCGAAAGTTGATGAAGTTACTGCACCCATTTTTTACACTGTGCCGTTACAACTCCTTTCTTATCACATTGCCTTAATTAAAGGCACTGATGTGGATCAACCTCGTAATCTAGCTAAAGCGGTTACGGTGGAATAAGTTTTCTAACAGCCTTGTAATGATTTGCAAGGCTGTTTTTTATTCTTCATTTTCTAGTCTGTTCTCATTGCTTAACGCAAACGAATTGACTACACTATGCACGCTTTTATGATGTGCTTTTATGTACATATTAGCAAATCTCCTTTCTTAACACTTTAAAGGCTACCCGTGAGTAGCAAAAGGACATCTATGAAAAACAACGTAAATGATTATGGCTGGAAAGCCTTGATTGGCTCTGCCGTGGGCTATGCAATGGACGGTTTTGATTTACTCATTCTTGGCTTTATGCTTAGTGCCATTTCTGCTGATTTAGCATTATCAAGCGCCCAAGCAGGATCTTTAGTTACTTGGACATTAATCGGAGCGGTAGCCGGTGGCATAATTTTTGGTGCGTTAAGTGATCGTTATGGACGTGTGCGAGTATTAACTTGGACAATTGTTCTCTTTGCCGTGTTTACAGGGTTATGTGCGTTTGCTCAAGGCTATTGGGATTTACTAATCTATCGTACTATTGCTGGTATTGGCTTAGGTGGTGAATTTGGGATTGGAATGGCATTAGCGGCAGAAGCGTGGCCTGCTCGACATCGTGCCAAAGCAGCTTCTTATGTGGCTCTTGGGTGGCAAATCGGTGTATTGGGCGCGGTGCTGCTTACCCCATTATTATTGCCAATAATCGGCTGGCGAGGAATGTTTATTGTGGGCATTTTCCCTGCTCTTGTTGCGTGGTATTTACGAAGAAAATTACACGAGCCAGAGGTTTTTACGGAAAAACAGACCGCACTTTCCACTACACATCCTACACAATCTAAATGGCAGGCATTCCGAGAGTCTTTCCAATTATTGGTGAAAGATAAGCAAACAGCAAAAGTGAGCTTGGGCGTGGTGATACTTACATCTGTACAAAATTTTGGTTATTACGGCATAATGATTTGGTTACCTAATTTCCTTTCTAAACAGCTTGGGTTCAGTTTAACTAAATCTGGTGTTTGGACTGCGGTAACTGTGTGTGGAATGATGAGTGGTATCTGGATTTTTGGCCGTCTTGCCGACAAAATCGGGCGTAAGCCAAGTTTTCTGCTTTTCCAGCTTGGTGCGATTATCAGCGTCATCACTTATTCGCAACTGACTGAACCAAGCGCTATGCTCATTGCGGGGGCATTCTTAGGAATGTTTGTAAACGGAATGATGGGGGGCTATGGTGCATTAATGGCAGAGGCCTATCCGACCCAAGCTCGTGCCACTGCACAAAATGTGTTGTTTAATCTTGGACGTGCTGTAGGTGGCTTTGGCCCAGTAGTTGTCGGGGCAGTGGTGGCGACTTATTCTTTTTCTACTGCGATTGCTTTCCTTGCCTTGATTTATGTGATCGATATGATCGCTACTCTTTTCTTAATTCCAGAATTGAAAGGTAAACTATTGGATTAATGGATAAAAATGATGAGCAATTTAGTTATGCTCGTCATTTTCTAGTTTGATTGACAATTCCTTACATTTATCCCACAAATTTCTGCTCAAAAAATGAGAATATCCGTTATAATCATCCGCTTAACATAAAAGAAAAGAGATAACAACGATGATACGCTTTGAAAATGTCAGCAAGGCTTATTTAGGCGGCAAGCCTGCCTTGCAGGGATTAAACTTTCATCTTCCCGTAGGGAGTATGACCTATGTTCTTGGGCATTCTGGCGCGGGGAAAAGTACCTTATTGAAACTCATTATGGGAATGGAGCGCGCGAATGGCGGGCAAATTTGGTTTAACGGACACGATATTACACGTTTGTCTAAACACGAATTGCCATTTTTACGTCGCCAAATTGGTATGGTGCATCAAGACTATCGTCTGCTTGCCGATCGTTGTATTGTTGATAATGTGGCATTACCATTAATTATTTCAGGTATTCATCCAAAAGAAGCACAAAGCCGAGCCTTAGCCGCGTTAGATCGTGTTGGTTTACGTGATCGTGCCAATCACTTGCCTATCCATTTATCTGGTGGAGAACAACAGCGCGTGGATATTGCTCGTGCCATTGTACATAAGCCTCAATTATTACTTGCCGATGAGCCAACAGGCAATTTAGATAACGCGCTTTCTCTCGATATTTTTAATTTATTTGAAGAGTTTAACCGCCTTGGTATGACGGTGTTAATTGCCACTCACGATATTAATATTGTTCAACAAAAACCAAAACCTTGTTTAATCTTAGAACAAGGTCATTTACGTTAAGGAAAGTGAAATGAGTTCTCGTCCAATTAATGCGTCTTGGTGGGTTCAAACCCATTATGTGCTACGAGCGGTGCTGGCAGATCTAATTAAGAAAAAATATGCCACCCTATTAACCATTCTCGTGATCGCCGCTTCGCTAACTGTGCCAACGGTGAGCTATTTGTTATGGAAAAATATTCATCAAGCCACCACACAATTTTATCCTGAAAGCGAATTTACCGTTTATTTGCATAAAAATCTCACGGAAGCCGATGCTAATTTAGTGGTGGAAAAAATTCGCCAACAATCTGGGGTAGAAAGTCTGAATTATATTTCTCGTCAAGAGAGTCTTAATGAGTTTAAAAACTGGTCTGGTTTTAGTGAAGGCTTGGATATTCTAGATGATAATCCGCTGCCTGCGGTAGTGATTATTAAGCCAAGCAAAGACTATAATGAAAGCCAAAAACGCAATGAATTAAGGGAAAACTTAGCTAAAATAAAAGGCGTGCAAGAAGTGCGTTTAGATAATAATTTAATGGAAAAACTCACCGCACTTTCGTGGCTCATTGCACATATTGCGGTAGTTTGCACGCTTTTGATGGCTATTTCCGTTTTTCTCGTGATTGGCAACAGTATTCGTTCTGATGTGTATAGCAACAAAGCGAATATTGAAGTGATGAAATTGCTTGGTGCCACAGATCAATTTATCCTACGTCCTTTCCTTTACACAGGTATGATCTATGCCGTCCTAGGAGGATTATTGGCTTGCGTGTTCAGTGCCATTGTAATTGGCTATTTTACAAGTGCGGTGAAATATGTGACGGAAATTTTTGCGGTAAATTTTGAGCTACACGGCATAATGATTGGCGAGTTACTATTTTTACTCGCAATGTGCGCGCTCTTGGGCTATATCGCCGCGTGGTTATCGGCAAAAAAATACAGCTAATTTTTCTCGTTCTTTTAATCCCCTTTTGCCTTGTAAAAAGGGGATTTTTCTTTCCTTTTTCAATTTTTTCAACGCTCGCCGAGCTAAATTGAGTATTCTTTATAGAAAGATCAATTATTCGCAACTTTTTTTAGAAAAATGCTTGCTTTTGTTTACGCTATCTTGTACGTTTTTTTGCACGGTTTAACGTAATTAATTTCCTGTGAATTAAAGCCGAAGGGTTATACTTTTAACCGTTTTACTGGGCATAATTCATCCAGATTTTATTTTCAACACAACATTACTTATAAGGAAAATTTTATGCAAAACGTTGGTTTTATCGGTTGGCGTGGAATGGTGGGTTCCGTACTAATGGATCGTATGCAGCAAGAAAATGATTTCGCGAATATCAACCCTATCTTTTTTACCACTTCACAAGCAGGTCAAAAAGCCCCTGTTTTCGCGGGTAAAGAGGCCGGTGTGTTAAAAGATGCGTTTGACATCGCGGAATTACAAAAATTAGACATTATCGTTACCTGCCAAGGCGGTGATTATACCAATGAAGTCTATCCAAAACTAAAAGCAACAGGTTGGAACGGCTATTGGATTGATGCAGCTTCTGCATTACGTATGGACAAAGATGCAATTATCGTACTTGATCCTGTAAACCAGAATGTGATCAGTGAAGGGCTAAAAAATGGTGTAAAAACCTTCGTTGGCGGAAACTGTACAGTGAGCTTAATGTTAATGGCATTAGGCGGATTATTTGAACGTGATTTGGTGGAGTGGGTATCCGTTGCCACTTACCAAGCTGCCTCTGGTGCGGGTGCAAAAAATATGCGTGAATTATTAGTGCAAATGGGCGAATTAGAAGCGTCTGTTAAAGCTGAATTAGCAAATCCAGCTTCATCAATCTTAGATATTGAACGCAAAGTAACGGCAAAAATGCGTGATGCGTCCTTCCCAATTGATAATTTTGGTGCGCCACTTGCCGGTAGTTTAATCCCTTGGATCGATAAATTATTACCGGAAACAGGGCAAACTAAAGAAGAATGGAAAGGCTATGCAGAAACCAATAAAATTTTAGGTTTAAGTGACAATCCAATCCCAGTGGACGGCTTATGTGTGCGTATTGGCGCATTACGTTGCCACAGCCAAGCCTTCACCATCAAATTGAAAAAAGATTTGCCATTAGACGAAATTGAGCAAATTCTTGCATCTCACAATGAATGGGTGAAAGTGATTCCAAACGATAAAGAAACCACTTTACGCGAATTAACCCCTGCAAAAGTAACAGGCACATTAAGCGTACCAGTAGGGCGCTTACGCAAGTTAGCAATGGGGCCAGAATACCTCGCCGCCTTCACTGTTGGTGACCAATTACTATGGGGGGCAGCGGAGCCTGTTCGCCGTATTTTAAAACAACTCGTGGCGTAATTTCTAAGTTAAAAACTCATTGAAAAACGAATAGATAGAAAGCACCGCACGGCTGAAAATAAAGTGCGGTGCTTTTTTGTGGGTTTTTTAGTGAATTTGAATAGCAAAATGTTTTATTTTCCCTTGAATGTTTAGCAATAGGGCTGTTGTATAAAAATAACGAAAAAAACACCGCACTTTAAAAATATGAAGTTTTATCAAAAAGTCAGAACCTCTGATGTGGCATTATGTTCTATCTTTCTTATCAGCTTTCCTTTATGATCGTGATATCTTTGTTTTATTGAAGGTAATCCAATGTCAAATTGCTTACACCGAGAACCTCATTTTTGTCGATTTGCGTTACAGCAATTAATGCCCTTTGTCGATCAATTTCCTATCCAATATTTAACGGGGAAGCAGGGTTGCCAAATTGCCTATCGCCATTTTTTGCACGCAGAAACCTTGCCAAGTGCGGAGCGAAAATTGATGATTTTAGTCAATGGACGGGCGGAGAATATGTTGAAATGGTCGGAGTTGGCTTATGATTTTTATCAATGGGGATATGATGTATTGCTTTTTGATCACCGTGGACAGGGGTATTCTCAACGTTTATTAACGGATAAAGACAAAGGTTATGTTGATGAATTTCGCTTTTACTGTGAGGATATGGATACGGTAATTAAGCAAATCACTTGCCACAACGATTATTCGCAACAATACCTGCTTGCCCATTCGTTGGGATCACTGATTTCGGCCTATTATTTGGCTAATTATGATCATCAGATTCAACGTGCGGTGCTTTCTTCGCCATTTTTTGGCTTGCCGACCAAACATTTATTGCGTGATGAGTTGATCATTAATTTGATGATGTTAGTTGGACAAGGACAGCGTTATGTATTCGGCAAAACCGCTTATAAACCCACCAATCTTGAGTTAAATGAACTCAGTTTCTGCAAAACCAGAATGAAATGGATGAATCGTATTAATCGCTATTTTCCTGAATTAAGTCTTGGCGGGCCAACGTTCCGCTGGGTGCATTTGTGTTTAACGGCAATTAAAGGGTTGGAAAAAATTTTGTCGCGCATTGAAATTCCTGTCTTGGTTTTGCAAGCTGGCAAAGAAAAAATTGTAGAAAATGCACAGTTGGCAAAATTAGTTGCCTGCTTGCCACAAGGACAGTTAATTACACTGGAAAATGCCAAGCACGAGATTTTATTTGAACGGGATAAAATTCGTGCCGAAGCCTTAAATACAGTACAAGCCTTTATCGCCAATAACGAAACAACAACACGCCCAACAGTGTAAATAATAGACTGCCTGCAAGATGTAAGGCAATAATGGTCAGTGCGGACAGCCATTTTTCATTTAAGAAATTATTAATGACTTCCGCTGAAAAGGAAGAAAAGGTGGTGAGACTGCCTAAAAACCCTGTGATTAAAAATAATCGCCATTCGCCAGAAAACTGGGGGGATTGCCAAGCGAGAGCGAGTAAGATGCCAATTAAAAAACAGCCGAGATAATTGGCGATCAGTGTACCAAACGTGAGAAATGAAAACAGTGGGTTTAATAACTCACTCAAGCCCCAACGTGTGCAAGCGCCTAATGCTGCGCCAGTACTGATGATGAGTAATGTTTGCCAAATTGCCATCTCGCCTGATACCCGCTTATTTTGCTCTAATACACGCCAAAGGTGGCGCGTAAATAACTTGCGACAGCTTCGTGACGGTTAAAACCGATCTGTTCTAACTGCGGGCAAGTTTGCACTAAACGTGGATCAGCATTGCCCATAATGCACCCTTTTCCTACTTCGCTGAGCATTTCCACATCGTTCATTCCATCTCCAAAGGCAATACAAGCATTTAAGCCATAGTCGCGATTTGTTACAACTTTAGCAAGTGCGGTGGCTTTTGACACATTTTTATTCATAATTTCTAAACACTGTGGGGTGGAATAGGTCATATAAACGTGCTCGCCAAAATGTTGTGCGATATGTGCTTCAATTGGGGCGAGATCGGCGGGCGTTCTGCCAATGAAGAAGACTTTTTCTGTTTCACGCCCGTGATGTTGGTTGAAATCCACAACCTGATACATAAAACCAGAATCTTGATGATATTTTGCTAATTCGGGCATATCTAGGCTAATGAACCAACCCTCTTCTTGATAGCTATTTACAAACACATTTTTTTTATCATAAGGGGTTTGCATTATTTCCATTGCGATTGCATCGGGCAAACTGTTGCTCAACAGCAATTTACCTTGCAAATTATGCGCTCTTGCGCCATTTGAAGTAATGAGCACGGCGTTATCCAGTTTCACTTTGCCTACAATATGTGCCACGTCTTCATATTTCCGCCCTGTGGCGAGAATAATATCAATCTTTTTTTGGGATAATTTTTCGAGGGTTTCAATTGTGAAATCACCAATCACGTGATTTCCATTGAGCAATGTGCCATCTAAATCGGATACAACGGCACGAAAGGGTTGATTTTGCATAATTAAGCTCCTTCAACAAAAACAGCGAATATCATAGCAAATTATACGAAAAAATGACCGCACTTTTTCTTTCACGTTTTCTCTTTTATAAGAAAACGATTGCTAAATAGAAAAATTCCTTGATTTCTATTTTCAATGTGGTATCAATAGTAGCCAGTAACGGTAATTATTCAGATTTTATTCACACAATGACAAAACATTATTCTCTTATTAGCATTATTATTAACCTCGTGGTGATTATCACTGCGAGGTGTTGGCTTGCTAATAACTAGAATAATTAAACCTGATTTATACTTATTAGAAAGCCCCTCGCAGAGATTGCTGAGAGGCTTTTTTTATAACTAATTTATGATATAGGATAGGTGAAAAATGAACGGTGCAAGATTAGTAACCGAATGTTTAAAGGCGCATCAGGTGGATGTGGTGTTTGGGTATCCCGGTGGGGCGATAATGCCAGTTTATGATGCCATTTATGATTCAGGCTTGGAACATTTACTCTGTCGTAATGAGCAAGGCGCTGCGATGGCGGCAATTGGCTATGCCAGAGCCAGCGGTAAAACAGGCGTATGTATTGCCACTTCAGGCCCGGGAGCAACCAATTTAATCACTGGGCTAGGTGATGCGTTAATGGATTCCATTCCAGTTGTGGCGATTACGGGGCAAGTGGCGTCCTCATTAATCGGTACGGATGCCTTTCAAGAAGCCGATGTATTAGGGTTATCTCTCGCTTGCACGAAACATAGTTTTATTGTGCAACATATTGGTGAATTGCCAGAAATTATCGCCAAAGCCTTTCAAATCGCGCAAAGTGGTCGCCCTGGCCCTGTGTTGATTGATATTCCAAAAGATGTGCAATTTGCTGAAACCGATTTACAGCCTTTTACCCTTCCTGTGGAAAAACCAACCACACTTGATCCTGTCGAATTAGAAAAAGCATTGGCATTAGTGAAAAATGCGAAACGTCCTGTGGTGTATGTTGGCGGGGGCGTAGGAATGGCGAATGCGGTTCCTGCCTTGCGTGAATTTTTAGCTATCACCGAAATCCCAAGTATTTCCACCTTAAAGGGATTAGGCACAATTTTGCCTGATACGCCTTATTATATGGGAATGATCGGTATGCACGGCACCAAAGCCGCCAATTTAGCCACTCAAGAGTCAGATTTATTGCTCGTGTTCGGTGCGCGTTTTGATGATCGTGTAACGGGAAAATTAGATACCTTCGCCCCTAAGGCAAAAGTGATTCATTGCGATATTGATATTGCTGAACTCGGTAAATTACGCCGTCCTGATGTGGCATTACGTGGTGATTTAAATGCCATTTTTCACGCCTTAGCAATGAAATTAGCATTGGCTGATTGGCATAAAGAAATCAATAAACTCAAACAAGCGTTTGATTTTCGCTATGCACAAAATCAGGGGAAACAACCGATTAATCCTTGGTGGTTGCTTAACACGGTTTCTCAGCAAAAAGCAAAAAACGCCATTGTGGTTACTGATGTCGGACAGCATCAAATGTGGTCAGCACAGCATATGCAACATTATGCCCCAGAAAATTTTATTACCTCAGCAGGATTTGGCACAATGGGATTTGGCTTGCCCGCAGCGATTGGGGCGAAAAAAGCCCGTCCCAATGATGAGGTGATTTTAATTACGGGTGATGGCTCATTAATGATGAACGTGCAAGAACTTGGCACGATTAAACGTGGCAAAACACCAGTAAAAATCATTTTATTAGACAACCAACGCTTAGGTATGGTACGCCAATGGCAAACCTTATTTTTCCAAGCTCGTCATAGTAATACCATTCTTGATGATAACCCTGATTTCGTTACCCTTGCCTCTGCCTTTGATATTCAGGGTGAACGCATTGAATCAGGGGAAGAAGTGCAAGGGGCATTAGATCGTTTATTCCGATCAGAAGGGGCTTATTTATTACATATTTGTATCCCAGCAGAAGAAAACGTGTGGCCACTTGTTCCGCCAAATGCTTGCAATGTGGATATGCTGGAAGAATAAAAAAAAGGAATTGTGGGGAAAATTATGCAACAGTATGAATTATCAATTCGTGCCAATAGACGGCCAGAAACTTTAGAGCGTTTATTGCGCGTAATGCGTCATCGTGGTTTTGAAGTGGTAAAATTACAAACCGAAAGCCAGCAACAAGAAATCACCTTGCAAGTCATCGTGCAAAGTGAAAGAGCGGTGGAATTATTAGTCAATCAATTAGTGAAATTACCTGATGTCATTGCGTTAAATTCATCGGCTAACTGAAGAAATAAATGCCTCATTGCGTTTTATCGCATTGTATTTAATTTAAAAATTTGTCAAAGTTTGGAGAGATTATGCCTAAATTACGTTCAGCAACCAGTACACAAGGTCGCAATATGGCGGGCGCACGCGCCTTATGGCGTGCAACAGGAATGAAAGAAAATGATTTTGGAAAACCTATTATTGCGGTGGTGAACTCATTTACACAATTTGTACCGGGACACGTTCATTTGAAAGATATTGGGCAATTAGTTGCACAGCAGATCGAACAAGCTGGTGGCGTGGCGAAGGAATTTAACACGATCGCCGTTGATGATGGCATTGCAATGGGACACGGTGGAATGCTGTATTCCTTACCTTCTCGTGATTTAATTGCCGACAGCGTAGAATATATGGTGAATGCACATTGTGCCGATGCAATGGTGTGTATTTCCAACTGCGATAAAATTACCCCGGGAATGTTAATGGCAGCATTACGCTTAAATATTCCAACCATTTTCGTTTCTGGCGGTCCAATGGAAGCCGGAAAAACCAAGCTCTCTGATCAATTGATTAAGTTAGATTTAGTCGATGCAATGGTACAAAGTGCGGATAAAAATGTGTCCGATTCTGATGTTGAAGCTATTGAACGCTCAGCTTGTCCAACCTGTGGTTCTTGCTCTGGAATGTTCACCGCAAACTCAATGAACTGTTTAACAGAAGCATTAGGCTTAAGCTTGCCGGGTAATGGCTCTTGTTTGGCAACGCATAAAGATCGTAAACAATTATTTTTAGATGCAGGGAAACAAATTGTTGAACTTTGCCACAACTATTATCAACAAGATGATGAATCTGTATTACCACGTTCGATTGCCACGAAAGCCGCTTTTGAAAATGCGATGAGCTTAGATATTGCAATGGGGGGATCAACCAATACCGTTCTGCATTTATTGGCGGCAGCGCAAGAAGCTGAAGTGGATTTCACGATGGCAGACATTGATCGCCTCTCTCGCCGTGTGCCTTGTTTAAGCAAAGTTGCCCCAAATACCGCGAAATATCATATGGAAGATGTTCATAGAGCAGGCGGTATAATGGCCATTTTAGGCGAATTAGATCGTGCGAATCTGCTGGATAACCAAACTCGCACCGTATTAGGGTTAAGCTTGGCAGAGCAAATAGCCAAATATGACATTATGCTAACTCAAGACGAAGCAATTCGTGCATTCTATCGTGCAGGGCCGGCTGGCATTCGCACCACACAAGCCTTTTCGCAAGATTGCCGTTGGGAAAGCCTTGATGATGACAGAGAAAACGGCTGTATCCGCAGTAAAGCATTTGCTTATAGCCAAGATGGTGGACTTGCAATGCTTTCAGGTAATATCGCCTTAGATGGTTGTATTGTAAAAACCGCTGGGGTAGATGAATCGATTTTAAAATTCACCGGAAACGCCATTGTCTTTGAAAGCCAAGAAGACGCGGTTAATGGCATTTTAGGTGGAAAAGTGCAAGCGGGCCACGTGGTGGTGATTCGTTACGAAGGGCCAAAAGGCGGACCGGGTATGCAAGAAATGCTTTATCCAACCAGTTACTTAAAATCAATGGGGCTAGGCAAGGCTTGTGCATTATTAACCGATGGGCGTTTTTCTGGTGGAACATCAGGCTTATCTATCGGACATTGTTCGCCAGAAGCGGCAGCAGGTGGCGTAATTGGCTTAGTGAAAGATGGCGATACCATTGAGATCGACATTCCAAACCGTTCCATTCAATTAATGGTATCTGAACAAGAATTGGCGGTCCGTCGTGCAGAGCAAGATGCAAAAGGCTGGAAACCAGCGAATCGTCAGCGTGAAGTGTCGTTAGCACTGAAAATTTATGGCCACTTCGCCACTTCTGCAGATAAAGGTGCGGTGAGAGATCGCACTAAATTAGCCGATTAAAGAAAAATGACTGCACGGAATAAAGTGCGGTCATTTTTTCACTTATTTTTTATCATTGTGCCTATAATCTTAGGTCGTGAAGGGAAACATTATGCTAAAAATGTTAAAGCAACACATTAAATTTTATACCAGCTTGATCCTTGTTGTGTTTGCTTTTTTAGGCTTTCGCCTGCTTTCTCAGGGCGAGATCAGCATTGATCTGATTTATTCTTGGGATATAGGTATGAGCCTGTATTTATTTTGGACATTTTGGACAATTCGCCAGCAACATCGTCATCGCGAAAAAATGACCGCACTTTTACAAGAACGCCAAACAGGAACAAAAGCGATGTTTGCCATTGTGAGCATTATTATTGTTGCTTGTCTTGTTGCCTTAGTCCGTTTAGTGAGTATTGTACAAAATTTGCCCGTTATGGAAAAAATGTGGTATATCAGTGTGGCTATCATTTCTATTTTTCTTTCTTGGCTAGTCATTCATATTTTATTCGCCATTCGGTATGCTCATCTTTTCTACCATAGCAAAATAAGCGGGGAGCCAATGCCATTACAAATTCCCCAAAGTGATGGGCAAAATGGTTATCAAACCGAGCCAAATTATTATGATTTTATTTATACAGCCTTGATTATAGGCACGTCAGCGCAAACCGCCGATGTTATGTTTTCATCAAGAGCAGGGCGTATTTTAGGCGGGATTCATAGCATTGTTGCCTTTATTTTTAACGTTACCGTGCTTTCTTTACTGATTAATATTATTTCAGGTTTTATTTAAGGATAATAAAATGACAACCCTTTCATTCAACAGTCCGGCACCCAGTGGGGACGATTATTTAAAAACCATTTTAAAATTAGGTTCAGTGGTTTATCAAGTAGCGCAAACCACCCCATTACAGCCGATGGAAAAACTCTCTTCTCGCTTAGCTAATCACATTTTAATTAAACGTGAAGATCGCCAGCCAGTGCATAGTTTTAAATTACGCGGTGCTTACGCAATGATCGCCGCATTAAACGAACAACAACGTCAAGCGGGGGTCATTGCCGCATCCGCAGGTAACCACGCACAAGGCGTTGCGTTATCCGCCAAGCATCTTGGCTTAAAGGCATTAATTGTGATGCCACAGAATACGCCAAGCATTAAAGTTGAAGCGGTGCGTCGTTTTGGTGGCGATGTGTTGCTTTATGGCGCAAACTTCGATGAAGCAAAAAGTAAAGCGATTGAACTGGCTAAAACGAAAAATATGACGTTCATTCCCCCTTTCGATCATCCTTTAGTGATCGCAGGGCAAGGCACCTTAGCTCTGGAATTATTACAACAATCTTCTAATATCGATCGGGTTTTTGTCCCCGTTGGCGGTGGCGGTTTGGCAGCGGGGGTTGCTGTGTTAATTAAACAATTAATGCCAGAAATTAAAGTGATTGGCGTGGAAAGCAAAGATTCGGCGTGCCTGTATCAAGCGTTAAAAGCAGGGCAACCCATGGATCTAGAAAGAGTGGGATTATTTGCCGATGGGGTGGCAGTAAAACGCATTGGTGATGAAACGTTCCGCTTATGTCAGCACTATCTTGATGATGTGGTGCTAGTGGATGGCGATGAAATTTGTGCGGCAATGAAAGATATTTTTGAAAATGTTCGTGCAATTGCGGAGCCTTCAGGCGCTGTTTCTCTGGCGGGGCTTAAAAAATATGTCAAACAACATCAAATTCAAGGGGAAACCTTAGTCAATATTTTATCTGGGGCAAACCTGAATTTTCATACTTTACGTTATGTCTCCGAGCGTTGTGAAATTGGTGAAAAACACGAAGCGATGCTCGCGGTAACGATTCCCGAAGAAAAAGGCAGTTTCTTGCGTTTTTGTCATTTGCTTGGCGATCGTGCGGTAACAGAATTTAATTACCGCTATGCCGATCAAGCGCAAGCCTGTATCTTTGTTGGGGTGCGTATCAGTGGTGAAAAGGAAAAAAATGAAATCATCGCCCAGCTACAACAAAACGGCTATGCGGTGATGGATCTGTCTGATGATGATGTCGCGAAAACCCATATTCGTTATATGATTGGTGGACGCTCATCAAGCCAAGCTAAAGAACGTTTATACAGTTTTGAGTTCCCAGAACAGAAAGGTGCATTGCTTAAATTCCTTGAAATGCTTGGCACACACTGGAACATTTCCTTGTTCCATTATCGTGCGCACGGTGCAGATTATGGCAATGTGCTTGCTGGCTTCCAATTAGATGAAAATGATGAAATTCGTTTTAACGGACATTTGGAAGAACTGGCTTACACCTATCAAGATGTAACGGATAGCCCGGCGTATAAGTATTTTTTAGGATAAGTGAAAACTCGGGAAAAGAAAAACCATCGTAAAAAAGTGCGGTGGTTTTTTTATGAATTTTTACCTGTTTATAAATGATTAGCAGAGAAAATAAAGGGAGGCGTTTAACCTCCCTTTATCTTAATAAATACATTAATGTCCTTTCGCTCTGCTTGCTTAGTCCATAATGTGTTTTGCTCTTTACGGATTATTAGTAAACCCCTTGCGCTAACATTGCATCAGCAACTTTTACGAAACCAGCGACGTTTGCACCAGTGACATAATTGATGTTAGCTTGACCTTCCACTTTACCGTATTTTTTACAGTTAGCGTGGATGTCGAGCATAATTTGTTTTAATTTCGCGTCCACTTCTTCAGCCGTCCAGTATAGACGTTGTGAGCTTTGTGCCATTTCTAAGCCTGAAGTCGCCACACCACCTGCATTTGCCGCTTTACCTGGACCAAATAATACGCCAGCTTCAAGTAATGCGTCAGTTGCTTCAATCGTTGTTGGCATATTTGCACCTTCTGCCACAAGTTGTACGCCATTGGCGATTAATTTTTGTGCATCAGCAAGGTCTAATTCGTTTTGTGTTGCACAAGGTAAGGCGATGTCTGCTTTCACGCTCCACGGACGCTCGTTCGCAACATATTGTAAGCCGAATTTTTCTGCATAATCTTTCACTCGACCGCGCTGTACATTTTTGATTTCCATCAACGCAGCTAATTTTTCTGGGGTGAAACCCGCTTCATCATAAACGTAGCCAGAGCTGTCAGAACAAGTAACGACTTTCGCGCCAAGTTGTAAGGCTTTCTCAATCGCATATTGTGCGACGTTACCTGAACCTGACACAACCACGGTTTTACCTTGGAAAGATTGATTTTTTTCTTCAAGCATTGCTTGTGCAAAATACACTAAGCCATAGCCTGTCGCTTCTGGACGAATTAAGCTACCACCGAATGATAAACCACGCCCTGTGAACACACAGCCTGCTTGGTTAGATAATTTTTTCATCATTCCAGCAAGATAGCCCACTTCACGACCACCAACACCAATGTCGCCTGCAGGAACGTCTGTATCAGGGCCAATATGGCGATAAAGCTCACTCACTAATGCTTGGCAGAAACGCATTACTTCGCCGTCAGATTTACCTTTAGGATCGAAGTCTGAACCGCCTTTACCACCGCCCATTGGCAATGTGGTGAGGGCATTTTTGAAGATTTGTTCAAAGCCTAAGAATTTTAAGATTGATTGGTTTACAGAAGGGTGGAAACGCATTCCGCCTTTAAATGGTCCAATTGCACTGCTGAATTGAACACGGAAAGCACGGTTTACCTGTACTTGACCTTTGTCATCTGTCCACGCTACGCGGAATTGGATTAAACGCTCAGGCTCAACAAGGCGCTCTAAAAGAGCTTGTGAGCGATATTGTGGGTTTTTCTCTAAGAATGGCCAAATCGAAGTGAACACTTCACGCACAGCTTGTAAAAACTCTGGTTGGTGTCCATCACGTTGTTCAACTTTGGCTAAGAATTCTTCTAATGAGGTAACTTGTGACATAATTTACTTCCTTTATGTGTGTATGATGTTGATAAATTTATTATTAGAATGGCTAAAGTCCTGTTGTACAGTCTTTAGGTAAGCCTTAGAAAGTTGGCTTGGGAATTACTATGCAACAAAAAGGGGATCTATTGCAAATATTTTTTTGTAAAAAAATGGTTTTTTATGAAAGATTAGATGATTATCAAAAAAAAGCGGTGGTTTATGAAAAAATTCTAAATAAACCACCGCACTTTAAAAAATAAATCAGAAGAGATGAAGGTTTTTGATCCCTTCAACAATAATTTCAACTCCGAGAGACATCAAAATTAACCCCATAATACGGGTAATCACATTGGAACCTGTTTTGCCTAATTTTTTAATCAATGGCTCAGAATATTTTAATAAGATAAAACAGCATAGCCCGAAAATGGCAATGGTGAGAGAGGTGTAAATATAATCCATAATGGTATGCTGATTTGAGCCAAATACGATGGTGGCACTGATTGAGCCGGGGCCTGCCATAATTGGCATTGCCAATGGCACAACGGCAATGTTGTTGTAATCGTCAAAGTTTTCTGCTTTTTCTTCTTTATTGATTTTATGATCACCGATTTTACCGTTGATCATTGTCAGTGCGATCATCGCCACCAAAATGCCTCCCGCAATGCGGAAAGAGTTAATGGAAATATGGAAGGCATCTAAAATCATATTGCCAAAGAAGAAGCTGACCAACAAAATCACGGTAACAGAAAAGCAGGTAATAAGCCCAGTGCGATTTTGCTGTGCAGGTGTTTGATCTGATGTCATTGAGTAGAAGATAGGAATGACACCCAGTGGATTGACTAGTGCGATCAGTCCTACGAAAAATTGGATATAAATTGCAATGTCCATACGTTTTTTTGGAATAAGTAAAGGGGTTGCTATTATAGAGCGTTCATTTTCGTTGAACAAGAAAAGTGCGGTGTTTTTTCGATGAGAAAATAATGCCCCTGAATGGTCAGGGGCAAGGTGAAAAAAGGGGCTAAAATTACCAGCCTTTAACTACGCCGTCTTTGAAGTATTTTACTGCTTCTTGGTACACTTCATCGGTTTGATACGCTTTTACGAAGTTTTTCACCGCGTCGCTGTCTTTGTTGTCTTCACGCGCTACGATAATATTTACATAAGGCGAATCTTTATCTTCGACAAACACACCGTGTTCTTGCGTATTTAAACCAACTTGACCCGCGTAAGTGTTATTAACAACCGCTAAATCAACATCATCTAATGCACGGGCTGCCACAGAGGTATCCACTTCTTTAATTTGTAGATGTTTTGGATTTTCTACAATGTCTAAAGAGGTTGCGAATAGGTTTGTGTTGTCTTTAAGTTTAATTAAACCTTGTTTTTCTAATAAGATTAATGCACGCGCAAGGTTACTTGGATCATTTGGCACAGCAATGATTGCACCGTCTTGTAATTCGCTCACATTTTTAATTTTTTTCGAATAACCAGCTAATGGATAAACGAAGGTGTTACCCACGATAACAAGGTTTTTATAGCCGTGTTCTTGCGAATCTTTATCAAGGTAAGGTTTGTGTTGCATTGCATTGATATCTAAATCCCCATTGCTTACCGCTGGGTTTGGTAATGAATATTCGTTAAATTCGACAAATTCGACATCTAAACCATATTTTTCTTTCGCTACTTTTGCCGCAATTTCCGCCACTTGGTGTTCTGGCCCTGACATTACGCCCACTTTAATTTTTTGTGTAGCAGGTTGTGCTGAGGCGGTGGTTTCTGCTTTTTTGTCATCTTTACAAGCGGTTAGCGCTAAAACCGATGAAAGTGTGGCTACCGTGAATAATTTTTTAAAGTTCATTTTTACTTTCCTTTTTAGTGAGTTAAGTGGATGTTGAGATTAACGATGATCGAAATGATCCGCTAATTTGTTACCGTATTTTTCGCATAACATAACGATAAGTACGATGATAATGGTTGAAACCCAAAGCACATAAGGCATATTGCGGTGTAATCCGAAAGAAATTGCGGTGTTACCTAAACCGCCACCGCCCACTGCGCCAGCCATTGCGGAATAACCAATCAGCGTGACTAAGGTGAGTGTCATTGCTTTAATTAGAATCGGTAAGGCTTCGGGTAAATAAAAGCGTGTAACTAGCTGCCAAACGTTTGTTCCCATTGCTTTGGCGGTTTCTGTTAGCCCCGTAGGAATATCGCCCAAGGCGTTTACGGTTAAGCGTGCGTAAAAAGGCAAGGCCGCAACACTTAATGGAATAATTGCCGCTGTGGTGCCTAAGGTGGTGCCAACCAGAAAACGCGTTACGGGCATTAAGTCAAATAATAAAATGATAAAAGGAATTGAACGCCCAACATTAATAATGATTTCTAAAGTGCGGTTCAATTTTTTATTATTTAGGGTTTGCCCTTCTTTGGTTAGAAAGGTGATGATGCCCAATGGCAAGCCAAATAATACAGCAAAAAAGGTTGCCACAAGGCTCATATAAACTGTTTCAAAAGAGCTGTTGGCAATCAGTTGCCAAACTTGTGGGGTAAGCTGACGGGAAAATTCAGCGCTAAACTCAGTCCACATAACCTAATACCTCCACACGAACATTATTTTCCATTAGATAAATTTTGGCTTGCGTAATCGCGTCTTCATCGCCTTCCACTTCTGCGATGGTAAAACCAAATTTTACCCCACCTGCATAGTCAATTTGTGAGGTGAGAATACTTAAATCCACGCCAAAACGTTTGGAAGCTTGTGAAAGTAACGGGGCATCTACGGAACGCCCCGTAAATTCAAATTTAATAATTGGCCAAGCATTCGGGTGTTTTGGGGTTGGTGATAATTTTTCCAAATATTCTTCCGGCAAATTAATGTGGAATGTTGAGCTAATAAATTGTTGTGCCAATTCAGTTTTTGGATTTGAGAAAATTTCGCTCACCGAACCTTGTTCAACAAGTCGTCCTTTGTCAATCACCGCAACTTGATCGCAGATCCGTTTTACTACGTCCATTTCGTGTGTAATCAATAGAATAGTAATACCTAAAGTGCGGTTAATTTCTTTTAATAATTTTAAAATTGCTTGCGTGGTGGCGGGATCTAGCGCACTGGTTGCTTCATCGCAGAGGAGTACTTTAGGATCACTGGCTAAGGCGCGTGCAATAGCAACACGTTGTTTTTGTCCGCCTGAAAGATTGGCTGGGTAAACATCACGTTTTTCACTTAATCCAACTAAAGCAAGCAACTGTTCCACTTTTTGTTTAATGTCAGCTTTGCTTTCACCTGCTAATTCTAGTGGTAGGGCAATGTTGCCATAGACGGTGCGTGAACTGAGCAAATTGAAATGTTGGAAAATCATTCCAATATTGCGTCGTTCTTGAATCAGTTGGCTATCGGATAAATGGGTTAATGCTTTGCCATTTACTATCACAGAACCAGAAGTTGGTCGTTCTAATAAATTGACACAGCGGATTAGCGTGCTTTTCCCCGCACCTGAGGCACCAATCACACCGCAAATTTGCCCTTTCGGAACGTGCAAATTGACGTTATCAAGTGCGGTGATTTTTTTATCCGCAATGTCGAAAATTTTACTAAGGTTTTCTAGCTTAATCATATAAGCCCTTTTTATATGCTTAAATTTAAGTTTTTGGTATTTTAGACGTCTAGAATGCTGTGTCAATATTTATTCACAAGATTTTTAGAATGTTCCGCTATTAGTTAGAATAAAATTACGTCATAATGCAACAAAATAGCAAGCATTAATATAATAAGGATAAGAAGGTGAATAAAGCGATTTTTCTCGATCGAGATGGGACGATCAATATTGATCACGGTTATGTCCATCAAATTGATGACTTTCAATTTATTGAAGGAAGTATTGAGGCATTGCAACAACTTAAGGCAATGGGCTATTTATTGGTGTTGGTAACGAATCAATCGGGCATTGCAAGAGGCTATTTTACAGAACAACAATTTTTACAACTCACCGAATGGATGGATTGGTCACTGGCAGATCGCGGTGTTGATCTCGATGGTATCTATTATTGCCCTCATCACCCTGAAGGCAAAGGAGAATATAAAGAAGCGTGCGATTGCCGTAAGCCGAAATCGGGTATGTTATTACAGGCAATAGAAGAATTGGATATCGATCCTGCGCAGTCTTTTATGCTGGGTGATAAAAAAGAAGATATGCAAGCTGGCAAAGGAGCTGGTGTGCAAAATTGTGTTTTAGTGCGTACAGGCAAAGCGATCACCGCTGAAAGTGAACAAACTGCTGATTTTGTGATAAATAGCATTGCGCAATTACCTGCTTTAATTAAGCAAATGAAAAAGTAAAATGTGAAATTAATAGGACGTAAAAGCAAAGTGCGGTATAAAAATTCACTAAATTTTCACCGCACTTAGGTGAATAATTTTGCAAGTTGGTGTAAAAGTCATCAAGCGATAAAAAATCTTAAAAATTTGCAAAAAAAGACTTGCAAAGATTTTCGAGATGTCTATAATACGCCGCACACAACGACGCGACGTTGTAGAAATTAAGATGATACAAATCGCGTCGTTCTTTTTTGCTCTTTAACAATCAATCAGACAATCTGTGTGGGCATTCGTTGATTTTCAAAAAGATTTAAAATTTAGAAATCAATGATGCTTAACTTGAGATTCGAAAAGAATATAACGTTATGTATTCATTGAGCGAGATTAAACTGAAGAGTTTGATCATGGCTCAGATTGAACGCTGGCGGCAGGCTTAACACATGCAAGTCGAACGGTAACGGGTTGAAAGCTTGCTTTCGATGCTGACGAGTGGCGGACGGGTGAGTAATGCTTGGGAATCTGTTTTATGGAGGGGGATAACCATTGGAAACGATGGCTAACACCGCGTAATATCTGAGGATCAAAGTAGTGGGACCGCAAGGCCACTAGCCATAAGGTGAGCCCAAGTGGGATTAGGTAGTTGGTGGGGTAAAGGCCTACCAAGCCTGCGATCTCTAGCTGGTCTGAGAGGATGACCAGCCACACTGGGACTGAGACACGGCCCAGACTCCTACGGGAGGCAGCAGTGGGGAATATTGCGCAATGGGGGGAACCCTGACGCAGCCATGCCGCGTGAATGAAGAAGGCCTTCGGGTTGTAAAGTTCTTTCGGTGATGAGGAAGGTGGACGTGTTAATAGCACGTTGATTTGACGTTAGTCACAGAAGAAGCACCGGCTAACTCCGTGCCAGCAGCCGCGGTAATACGGAG
>NZ_JAKKOE010000003.1:0-292500 GCF_026226845.1 Avibacterium sp. 20-129 | reverse complement strand
GTAACGGGGCTAAAATATAGTACCGAAGCTGCGGCATCAATCGAAAGATTGTTGGGTAGGGGAGCGTTGTGTAAGCGGAAGAAGGTGAATCGAGAGGTTTGCTGGACGTATCACAAGTGCGAATGCTGACATAAGTAACGATAAAACGGGTGAAAAACCCGTTCGCCGGAAGACCAAGGGTTCCTGTCCAACGTTAATCGGGGCAGGGTGAGTCGGCCCCTAAGGCGAGGCTGAAAAGCGTAGTCGATGGGAAACGGGTTAATATTCCCGTACTTGGTAAAGCTGCGATGTGGGGACGGAGAAGGTTAGGTTAGCGTACTGTTGGAGATGTACGTTTAAGTTGGTAGGTGGGTAGACTAGGCAAATCCGGTCTACTGTCAACACAGAGAGATGATGACGAGGCTCTAAGGAGCTGAAGTAACTGATACCACACTTCCAGGAAAAGCCACTAAGCTTCAGGCTTTACTAAACCGTACTGAAAACCGACACAGGTGGTCAGGTAGAGAATACTCAGGCGCTTGAGAGAACTCGGGTGAAGGAACTAGGCAAAATAGCACCGTAACTTCGGGAGAAGGTGCGCTGGCGTAGTGTGAAGTTCTTTGCGAATGGAGCATGAACCAGTCGAAGATACCAGCTGGCTGCAACTGTTTATTAAAAACACAGCACTCTGCAAACACGAAAGTGGACGTATAGGGTGTGATGCCTGCCCGGTGCTGGAAGGTTAATTGATGGTGTAATCGAAAGAGAAGCTCCTGATCGAAGCCCCAGTAAACGGCGGCCGTAACTATAACGGTCCTAAGGTAGCGAAATTCCTTGTCGGGTAAGTTCCGACCTGCACGAATGGCATAATGATGGCCAGGCTGTCTCCACCCGAGACTCAGTGAAATTGAAATCGCCGTGAAGATGCGGTGTACCCGCGGCTAGACGGAAAGACCCCGTGAACCTTTACTATAGCTTGACACTGAACCTTGAATTTTGATGTGTAGGATAGGTGGGAGACTATGAAGCGGTAACGCCAGTTATCGTGGAGTCGTTGTTGAAATACCACCCTTTAACGTTTGATGTTCTAACGAAGCGCCTGAAACGGGTGTTCGGACAGTGTCTGGTGGGTAGTTTGACTGGGGCGGTCTCCTCCCAAAGCGTAACGGAGGAGCACGAAGGTTTGCTAATGACGGTCGGACATCGTCAGGTTAGTGCAATGGTATAAGCAAGCTTAACTGCGAGACAGACAAGTCGAGCAGGTGCGAAAGCAGGTCATAGTGATCCGGTGGTTCTGAATGGAAGGGCCATCGCTCAACGGATAAAAGGTACTCCGGGGATAACAGGCTGATACCGCCCAAGAGTTCATATCGACGGCGGTGTTTGGCACCTCGATGTCGGCTCATCACATCCTGGGGCTGAAGTAGGTCCCAAGGGTATGGCTGTTCGCCATTTAAAGTGGTACGCGAGCTGGGTTTAGAACGTCGTGAGACAGTTCGGTCCCTATCTGCCGTGGGCGTTGGAGAATTGAGAGGGGCTGCTCCTAGTACGAGAGGACCGGAGTGGACGCATCACTGGTGTACCAGTTGTCTCGCCAGAGGCACTGCTGGGTAGCTAAATGCGGAAGAGATAAGTGCTGAAAGCATCTAAGCACGAAACTTGCCTTAAGATGAGTTCTCCCCGACTTTAAGTTGGTAAGGGTTGTTTGAGACTAAGACGTAGATAGGCTGGGTGTGTAAGCGATGTGAGTCGTTGAGCTAACCAGTACTAATTGCCCGAGAGGCTTAACTATACAACACTCAAGGGTTTTGGCTTGTTTTTGATTGAGAGAGTAGGGATTTTAGAGCGGAATGCTTTGAAGTCTGTAGATAAGAGAGATAAGCTTTAGATAAGCGAAAGAATTATCTTGGCGGCGTTAGTGCAGTGGACCCACCTAAATCCATGCCGAACTTAGAAGTGAAACGCTGTAACGCCGATGGTAGTGTGGGAGTTTCCCATGCGAGAGTAGGGCACCGCCAGGTTTTGAATGAAAGAAGAACGCCATTGAGGGAACTCAGTGGCGTTTTTTGTTTTTTAGGGAATAAAAGCAGATAAGCATCACTGAGAATGAATAGGTTAGATTAAGTCATAATCCAAAGATAAAAGATATTATATATAAGTATATTTAATAGCTATTAATTATGTCTGATATGTTTGGGGTATAAAGACATAAGTAAGAGAAAAAAGATGCAAGAAAAATCTGTCAAAATTACAGCGCACTTTGATTTGGGGAGTTATATGATTTTTTCTAAGGAAAATAGTGTTTAGAGATCAGTTTTATATTGCATTCATAGCATTTTTTATAGTAGAATTCATCCTCTATCCTGTAAGGATAGGTTCGTCCCGAGAGGGTGTTATTAATTTTAGCGGAGTACTAAGATGATCCAAGAACAGACTATGCTGGACGTTGCTGATAACTCAGGCGCTCGCAGTGTAATGTGTATCAAGGTTCTAGGTGGATCGCACCGTCGTTACGCTGCTATTGGTGATATCATCAAAATTACTGTGAAAGAAGCAATTCCACGCGGTAAAGTTAAAAAAGGTGATGTATTAAAAGCAGTTGTTGTGCGCACCAAGAAGGGTGTTCGTCGCCCAGATGGATCAGTCATTCGCTTCGATGGTAATGCTTGTGTAATTTTAAACAATAACACAGAGCAACCAATCGGTACTCGTATTTTTGGACCCGTGACTCGTGAACTTCGTTCTGAGAAGTTTATGAAGATCATTTCTTTGGCGCCAGAAGTACTATAAGGAGTAAGAAATGGCTGCAAAAATTCGTCAAAATGATGAAGTAATTGTCCTTGCTGGTAAAAGTAAAGGCAAACGTGGTAAGGTAACTAAAGTGTTACCAAACGGTAAAGTTATTGTTGAGGGTATCAACATTATCACTAAACACGAGAAACCAGTTCCTGCATTAGGAAAAGAAGGTGGCTTAGTGAAAAAGGAAGCAGCAATTGATGTATCGAATGTTGCGATTTTTAACCCAAAAACAAACAAAGCTGACCGTGTAGGTTTTAGATTTGAAGATGGTAAAAAAGTCCGCTTCTTTAAATCTAACAATGAAATTATTTAATTAAAAACTGGAGTAATGCGATGGCGAAACTGCATGATTACTACAGAGATCAAGTAGTTAATGAATTGAAAGAGAAATTCAACTACTCGTCTGTCATGCAAGTCCCACGAATCGAAAAGATTACCCTGAATATGGGGGTGGGTGAAGCATTGACCGATAAGAAATTGCTAGATAACGCAGTTGCGGATTTAGCAGCGATTAGTGGTCAAAAACCTTTAATTACTAAAGCACGCAAATCTGTTGCTGGCTTTAAAATCCGTCAGGGATATCCAATCGGTTGTAAAGTAACACTACGTGGCGAACGTATGTGGGAGTTCTTTGAACGTTTAATTACAATCGCTGTTCCACGTATTCGTGACTTCCGCGGTTTAAGTGCGAAATCATTTGATGGTCGTGGTAACTACAGTATGGGTGTACGTGAGCAAATTATCTTCCCTGAAATCGACTATGATAAAGTAGATCGTGTTCGTGGTTTAGATATCACTATTACTACTACTGCTAATAGCGATGAAGAAGGTCAAGCACTATTGGCTGCCTTTAATTTCCCATTCCGTAAATAAGGCAGGTTACAAATGGCTAAACAATCAATGAAAGCACGCGATGTCAAACGCGTAAAACTCGCTGAGAAATTCTATACAAAACGTATGGAATTGAAAAAAATCATCTCTGATGTCAATGCATCAGATGAAGATCGTTGGGCAGCAGTGTTAAAGTTACAGTCTTTACCACGTGATTCAAGCCCTAGCCGTCAACGTAACCGTTGCAACCAAACTGGTCGTCCACACGGTTTCTTACGTAAGTTTGGTTTGAGCCGTATTAAGGTTCGTGAAGCAGCAATGCGTGGTGAAATTCCTGGCCTTAAAAAAGCTAGTTGGTAATTTACTACTTTATTTTGGAATCGGAGTAAAAGCACAATGAGTATGCAAGATCCAATCGCAGATATGTTGACCCGTATTCGTAATGGTCAAGCTGCGAATAAAATTGTGATCAATATGCCTTCATCCAAGCTAAAAGTGGCAATTGCCAATGTATTAGCTGCGGAAGGTTATATTGAAAACGTTAAAGTTTTAGAAGGCACTAAGCCTGAATTGGAAATTACTTTAAAATATTTCCAAGGGAAGCCTGTTGTAGAAAGCATTCAGCGCGTAAGCCGTCCTGGTCTTCGTATTTATAAACGTAAAGACGAATTACCGAAAGTTATGGGCGGATTGGGTGTAGCAGTAATTTCTACATCTAAAGGTGTAATGACTGATCGCGCAGCTCGTCAAGCGGGTTTAGGCGGTGAAGTTATTTGTTATGTAGCTTAATAGAGAGGTAGGAAGAAAATGTCTCGTGTTGCAAAAGCACCTGTTAGTATTCCTGCCGGCGTTGAGGTTAAACTTGACGGACAGCTACTAACAGTTAAAGGTAAAAATGGCGAGTTATCTCGCACTATTCATAACTCAGTTGAAGTTAAACAAGATAATAATGAATTAACTTTTGCTCCTCGTGCAGGGGTAGTTGGTGCAGACGCACAAGCGGGTACAGCGCGTGCATTAGTTAATGCAATGGTTATCGGTGTTACTGAAGGCTTCACTAAGAAGTTACAATTGGTGGGTGTTGGTTATAGAGCACAAATGAAAGGTAACGTAGTTGCATTAAGTTTGGGTTTCTCACACCCTGTTGAGCATACATTACCTGCAGGTGTGACTGCTGAATGTCCATCACAAACAGAAATCGTTCTGAAAAGTGCTGACAAACAATTGATTGGTCAAGTTGCAGCAGATATTCGTGCTTATCGCCGTCCTGAGCCTTACAAAGGTAAAGGTGTACGTTATGCTGACGAAGTTGTACGTACAAAAGAGGCTAAGAAGAAATAATTAAGGTAACACTATGGATAAGAAATCAGCTCGTATCCGTCGTGCAGCTCGTGCCCGTCATATGATGCGTGAACAAGGTGCAACTCGTTTAGTTGTTCACCGTACTCCTCGTCATATTTATGCACAAGTGATTGCACCAAACGGTTCAGAAGTGCTTGCCGCTGCTTCTACAGTCGAAAAAGCAATTAGTGAGCAAGTTAAATATACCGGTAATAAAGATGCAGCCGCAGTAGTGGGCAAAATCATTGCTGAAAGAGCTTTGGCAAAAGGTGTCAAAGATGTTGCATTTGATCGTTCCGGTTTTAAATATCATGGTCGTGTCCAGTCTTTAGCGGACGCTGCCCGTGAAGCTGGTCTACAGTTCTAATAGAGGTAATTTGAGATGGCAAACATCGAGAAACAAGCTGGTGAACTGCAAGAGAAGCTAATCGCGGTAAACCGTGTATCAAAAACAGTTAAAGGTGGTCGTATCATGAGCTTTACTGCATTAACAGTAGTTGGCGATGGTAATGGTCGTATTGGTTTTGGTTATGGTAAAGCGCGCGAAGTTCCGGCAGCGATCCAAAAAGCGATGGAGAAAGCTCGTCGCAATATGATTACTGTGGCTTTAAATGAAGGCACTTTACAACACCCAATTAAAGGTACTCACACAGGTTCTCGCGTATTTATGCAACCTGCCAGTGAGGGTACTGGTATTATTGCAGGCGGTGCAATGCGTGCAGTACTAGAAGTTGCTGGTGTTCGTAACGTTCTTTCTAAAGCATACGGTTCAACTAACCCAATTAACGTTGTTCGTGCAACAATTGATGCACTAGCAAATATGAAATCACCAGAAATGGTTGCTGCTAAGCGTGGCAAAACCGTTGATGAAATTTTGGGGTAATGGACAATGGCTAAAACTATTAAAGTAACTCAAGTTCGTAGTTCTATCGCTCGTTTACCGAAGCATAAAGCTACCTTGCGTGGACTAGGTCTTCGCCGTATGCACCATACTGTTGAACTAATTGATACTCCTGCTGTACGTGGGATGATTAACCAAGTTTCATATATGGTTAAAGTGGAGGAATAAGAGAATGCGTTTAAATACTCTATCTCCGGCTGAAGGTGCTAAACATAGTGCAAAACGCTTAGGTCGTGGTATCGGTTCAGGCTTAGGTAAAACAGGTGGACGTGGTCATAAAGGTCAAAAATCTCGTACTGGCGGTGGTGTTCGTCGCGGTTTCGAAGGTGGACAAATGCCTTTATATCGTCGTTTACCAAAATTTGGTTTTACCTCAATGAAATCAGCGGTAACTGCGGAAGTTCGTTTGAATGATTTAGCAAAAGTTGAAGGAAATGTTGTAACATTAGAAACGTTAAAAGCGGCTAATGTATTAACTAAAGATATTCAATTTGCAAAAGTTATTCTTTCTGGCGAAGTGAAATGCGCAGTAACTGTTCGTGGTTTACGCGTAACTAAAGGCGCTAAAGCAGCAATTGAAGCGGCTGGCGGTTCAGTTGAGGAATAATTAATAAATGGCTAAGCAACCAGGTTATCAAAATAGAAGTACTCAAAGCGGTACAAGTGAACTGAAAAGTCGATTATTATTTGTGCTCGGTGCACTTATTGTTTTCCGTATTGGTTCTTTCATTCCGGTTCCTGGTATTGATGCTGCTGTTTTAGCTCAATTACTTGAGCAGCAAAAAGGCACCATTATTGATATGTTTAATATGTTCTCTGGTGGTGCTTTGAGCCGAGCGTCAGTATTTGCATTGGGTATTATGCCGTATATTTCTGCATCTATTATTATCCAACTACTGACAACGGTTCATCCTGCTTTAGCAGAATTAAAGAAAGAAGGTGAGGCTGGTCGTCGAAAAATTAGTAAATATACACGTTATTCGACATTAGTTCTTGCAATGATCCAGGCAATCGGTATTTCTACTGGATTGCCTAATATGTTGCCAGGATTAGTACCTAATTTGGGATTTAGTTTTTACTTTACTGCTGTAATTAGTTTAGTTACAGGAACAATGTTTTTAATGTGGTTAGGTGAGCAAATTACCGAACGCGGCATTGGTAATGGTATTTCTTTAATTATTTTTGCAGGTATTGTTGCTGGTTTACCATCAGCAATTGGCGCAACAATTGAGCAAGCGCGTCAAGGGCAAATGCACTTGTTAGTTCTGTTGCTCATCGCAGTTATTGTTTTTGCAGTAACCTATTTTGTTGTTTTCGTTGAAAGAGGACAACGTAGAATTAAAGTTGAATATGCAAAACGTCAACAAGGTCGTCAAATCCTTGGCGGTCACACCACTCATTTACCACTTAAAGTGAATATGGCGGGCGTAATTCCTGCTATCTTTGCTTCGAGTATCATCTTGTTTCCTGCTACCATTACATCTTGGTTTGGGCAAGGAGCAAGTTTAGATTGGTTAACTGACTTATCGATGTTATTGCATCCAGGTCAGCCTTTATATTTGATCGTTTATGCAGTAGCTATTATCTTCTTTAGTTTCTTCTATACAGCGATGCAATATAACCCGCGTGATACAGCAGAAAATTTGAAGAAATCTGGTGCATTTATTCCGGGAATTAGACCAGGTGAACAGACATCACGTTACATTGATAAAATTATGACCCGTTTAACTTTGATTGGCGGTCTATATATTACATTCGTGTGTTTAGTTCCTTATATTATGACGTCAGCGTGGAATGTTCAGTTCAATTTCGGTGGTACATCTTTGCTGATTGTTGTAGTGGTAATTATGGATTTCATCGTTCAGGTTCAAAGTCATTTAATGTCAACAAAATATGAATCTGCGTTGAAAAAAGCAAACCTTAAAGGTTTTGGGCAGTAATGCTCATATAGTAAAAGGGATAAGCAATGAAAGTTCGTGCTTCCGTAAAGAAATTATGTCGTAACTGTAAAATTGTTAAACGTGAAGGTGTTGTTCGTGTATTATGTAGCGACCCTAAACATAAACAACGTCAAGGTTAATTGATATTTTTCTTGCAAAGAACCAGCTGGGCATATATAATGCTCAGCTCATTTATGTCCTTGGCATACTGTTTGAGTATCCTGAAAACGGGCTTTTCAAGATCAGTATGTCAAATTAGTTAAAATAATAGGAGTGCATAGTGGCCCGTATTGCAGGCATTAACATTCCTGATCAAAAACATACTGTAATTGCATTAACATCAATTTACGGTATCGGCAAAACTAGAGCAAAAGCTATTTGTGCTGCAACAGGAATTGCTGAAGACGTTAAGATCAGAGAATTGTCTGAAGAGCAGATTGATAAACTGCGTGACGAAGTTGGTAAATTTACCGTTGAAGGTGACTTACGTCGTGAAGTAACACTTAACATTAAACGCCTATTAGATTTAGGTTGTTATCGTGGTTTACGTCATCGTCGTAGCTTACCGGTGCGTGGTCAACGTACTAAAACTAATGCGCGTACCCGTAAGGGTCCACGTAAGCCGATCAAGAAATAAGTCGGGGTAAATTAAATGGCAAAAACACCAGTTCGTGCACGTAAACGTGTAAAAAAACAAGTAGTAGATGGCGTTGCTCATATTCACGCATCTTTCAATAATACAATCGTTACGATTACTGACCGTCAAGGTAATGCTCTAGCATGGGCTACTGCTGGTGGTTCAGGTTTCCGTGGTTCTCGTAAATCCACTCCGTTCGCTGCTCAGGTAGCTGCTGAGCGTTGTGCAGAAATGGTCAAAGAATTTGGCTTAAAGAACTTGGAAGTTATGGTAAAAGGGCCGGGGCCAGGTCGTGAGTCGACAATCCGTGCATTAAATGCAGCGGGTTTCCGTATTACGAATATTACTGATGTTACCCCGATCCCACATAACGGTTGTCGTCCACCGAAAAAACGTCGTGTATAAGACGTATTAGGATAGTTGGAGAAAGAAAATGGCAAGATATTTGGGTCCAAAACTCAAGCTAAGCCGTCGTGAAGGTACTGACTTATTCCTTAAGTCAGGAGTACGCGCGATTGATTCAAAATGTAAAATTGATACAGCACCCGGTCAACATGGTGCTCGTAAACCTCGTTTGTCAGACTATGGTAGTCAGTTACGTGAGAAACAAAAAGTTCGTCGTATCTATGGTATTTTAGAACGTCAATTCCGTAACTACTATAAAGAGGCAAACCGTCTAAAAGGTAATACTGGTGAAAATTTACTAGTATTATTAGAAGGTCGATTGGATAACGTTGTTTATCGCATGGGCTTTGCTGCAACTCGCGCAGAAGCTCGCCAATTAGTGAGCCATAAAGCAGTTGTTGTTAATGGTCGTGTGGTTAACATTCCATCTTTCCAAGTTTCAGTAAATGATGTTGTAGCTATTCGTGAAAAATCTAAGAAACAAGCTCGTATTAAAGCATCATTAGAATTAGCAGAGCAAAAAGAAAAACCAACTTGGTTAGAAATTGATGCTGCTAAAATGGAAGGTGTGTTCAAACGTGTTCCTGAACGTTCTGATTTATCAGCAGACATTAACGAACATCTGATCGTAGAGCTTTACTCTAAATAATAGTTAAAGCTTCGTAGCAAAGAGAGGATAAAATGCAGGGTTCTGTTACAGAATTTTTAAAACCACATTTAGTTGATATTGAGCAAATTAGCTCTACTCATGCTAAAGTGATCTTAGAACCGTTAGAGCGTGGTTTCGGCCATACTCTAGGTAATGCATTGCGCCGAATTCTTCTATCTTCAATGCCAGGTTGTGCTGTGACTGAAGTAGAGATTGATGGGGTGTTGCATGAGTATAGTAGCAAAGAAGGGGTTCAAGAAGATATTCTTGAAGTACTTCTAAACTTAAAAGGCCTAGCGGTTAAAGTACAGAATAAAGATAATGTATTTCTGACACTAAGCAAATCTGGAATTGGCCCTGTTGTTGCAGCAGATATTACCCATGATGGTGATGTCGAAATTGTGAATCCTGAACATGTCATTTGCCATCTTACTGATGAAAATGCATCAATTAATATGCGTATTCGTGTACAACGTGGTAGAGGATATGTTCCTGCTTCTGCTCGAGTTCATTCTCAAGATGAAGAACGTCCTATCGGTCGTTTATTAGTAGATGCTTGTTATAGTCCCGTTCAACGTATTGCTTACAATGTTGAAGCAACGCGTGTAGAACAACGTACTGACTTAGATAAGTTAGTGATTGAGCTAGAAACAAATGGCACTATTGATCCAGAAGAAGCAATTCGCCGTGCAGCAACAATTTTAGCAGAGCAACTTGATGCATTCGTTGATTTGCGAGATGTTCGTCAGCCTGAAGTCAAGGAAGAAAAACCGGAATTTGATCCGATTCTTCTACGTCCTGTTGATGACTTAGAGCTGACAGTTCGTTCTGCTAACTGTTTGAAAGCAGAAACAATTCACTATATCGGTGATTTAGTACAACGTACAGAAGTTGAGTTATTAAAAACGCCTAATCTTGGTAAGAAATCACTTACTGAAATTAAGGATGTGCTGGCTTCTCGTGGCTTATCACTTGGTATGCGCCTTGAAAATTGGCCACCAGCAAGTATCGCTGAAGATTAGTGGTCATTAGGTTAAGATTTTTCTGAGAAGGATAAGATCATGCGCCATCGTAAGAGTGGTCGTCAACTAAACCGTAATAGCAGCCATCGCAAAGCGCTGTTCCGTAATTTAGCAAGTGCATTAGTTAGTCATGAAATCATTAAGACAACATTGCCAAAAGCAAAAGAATTACGTCGTGTAGTTGAGCCGTTAATTACATTAGCAAAAGAAGACAGTGTTGCAAACCGTCGTTTAGCTTTTGCTCGTACTCGCAACATTGAAACTGTTGCTAAATTATTCAATGAATTAGGTCCACGTTTTGCACAACGTGCGGGTGGTTATACTCGTATCTTAAAATGTGGTTTCCGCGCTGGTGATAATGCACCAATGGCATACATTGAGTTAGTCGATCGTCCAGCAGTTGCTGAAGAAACTTCATCAGCTGAATAATCGAATTTTGATGTTAAAAAGCCTGCTATATGCAGGCTTTTTTATTTATTATTATTTCAGGTATCAATTGAAAATTATATCTATAACACAATAGTATCTGCCATTGGAATAATTTTCAAAATGCCCAGCATACCTCTCTTTTGGATAAAGTTTTTATTACTCGAATACCTCTTTGTGTCAGAATAATTTGCATTGGTGATAATTGTTGTTTAAATGCAGATAAAGATAAAGTGGTAATAATAGAAGGGTATAAGTGATATATGGGGAGACCACCGATTGCATTTACTTGAAGTCAAATAGCAATAAGATATCACCATTTAAGTTTGGAATAGGGTAAGCCAGCTTCTGGCAGATAGCGTAAAGAGTAGGAAAAGCTGAGCCAATGCTATGTTATTTCAATTATATCGCTTACGCATCTAATCCTTCATATATTGATTTCTTGCATTCACAATAGCGTTATAACTAATACAATAAGTGAGAAAAAGCCTTAAAATTTGCCATATACCTTTTGCTTTTTAATAAAGGTCTTTTATTAGCAAATAATTTATTATGCCAGAAGAGATTGTGTAGGCTATTTCGTTGTTTTGATTTGTTAATTTATATTACATAACTACATCGCCATAGACGCTTTAAACGCGTAGATAAAAAAATAGCAGGAATAAACCCTGCTATTTTCACTATTTTTTATTCGCTTCTAAACGATATTGCACTAAATCTTCAATTGTCATCACGGGATAACCAAATGCTTCGGCAAATTTGATAATTTCAGCTGTACGCGCCATTGTACCGTCATCATTGGTGATCTCACAAATTACTGCGGCGGGTTTATAGCCTGCAAGCACGGCAAGATCAACAGAAGCTTCGGTATGACCCCGACGTTTTAGCACGCCCCCTTCCGTCGCTCTTAATGGAAAAATATGTCCCGGTCGGTGTAAATCTTGTGGTTTCGCATTATCAGCAACAGCCGCTTTAATGGTCGTTACTCGATCTGCGGCGGAAACCCCAGTTGATACCCCTTCTGCCGCTTCAATTGTTACGGTAAATGCGGTTTTATTGACACTGGTGTTGTTTTGCACCATTGGGGGTAAATCAAGTTGTTGGCAAATCTCATCGCTTAAACACAAGCAAACAATCCCACTGCCGTAGCGAATAAGTTTTGCCATTTGTGCTGCATCAATGGTTTGTGCGGGGAAAATTAAATCGCCTTCGTTTTCACGATCTTCATCATCTAAAACAAGTACGCCATTGCCTTGTTTGAACGCTTCAATGGCTTTTTCAACACGTTCTTGCGGTGTCCCAAAAGCAGATAAAATAGACTGATTCATAGTAAAAAAACCTTTTAATAATAAATTGATACTTGAATCAGGGCTGATGAGGGAAGTTTTTCGTTATGATAAAAAACAAAATAACAAAAATAGATTTTATCCAAAGATAAAACCCATTTGATTCTCTTTCATCCAGACTTTGACTGTCGGCTTTGGATTTTCACCAAATCTGCTGACTTTACTTTTGCAAGTAAACGCTCGTGGGCTTATGCGTGATGCACTTACCACCGGTAGGGAATTTCGCCCTGCCCTGAGAATGAGGGCATAGTATAACGCAATCTAAATAGAGAAAAAATGTTTTTCTTTACGCAGATATTGCATACAATATGCCACATTAGTGCAATAATGTGAGGTCTTTATGCTAAATCCACAAAAAATAGAGCAAATTATACAACAAGTACAAAATTCCCTACCGCAAGGAGTGAAAGAGCTTGGCAAAGATGCAGAGGCAAAATTTAAGCAAGTTTTGCAGGCACAATTAGCAAAATTAGATGTTGTTACCCGTGAAGAGTTTGATGTACAAACCCAAGTATTAATGCGTACACGTGAAAAACTTAATGAGTTAGAAAAACGCATTGATGCCCTATTGGAAGAACAAAATCAAGCACAAAAAACTCGCTAAAATCTCACCGCACTTGGTTTTATTAAGTGAAAAGTGCGGTCTTTTTTCTAAATAAATTTGGCAATATAAGGAATTTCGTGATGTCCGCATTCGCCTATCTACAACAAAAACGCAAGCAATTAAACTTAAAAGTCAATGAGGTTTGTGAGCAAGCTCACATTACTCGCGCTTATTTTAATCAGCTCGTTAGTGGCAAAATCAAAAACCCAAGTGCAACCAAATTATCTGCCTTGCATAAAGTGTTACAAATCACTGATTTGCAAGATAAAAAAGTGGGGGTAATCTTTGGTAAGTTTTACCCTGTGCATACGGGACACATCAATATGATTTATGAAGCATTCAGTAAAGTTGATGAAGTCCACGTTGTGGTGTGTAGCGATACTGAGCGCGATCTGAAACTCTTTTACGACAGTAAAATGAAGCGAATGCCAACAGTGCAAGATCGCCTACGTTGGATGCAACAAATTTTTAAATATCAGAAAAACCAAATTTTTATTCATCATTTAGTCGAAGACGGTTTACCGAGTTATCCAAATGGTTGGTCTGCGTGGGCAGAGCGTGTTAAACAGCTTTTTGAAGAAAAGCAGGTAAATCCGAGTGTGGTTTTTAGTAGCGAACCGCAAGACAAAGCCCCTTACGAAAAATATTTGAATTTACAGGTGGAGTTGGTTGATCCACAACGTCAGTTTTTTAACGTTTCTGCCACCAAAATTCGTAATACACCGTTCCATTATTGGAAATTTATCCCAAAAGAAGTGCGTCCATTCTTTGCCAAAACCATTGCCATTTTAGGTGGAGAAAGCAGCGGAAAAACCGTTTTAGTGAATAAATTAGCGACTGTTTTTAATACAACTTCCGCTTGGGAATATGGGCGTGAATTTGTGTTTGAAAAACTGGGCGGCGATGAGCAAGCGATGCAATATTCCGACTACCCACAAATGGCGCTAGGACATCAACGTTATATTGACTATGCCGTACGCCACGCCCATAAAGTGGCGATTGTGGATACGGATTTTATTACCACGCAGGCATTTTGCATTCAATATGAAGGCAAAGCTCACCCATTTTTAGATTCAATGATTAAAGAATACCCTTTTGATATTACCATTTTATTGAATAACAATACCAAATGGGTGGATGACGGCTTACGCAGTCTTGGTAGCTACAAACAGCGCCAACGTTTCCAACAATTATTGAAAAAATTATTGGATAAATATAATGTGCCTTATATTGAAATCGAATCACCGAGCTACTTAGAGCGTTATAATAAGGTGAAATCCATTGTAGAAAAAATTCTCAACGAAGAAGAGCTACCCGAACTTAACAACGATAAATCGATTTTTGAGGAATAACAGCCCCTATGATCTTATTTGCAGGCGACCCACACGGAAGATATGACCATCTTTACCCTTTTGTGCAAGAACAAGAGGGGATCGCCCTTGTCATACTTGGGGATTTACAACTCACCAGCACAGAAGAATTGGATAAATTAGCACAACATTGCGATCTTTGGTTTATTCACGGTAATCACGACAGCAAAACCGTTGCCGCCTTTGAAGCACTCTGGGGAACAGAATGGAAAAAGCGAAACCTACACGGGCGTGTGCAAACCATTCAAGGTAAACGCATTGCAGGATTAGGTGGTGTATTCCGTGGGCAAATTTGGATGCCACCAAATAAGCCAGTTTTCTTTGATCCCATTCATTATTGCCAATATTGTCCACAAGAGAAAATTTGGCGAGGAGGCTTGCCGTTACGGCACCGCACCTCCCTTTTCCCTTCAGATTTTGAACAATTAGAAAATCTGCAAGCGGATATTCTTGTTTCTCACGAAGCGCCAAAACCCCACCCACTTGGCTTTTCTGTGTTTAACAAATTAGCGAAAAAAATGGGCGTTACGCATATTTTCCACGGTCATCACCACGAAAACGTTGATTACTCCTCCATTAATCGCGATGTTAATCTCAACATTACCAACGTAGGTTTCCGCAGTTTATGCGATGAACAAGGAAATTATTTATTGAAGAACATTGATGATAGAAAATAATTTTCTCGTTTGCTTATTCTTATCAAGGATAAAGTGCGGTCAAAAATGTTATAAAATTTTAGCTTAAACTAAATTCTTTGAAAGTTTCTGCAATAACCGATCCATCGCCCGATAGGAAAGTGCTTCTGCCAAATGAGGGCGTTGTATTTGCCTTTCATTATTCAGATCTGCAATGGTGCGTGCCACTTTTAAAATACGATGATAAGCACGCACAGACAGCCCTAATTGCGTGAGTGTATTTTCAAGGAAAATACCGTCTTCAGGGCTAATTTTACAATCTCGTTCAATCTCTTTACTGCTCAAATGAGCATTAATTTTACCCGCACGGGCAAATTGAATTTCCCGCACATTAATAATTTTCGACCGCACTTGTTCGCTGCTTTCGCCTTTATTTTCAATGTGCTGCAATGCCCCTTTAGGTAAAAGTGGCACTTCAATAGATAAATCAAAACGATCTAAAAATGGCCCTGAAAGACGGTTTAAATAGCGCATTACTTGCTGTGGTGAGGTGCGATTATGCACACCAGTATAATGCCCTGTCGGGCTAGGATTCATTGCCGCAATTAGTTGAAATTTGGCGGGAAAACAGATTTTTGCATTGGCTCGAGAAATAATAATTTCGCCACTTTCTAGCGGCTGACGCAACGCATCTAACACCTTGCGATCAAACTCTGGCAATTCATCTAAAAACAGCACACCATTATGCGCAAGGGAAATTTCGCCGGGTCTTGGTATCGTCCCTCCACCAACTAACGCGGGCAAAGAGGCACTATGGTGAGGGGCGCGAAAAGGACGCTGTTTCCAATTTTTAAAATTCAATTCATTTTGCACAAGGCTAGCCACAGAGGCGGTTTCAATCGCTTCTTGTTCGGTCATTTCAGGCAATAATCCCGTTAAACGACTGGCAAGCATCGTCTTCCCTGTTCCAGGCGGGCCAAGTAACAAGAGGTTATGTTGTCCCGCTGCTGCAATAGTTAATGCGCGTTTAGCGTGCTGCTGACCAATAATATCAGTTAAATCCGCTTGATTTTTAAAGGAAAAATCCACCGCACTTTGCGTGGTTAAATCGCTGGCAAGGGGCAAGGTTTCTTGTTCATTAATAAATTGCACCACGTCTAATAAATGCGGGGCGAAATAACTTTTTTGATCCGCCACCAACGAGGCTTCATTCGCATTTTGTTGGGCAATAATTGGGCAACGACGTACTTTTTTCGCCGCCAAAATAGCCGGAATAATACCGTGAACGCCTCGCAATTCACCAGTTAAAGCAAGCTCGCCTAACAATTCAAATTGTTTTAAGCGTTCAGGATTAACTTGTTCCGAGGCCGCTAAAATGCCAATGGCAATAGGCAAATCAAAGCGTCCCCCGTCTTTGGGTAAATCCGCTGGTGCAAGATTTACTGTAATACGTTTAGCGGGATATTTAAAATTGGCATTGAGCAACGCACTGCGTACCCGATCTTGGGCTTCTTTCACGGTTTTTTCAGGTAAGCCCACAAGGGTAAATCCCGGCTTTCCATTGCTTAAATGTACTTCAATCGTAACTAGCGGTGCTTGCACGCCCATTGACGCACGGCTATAAACAATCGCTAATGACATTCATCATCCTTCATTTTACTTAATTTGAACAATGAATATAGAAAAAGCGAAAAAGAAAGAAAATGCTCACCGCACTTTTTTGCGATCAAGATCGAGAAAATAGAAGAATAAGATGAGATTAAACGCTGTTTATGAGCAATGATTGTTCATCGTAGGTAACCCCACCTCTTCCCTGTCGTGAGTTACAAAACAACGTGCTAGGCGATTTTTTGAATATTGGCTTTTCTTATTGATTGCAAATAGAAGGAACGATTGAGGCGGTGAGAAAACATTTTCAGATAGGCGTATTTTTACTCAATGGTCACTGATGAAAAAAGTGCGGAAATCTCACCGCACTTTATTTTTATGCATTTTCACTTTCTTCAATCAGCGCACTAAACCAGCTATCTAATTTTCCAGCGAGTTTATCAATGCCTTGTTTTTTCAAGGCAGAGAAGGCTTCTACTTGCACATCACCTTGAAAAGGAAGAATGGCTTCACGCACCATTTTGACTTGTTTACTCACCGCACTTTGGCTCAGCTTATCGGCTTTGGTGAGCAACAACAGCACGGGCAGATCCGCAGAGACAGCCCATTCGATCATTTGCTGGTCTAAGTCTTTTAGCGGGTGGCGAATATCCATCAAAATCACAACACCGCCTAAACATTCACGTTTTTGCAAATATTCACCTAAGGCTTTTTGCCACTGAATTTTCATTTGCTCTGGTACAGCGGCATAACCGTAGCCGGGTAAATCAACCAATTTGCATAAAGGCTCGACTTCAAACACATTAATTAATTGTGTTCGCCCGGGTGTTTTGGAGGTGCGAGCAAGGTTTTTTTGATTTGTTAAGGCATTCAGTGCGGTAGATTTGCCAGCATTAGAACGCCCTGCAAAGGCGATTTCCATCCCCTTATCTTCGGGTAACACGCGAATGTTCGGGGCGCTGGTAAGAAAATGGGTTTTATGATAATTCAATTTCATTTTGTTGCTCATTTTATCGATCTTTTATCAAAATGTTCAGCTCATAAAGGAAAGTGCCTAGCATACCTTATAAATCACAAAACCACGATAAAAAATGATAAAAAAGCGACATTTCTATCACAAATAAATGAAAGGAAAAAACGCATTACTCACAATGCTGTTTATGCAAAGCAATAATCACCTCGCGTACCACATTGCGTTGTGGCTCAGGGAGATCAAGGAAATGATTGAACAGGGTTTTATCTTGTTGTGTGGCAAGGTTTTCCCAACGGTGTTGTTGTAAAATATCGGAACGTCGAAGTTCACCAGCTTCCAATTTTTCCAGCTTTTCTGATGAAACCAAATCAGTCAGATCAACTTGCAACCAATTGGCTAAGGTTTTTAATTTATCAAGGCGAGGAATGCTCTCACCTCGCAACCATTTTCCTGCGGTGTGTGGTGTAATAGATGTGCCGTAATAACGCAAATTAAATTCACGTTCAAGAACATTGCCCCGTGCTGAGTAACCCTTAGCAAGCAATCCTTTTTTTAAATTATCAGCAAAACGTTGCTTTTCTCGCCGATCTTGTTGCGTTTTTTCATTTTTCTTCATAATTGCGAAAGCTATCACTCCCACATAAAAAATCGTAACTATGAATTGATAAAAGTTACAAATTGATCAAAAATAATTACAAAAATAAATAAGAAAAATCCTATTTTTTAAATCTATTAATAATGATTAAAGAAAAACAAATAGTTTCAAAAAAGCGAGTTGCCGATCACGGTGAAGTTTATACAAGAGAAAAAGAAGTCAATGCAATGCTGGATTTAGTGGCAATGCAAACGCAATCACTTTCTGCCACTTTTTTAGAACCTGCGTGCGGAACGGGCAATTTTCTGATCGAAATTTTACGCCGTAAGTTGGCGGTGGCAGCTGAAAATTACCAAGATAAACATAAGCGTAAAAAGTACGTCAAATCACCCAGCCAGCTTTCCTACGAACGAGATTTAATCCTTGCGGTAAGTAGCATTTACGGCATTGAATTGCTGGAAGATAACGTGAAAGCCTGTCGCAAACGGCTGTTTGATTTTGCCACAGCGGAATATGCACGGCTTTTTCCTGACAGCCAAAAAACAGCCTGCTTAGACGCCATTGAATGCCTGCTACATTTTAATATTGTGTGGGGCAACGCCCTTTCAATGGAAGTGGAAACGCCACGACATTCAATACCTCTTGATGGCTTAGTTACCGAAGAAGAGAAAGAGCGGTCAAAAAAAGCGATTATTTTTTATCAATGGAGTTTTGTGACTGAACGCAAAATCAAACGTGTGCCTTTTATTTATTGGGGATTAGTGGATAGAGCCTATCAACCCAATGGGAACAGCCTGTTACCGCACCCTTACCGCACCGTTTTTCAATCAAGTCTTTGTGATTTCTTACAATTAAAACAGCAATATGCCAACGAATATGAACAAAGTGAGTAATGGAATGACAATTAATAATTACAACCCTGATGTACTTTCTTGTATTGCTAATTTATCAAGTGATGAAGTGTTTACGTCACCACAGTTAGCCAACAAAATGCTAGATCTCATTCCACCGCACTTTTTTTGCGATCCCACAAAGCGATTTCTCGATCCTTGTAGCAAATCAGGGGTGTTTTTGCGTGAAATCGCCAAGCGATTAATTAAAGGGCTTGCGCCACATTTCCCGAATTTGCAAGAACGCTTAAACCATATTTTTACCAAGCAACTTTTCGGCATAGGCATTACCACGCTTACCGCACAATTAAGCCGTCGTAGTTTGTATTGTAGCCGTGAAGCCAACGGTGAATATTCCGTATGTACAGCCTTTGATGATGAAAACGGCAATATTTTTTACCGCACTTTATCCCATCAATGGGAGAATGGTCGCTGTATTGAGTGTGGCGCAAGTCAAGAGGTGTTTGCGCGTGATGAGAAATTAGAAAGCCACGCCTACCATTTTATCCATTCTTATAGTCCTTTTTTTGAGCAATATAACAAGATGAAATTTGATGTCATTATCGGCAATCCGCCTTATCAGTTAAGCGATGGTGGCGCACAAGCCAGTGCCAGACCTATTTATCAAAAATTTGTGGCACAAGCGAAAGCGTTGCAACCGGAATATTTAGTGATGATTATCCCCGCGCGTTGGTATGCGGGGGGAAAAGGGCTTGATGAATTTCGTGCGGAAATGTTGCAAGACCGCCAAATTCGCCAGTTACACGATTTCCCTAATTCACAAGATTGTTTTACTGGCGTGGAGATTAAAGGGGGCGTGTGTTATTTCTTATGGCAAAAAGACTCAACGGGTAAGGCAGAGATATTCACTTATGAGGGAAATAATTTGGTGTCTCACGCTCAGCGTTATTTACAAGAAGAAAATCTGGATATTTTTATTCGCAGTAACGAGGCAGTGGAAATTTATCATAAGGTAAAAGGGTTTAATGAGGTGAGCTTTAATGAATGGATAAGTTCACGTAAGCCTTTTGGATTTGATACAAAGTTTAAAGGCTACGCAAAAAACAAAGATAATACGGTGAAATATTACGCCAATAAAGCGATAAATTATATTAGTCGTGGTGAAGTGAGCGTAAATCGCGATTGGATTGATCGCTATAAATTATTTGTACCTAAAGCCATTGGTTCAGGTGATGGTCGAGAAGATTTAGTTAAACCGATTTTAGCTGAACCTAATTCTTGTTGTTCAGAAACCTATTTAGTGTTTGGACCTTTTGATGATGAGAGAACAGCCAGAAATGTTATTTCTTATATTCAAACTAAATTTTTCCATTTTATGCTAACAATCAAAAAGAATACGCAAGATGCCACAAAAAAAGTATATGAATTTATTCCAATGCAAGATTTCTCACAATCGTGGAATGACGAAAAACTGTACGCAAAATATGGCTTAACCCCCGATGAAATTGCCTTTATTGAGGCAATGATACGCCCAATGGAAAGAAATGATGTCGAATAATTTACTCTTACCCCTACAACAACCGAAAATTTATGCGTACAGCGATGTGCGTTTTCCTAATATGCTCAAAGTGGGTTATACAACACGCAACGTTGCCGAACGGATTGCAGAACAATATCCGGTAAAAACACCCAATCAGAGTTATCAGCTTCAGCTTGAAGAATTGGCAATTCGTGAGGACGGCTCTTATTTTACCGATCACGATGTGCATCAAGCATTAGCCAAAATGCGCATCGTGCGCGCAGAAGGGGAATGGTTTCATTGTAACGTGGAACAAGTTAAAACCGCGATTGTCGCTGTACGCAATAGAATTGCCCCCGAAATGCACCGCACTTTAGATTTCGCAATGCGTCCAGAACAGCAAACCGCGGTGCAACGTGCCGTCGCATATTTCAACGCCTTTACTGCCGATCCGAGAAATGCCAATAAAGAACCTAAATTTTTATGGAACGCCAAAATGCGTTTCGGTAAAACCTTCGCGACCTATCAATTAGTCAAGCAAATGAATTGGCGTCGTGTGCTTATTCTCACCTTTAAACCAGCGGTAAAAACCGCGTGGCAAGAAGATTTACAGCAACATAAGGATTTTATCAATTGGCAATTTTTAGCCAAAGAAAATATGGACGAGTGGGAAAGCATTAAGCAAAAAAGCGAAGCCTTGCATAAACCGTTGATTTGTTTTCTTTCATTGCAAGATCTTCACGGACGCACCGCAAAAGGCAAAGTGAAAGCACGCAACCGTTGGCTTTATGATATTAACTGGGATTGTGTGGTATTTGATGAATATCATTATGGTGCGTGGCGAAACAAAACCAAAGAACAGTTTGATGATGGTGAGCTTAACACCGAATTGAGCGATCAAATTGAATTTGATGAAGATTTCTTAGGGCTGACAACATACCATTATCTTTATCTTTCTGGCACGCCATTTCGTGCATTAAATAATGGCGAGTTTATTGAAGAACAAGTGTTTAGCTGGACATACAGCGATGAACAGCAAGCCAAAATGCAGTGGGGAAATAAGCCTGATAATCCTTATCGCGCCTTGCCGAAAATGGTGATGATGACTTACCAAATGGCGGAAGATTTGCGCGTGGTGGCAGAAAAAGGCGAGCGTAATGAATTTGATTTAAATGAGTTTTTTGCTACCACCGGTGAGGGCGAGCAAGCCCAATTTAAACACCAAGATGCGGTGCAAAAATGGCTCAATTGGTTGCGTTATGGCGGAGAACATCAGCTTAATTTACGTTTAGATCCCCCACCAATGCCTTATAGTGATGTGAATTTGCTGGCGAATTTATTACATACGGTCTGGTTTTTGCCAACAGTAACAAGCTGTTTTGCTATGCGGAATTTATTAGCAATGCCACAAAATCAGTTTTATCACGATTATAACGTAGTCGTGGCGGCAGGGGCGCAAGCAGGCATTGGCGAGAGAGTCTTACCCCCTGTACGCCAAGCCATTGGCTCTAACCCATTGAAAAGTAAAAGTATCACCCTAAGTTGTGGAAAATTATTAACGGGCATTTCTATTCCTGAATGGTCGGGCATTTTTATGTTATGTAATCTAAAAAGCCCCGAAACCTATTTCCAAGCCGCTTTTCGTGTACAGACGCCGTGGGTAATGCGTGATGATAATCAGCAGGAAGTGGTTATCAAAGAATATTGTTATGTCTTTGATTTTGCGTTAAATCGTGCCTTAACTCAAGTGAGCGATTACAGCACCAAACTCAATCCAAAAGAAGACAATCCAGAAAAACAAGTGGCAGAATTTATCCATTTTCTACCGGTGATTTCCTATGATGGCGGTGCAATGAAACGCTTTGACGCAGGGGATATTTTGGATTATGCCTTAAGTGGTATCACCGCCACCTTACTGGCGCGCCGTTGGGAAAGCGCAATGCTGGTGAATGTGGATAATCTCACCTTAGATCGTTTAAGAAATAGTCAAGAAGCGATGGCGGCATTGGCGAAGATAGAGGGATTTCGTTCGCTAAATCAGGATATTACCACCATTATTAATCGCACCGAAACGGTGAAAAAAACCAAAACAGAAGCAGAAAAAGAGGGGCGAGAGCTAACCGCAACGGAGAAAAAAGAAATTGATTCGGCAGAAAAAGAGCGGAAATCCTTACGCAAACAAATTCAGGAAAAATTAATTAAATTTGCCACCCGTGTTCCTGTGTTTATGTATCTTACTGATTTCCGAGAACATTCCTTACGAGAAGTGATTGAGGTGCTAGAGCCAGAGCTATTTTTCACGGTAACAGGTTTAACGCAAAAAGATTTTCAATTGCTCGTCAATCTCAACGTGTTTAACCAATCACAAATGAACGAAGCGGTATTTAGCTTTAAACGTTACGAAGACGCAAGCCTTGAATATACAGGGATTCGTAAGCACCAAGGCAATTTTATCGGCGGTTATGACACAGCCATTAGTAAAGACGAATATCAGCAGTTGTATTAACGCGATTAAGGGCGAAAAAATAGTGCGGTGAAAAATTCTTCATTTTTTTACCGCACTTATCTTTTAGACGAAAATGCTACATATTTGCCACAATATCTTCGGCAAATTCTGAGGTTGAACGTAATGTCGCCCCTGCTAGCATTTCGGCAAAATCAAAGGTGACCGTTTTGTTTTCAATGGTTTTAGCAACTGCATTGACGACTAAATCAGCGGCTTCAGTCCAGCCTAAATGACGCAACATCATTTCACCACTGAGGATTAATGACCCCGGGTTGCCTTTGTTTTGCCCCGCAATTTTTGGGGCAGTACCGTGAGTGGCTTCAAAAATTGCGGCATCAGCCCCGATATTTGCCCCCGGTGAGATACCGATTCCACCCACTTGGGCGGCAAGGGCATCAGAAATATAATCACCGTTTAAATTGAGGGTAGCGATAACATCATAATCCGCAGGGTGGAGTAGCACTTCTTGCAAGAACGCATCGGCAATGGCGTCTTTGATGATAATGTCACGCCCAGTTTTGGGGTTAGTCAGCTTCATCCACGGGCCTTCATCAATGAGCGTTGCACCATATTCTTTCGCCACTTCGTAGCCCCATTCTTTAAACGCGCCTTCGGTGAATTTCATAATGTTGCCTTTATGCACTAATGTGAGGGATTTTCTATCATTATCAATGACATATTGTAAGGCAGCACGCACTAGGCGTTGTGTTCCTTGTTTTGATACGGGTTTGATGCCAATGCCACAGTCTTGTGGAAAACGGATTTTGTTTACCCCCATTTCTTGCTGTAAGAACTGAATCACTTTATCTGCTTCAGGCGAGCCTGCTTTCCACTCCACCCCAGCGTAAATATCTTCAGAGTTTTCACGGAAAATAACCATATTGACTTTTTCAGGGTGTTTAACTGGGCTTGGCGTGCCACTGTAATAGCGAATTGGACGTAAACAGTTATAAAGATCTAAACCTTGACGCATTGCCACATTTAAAGAGCGAATGCCACCGCCAACAGGCGTCATCAACGGGCCTTTAATGGCAACGTGATAGGCTTTAATAAAATCAAGGGTTTCTTCAGGTAACCAAGTGTTTTCGCCATAAACTTCATTGGCTTTGCCTCCCGCATAGATTTCTAACCAAGCAATTTTGCGTTTGTCTTGATAGGCTTTTTCCACCGCGGCATCAATCACGCGTTGCATTGCTGGTGTGACATCCACGCCAATGCCATCACCTTCAATGAAAGGAATGATAGGGTTATCAGGGACAATCAATCCCCCTTGTGCGTCTAAACGAATTTTTTCCCCCTGAGGAATAACAACGGCGGATTGGGTTTGACTCATTGGATTCTCCTTTAATGGTTGATGTTGTGTTATAGTGAGCAGAGAAAGCACATTGATAGTTTGGTAAAAATGTGCGTTTAGATTGATCTTTATTCATTCTCATAACATATATGAAGGCAAAATTTCTTTCAAGCCGTAATCAACAAGAACGGCAAAATTTACGCAAAAAAACGGTTCAGCATTTTGCGCGTAAAAAAACAATCGTACCAGATTTTGCACACACCAAAGTGGTGCTGTTTAATAAGCCCTTTGATGTGCTGAGTCAATTTAGCGATGAAAACGGGCGACAAACACTTAAAGATTTTATTCCTATTTTATCGGTTTATCCCGCAGGACGTTTAGATCGCGATAGCGAGGGGCTGTTAATTCTCACGAATAACGGTGAAATTCAGCATCGCTTAGCCGATCCTAAATACAAAACGGAAAAAACGTATTTCGTGCAGGTGGAAGGCGAGCCGACAGAGCCTGAGCTTGAACCACTACGCCAAGGGGTAAGATTAAAAGAGGGCAAAACGTTACCGGCAAAAGTGCGGGTAATTTCTGAGCCAGCTTTTTTATGGCAACGGGATCCGCCTATTCGCGTACGCAAAAGCATTCCGACAAGTTGGTTGGAAATTAAAATTAGCGAGGGCAAAAATCGCCAAGTTCGCCGAATGACCGCACATATTGGCTTTCCCACATTGCGTTTAATTCGTGGCAAAATGGCGGGATTTAGCGTGGAAAATTTGCCATTAGGGCAGTATTATCAATTGACGGCTCAAGAACTTGAAGCCCTTTATCAAAGGTTAAAATTAAGGAAATCCAATGCATAGACCTTATATTACGATGGCGTGCGTCGTCCATTGCCAAGGCAAATTTCTGTTTGTGAAAGAATTTGAATACGGCAAAATGACGTTAAACCAGCCCGCAGGGCATTTAGAGCAGAATGAAAGCATTCTTGCAGGGGCAATGCGTGAATTAAAAGAGGAAACGGGTATTCAAGCCACGCCAAGCAAGCTGATTAAAATCTATCAGTGGCACGCACCACGTAGCCAAAAAGATTATTTACGTTTTGTCTTTGCGGTGGAATTAGCGGAATGTTTGCCCATTGTACCGAGTGATCCGGATATTGAAGGCGGTGTCTGGCTCACACCCGAAGCGTTTCAACATTATATCCAACAAGCCGGGCAGGCAGAACGCAATCCGTTAGTCAGCCAAGCATTGCAAGATTATTTAAATGGCGAGGGGGTAAGTTTAGAAGTGCTGAGGCTGTTTGAATAAAATTGGTGAAATTTGCACCGCACTTTGTTTTTCACATAAAAATAAAGCCCGAATGGCTCGGGCTTTACTTGATTAACGATAAGGTTGATCCAATGGAACTTCAGGATCTGGTTGATGCGTGATGCGGTTACGTAGATCACGACGAATAATCTCAATTGTCCAGAACCAGAAGATATGTCCTACTAATTCAGAAATATGTTCGTATAATGGCCATTCTGCAACAGGTGGGGTTAAACCTAATGCTGGGAATGTGATGTAATGCACACAAATATCCGCGATTAAACCTGCACCAATACCTTGCCAGAATTTAATTTTAGGAAAACGTTCTGCCACAATACAGTAACCAATTGCAAAAACTAAAGAGAAGGTGATGTGAGTTACACCAATCCAGTCAAACCCGTGATCTGCAAAAGTGAATACCGCAGCCGTTGGATCGATGCCAATATAATCACGTAAGAAAACGTGTGGTGGGTTTAAAAACGCACGAGAACACACTTCTAATGCTTGTGAAGGATCTTGACAAGCCGCAACGAATAAATCGAATGGACTACGTGGTGGGAATGGATGTTCTGCCCCCCATTTTACAAAGGCAGAAATTAAACCACCGATAAAACCAACAAAAATTGCCACACCATAGCGACGGCGTGCAGGATCGGTTTGAGTGAAAATACCTGACATATAATTCTCCAAATAAAATGATAATTGTGAGTGATTTCTTTATTTATTAAATTTGATTAAATAAATAAAATCGCTAGCAATTCTATGCCTAATTGAGAATTAGTCAAGCAATTTTCTACCCCTAAAGAGATAATTCAAAAGAAGTATGATTGAGTGAGGTGAAAAATAAGCAAAAAAGAACGCGCAGAGTTAGTAATATTTTACAAACTCTGCATAATACCTTGTTTTTAAAGTATTATTCTTCAAAATTGTTAAACCAACTTTCTAAAATAATGCAGGCAGAAATGCTATCGACCTTGCCTTTTTCTAAGGCTTTAAAGCCACCACGTTGGAAAATTTCTGCGCGCGCTTCCGTGGTGGTAAGGCGTTCATCTTGTAAGATCACTGCTACGCCAAATCGTCCGTGTAAACGGTTCGCGAATTTTTTTGCCCGTTGGGTGAGGGGCTGTTCTGTGCCGTCCATATTTAAAGGTAAGCCCACAATTACCTTATCAGGTTTCCATTCAGCTAAGCATTTTTCAATGGCTTCCCAATTGGGAATTCCATCTTGTGCTTTAAAGGCTGGCAAAGGTTGCGCAGACTTTGTAATACTTTGCCCGACGGCACAACCGATGCTTTTTGTACCAAAATCAAAGGCGAGTGCGGTAATAGCCATTAACAATGCCCCGCTTGATAAGCAAAATTGTGCTGTTGAATACCTAATAATTGGTTGGCAGCTAACCAGCGTTCTAAATAAGGGACATCAAACAAAATATGTTCATTCGCTGGTACAACAAGCCAATCATTATTAGCAATTTCCCTTTCTAATTGATCTGGCGACCAACTTGCACAACCTAATGCTACTAGACATTTTTCTGGAGCTTGTGGTGTGCCAAGTGTATCAATCACATCCGCAGAGGTCGTCAGCCATAAATTATCAGCCACTTTATGGCTATTCATAAAGGGTTTGGCACTTTCCGTGTGTAAAATAAAGCCCCGTTCAAGGTTGGTTGGACCGCCTGCAAGAACGAGATCATCAGGATATTTACGGTTATCCGCCATCATAAAATTCATCTTAATACATAATTCTGCAATGCTCAGATCCGTTGGCTGGGTAAGGACTAATCCCATTGCGCCTTGTTCATTATGCTCGCAAAGATATACCACAGAACGATAAAAATGATCGTCTTCCAAATGGGGCATTGCGATTAAAAAATGGTTTTGTAATTGCATATTCTCTTTCCTAAATTTAAGGGATTAGGCTAAATCCCCAAAGCAAACTTGTAATGCGGTAATTGCCGTTAATGCCGCGGTTTCTGTTCGTAACACCCGCTTGCCAAGCAACACCTCCGTGAAACCTTGCTGCTCGGTTTGAGCAATTTCTTGTGGCGACAAGCCCCCTTCTGAGCCAATCAGTAAGCGCACACCTTCAGCGGGTAGGGCGGGTAAGGTGCGAATAGAATATTTCGCTCTTGGGTGCAAATTCAACTTTAACATTCCATCTTGCTCGGCACACCATTCTTCTAATTTCATCATCGGACGAATTTCAGGGATCACATTTCGCCCGCATTGCTCACAAGCAGAAATCGCAATTTTTTGCCATTGTTGAATTTTTTTCGCCATACGATCCGCATCTAACTTCACACCGCAACGTTCCGACCACAATGGCGTGATGACTTTCACACCAAGTTCAACGGATTTCTGAATAGTAAATTCCATTTTCTCACCACGGGACATCACCTGCCCAAGATGAATGGGCAACGGACTTTCCCGATCATCAAATTGGCGATCTAAAATTTCCACCGCCACGGATTTTTTGCTCACTTGCGTAATCACAGCAGGATAAATATGGTTACTGCCATCAAATAATTCAAGGCGATCCCCCTCCTGCATTCGCAACACCCGCCCAACGTGATTTGCCGCTTCTTCCGTTAATTCACACTGAGTTTGTTGCTGCAGAGAAGTAGGGTGATAAATTCTTGGTATTCGCATTTTTTCTTACTTTTAATTAAGGGATGTTTATCATATCAGAAATCAAAAAAACTTTGGGAAAAAGCACCGCACTTTTCCTTATTTGAGTAATAATAAAGGATTATTTATTTTGCCAATATGCCCGAAATGCTTTGGGCGTATTGCCCTGTTCTTTTTTAAATACGGAATAAAAATATTGCAAGGAGGGGTAACCGCACACTTCGGCAATTTCAGTAATTGCAATATCAGAAAATCGTAGTAAATGAATGGCTCTTTTCATTTTTTCTTGATGAATAATTTGATGAATGGTTTTATTCATTTCGGCTTTAAAACGGAGTTCTAAATTACTACGCGAAATTCTTAAATGATCTAGTACTTGCTCAACCTTTATCCCTTGACACGCACGTTGTCGAATATAATGCATTGCTTGTATAACGAGAGGATCACATAAAGAAAGATAGTCAGTAGAATTGCGTTCTTCAACGCCTAATGGGGGAATAAGTAGAGGTTTATTACTAACAGGCAGGTGATTCAGTTGATGGTGCAATAGTTTTGCTGCTTGATAACCAATTTGTTTTGTGCCTTGAGAGACGGATGACAGTGAAATGCGAGAGAGATATTGTATAATTTCTTCATTATCTATACCAATCACACAATATTGATCAGGCACCGCCATTCTTGCTGTTTCACAGGCTTGTAACAGATGCCTTGCCCTTGCATCGGTAACCGCTATAATTCCCGTATGTTGTGGAAGTGATTGAATCCATTGAATTAACTTTTCTTGTGCTGTGCGCCAATTTTGTGAATTGGTTTGTTCGCCTTGATAAAGGCGGATAGGATAAGCGTATTTTTGCATTAAGTGAATAAACGCATTTTCCCGTTCAATCGCCCAATGTTTTTGCTGATTTTCTGTGGGTAAGCCATAGAAAGCAAAGTGATTTAATCCTTTTTGTTTGAGATGTAAAAAAGCGGTTTCAATTAATGCGTAATTATCGGTAGCAACATAAGGGAAATGTGGATAAAAATCAGGATTTTGGTAAGAACCGCCCACGGCGACAAGGGGAACATCTATATTTTTCAGTAATTCGGCGGTTTCTGGATCATCAAAGTCAGCAATAATTCCGTCAATGGAAAGGCGTTGGATGGTTTCTTTATGGTAAACAAAATCATCTTCCATAAAAATATCCCACGTGCATTGAGAGGCCTGTAAATATTGACCGACACCTGCGACAACTTGGCGATCATAAACTTTATTAGCATTAAAAAGTAGTGCGATACGATAAAACTTTCCTGTATGTTGCATATTTCCGTTCCTACCTATCTCCATTTGATGAATAGCATAACGAAATTTAGAAAAAATTAAACCGTTTGTTTTCATTTGAAGTGCGGTATAAATTTAGCCCATTTTTACACCGCACTTGATTTTACTGACTTAAAGCCCTTTTAATCGTTGATAAAGTTGATGATATTTTTCTCGTTTTTGTTGATATTGCTGATAAATTTGACTATTTGGTTGATAAATATTTTCAAGTGGGAGTGGCTTACAATAGTCAGCAAGCGGTTGCGTTGGATTTAATGCAATTTGGGCTAATTTGGCTGCTCCAAGAGCTGGTCCAACATCTCCTCCTGTGCGATATTCAAATACTTTTCCCGTAATATCTGCTAATAATTGTCGCCAATAGGCACTTTTGGCTCCTCCGCCAATAAGGCTTATACTCGTTGCTTCTGCGCCTGTTTCGTGTAAAACATCAATGCCATCAGCAAGGGCAAAACTAACGCCTTCAAGCACTGCTCTCGCCATAGTAATCGCATCATCATTGTGGTTGAGTCCCCAGAATACTCCTGTGGCATAAGGATCGTTATGCGGCGTACGTTCACCAGAAAGATAAGGTAAAAAAAGTGCATCGGAAGGGGTTTTACAGTGCTCTATTTGGTTGAAGAGTTGTGCGATATCGCGAATTCCCGTAATATTTTTTACCCAATCAATCGCAGAAGCGGCGCTTAAAATCACCGACATCAGATGCCAACGTTCAGGGAGGGCGTGGCAGAAACTATGCACGGCTTTTTGTGGATTGGCGCTGAATTGATCCGTTACTACAAAATAAACCCCTGATGTTCCTAATGACAACATTGCTTGCCCAGCTTGATACAGTCCTATTCCTATTGCACCTGCTGCGTTATCGCCACCACCTGCCACAACAGGAACGGATTTCATTCCCCATTGTTGAGCAATATCTTGACGTAAATAGCCTGTAATTTGGTTGCCCTCAAATAATCTCGGCATTTGTTCAATACTGAGTTCGCAAGCATTGAGAAGAGTCTCACTCCATTGGCGTTGTGCAACATCAAGCCACATTGTTCCTGAGGCATCTGACATATCAGAGGCATATTCCCCCGTCATTCTTAAACGGAGATAATCTTTTGGCAATAATACTTTGTTAATTTTGGCAAATAATGCAGGCTCATTCTTTTTTACCCATTTTAATTTAGGCGCGGTAAACCCCGGCATCATCAAATTGCCAGTAATTTGACGAGATTCGGGGACGCTTTGTTCTAATTCCAGACACTCATTTGCACTACGCCCATCATTCCATAAAATAGCTGGGCGAAGAATTTGATCTTGCTTATCAAGTAATGTTGCACCGTGCATTTGCCCAGTTAAACCAATGGCTTTAACATCATTCAGCGGATGTTGTTGTGCTAAGTTAAGCATTGCGTGCTCTGTTGCTTGCCACCAAGTTTCAGGATCTTGTTCAGACCACAGTGAATGTGGGCGAGAAACAGATAAAGGATGATGTGTGGTGGCGAGAATACGCTGTTGTTCATCAAGTAATACAACTTTTACCCCAGAGGTGCCGAGATCAATACCAATATACATAATCACTCCTTTTGATAGGACAAAGGCTTGCAGCGTACTATATATCCTACAAGCCTTATTATTCCGCGTTTCTTAATCCTTAATATTAGTCATAAATATAACGATTAACCAAATTCTCTAAATATTCTTGCTGACCTGAAATTGGTTGAGGATTTAGATTTTGGCGTTCAACAAGTTCAGCAAGGCTTGCTAAAGAGGCTTGACCAGAGAGAATTTCCTGTCCTAATTGACCTTCCCAACCTGCATAACGCTGCGCAACAATTTTTTCTAATTGCTGTTCTTCAAGCATTTTAGCTGCACGTTTGAGTGATAAAGCAAGTACGTCAATAGCACCAATATGCCCATAAAATAAATCATAAGGATCGCAACTTTGGCGGCGAATTTTGGCATCAAAATTAAATCCCCCTGTAGTAAAGCCACCATTTTTCAAGATTTCATACATAATTAATGTATTTTCTTCAACACTATTTGGGAATTGGTCGGTATCCCAACCAAGTTGAGGATCACCGCGGTTTGCATCAATAGATCCAAAAATACCTAAAGCATAAGCGCTTGCAATTTCATGTTGGAATGTATGGCCGGCAAGTGTGGCGTGGTTCGCTTCAATATTCACTTTGATTTCATTTTCTAAACCAAATTGTTTTAAGAATCCATAAACCGTTGCCACATCATAATCATATTGATGTTTGGTTGGTTCTTGCGGTTTTGGTTCAATCAATAATGTGCCTTTAAAACCAATTTTATGCTTGTGATCAACAACCATTTGCATAAAACGTCCTATTTGCTCACGTTCCCGTTTTAGATCGGTATTAAGTAAGGTTTCATAGCCCTCTCGACCGCCCCATAATACGTAATTTTCACCACCTAATTTTTGGGTTGCATTCATTGCATTGACAACTTGTGCGGCAGCCCAAGCAAAGACTTCTGGATTTGGATTGGTCGAAGCCCCCGCCATATAACGTGGGTTAGTAAAACAATTCGCTGTTCCCCATAATAATTTTATGCCTGTATCTGCTTGTTTTTGAGCCAGAACATCTACAAGAGTATGGAAATTATATAAATATTCTTTAAAGGAGTTTCCTTCTGGCGCAATATCAACATCATGGAAACAATAGTAAGGAATACCTAATTTAGTAAAAAATTCAAACGCAATATCCGCTTTCTGTTTTGCCCCAACAAGCGGATCATTATTTTTTTGCCAATGACGATCAAGCGAGCCGGCACCAAACATATCATTACCATTCCAACAGAAGGTATGCCAATAACAAACTGCTAAACGCAAATGCTCAGCCATTGTTTTGCCTAAAATGACTTGATTGGCATCATAATAGCGAAATGCCAAGGGATTGGTTGAGTTTACCCCTTCATAACGGATTTTATCAATTTTATCAAAATAGTTTGTCATCGTTCTTTCTCCTTATTGCATTAAGTTCATTCGCATCATTCACTAAAAATGCAAAGGGAGCAATTACGTTATTTTATTTATTCATTAAGATTATTCTTTATTGTGCAGAAGATCACAAAAAAGAAAAAACATAATAGCAATATTAATTTTCTGAATAGTAAAACAAAGCAGCAAACTTTAAATTAACCTTAGGAGAAAATAAAAATGCGTTTAGTGCGTTTAAATTTGCTATGTAATCAGCTGGGTATTTCTAATTCTAAAACAAGGAGAAGAATATGACACATAAAGCCTATAAAAAACAAATAGCTGAACGCATCGAACAATATAGTGCGAAGTGGCATAATTATCGAGGCGAAAACTATATTTCAATGTCCGTGGCTGATATGGATTTACCTGCCCCCCAAGCATTGATTGAAGCACTTGATAAAGCAAATAAAACGGGCATTTATGGTTATACATTATTACCTGAAAATTATTTTGACGTCGTCGCAAACTATATTAAACGCCATTATCATTATCCCGTTGATAAAAATGAGATTGTATTTTGTCCCAGAATTATTCAGGGCATTGCCATTTATTTACGGGAATTCACGCAACCGTCTGATAAAATTTGTTTATTCACGCCATCTTATTCCCCCATTACCAATATCATAACCGATAACCAACGTGAGCTACTAAGCTGTCCTTTAGTCTATAAAAATAATGGTTATCATATTGATTTTACAAGTTTGGAAGCCTGCTTTAAGCAAGCTAAAACATTTATTTTACTTTCCCCTCATAATCCAACAGGGAGAGTATGGACATTTGAAGAATTACAAAAAATTGCACAATTAGCCGAACAATATCAGGTTTTTATTATTTCTGATGATGTTCACGCTGATTTTACTTTTACCCAACAAGCACACCAAATTATTGCGGGCATTACGCCTTATGTGAAAAATCATTCTATGATTTGTACCTCTCCAGCAAAAACATTCAATATCCCGGGATTAGAAATTGCGAACCTGTTAATTCATAATCGTAAAATTAGAGAAAAATTACACCGCAATTTATTGCAGCTTGGCATCCATAATCCTAATTATTTCTCTATTCCAGCTATTATGGTGGTATATCAACAATGTGATAGCTGGATAACACAAATTAAAAATGAAATAGCCGAAAATAAACAATTCGTAACACATTTTTTTGCCCAAGAAATACCACAATTTGATGTGGTTTGTACTGAAGGAACTTATTTGCTATGGGTGAATTATCAAAAATTAGTGATAGATGAAGCAACATTAAAAAATCGCATAACCAACCTTGCACAAGTGGAGCTGGCTTGGGGAACAGATTTTGGGATCGAAGGAATGGGATTTTTCCGAATGAATATTGCAATGCCACGGGCTTTATTACAACAGGCTTTAATTCAACTTCGAGATGGGTTAAAACAACAAGCATAAGGGGAATAACGATGAGTACAACTAAATTACATCGAACACCAAGTTTAATGGAAGCATTATCACCAATTTTGGTCATGCTTATCTTACTCGGATTAGGTTATGCCTTTTTCGATTTACCACCTGAGCCATTAATGATCATTTCTTGTGTTTTTGCCGGTGGATTAGTGAAGTATCTTGGCTATAGTTATGATGAAATGCTCGGGGCAATTGCAGGAAAAATTGCCAAAACAATGCCCGCACTTTTAATTTTAATTACAGTGGGGCTGTTAATTGGGACGTGGATTGCTGGCGGAACGATTCCAATGATGATTTATTATGGCTTAAAAGTCATCGATCCTAAATTCTTATATATTACCGCCTTATTACTTACCTCTATTGTGTCTGTTTGTACGGGGACGTCTTGGGGATCCGCAGGAACAGTCGGGGTTGCCTTTATGGGAGTGGCAATAGGTCTAGATGCGAATCTTGCGGCAACCGCCGGTGCTGTTGTCGCTGGGGCTTATTTTGGTGATAAACTTTCTCCGCTTTCTGATACCACAAATATTGCCTCAGCAGCTGCGGGAGTGGATTTATATGAGCATATTGCCCACTTACTTTATACTACGTTACCTTCTTTTATCGTTGCCGCTATTGTATATATTTTTTACGGTATGTCTGGTAATTTACATGATGCCGCCACACCGGCAAAAGTGGTTGAAATGATATCTGGTTTAGAACAAGTTTATCACTTTAATGTCATTTTATTACTTATCCCTGTTGCCATTATTTTATGGGGGTCTATCAGCAAAAAACCAACCATTCCAGTTATGTTACTGTCTGCCTTTGTTGCCATACTCAATGCGATTTTTATTCAGAAGTTTGCCTTAGCAGATGTGGTGAATAGTGCTGTGAATGGTTTTAATGTATCGATGATTCCTAATGATATTCAGGTTAGTAGTGATTTAGCTCGCCTACTAAATCGTGGTGGTATGAATTCAATGATGGGCACATTATTGATCTGTTTCTGTGCGCTTTCATTTGCAGGTATTTTATCTCTTAGCGGTGCCTTAGAAGTGATTATTAAACACTTATTAAAATTAGTGCGTTCAACCGCCTCTTTAATTTTTACCACCATTCTTTGTGGTTTAACGATGATTGGGGTAACTTGTAATGGACAAATTTCTATCTTAATTCCGGGCGAAATGTTACGCGAAGCTTATATAGAACGTGGCTTACATCCAAAAAATCTAAGCCGTACGGCTGAAGATTCCGCAACCATTATTGAGCCAATTTTACCTTGGACCGCAGCAGGTGCTTATATGGCAGGAACGCTTGGCGTGGCGACCCTATCTTATCTTCCTTGGGCAATTTTATGCTGGAGTGGTATCGTATTTGCGATGTTATGGGGGATCACCGGATTTGGTATTGCTAAATTAAATAAAGTATAAGTTAAATAGGTAAAATAAGTAAAAATCGTTATCTCTTTGATAAGAAATAACGATTTTTTTATTATTGTGTACTTCATCACAAAAAAGAAAAAACATAATAGGATTAATAAATCTGATAATTGAATTATTAATTTAACCTCAGCAAACTAGGGATTGAGTGAATAAGTTGTTGCGCTCAACTATCATTAATTTAACCTAATATGAGGTGCTATTATGAAAATCAAACATCTTTTCCTTTCCCTTGCAGCTTCTTTAACGTTATTAACCAATCCTGTTCTCGCTAAAGATCTCACCATAGGTATGTCCATTGATGATTTGCGCTTGGAGCGTTGGCAAAAAGATCGTGATATTTTTGTGAAAAAAGCAGAAAGTTTAGGGGCAAAAGTTTTTGTTCAATCTGCCAATGGCGATGCAACAGCACAAATATCACAAATTGAAAATATGATTAACCGTAATGTCGATGTCTTAGTAATTATTCCATTCAATGGGGAAGTATTAGGTAATATTATTGGTGAAGCAAAACGTGAGGGCATTAAAGTATTAGCTTATGACCGTCTTATTAATAATGCTGATTTAGACTTTTATGTTTCTTTTGATAACGAAAAAGTGGGTGAATTACAAGCAAAAAGTATTATTGAAGTCAAACCTGAAGGAAATTATTTCCTTATGGGAGGTTCACCTGTTGATAATAATGCAAAATTATTCCGTAAAGGACAAATGAAAGTCTTACAACCATTGATTGATAGTGGAAAAATTAAGGTTGTAGGCGATCAATGGGTGGACTCTTGGTTAGCCGAAAAAGCCCTGCAAATTATGGAAAATGCCTTGACTGCAAATAAAAATAATATTGATGCCGTAGTCGCGTCTAATGATGCAACGGCAGGCGGAGCAATTCAAGCCTTGAGTGCGCAAGGGTTAGCAGGAAAAGTGGCTATTTCAGGACAAGATGCGGATCTTGCTGCAATTAAACGTATTGTTCAAGGGACGCAAACGATGACAGTCTATAAACCGATTACTAAATTAGCGGATAAAGCAGCTGAAATCGCCGTCCAATTAGCCAAAAATGAAACACCAGAATCAAATGCCGTATTAAATAATGGCTTAAAAGACGTTCCGGCTTATTTATTAAATCCAATTGCCGTAACAAAAGAAAATATTGAAGAAACCATTATTAAAGATGGATTCCACAGTAAAGCACAAATTGAAAAATAATCTCACTTCTGCGAAATAAAGCGGTATAAAAAGTGCGGTAAAAAAAGACCGCACTTTATCAGGAGGTTCTAGTATGCCAACATTATTATCAATGAAAAATATTACTAAAAAGTTTGGTGATGTTACTGCATTAAACCATATTTCTATTGAGCTGAATGAAGGAGAGATTCTTTCTCTTTGTGGTGAAAATGGCTCTGGTAAATCTACCTTAATGAAGGTGTTATGTGGTATTTATCCTTATGGTGAGTATTCTGGTGAAATTTATTTTTCTAATGAACCTTTAATCGCTAAAACTATTAAAGATACGGAAGAAAAAGGCATTGCAATTATTCATCAAGAGCTGACATTAGTTAAAAATATGACCATTTTGGAAAATATGTTTTTAGGTAATGAAAGAACAAAATTAGGTATTACGGACGATAATGAAATGTATCTACGCTGTAAAACCATTTTACAACAAGTTCAGTTAGACATCGATCCGAATATTAAGGTTGCTGAATTAGGTTTAGGGCAACAACAATTAGTGGAAATTGCAAAAGCATTAAATAAACAAGTTCGTTTATTAGTCCTTGATGAACCCAGTGCCTGTTTAACTGAAAAAGAAACCGAAATACTGCTTAACTTAGTTCAAGATCTTAAAGCCCATAATATTGCTTGTATTTATATTTCTCATAAATTAAATGAAGTAAAAGCGATTTCTGACAAAATTTGTATTATCCGTGATGGTGAGCATATTGGTACGCAACCTGCTGCCTTGATGACAGAAGATGACATCATTACTATGATGGTCGGTCGTGAAATTACCTCACTTTACCCTTATGAAGCGCGTCCTATCGGAGAAGAAATGTTACGCGTTGAACAGCTTTCGGCTTGGCATCCGATTAATCGCCATATTAAACGTGTTGATAATGTCAGTTTCCGTCTGCATAAAGGAGAAATATTAGGCGTTGCAGGGTTAGTTGGCTCAGGTCGTACTGAAATGGCACAATGCCTATTTGGTTCATATCAAGGGAAATATCAAGGAAAAATTTTTTTACAAGGCCATTCTATTCATATTCGCCATTGTGCTGATGCCATTGCACAGCAAATTGTTATGGTGCCAGAAGATCGTAAAAAACACGGCATTATTCCCATTATGGGAGTAGGAAAAAACATTACGCTTTCTTCATTAAAAAAATATTGTATGCTCGGCAATATCATTAATGAACCACTAGAAGAGACCATCATTCAGCAATCTATTGAGAAACTAACCGTAAAAACCGCTAGCCCTGATTTAGCAATTGGACGCTTAAGTGGAGGAAACCAACAAAAAGCGATTTTAGCAAAATGCTTATTGCTCAATCCTAAAATTCTCATTTTAGATGAGCCTACTCGTGGCATTGATATTGGGGCGAAATATGAAATTTATAAACTCATCAGTCAATTAGCGCAACAAGGTGTGGCAGTTATCGTCATTTCCTCTGAATTACCTGAAGTATTGGGCATTAGCGATCGTGTTTTAGTGATGCACCAAGGACAAATCAAAGCCGATCTCATCAACGATCATTTAACGCAAGAACAAGTGATGGAAGCCGCACTTAAGGAGTAATTATGTCTAAGCTAAAATCCATTAATCTACAAGTTTATATTATGCTCATTGCCATTATTGTGATTATGGCATTTTTCTCATTCGCCACCGATGGGGCATATTTAAGTGCAAGAAATATTTCTAACTTATTGCGTCAAACTTCCATCACAGGAATCCTCGCTATTGGAATGGTTTTTGTGATTATTTGCGCAGAAATTGATCTCTCAGTGGGGTCATTAATGGGCTTATTAGGAGGCTTTGCTGCCATTACAAATGTTTGGTGGGATTGGCCTCTGTCTTTAACGATTATTACCACTATTTTGCTCGGCATTTTGTTTGGGGCTTGGAATGGTTGGTGGGTTGCATATCGCAAAGTCCCCTCATTTATTGTTACCTTAGCGGGAATGTTAGCGTTCCGAGGGATCTTAATTGGCTTAACAAATGGTACAACCGTCTCCCCAATTAGCACAGAGATGACGATGATCGGACAAGGTTATTTGCCTGATCTCGCTGGCTTCTTGATTGGTACAATCGCGATTTTAGGTTTTATAAGCTGGGGAATCTACCAAAGAAAAGCAAGAAAGCACTTACACTTAGCCGTCCCTTCTAACGCACAAGAAACCTTAAAATATGCGTTATTTGCCTTAGCGATTTTGGGCGCCATTTATCTATTAAATGACTACCGCGGTATTCCATTCCCTGTTTTATTACTGGCTTTGTTAGCTGTAATAGGAATGTTTATGGCAAGAAAAACCGCATTTGGCCGTCATATTTATGCAATTGGTGGGAATATTGACGCTGCCCGATTGTCAGGCATTAGTGTTGAGAAAGTCAAATTAATTATTTTTTCCTTAAATGGCTTTATGGTTGCGATTGCAGGGCTTATTTTAAGCGCTCGTCTAGGTGCAGGTGCGCCCTCTGCAGGACAAAATGCAGAACTTGATGCCATTGCTGCCTGTGTCATTGGTGGGGCAAGTTTAGCTGGTGGTATCGGCAGTGTTTATGGTGTCGTCATTGGCGCATTCATTATCGCCCTGTTAGATAATGGAATGAGTATGCTAGATGTCCCTACATTCTGGCAATATATTGTCAAAGGCGGCATCTTACTACTTGCTGTTTGGATGGATACAATGAGTAAAAAGAAAATGTAATTGAAAAACGCTCTTATAATGCCACCGTACTTGTGATAATCATAAAGTGCGGTGCTTTTTTATGAAATTTTTATTAAAAAACACAAAAAAATCCCACCGCACTTTTCCCCCTCACTTTGCAAAAAATCTGTTAAAATATCCGCACTTCAACGAATGATTAGCTAAGGATAATGTTATCGAAAACTGGCAGCGGGGCTTTGTTTTACATCGTAGGGCATACAGTGAAACAAGCTTATTGGTGGATTTGTTTACGGAAGAAACAGGACGTTTAACCGTGATGGCGAAAGGCGCGAGAACGAAACGTTCAGCGTGGAAAAGCATTTTGCAGCCATTTACCCCCTTGCTGTTGCGCTGGACTGGACGAGGCGAGGTGAAAACGTTAACCAAAGCTGAAGCCGCTTCGCTTACCTTACCTATGCAGCCTACTGCACTTTATAGTGGTTTTTATGTCAATGAACTCCTGATGCGTTTATTAGCAGTGGAAACGCCTTATCCTGATATTTTCCAAGACTATTTAAAATGTATTACGGGGTTGGCTAGTGTGTCTCATTCTGTTGAGCCAAGCCTGCGTACCTTTGAATTTCAATTACTGACTGCGATGGGCTATGGGATTGACTTTTGCCACTGTGCAGGGTCAGGTGAGCCAGTTGATGAAAATATGACTTATCGTTATCGTGAGGAAAAAGGCTTTATTGCTTCCCTAATTAAAGATAATCTGACTTTTTATGGCAGAGAATTGCTGGCATTTGAACGGCGAGAATTTCGCGATCAAGCGGTATTGCAAGCAGCAAAACGTTTTACGCGCATTGCCTTGAAGCCTTATTTGGGCAGTAAGCCTTTGAAAAGTCGGGAATTATTTACTCAACATATTTTATATCAGAAATAACCTATGGCATTACTTTATACCCCAAAAAAAGTTGAAAAAAACCACCGCACTTTTACCGCTAAGGTGCAAGGCTTGGATTATCAAGGGCTAGGCGTGGCGAAAATTCAAGGGAAAACGTGGTTTATTGAAAATGCGTTACCCGATGAAAAGGTGCAGGTTGCGGTGTTGGAAGAAAAGCGTCAATATGGCAAAGGGGTGGCGAAGAAATGGTTGGAAACCAGTGCGCAACGTGTGCCGCCTGCCTGCGTTTATTATGAAAAATGCGGTGGTTGTCAAACCCAGCATATTCCATTGGAAATGCAACGTCAGATAAAGGAGCAAGCATTATTCCAACGTTTAAGCAAACTGCAAGGCGAACCTATCGCATTAATGCCAAGAATTGTCGGTGAACAATGGCATTATCGCCGCCGTTTACGATTAAGTCTTTATTGGGATAAAAGGCACGGCTTGCGCATTGGCTTTCGGCAGAAAAATTCGCAAAATATTGAACCTGTGCAATCTTGCCTTGTGATCGAAAAGCCTCTGGATAATTTGTTGCCAAAAATCACCGCACTTTTACAGCACTGGTCTAACCCGAAAAATTTAGGGCATCTTGAGCTGGTACGTGCGGATAACGGTGTGGCATTATTGTTACGTCATCAAAAAAATTTGGCAGAAAAAGACCGCACTTTGTTAATTGAATTTGCCCAAAAAGAACATTTAATGCTGTTTTTGCAAGATGATGAGCAAATTCAGCAGCTTTATGGTGAAAGCCCTTATTATGAATTGAACAAGGGGCAACGGCTACATTTTGATGTACGTGATTTTATTCAGATTAATCCGCAACTCAATCAGGTGATGATTGATACCGCATTGAATTGGCTCGACTTAACTGATCAAGATCAGGTACTGGATTTGTTCTGCGGAATGGGCAATTTCACCTTGCCAATAAGCGCTCAAGCCAAGCAAGTGGTGGGCGTAGAGGGTGTGGCGGAAATGGTGCATAAAGCAACACAAAATGCGGAACGAAATGGATGTAAAAATGTCCAATTCTATCAGGCTGATCTAGCACAATCTTTTTCAGCCCAACAATGGGCAAGCCTGCAATTTAATAAAATCTTACTTGATCCGCCACGTGCAGGTGCGGCATTTGCGATCCCCTTTTTAGCGGAATTAAAGGCAGAAAAAATAGTATATGTCTCTTGTAATCCAGCAACACTGGTGCGAGATGCAGAAATGCTTTTGCAGGCTGGATATCAAGTAAAACAAGTGGCAATGATCGATATGTTCCCGAATACAGGGCATTTAGAAAGTATTAGTCTATTTGAACGGAAATAAATAGGAAGGCGTTATGGTTGCTGTTCGAGGTTCTCATCTACTTAACCCGAAAGATTTTGTCATTGAACAATGGAGTGAAAGTTTAGGGCTTTCTTCTGAGCTGACGGAAAAATTAGTGCGGGCGTGGCATTATTCGCAAGAGAAAATCCAACAGCAGCAAAGTACGGACGAAAAGCCACAACTGCATTGCTCGCTCTTTTCTGGTGTAGAAATGGTGGAAATTTTACACAGCCTGAATATGGATAGCGAAAGTCTAATCACCGCAATGATTTATCCTGTGGTAAGTCATAATATTGTTGAGTTAGCACAAATTGAGGAAGATTTCGGTACTGCGATTGGTAAGCTCGTGAAAGGTGTGCTGGAAATGGATAACATTCGCCAGTTAAATGCAAGCCATTCTGCCAATTCGCTGCAAGTGGACAATGTACGCCGTATGTTGTTGGCGATGGTAGATGATTTCCGTTGCGTGATTATCAAACTGGCTGAACGTATTGCCTTTTTGCGAGATGCGGAAAATTGCTGTTCCGAAGAAGAGAAAGTGCTTGCTGCGAAAGAATGTGCCAATATTTATGCCCCTCTCGCCAACCGTTTAGGCATCGGGCAGTTGAAATGGGAGTTAGAAGATTATTGTTTCCGCTATTTGCATCCTGAGCAGTATCGAATGATTGCTAAATTATTGAAAGAACGCCGTTTGGATCGTGAGCAATATATCGCAGATTTTGTGGCGGATCTTACGCACTATTTACAAGAAAATATCGATCAAGTGGAGGTTTATGGTCGCCCGAAACATATTTATAGTATCTGGCGAAAAATGCAGAAAAAGCACTTAGAATTTAGTGATTTATATGATGTTCGTGCAGTGCGGGTGATCGTTCAGAAATTGCAAGATTGTTATTCTGCCCTTGGCATTGTGCATACCCATTTTAAACATTTACCAAAAGAATTTGATGATTATGTCGCCAACCCCAAACCAAATGGCTATCAATCTATTCATACGGTGGTATTGGGTAAAGGTGGAAAACCCATTGAAGTGCAAATTCGTACTCAGCAAATGCACGATGATGCGGAGCTTGGGGTGGCTGCACATTGGAAATATAAAGAAGGGGTAACGGGGCATTCGGCCTATGAAGATAAAATTGCTTGGTTGCGTAAATTATTAGCGTGGCAAGATGATATTACAGATTCAGGTGAAGTGATTGCTGAGTTACGTAGCCAAGTGTTTGATGATCGGGTGTATGTGTTTACGCCTAAAGGCGAGGTCATCGATCTACCAACAGGATCGACACCACTGGATTTTGCCTATGCGATTCATAGTGAGATTGGGCATCGCTGTATTGGGGCAAAAGTGGGCGGACGTATTGTGCCGTTTACCTATCAGCTGCAAATGGGCGATCAAATTGAAATCATTACACAAAAAACACCAAACCCAAGTCGGGATTGGCTTAATCCGAATTTAGGTTTCACCAATACGAGTAAATCTCGTGCCAAAATTGCAGCGTGGTTTAAGAAATTAGATCGCGATAAAAATATTCCAGCAGGTAAAGAAATGCTGGAGAATGAAATTACGCGTTTAGGCATTGCGCTCAAGCAAGTGGAACAGTATGCTTTACCACGTTACAACCTGAAAAATTTAGACGATTTATATGCTGGCATCGGTGGGGGCGATATTCGCCTTAATCAGCTCATTAACTTTTTGCAAAGTAAACTGATTAAAACCACGCCACAAGAAACCGATGAACAGATTTTACGCCACGTTACACAGAAAAGTGCGGTAAATTCTGCGCAAAAAAATGACTCAAAGGGCTATGTGATCGTAGAAGGTGTGGGCAATTTAATGCACCACATTGCACGCTGTTGCCAGCCAATTCCCGGAGATGACATCGTGGGCTACATCACAATGGGACGCGGTATTTCTATTCACCGTAGCGACTGCGAACAATTTTTAGAATTGCAAGCAAGCCACCCAGAGCGCGTGGTGGAATCCATTTGGGGAGATAATTATGCGAGTGGTTTCCGTATTAGTATTCGTATTATCGCCAGTGATCGCCACGGTTTGTTGCGTGATATTACCACCGTGCTTGCCAATGAAAAAATCAGTGTTTCAGGGGTAGCGAGCCGTACAGATAACAAAAAACAACTTGCAACCATTGATATGGAAATTGAGTTAAACAATGTACAAATATTAAGCAAAGTCTTAGCACGTTTAGCAAAATTAGATGATGTGATTGAAGCGAAACGGTTATAACTAAATAAAACGTAATTGTTTTGCGTTGTATTAACGCGGCACAAATATAACCATCACACTCAACGTATTTAATAAGGAAAGAAAATTGGAAAAAACAACGGGTTTAACCCATTTAATTAAATCCACAGGTTATTCATTAAAAGGGCTAAAAAGTGCATTTAAAAACGAAGCCGCGTTTCGCCACGAGGTATTCTGCGCGTGCATCTTAATCCCTCTGGCTTTTTGGCTCGCAGATGACAAAATTGAATTGATCTTGATGGTTGGCTCCGTATTATTAGTGCTAGCAGTAGAATTGCTCAACAGTGCAGTGGAAGCCGTGGTGGATCGCGTTGGTAAAGAATATCACGAGCTTTCAGGGCGCGCGAAAGATCAAGGCTCCGCCGCGGTATTTGTGACACTGATCCTTGTTGTGATTACTTGGGGAGGGATTCTCTTTTTCTGACAAAAGAAGTGCGGTGTAAAATTTACTGTTTTTTTACCGCACTTAAGGATAAGAGGCTCACTTTTTGGCTTTTATATAAAGTAAAAGTGCGGAGCAAAATCTATCAATTTTTCTGCAAGATTGTGAATCTTTTCGGGATTTTTTATATTCTGTGCATTGTTCTTGATAACAACAGAAAAAATATGCAACAAGAAAAAAGCACTGAGGTTAGTCAGTGCTTTTATATTTGAAATTGCTTTTACTGATTATAAAACATCAACACAATTTAAATCTTGGAACGATTTTTCTAAACGTTTAGACATTGATTCTTCAGATTTGCGTAACCAAACACGTGGGTCATAGTATTTTTTGTTTGGTGCATCTTCACCTTCTGGGTTACCAAGTTGGCCTTGAAGATATGCTTCGTTCGCTTTGTAGAAGTTTAAGATGCCTTCCCACGCTGCCCATTGGGTATCAGTATCAATGTTCATTTTCACCGCACCATAGCTGATTGCTTCGCGGATTTCTTCGGTTGATGAGCCTGAACCACCGTGGAAAACGAAATCTAATGATTTTGCTGGAAGACCACGTTCTTTAGATACAAACTCTTGTGATGCGCCTAAAATTGATGGTTTTAATTTTACGTTACCCGGTTTGTAAACGCCGTGTACGTTACCAAAGGCGGCTGCAATGGTAAAACGTGGGCTTACAGGGTTTAATTGATCGTACACGTAAAGTACATCTTCAGGTTGTGTGTATAAACGTGATTCATCAACATCTGAGTTATCTACGCCGTCTTCTTCTCCACCTGTGATACCGATTTCAATTTCAAGGGTCATTCCCATTTTGCTCATACGAGCAAGGTATTCACGGCAGATTGCCATATTTTCTTCCATTGGCTCTTCAGAAAGGTCGATCATATGTGAAGAGAAAAGCGGTTTGCCTGTTTCCGCAAAGTGTTTTTCACCTGCATCTAATAAGCCATCAATCCAAGGAAGTAATTTTTTCGCTGCGTGGTCGGTGTGAAGAATTACAGGTACACCGTATTCAGCGGCTAATTCGTGAACGTGTTTTGCACCCGCTACCGCACCAAGCACATCAGGACGTGCGCCACTTGCAGGTTTAATCCCTTTTCCCGCATAGAATTGCGCGCCACCGTTAGAGAATTGAATAATCACAGGTGCTTTAACGCGTGCAGCGGTTTCTAATACCGCATTAACGGAATCCGTACCTACGCAGTTTACCGCAGGTAATGCAAAGTTATGCTCTTTTGCATAATTGAAAACTTTTTGTACGTCATCGCCTGTTAATACACCCGGTTTTACGATGTCTAGTAATTTTGCCATATTAATATTTCCTATATAGTTTTGGGAATGTTTCAAGGGGAAGAACATTCCCCTTTATTTCAATCGAATTAAATTAGTTTTTCGCACGTTTTTCTAAGATTTCAACAGCAGGTAATACTTTACCTTCTACGAATTCTAAGAATGCACCGCCACCTGTTGAGATGTATGAAATTTTATCTTTAATGCCAAATAAATCAATTGCAGCCAAGGTATCGCCACCGCCTGCAATAGAAAATGCACCATTTTGGGTTGCTTCAACGATAGCATTGGCAACCACTTCAGTTCCTTTACGGAAATTAGGGAATTCAAATACACCTACAGGACCATTCCACAGAATCGTTTTCGCATTGCGGATAATGTTTGCCAGCTCTTCTGCGCTTTTATCACCAATATCAAAGATAGATTCTTCTGCTTGCACATCATCAACAGATTTTTCGATCGCTGGTGCGTTTTCAGAGAATTCTAAGCCAACACGCACATCGCTTGGGACAGGAATTTGGGTTGCTTTTGCTAAGCGTTGTGCTTCAGGGATTAAATCCGCTTCGTATAAGGATTTACCTACATCTTTGCCTTCTGCGGCAATAAAGGTATTTGCGATCCCTCCGCCGACGATCAGTTGATCAGCGACTTTAGCAAGAGAATCTAACACAGTTAATTTGGTTGACACTTTTGATCCCCCAACAATAGCAAGCATTGGACGTTGTGGCTCTTTTAAGGCTTTGCCTAAAGCATCTAATTCTGCTGCTAATAGCGGGCCTGCACAAGCGATCGGGGCAAATTCTGCTACGCCATAAGTTGAAGCTTGCGCACGGTGTGCGGTACCAAAGGCATCCATTACAAATACATCACAAAGTGCGGCGTATTTCTTACCTAATTCAGGATCATTTTTCTTTTCGCCTTTGTTAATACGGACGTTTTCAAGTACAACGATTTCACCGTCATTCACTTCTACGCCGTCTAAATAATCACGTGCTAAACGTACATTAAAGCCTGCATCTTTTAAGTAATCAACTACGGGTTGGAGGGAATCTTCAGGTTTGAATTCGCCTTCAGTTGGGCGACCTAAATGAGAGGTAACCATCACTTTTGCCCCTTTTTCAAGGGCTAATTTTAAGGTTGGAATGGTTGCTTGAATACGTGCATCAGAGGTTACTTTTCCCTCTTTTACTGGCACATTAAGGTCGGCACGAATAAACACACGTTTACCTGCTAAATCTAGGTCGGTCATTTTAATTACTGACATAATTTACCCTCTTTATTTGTTTAAAAATTAATAGAACTGGATGGCATTATACCCAGTTATTACTAGATTGTAACTGCTTTAGATCAAATAATCAGGCAGATTTTTTTAATTCTGAGAAATAATAGATCTTTTGTTACTCCAAATAGAGTAAAGCGCGCACTAATGTGGGCAATCTCTCACTTGCCAATTCAGGTCATAACAAATAAATAATTCATTATGGCTTGCTCTCAAGTAGGCTCCTTTTAATTGTGGGTTATGTTTTTTCAGCCAAGCAAATAATTCTTTGCGTGGTAAATCACGATCTGGCAAGGTTAAAGTGCGGTATAAATTTTGCTGTTTTTCAAAATATGATTTGGCGTCATTAAACGCACAAGCGCCGTGCTTTTCCCATTCGCCTTGTAATAAATTGGCGCTTGGGCTATCGGCAAGATAAGGCTTAATCAAGCTAGGATCAACCATAGGTAAATCCCCTTGACAAAAACGAGGATGATCACTGACGGAATGAGCATTGCCATTTTGTGGCCATAATCCATGGATCACCCAGCCATACTGCTGCGTGCCACATTGGCTCATCAGCGATTGTGGCAATTTACCGTTATAGCGTTCCTTTTGTGCTTGGCAAAACCCCGGCGACCAAGACAATGCCAGCATATAATAATCCACCGGCGCATTTTTATTTTGTCCAATGGCATCATCACGCATAATGTAATCATAATTATTGCCAAGTGGTGCGGTTGTATTTGGTTGCGATTGTGAGGTGGGTTGCGGTTTAGGTGTTTTTTCGGAAGGTTGAAAATAATTCCAAATCAATGCAATGCCCGCAATGATTAGGGTACTTAAAAAAGAAAGTCCTTTATTGTTTTTCTTGCTCATCTTGTTTTGCCTATTTAATTTTCCTTGCTGATTCTTTATAATCTCGCCCTTTCAATGATGATATGGGGAAATGATGGCACTTTTAATTACAGAGAAATGCACAAATTGTGATATGTGCTTGCCTGAATGCCCGAATGATGCCATTTCTGTGGGCGAAGATATTTATCTTATCGATCCAAATCTTTGTACCGAATGTGTGGGGCATTATGATACCCCAACCTGTCAAAAAGTTTGCCCAATCAGCAACTGCATTAAGCCTGATCCTAATCATCAAGAAAGCGAAGCCCAGTTATGGGAACGCTTTGTCCTTATTCATCACGCGGATCAATTATAAGGATTTTTCTGCCCATTTTGCCAATAGAACACCCGCAGCAACAGCAACATTCAAACCTGCGTTAAGTGGGTTAGCAAGGGATAAATTCACGATATCATCGTGATTTTTTACCAAATTTTCTCCCGCACTTTCGCTTAATACAAAGACCACTTTATCGCTTAATTTCAACTGAGCGAAAGGTTTGGCTTGTTTGTTTTGGCTTAGATGTACGATTTGATAGCCTTTTTCACGCAACTCAGTTAAACCCTGCTCTGTGCTGTTGGTCAGTAACGTATGTATGTATTCAGCACCGCCTTCTGCCACACGCATTGCCGCAGCAGAGTTAAGTAAATCGGCTTCACTCAATACTAACCCTTTCACGCCATATACCGCACAAGTTCGCACAATGCCACCGATGTTATGGGCATTATGTACATTATCAAGTAACACTAAGGCATCTTTTTGACGTGGAATGTCTAGATACCCAGTAAGGGTAAAATGACGAGGTTTTTTCACCAGCATACAAATGCCGTTATGGTGTTCTGTACCACTCACTAACGCAAGTTCTTTATTATCTACAACGTGATAGACTTTTTTATTTGCCGCCAAATAGCTGAATAATTCCCCGACACGGTGCGCCATTTCCACGGTAGTCCATACGCGAACAATGCTTTCAGGACGCTGAGCAAAAAGTGCTAAACAGGTGTTTTCACCATAAACTTTAATTTCTTCTGCGCGATTTTTCTTAATTTTTTCTGGCGCGCGTGGGGAAAGAGGGCCTGTTTTTTTCTGTTTTTCTTTTTCCCCAGTTCGTTTAATTACCACTTTGACATTGGCTGTGCCACGTGCATTATCCATCGTTAATTCTGTACGTTGTTGTACTTTTTCGCTTGCTTTGAACGCTGTCTTTTCTCGAGAAAAAGGGCGTTTATCTTCCTTTTTTCCACGCGAAAAGTGCGGTGCTTTTTTGTCTTGTTTTTCGCCAGCGTAGCGTTCATTGAAACGTTTTGTGGAATCCGCTTGTTGGAAGGTTGGTTTTTTTGCGTTCATTTTGCGTTACCAAATTGTGATAAAAATAAGAAAAGTGGGCGAATTTTCAGCGCACTTTGTCAGAAAGTGTGAGCATTATAGCGAAAAAATATCTTTTTTCTACCAAGCGGAGAAGTAAATATTGTAAACTAGCGAGCTGAACAAAAAAGATTACTAAAATTAGAGTAAAAATTATGTTGATAAATAAAACGAAACGGGCGAAAGAAAATCTACAAACCTTGCCTTATTTGGCTTTAGAGGAAACACAAATTGATTTTCTTCATCACCCTGCGGAATTTAAGCAACAGATTATTCAGCTTATTCGTGAAGCAAAAACGCGCATTTATATCACCGCACTTTATTGGCAAAATGATGAAGCAGGGCAAGCGATTTTGAATGAGATCTTTGCCGCGAAAAGCCGTAATCCGAATCTTGATGTGAAAATTTTTGTGGATTGGCATCGCGCTCAACGTAATTTACTCGGGGCAGAAAAGACAGCCACAAATGCGGACTGGTATTGTGATCAACGGGCAATTCATCAATATGGTGAACACGCTCATTTATTTTTCGGTGTTCCCGTAAATACACGAGAAGTTTTTGGCGTTTTACACATTAAAGGCTTTATTTTTGATGATACGTTGCTATACAGTGGGGCGAGTATCAATAATGTTTATTTACAGCAAAATGAAAAATATCGCTACGATCGTTATCATAAAATCACTCATTCGGCTTTAACAGACTCAATGGTAGATTTTCTCAAACAGCATTTGCTGAGTAATCAAGCAGTATTACCGTTGGATAATGTTGAGCGTCCTAAAACCAAAGAAATTCGCCAACATATTCGTGCTTTCCGTAAAGGCTTGGCAAGTGATGGACAATATAAGTTTGCAAACGAAGAAAATTCTGGCCTAAAAATCACCCCACTTTTTGGCTTAGGCGGTGGTGCAAATCTGCTTAACCGTACGATTGAAGATCTTTTTCAGATTGTGCAGGAAAAATTGGTGATCTGTACGCCTTACTTTAATTTCCCTCGCCCATTGCAACAAAAAATTCGGCGTTTATTACAAAAAGGCAAGCAAATTGAAATTATTGTGGGGGATAAAACTGCCAATGATTTTTATATTCCCCCTTCACAGCCATTTAAAATGGCTGGCGCGCTACCTTATTTATATGAAAGTAATTTACGCCGTTTTAGCCAAAAATTTGAGCAACAACTCAACCAAGGTCAGCTGGTTATTCGCACTTGGAAAGACGGTGATAACAGCTATCACCTAAAGGGGGTGTGGGTAGATGATCATTATATGCTTTTAACCGGCAACAATCTTAACCCGCGTGCTTGGCGTTTAGACGCAGAAAATGGCTTGCTCATTCAAGATCCAGCACAACAACTGCAATCCCAAGTACAACAAGAATTAGATTGTATTCGCCAACATACCATACAGCTCACACACTACACAGAACTGGAGGCACTTTCGCAATATCCAGAACCAGTGCAAAAACTGCTGAAAAAATTTGCCCGTATTAAAGCGGATAAATTAGTGAAGATGATTTTGTAGAAGAAAACTTTTTACATTTCAATGTGTTCTTACCACACTTTTACTCTTCCCCTCTTGATGCAAGAGGGGAATTTTTTGGGAAATCCTAACTCATTTCCAAATGATCGCCTTTACATTGCTTGTGTGGCAATATTTTTTAGGCGGACACACCAGCCCGCCATTACGGGAAAATAGGAAGACAATGAAGAAGTGCGGTAATTTTTTATAGTATTTTTACCTGAGATGAGGATAGCACTTATCGATCGATGTGTTGAAAGCTAGCCAAACAATTTTTTGCCAAAGAAAAATAGCACTAATCCAGCGCCCATAAACACAAAGCCAATTATTTGCCAGATTTGGATTGGACGACTTGTCATACCAATCAAGCCAAAATGATCAATCACCGCTGCGGCAATAAGTTGCCCGATAATGATGAAAAACAGCATATTGGTTACGCCCATTTTAGGGGCGAGAAAAATGGTTGTGAAGACCACTAACGCACCGAGCGGGCCACCAATGAGTTTCCATATTGGTTGTTTTGGCACTTGTTGCAAGGCGGTGAATAAATCAGCTTTCCACCAACAAATAAAAAACAGCAATAGGGTTCCCATTGCAAAAGAAATCAATGCAGCGACCACGGGTTGTCCCATTAATGAGCCTGCCAGTTGGCTATTAATCGCCGCTTGCGTGGCAAGAGCAACGCCTGCACAAAGTGCAATTAGAATAAATGAAATGAGCATACCTATTCCAAAGAATGATTAAAAAGAAGAAAATTCGCACCGCACTTTATTTTTATTGATAGGATAAAGTGCGGTAGGATTTTACGGGGTTTTTATTTTACCCATTCGACAATTTCGTCAAATGCTTGGCGTGTTTTTTCTCGCGGTGCATTTACGCGATAGCCAAATGCCGCCATTACACTGAGCTTGTATTCATCTGCACGGTATAACCCTTCTGCAACAAAAAGATCATTCATTTTTTCTAGCGGAAAGCCCTCAATCGGGGTGCTATCAATACCAATCATTGCCGCGCTAGTGAGCATATTGCCTAAGGCGATATAACTTTGACGGCAAGCCCAATGATAAAACGCAACGGGATTGTCGGTGAGCGCAAAATCGTTTTCTGTAAAGTTGCGATAAAAACCTTGACGCAATTTAAGGGCATCTTCAGGGATATGATGCACATCACGCATAATATGTGGGACATATTCGCCATCTGCTAAAAGAGTTTGGGGTTGGCGAACGAGGATAACGACAAAATGGCTACAATCCATAATTTTATCTTTCGCTCCCCACGCGGTATCGCGGATGAGTTCTTTAATATGCTGATTTTCAATCACTAAAAATTTCCACGGCTCAAATCCAAAGGAACTTGGCGAAAGACGTGCGGTTTCAAGGATAAAGCGAAAATCTTCCTCGCTGATTTTCTTTGTGGGATCGTATTGTTTGCACGCGTGGCGAAAATGGTAAGCATCAAGAATTTGTTGTTTGGAAATCGTCATTATTATATTCCTCTTGTTAAAAAAGCTGGCCATATTATGCGAAAGTTTGGCAAGGAATGCCATAGCTAACTTTTTGTATCAGAATGAGGGCATAAAAAAACTGGGAGCAACGCCCCCAGTTGATAGCATAAAGTGCGGTAAAAATTACAGCAAAATATTGGCGAACAACAAGCCAAACGCAAGGCTGAATGCCATACTTAATAGCCCCGGTAGCATAAAGCTATGGTTGAAAATATATTTACCAATACGTGTTGTTCCTGTGGTATCAAAGTCAATTGAGGCAATGATTGGACCGTAGTTTGGAATGAAGAAGTAACCATTTACCGCAACAAATACCCCAATTAACACAGGTGCTGGAATGCCCAATGCAATCCCAACTGGGAATAAAGTGGCAACTGTTGCGCCTTGGCTATTTACTAAAACAGAAAGCACAAATAGTGCAATAGCAAAGGTCCAAGGTGCGGTTTCAACCAACACTTTCACACTTTCTTTGACTTCCACCATATGCGCTTGCATCAGGGTATCACCTAACCACGCAATACCAAAAATAGCGATAACAGCACGCATTCCCGCGTGGAACACGGAACCTTGTGTAATGGCGTTACCATTTGGTTTACAAGTTAAAATGATTAATGCACCTACAGTCAGCATCACGATTTCAATGGCGTGTGCCATTCCCATTGGTTTGCCATCAAAAACTGGACGTAAGCCAGGGAATGCCCCCATTAATACTACTAATAACGCACCAAATAAGAATAAACCGACAGATAATTTCGCAGTTGGTTTTAATTGAATGTTGTCAGGATTAACATCTGTATGGTTTTCTTTTACATACTCAGGATCTTGTAATAAACGTTGATATTCTGGGTCATCTTTTAATTCTTTACCCATTTTATTGACGAAGATACAAGCAAGCGCTAAGCCTAAAATGGTTGAAGGTATGGTTACCATTAACACATCACCTAAGTGAATGCCTTGTGGCTCAAGATAAGCAACCACCGCAACCACCGCAGCAGCAATCGGGCTAGCGACAATGGCAAATTGTGAAGCAATTACCGCCATTGAAAGCGGACGTTCAGGACGCACACCATTGTGGCGACTCACTTCTGCAATCACAGGTAATACAGAATAAGCCACGTGACCTGTTCCTGCTAATACGGTGAATGTCCAAGTTACTGCAGGCGCAATAAAGGTGATGTATTTCGGGTGTTTACGTAAAATATTGGTGGCGATTTTGATCATATAATCTAAACCACCTGCGGCTTGCATTGCCGCTGCGGCAGAAACGACCGCCATAATCATTAGCATTACATTAATCGGTAAACCCGCAGGCGCTAAGCCGAAGCCAAAAGAGAGGATAGCAAGCCCCATACCGCCCATCACTCCCAAGCCGATACCGCCAATGCGCGCACCAATCAAAATGCACACCAATACGATGGCAAATTGGAGAAAAAACATAATCGAACCTCTTTTAATATATTGATTAGATAATTTCTTTGCAAAAAGAACATACAATGATGAAAAGAGAAAAATCTCTTTAAAATCGCGCAATAATATAGCAATAAACGCGGTGAATCGCTATATAAGCTCTAATTATTTTTATTTATTCATTGATTTAGAATAAAACCCACCTTAACAAGTGGGGAATTTCACAGAGTTTCTTTGAAAGATGAATAAAGTGCGGTTATACTTAGGTCTTTATTTTGAACTAAAACATAGAGAGTAAAATGCAAGAATTTCTACCGATGGCAATCGCCTTTGCAAAAAATCACACATTAATGGTTATTTCTTGGATAGCCGTATTTTTTCTCGTTATTTACACCTATTTCAAGGCGTTCACCACCAAAGTGAAAACCATTGAGAATGCTGAGATCGTTAGCTTAATGAATAATAAAGAGGCGACAGTAATTGATGTGCGTACCCTTGATGAATTTGAACGTGGGCATATTATTCACAGCATTCATTTATTACCTAGCGAAATTAAAAATCAGAATATTGGTAAAATTGAACAGCATAAAGACAAGCCCGTTGTGGTTGTGTGTGCCACGGGAATGGCTGCTGGCACTTCCGCAGAGCTTTTGGCTAAACAAGGATTTCGAGAAGTGTACGCGTTAAAAGAAGGGATTGCAGGTTGGCGTTCAGCGAATTTGCCATTAGTGAAAAAAGATAAATAACTCATAGAGGAATAGAAAATGACTGAGCAAAATCAAGAAGTTGCAACGGAAGCACAAGAACAACAAACAGAAGCTGTATTACAAATTCAACGTATCTATATTAAAGATGTCTCTTTTGAAGCGCCGAATCTTCCCCATATTTTCCAACAAGAATGGAAACCTCAACTTTCTTTTGATTTAAACACAGAAGTGGTTGAATTAGGTGAAGATCTTTATGAGGTCTGTTTAAACATTTCCACCGAAACCACCCTTGAAGAAAGTGGTGATGTGGCGTTTATTTGTGAAGTAAAACAAGCAGGTGTGTTCACAGTAAGTGGGTTGGAAGGCGTTCAACTTGCCCATTGCTTAACTTCACAATGCCCAAATATGCTGTTCCCTTACGCGCGTGAATTAATTGCAAGCCTTGTAAACCGTGGCACTTTCCCGCCATTAAATCTTTCTCCTGTAAACTTTGATGCACTCTTTATGGAATATTTAGAGCGTCAGCAAGCGGAGCAAGCACAGGACGAGAAACCAGAAACGGTTAATTAATCAAAATAAGTGGGTGAAAGACCCACTTTTTTATGGAAAAAATCACCGCCCTTTAATTGTTGGCACGAGTTCCAAATTAAACGCCAAGAGAATTTTTTGTATGGTTTCAAATCTCGGTTTACTGCCTTTGGATAGGGTTTTATACAGACTTTCACGCCCTAAACCTGTTTGTTTAGCTAGCTCTGTCATTCCTCTTGCTCTTGCAACTGTTGAAAGTGCGGTTAAAAATTCTTCTTGCTCTCCACTTTTTAGGGTTTCAGCTAAATAAGCCTGTATATCTTCTTCCGTAGTAAGGTATTTTGCTGCGTCAAAATGACTTGTTTTAATATTTGCTTTTAATTTCATTATGTTAATCCTCGATCATCATTCTTGCTTTGTTAATATCTGCCTGTTGTGTTGATTTATCGTCACCACACAACAAAAAATATAACGTATTGCCATCTTGAATGTAATAAACACGATAACCTGCTCCCGTTGCTATTCGCATTTCATAAAGCCCACCACCTAATGGTTTATGATCACCGAAATTTCCTTGCTCAGCTCGTTCTATGCGCTTGATAATTGCCATTTTTGCTATGCGATTTTTTAAATTCATTAGCCAGTGGTCAAATTCGGCTGTTGTTCTTATTTCATTTATTTTTTCCATACCCATCTCCTTTTATAAATTGTATTAGATAGGATACAATTTGGCAAGGTAATCTATCCACTGCTTTATATAACGCCCCACCACTAACTCACTTCTGTAAAAATTCTATTTTCAGTCTAATTCAAGTAGGTTAAACTCAAGGCATTAATAGTGAGTGTGATTCACTTTTATTTTCATTATGGAGATGATTAATGCACAACAATATTTCCAATTCACCCATTACTGTCATTGGCGCAGGATCTTACGGGACGGCATTGGCAATCAGCTTCTCTCGTAACGGTTCACCTACTTATCTTTGGGGACATAATGCCGAACATATGCAAGCGTTGGCGGATACACGCTGTAATCAGCCTTTTTTACCAGATATTCCGTTTCCTGAAGCATTACAAATTGAAACAAATTTAGCGAGTGCGGTGCAAAAATCACGAGATTTATTGATTGTTGTACCTAGCCACGTTTTTGGCGAAGTTTTAGAAAAAATCCGACCGCACTTACAGCCAGAGCATCGAATTGTTTGGGCGACGAAAGGTTTAGAACGAGATACAGGGCGTTTATTGCAACAGCTGGTAGAAGAAAAACTTGGCACGCAATATCCATTAGCTGTTTTATCTGGCCCAACATTTGCCAAAGAGCTTGCACAAGGGCTGCCAACGGCAATCACCTTAGCTTCTCACGATCTGGCGTTTGCCCAAGAATTTCAAGCGCGTATTCATTGCAGTAAACATTTTCGTGTTTATCTTAATCAAGATATGATCGGTGTTCAGCTTGGCGGAGCTATTAAAAATGTGATTGCCATTGGGGCTGGAATGTCAGACGGAATGGGGTTTGGCGCAAATGCGCGTACTGCCTTGATCACACGTGGTTTAGCGGAGATTAGCCGATTAGGGGAGTCACTCGGGGCAAACCCCAATACATTTATGGGAATGTCAGGCTTAGGTGATTTAGTGCTAACTTGTACCGATAACCAATCGCGTAATCGTCGTTTTGGGTTAATGCTTGGTCAGGGGAAAAGCACCGAGCAGGCATTAGCTGAAATTGGTCAGGTGGTGGAAGGATTTTATAACACCAAAGAAACCTATTTACTTGCTCAGCGACAAGGTGTAGAAATGCCAATTACCGAACAAATTTACCAAGTCCTATTTTGTGCTAAAAATGCCAAAGATGTTGCATTCAGTCTGCTTGGGCGAGAACGAAAAGGAGAATAAAATGCCTGTTGAAGTTTGGCGTTTACTTCGTCAAGAAGCAAAAGAATTAGCGGAATGTGAGCCAATGCTCGCGAGTTTTTTTCATTCCACTATTCTAAAACACCAGAATCTTGGTAACGCATTAAGTTATATTTTAGCTAATAAATTAGCAAATCCCATTATGCCCGCGATCACCTTGCGTGAAATTATTGAAGATGCCTACCAAGCAGAACCTGATATCATTGGCAGTGCGGCTTGTGATATTCGTGCGGTGCGTCAGCGGGATCCCGCAGTGGAGTTATGGACTACGCCGTTATTATATTTAAAAGGTTTTCACGCTTTACAAAGTTACCGTATTACCCATTATTTATGGCAACAAAATCGTAAAGCGTTGGCGATTTATTTACAAAATGAAATTTCTGTTGCGTTTGATGTAGATATTCACCCCGCTGCACAAATAGGCTGTGGCATTATGTTCGATCACGCCACTGGCATTGTGGTAGGTGAAACCTCTGTTATCGAAAATGATGTGTCTATTCTACAAGGCGTTACCCTAGGCGGAACTGGTAAAGAATCTGGTGATCGTCATCCAAAAGTAAGGGAGGGGGTGATGATTGGAGCTGGGGCAAAAATTCTCGGTAATATTGAAATTGGGCGTTATGCCAAAATTGGCGCCAATTCTGTGGTGTTACAACCCGTCCCTGAATATACCACTGTTGCGGGGGTTCCTTCAAAAACCATTGGTAAAGATAAAGCAGCAAAACCGGCATTTGAAATGGATCAATGTTTTATTGATGAGAAAATCAATTTGAATATTTAGTGGAATAACATAGGTTCAACATAGGTTGATACTTGATCTGCTTTATCGTTGCTTTAGTTTGAAATAAATGGACGTTGTGAGGATGTTATCTTATCCCGCTTGCAAAAGGATTGATGAAAAAATAAATGGCAATAAAAATGTGTTTGCATTTAAGAAAAGTGCGGTGATAAATTTCTCCATTTTTCACCGTACTTGTGTTTTATGGTTAGTAATCAAAGAGATCGCCATCTCGTAATAAATGCACATTTCCCTTACGGCGTAAAAAACCACAGCGATCGAAATATTCCATAAGTTGTACCGTCATTTTTCTGCCCCATTGTAATTCATCGCGGAGTTGATTTACTGAAATGTCTCCCTTCTCCAAGATAATGTTTTTTACCCAATGGGCATACGCATACAGGGTTTCTGTAAGCATAAAACGATCTCGTACAATAGGCGTTAAATAGCCCAATTTCCCTGCTTTATAAAGAAAATTACGCATCGTGCTTTCATCTAAATCCAGCAAATTCGCTAAATCTCGCACCCATAATGCTTGTCCGTGCTGTTGTTCAAAATGCGTGAGGACTTGTTGCCATAACTGCTGTTCTTCTGTATTAAAACGAATTTTATGTTCTGGTAAATGCAACCAACCGCGCGTTTGCTGAAGCTTCTCTTGGGCTAATAAGTCAGCAATAAAATAATAAATTAAGGCTTCTGGCTGATGAATAGCCGTAATGCGATATAAACGTGCTTTGCTTAAGCCAAGTTGATCGGGAGATTGTTGGTGGTAATCTGTCAATGTGGCAATTAATTTTTCACTTTGCTGTTGTTGATAACTGCGCGTAAATGCCCACCCTTGCCAGGTTTCGATATGACGTTCTGCAAGTAAATCGGGTAAATCCTCTTCTTTACGTTGTGCTAACCACGCTAATTCCGTAAGTGGCATTGGGCGATGTTGTAAATAGCAACTTAAACGTTCAGCTACGTTTTGCGTTGTGAGTAAATGATGTAAAAAATTCAACCGCACTTCAGTACGCTTGTAACGTTTTGGCGAGTGAATTTCAATCACCCTTGCGCCGGCTAATAAGGATTTGGCATCGCCTGTACGTAAAATTAATTTATCGTTATAGGTTAAGTATAATGGATCTTGTAAAGTGAGTTCTGCTAGGGCTTTTTGCTGTGGATAAAGTTGTTTATTTTCGAGCAATGTGAGTTTACCTGTTGTATGCGAGGCGGCGTGATAACTATGCACCGCTTGGCTTTCTTGTATCCATTGTGCCGCTTCGATTTCTACGGTAATGCGATCAGTGGCAACTGTTGGTGGATGAGAGAAAAGCCAGTCTCCACGCTGAATTTCAGTTCGTTCTACATCGGTTTGAATATTTAAGGCTAAACGTTGCCCGGCCTCTCCAACCATTGATGGTTGATCTTGACTATGAATATTTTTAATACGCACTTTTTTTCCTGTGGATAAGTACAGTTCTTCATTCGTAGCAATACGCCCACTGAATGCCGTGCCTGTTACCACAGTTCCTGCCCCTTTAATCGTAAAAATGCGATCAATCGCATAACGGAAAGGCAGCTGGTTATCAGAAAGAGAAGGCAAATTTGCTAAATGTGCTTGTAATTCGTCAATACCTTGCCCTGTATAAGCGGAAGTAATGAAAAAAGGGCTTTCTTCCAAAAATGGATATGCTTGCATCAGTTGTTGCTTGGTGTTTGCAATATGTGTTTCGCTGACTTTATCCGCTTTTGTGATGACAACAATAATTTGCTTAAAATGCAATAAGCGTAAAATGGCGAGATGTTCTGCGGTTTGTGGCTGAATACCTTCATCTGCGGCAACGATAAGCATTGCATAATCTACTCCGCCTAGCCCGGCAAGCATATTTGAGAGAAATTTTTCGTGTCCCGGCACATCAATAAAACCCAGCGTTTTCTGTGGTAAAGGTAAATAGGCATAACCTAAATCAATCGTCATTCCACGTTTCTTTTCTTCTGGCAAGCGATCCGCATCAGTACCCGTTAAAGCGCGTAACAAAGCGGTTTTGCCGTGATCGACGTGGCCTGAGGTAACAATAATCATAGTTGCTCCACGGTATTTAATAAACGTTCAAAATTGGCAAGGCTACGTAGATCGAGCCATAATTTATTTTGTTCAATTCGCCCAATGATAGGGTGGGGGAGTTGTTTGAAGCGTTCAATAAGTGCGGTCAATTTTTGCGATGTTTTTTCTTCTATGGTTACCGCAATGGAAGGGAGCGTGGCGAGGGGTTGGGCGCCACTGCCAATTTGTGCTTGGCTTTGTTCCACACGGACGGTATAGGCAAAATCTAACTGATTTTCCAACCGCACTTTCAGTATTTCTGCCTGTTGGCGTAATACGGAGACAGGCTGCGTGAGTAAGTGCAAACTCGTCAGTTTCTCTGTCAATTTTTCAGGTTGAAGATATAAACGCAACGTTGCTTCTAACCCCGCTAAAATGACTTTATCACAGCGTAACGCGCGCTTGAGCGGATGCGCTTGTAGTTGATCGATAAATTCTTTTTTTCCAACAATAATGCCTGTCTGTGGGCCACCTAGCAATTTATCCCCAGAAAATGAGATTAAATCCACACCTTGCTGCCATTTTTCTTGTACGGTAGGTTCATTCGGCAAGCCATATTGTGAAAGATCCACCAATGCTCCACTGCCTAAATCGGTTACCACAGGCACATTCATTTCCTGACCAAGTTGTGCTAATTCGGCTTCGCTGACAGAATGCGTAAAGCCACAAATTTGGTAATTACTACTATGAACTTTCATTAAAAAGGCGGTATTTTCGTTGATCGCACGGCGATAATCAGTTAAATGGGTGCGATTTGTTGTACCAACTTCAATTAGCTTACAGCCTGCTTGTTGCATAATATCAGGGATACGGAACGAACCGCCAATTTCAATTAGCTCACCACGAGAAATAACCACTTCTTTACCCGCTGCAAAGGTAGCTAACATTAGTAACACGGCTGCTGCATTGTTGTTCACCACGCAAGCGGCTTCTGCTCCGGTAAGCTTACATAATAGCTCACTAATATACTTATCGCGGTGGCTACGTTCTCCGGCGAGCAAGTCATATTCTAATGCGACATTTTCTTGCATCGTTAATAATGCGGCTTGCTGTGCAGCCTCAGCCCACAAAGCCCGACCTAAATTCGTATGTAAAACAGTTCCCGTTAAATTATGCACAGGTTGAATTTTTACTTGTTGTTGTATGGTGAGGGTTCGCTGAATTTCGGTAAGCAAGTTTTCCTGATTAAGAAAAATATCGGGAAGTGTTTGTGTTTTTTTTATCTGAGAACGGGCATCTTCAAGGAGTTTTCTGCATACATTAACCACCGCACGATGACCGAACATTGTAATCAGTGGGGCAATTTCACGCTGTTTTAACAATTTATCTATTGAAGGAAGTTGTTGAAAAAGGCTGCTCATTTTATCGTCCTAGTAAACTTTTACTTGTAATCATACTGTTTTTTAATCAAAAATTCAGCTTTTAACTGGAAGTCTTGCCGAGAGATGTTGAAAGGATATGGCATTGGTGTGTTTTTCGGTAGCACTTTACTAAAATGATCTTATGTTATTGCACATTAAAATAACAATAAAATGTGGACCGATAATTTTACTTTCACATAGGCTTGAATAATCAACAAATTTCCTTTAAAGTGAGCAAACTGTTGGAAGATAGGCGTTTCCGGTGAAACGGCAGGACTTCAAATCCTGTTAAGGTTGCCAGCAATCTTGGGTGGGTTCGACTCCCATTATCTTCCGCCACTTCTTTTTGATCTCTTCTATTTTGGTATCCCTCTTAGTAATGGTATTTCGCGAAAAGGGGCGACGGATGTCGGGGCGGGTGTTGCATTAAAGAGCATAATGAATGGTTTTTGTGGGACGATTTTTTCACCACGCCATAGACTGCCTATATTCACTAATTGAATATCTTGAGGGAGGTGATGTAAGCCATTTTGTAGCACGGCAATCGTATTTTTTCGGGGATGTCCGATAACGATAGCGGTGCCTTGTTTACGCGCATAGGTAATGGCTTGTTGAAATTGACGTTGAACGTCGTTAAATTCATCGCTATCATCAAGGAAAATATGGCGATCTAGTGCTTTTATGCCGTATTGTTTTGCGGTTTTACTTGCGACAGAATGCCCGATAGTGCGGCTATCTAGAAAAAAGAGATGTTGCTCTTGTAGCACGGTCATTAATTTATTCATTAAATCTTGATTTGCGGTTGCAGCACTACCCATATGATTGTTTAAGCCAATGGCAGCAGAAACAATTTTCTTGGCATTTTGCACGTTTTCTCGTACTGTCTGTTGCGACATTCCGAGAGTGAGACCACCAGATTCAATCTTATGATTCCCCATAGGTTGCATAGGCAAATGAATAAGCACATCTCGCCCTTGTTGCATTGCTTGTTGATTGCGTTGTTTGGCATAGGGGGCGGAAGGAATGATTGCTACCGAAATTTCTTTTGGCATCGCATAAACTGCAGCATCTTCTTTAGGGCGATAGCCCACATCATCAATAACAATGGCAAGGCGAGATTGGCTGATCGAAATTGTGGGGGAGAGGCTCAAGCAAAGTGCGGTAGAAAAAATCAGTAAATTTTTAACCGCACTTTGTTTTTTGGTGATTTGCTTTTGATAAGCTCTCTTCATTATCGTAGCCATCCTGTTGGATTTACCGCAACACCTTTGCGGCGAATTTCAAAATAAAGCCCTGATCTTGATTGTCCCCCAGAACTCCCCACTTCTGCAATTTTTTGTCCAGCATTAACAAATTGCCCTTCTTTAACAGAAACAGAGCGATTATAACCATATAAACTTAAATCGTTTTCACCATGTTTGATAATAACCATTAAGCCATAACCTTGTAACCAACTAGCTAAAATAACTCGTCCATCAGCAATCGCGCGTACAGACGCTCCAGCATTTGCCCCGATCACAATCCCTTTCCATTTTAATTCTCCCATTTGGGTTGAACCAAAACGGTTGAGAATTTTGCCTGATACAGGATATTGATATTGCCTTTGTGGTTTACCCAACCCTGAATTGCTTGCCATAAGCTGTTTTTCTTGGGCAGTTGGCGTGTAAGGCTTTTGGTTTTTTTGTTCTTCTTGGCGAGTTTTCTGCGCTAACGCTTCACGTTCACGTTTTTCTTGTTCACGCGCTTGTTGTTCTGCGCGTTGGATTTGTTGGCGTAAGGCATTTTCGTTTTCTTTTAAGCTATCTAATTTATTTTGATCTTTGGCTAAACGCTTATTCAGCTGATTGAGCGTAGATTGGCGCTCACGCTGCACTTTTTGCAAACTCTGTTGTTGTTTTTTCTGCGCATTCAGCTGATTTTGTTGTTCTTGCTGTTGAGTTTGAATATTGGCTTTTTCTTTCTTGAGCTGTTCTTGCGTTTGTTTGAGATCTTCAATGTAGGCAAGACGAGCTTGGTTCATATGCTCATAATAGGCTTTCATTCGCTCTGCTTTTTGAGCATCTTCTGAAAAGAGTTTCTCTAGCACCGAAGGGTTAATGCCTGAGCGGTACATTGCATCGAGCTGCTTAGCCAGTTTTTCTTTTTGGCTTTTTTCTTGTCTTTCTAAGTGTTTGATTTGTTTATCGGTATCCGCGATCATTTGGCGAATGGCTTTTAGATCTGATTCCGTTTGGCGAAGTTGTCCAACCACGCCATTAATTTGCAACTCCTGATTTTTAAGGGTGGATTGCAATTTGTCTTGTTCACGTTTTTGTTCAGCAATTTTCTGTTCTTGCTGTTTGATCTGTTTTTGAATCGCAGACAGATCCGCGCTCTGCACAGCGAAAGGTAGGGTGCAGGCAAAAAAGAAAAGTGCGGTGCGTTTTTTCAACGTTTTTTCTCTCATTAATAAAATTGGTGTATCGCCCTAATGGCTAAAAATGTGCATAACTATACCATTATTTGAGCAAGGCGCTAAATGTTCGCGGGAAAAATTTTGAGTAAATCAGAAAATCGCGGTTTGGAGAAAAATCAGAATGCGGTAAATCCTTGCGAAAGATCAGGAAAGTAATGCTTTTTCCTTTTAAAAGGCTGAAATTTTTGCTATAAAGTGGCGCAGTATTTTTCATTAACATTAGGAGATTTTCTATGGAATTAGTGTTTATTCGTCACGGTTTTAGTGAATGGAATGCGAAAAATTTATTCACTGGCTGGCGTGATGTTAATTTAACGGAACGTGGTGTAGAAGAAGCAAAAGCGGCAGGGAAAAAATTATTAGATGCAGGCTATGAGTTTGACATCGCGTTTACCTCTGTACTTACTCGTGCAATTAAAACCTGTAATATCGTGTTGGAAGAGTCTCACCAGCTTTGGATCCCACAAGTGAAAAGTTGGCGTTTAAATGAGCGTCATTATGGCGAATTACAAGGCTTAGACAAAAAAGCAACGGCAGAAAAATATGGTGATGAGCAGGTGCATATTTGGCGTCGTTCTTACGATACATTACCACCATTACTAGATCCAAATGATCCAAATTCAGCCCATAATGATCGCCGTTATGCAAATTTACCGCCTGATGTGATCCCTGATGGCGAAAACTTAAAAGTAACCTTAGAGCGCGTTTTACCGTTCTGGGAAGATCAAATTGCCCCAGCGTTATTATCAGGAAAACGTGTATTAGTCACTGCTCACGGTAACTCATTGCGCGCCTTAGCCAAACACATTATCGGCATTTCTGATGAAGATATTATGGATTTTGAAATCCCAACAGGTCAGCCATTAGTGCTAAAACTTGACGATAAATTAAATTTTGTAGATAAATTCTATCTATAATCCCGTTAAAAAAGAAAGGTGCGAATGTCCGCACCTTTTTATTTTGTTCTGATTTTCTTCGTTATTGCCCTTTCTGCACCCAATATCTAAATGGGGGGCTTTCTGTTTCGCTTTTGAGTAAACGATGATCCATAAATTGACAGAAACTGGGAATATCCCTTGTGGTAGCAGGATCATCAGCCAGAATGAGTAGCACTTCCCCCGCTTGCATATGGCGAATTTGCTTGCGTACTAGCATTACTGGTTCAGGACAGCGTAGCCCTTGGGTATCTAACTGTTGATGAATATTAATTTCGTTCATTGTTTATTTAGTTGAAGTGATTTTGTGCGTATAATACCGCTCAATTAAATATTGGTCAAAATTAGTCTGGATTATGGAATATTTAATTCCGCAAAGTGCGGTGGTTTTTGAAGAAGAAATTAAGAAAAGCCGTTTTATCACGTATCTCAAACATACAGAAAGTTTAGCACAAGCGAAAGCGTTTTGGCAGGAAATTCGTACTCAGCACCCAAATGCCCGCCATCATTGTTGGGCGGCGGTCGCGGGTAAACCGTCAGATACCCAAAGTTTAGGCTTTTCCGATGATGGCGAACCCGCAGGCACAGCTGGTAAGCCAATGTTAAATGCGTTGCTGGGTAGCCAAATTGGTGAAGTCAGTGCCGTTGTGGTGCGCTATTATGGTGGGATTTTGCTGGGGACAGGAGGCTTGGTGCGTGCTTATGGCAACGGCGTGCAACAAGCCTTGCAATTGCTTGAAACCACAATGAAAGTGGAGCGAGAACATTTTCGGTTGACCTGTGAGTATGACCAAATCAACTGGCTGCAACACTTGTGTGTGCAGCAAGAGGTGTTGATTGAATCGCAAGATTTCCAAGAAAAAGTCCATTTTGTATTGGCAATCCGTCCTGATAGACAGGCTGAGTTTGAACGAGAATTAACGGAACGTTCTGCCGGTCAGCTAACAATCCTCGCAATAAAATAAGAGAGAACATTGTGCATATATTATCTATTTTTCGAATTATCGGCATTTTGGTGATGTGTTTTTCTGCCACAATGCTTGTGCCGGCATTTGTGGCACTAATTTATGGTGATGGGGGAGGAAAAGCGTTTATGCAAGCCTTCATTGCTAGCTTTTCTTTTGGCACGCTGTTGTGGTGGAGCTGTCATCAACATAAACAGGAATTGCGCGCCAGAGAAGGTTTTTTAATCGTCGTGGTATTCTGGGTGCTGTTGAGTTTATTGGCGGTGATTCCATTCTTGTTATTTGATGAAGTGCATATGGATTTTGCAGATACGGTATTCGAGGCATTTTCTGCCCTGACGACGACAGGTGCAACGGTAATGTCTGGGCTAGATAACTTGCCGAAATCCATTTTATTTTATCGCCAGTTTTTACAATGGCTAGGGGGAATGGGGCTGATTGTATTGGTTGTTGCCGTTGTACCCATTTTAGGGATTGGAGGAAGCCAGCTTTATCGCATTGAATCTTCAGGCCCACTGAAAGATCAGAAAAATTTGCCGAGAATTGCAGAAGTTGCAAAACTATTATGGATTTTATATTGCGTGCTTACGGTTGTATGTATTCTTGCTTATTGGTGGGCGGGAATGTCAATGTTTGACGCGATTTCCCATAGTTTTTCTACGGTTTCTAATGGTGGAATGTCCACTCACGATGCCAATTTAGGGTATTTTAATGATTCCAAAATTTATTTTTTAGCCGCATTTTTTATGCTTGTCGCAGGTTGTAACTTTGGCTTGCACATTACGGCTTTAACACATATGAAACACCAAAGTATATGGAAAACCTATTGGCACGATCCTGAGTTTCGTTTTTTTTGTTTCGTTCAAGGATTCTTTATTCTCGTGCTATCTCTAGGGCTTTATCTTTCTTACGATAACCTTTCGTTGATTGATGCCTTTGCCCAAGGGAGTGCGCAATCTGCGTCTATGGCAATGACGTCAGGCTATACATTATTTGATTTCAATCAATTGCCGCCATTTCTAGGAATGATGCTTGTCTTTGCAGGGTTATTAGGGGGCTGTGCCGGCTCAACCTCGGGGGGGCTTAAAATGATCCGTGTCTTAGTTGTCTGGTTGCAGTTTAAACGAGAACTGAAATCGTTAGTTCATCCAAGCCTTGTTGTGCCAGTTAAACTCGGTGATAATTTGTTATCTATGCAGGTTATTGAACGGATCTGGGCGTTTTTAATTGCCTTTTTCCTTACATTTTGGCTATGCGTCTTTGCGGCTATCTTATGCGGAATGGAAGCATTTGATTCCATTGGGGCTGTTTTTGCCGCCATTACAAATTCGGGACCGGGGCTAGGTATCATCAGTACAAGCTTTGCCGGTGTGCCAGATAGTGCAAAATATGTCTTTTCCTTTGCAATGGCGGCAGGGCGTTTGGAAATCTTTTCACTCTTAGTGCTATTCAGTCCTGCTTTTTGGAGAACTTGATGAAAACCTTGATTTTGTATTCTAGCTGTGATGGGCAAACGCAGAAAATCGCCCAATTTATGGCAGAAAAATTAATCGCCGAAGTGCGTAGCATTAGTGATAACGTGCCTGACTTAGCGGAATTTGATCGCATTATCATCGGTGCGTCAATCCGTTACGGACATTTTAACAAATTGCTTTATCAATTCATCGAAAAAAACACCGCACTTTTAAATCGCAAACAAACGGCATTTTTTGGCGTGAATTTAACTGCGCGTAAAGCCGGCAAGGATACGCCAGAAACGAATTCATATGTCAAAAAATTTTTGCAACGTATCCACTGGAACCCCACTTTATGTGCGGTATTTGCGGGGGCGTTATTGTATCCCCGTTATGGCTGGTTCGACCGAATGATGATCCGCTTTATTATGAAAATTACGGGCGGCGAAACGGACACCAGTAAAGAAATTGAATATACCGATTGGCAAAAAGTGGACAAATTTGCCGAACAGTTGAAGCAACTTAATTAGCCAACAGAAAGTGCGGTGGAAAAATTAACAGAATTTCCACCGCACTTGCATAAGTCGCGTTGAAGCGGATCTTGCACCCCAGCATTAACGTGATATAAAAGATAGACTAACCCTGAAGAAGACTTCCATCTTCTCGTTTTCTTTTTCACTTTTCTGCAAGAACATTTTTCTCCTCTTATTTTACATCTATCGTATGTTGCTATCAGAACGTCATTGTATAGTGCATAACTAAAATAACCTTCATTGAATTAAAATTCATTATTTTTAAATATTAATTTAAAAATATGGGTTTTATCACTTGACAATTTTGATGAATTATTACAAATTTAACGCCGTTAAAGTAAGTTTTAATAGGCTTTAATTGCTTGCTTTATGAATTGGAAATTTAATAACTAAAACTCAATAAGGAATAATTATGCAAATTAATCGTCGTCGTATGCTACAACTTACCGCTGCGGGTGTTGCTGCAGGTCTTTTTCACCACAAAGTCGTTGCTGAAACACAACCCATTACAACGCAGACAACATTTACGCTACCTAGCGCTGAACACCCTCTGCTATTAAACTTTAATGAAAATTCTTTGGGAATGAGCCAGTCTGCACGTCAGGCGATTATTAATCATCTCAATTTATCCAATCGTTATCCGGACAGTGAACGTGAAGGTTTGATTGAGGATATTGCCAAGCGTTTTAATCTTAATACGGAAAATATAGGATTAGGTAATGGTTCTTCTGAAGCGATTGAAGCGGTGATTGCAGGTTGGATTCAGCAAGCGAATGAGAAAAAGCAAGCTGTACAAGTGATTGCGCCCGATCCAACATTTGGGATTTATGAAGATTATGCCGCTGCACGCAATGTGCCTGTGGTGAAAGTTCCATTAAAAGAGGATCTCTCATTTGATCTTAAAGCAATCCGTGCGGTTGCGGATCAATTTGATGGTATGAGCATTATTTATCTTTGTAACCCAAATAATCCAACTGCATTATTGACGCCAAATAGCCAGTTGGCGCCTTGGTTAGATAATATTCCAGCGAATCATCGTTTGTTGATTGATGAGGCTTATGCAGAATATGCCGAAGGTGATCCGCAATTCACTAGTGCGATGGAATGGGTGCGTAAAGGAACTGAACATTTAGCTGTAACGAGAACATTTTCTAAATTATATGCATTGGCAGGCTTGCGGATTGGCTATATGGTGGCAGCGAAATCAGAAATGGATTATTTACGTCAATTCTTAAGCGCCGATAACACTAACTTAACCGCTGCAGTGGCTGCACGTGCGACATTAGCAGATAACGCATTTTTACAAGAAAGCCGTCGTGTTACAGATGAATCTCGTCGTATGGTGATGAAAGCGCTTGATGAATTAGGGCTTACTTATATACCAAGTAGTGCAAATTTCATTTTTCACAGTATCAAAGGTGATAGTGTAGAATATGCAAAACGTATGAAAGCATACAATATTGTTGTGGGGCGTCCTTTCCCACCATTGACGAATTACAACCGTTTAACCTTAGGTACACCAGAGGAAATGGCATATGTTATTGAAGTGTGGAAAACATTTCGTCAAAAAGGATGGCTCTAGAGAGATAAAATTCGCTAAATTTTCACCGCACTTAGGTGAATAATTTTGCAAGTTGGTGTAAAAGTCATCAAGCGATAAAAAATCTTAAAAATTTGCAAAAAAAGACTTGCAAAGATTTTCGAGATGTCTATAATACGCCGCACACAACGACGCGACGTTGTAGAAATAAAGATGATACAAATCGCGTCGTTCTTTTTTGCTCTTTAACAATCAATTAGACAATCTGTGTGGGCATTCGTTGATTTTCAAAAAGATTTAAAATTTAGAAATCAATGATGCTTAACTTGAAATTCGAAAAGAATATAACGTTATGTATTCATTGAGCGAGATTAAACTGAAGAGTTTGATCATGGCTCAGATTGAACGCTGGCGGCAGGCTTAACACATGCAAGTCGAACGGTAACGGGTTGAAAGCTTGCTTTCGATGCTGACGAGTGGCGGACGGGTGAGTAATGCTTGGGAATCTGTTTTATGGAGGGGGATAACCATTGGAAACGATGGCTAACACCGCGTAATATCTGAGGATTAAAGTAGTGGGACCGGAAGGCCACTAGCCATAAGGTGAGCCCAAGTGGGATTAGGTAGTTGGTGGGGTAAAGGCCTACCAAGCCTGCGATCTCTAGCTGGTCTGAGAGGATGACCAGCCACACTGGGACTGAGACACGGCCCAGACTCCTACGGGAGGCAGCAGTGGGGAATATTGCGCAATGGGGGGAACCCTGACGCAGCCATGCCGCGTGAATGAAGAAGGCCTTCGGGTTGTAAAGTTCTTTCGGTGATGAGGAAGGTGGACGTGTTAATAGCGCGTTTGTTTGACGTTAGTCACAGAAGAAGCACCGGCTAACTCCGTGCCAGCAGCCGCGGTAATACGGAGGGTGCGAGCGTTAATCGGAATAACTGGGCGTAAAGGGCACGCAGGCGGTAAATTAAGTGAGATGTGAAATCCCCGAGCTTAACTTGGGAATTGCATTTCAGACTGGTTTACTAGAGTACTCTAGGGAGGGGTAGAATTCCACGTGTAGCGGTGAAATGCGTAGAGATGTGGAGGAATACCGAAGGCGAAGGCAGCCCCTTGGGGAGATACTGACGCTCATGTGCGAAAGCGTGGGGAGCAAACAGGATTAGATACCCTGGTAGTCCACGCTGTAAACGCTGTCGATTTGGGGGTTGGGCTTTGAGCTTGGCGCCCGTAGCTAACGTGATAAATCGACCGCCTGGGGAGTACGGCCGCAAGGTTAAAACTCAAATGAATTGACGGGGGCCCGCACAAGCGGTGGAGCATGTGGTTTAATTCGATGCAACGCGAAGAACCTTACCTACTCTTGACATCCAAAGAAGGTCTTAGAGATAAGACTGTGCCTTCGGGAGCTTTGAGACAGGTGCTGCATGGCTGTCGTCAGCTCGTGTTGTGAAATGTTGGGTTAAGTCCCGCAACGAGCGCAACCCTTATCCTTTGTTGCCAGCATGTAGAGATGGGAACTCAAAGGAGACTGCCAGTGATAAACTGGAGGAAGGTGGGGATGACGTCAAGTCATCATGGCCCTTACGAGTAGGGCTACACACGTGCTACAATGGTGCATACAGAGGGAAGCGAGCCTGCGAGGGTGAGCGAATCTCAGAAAGTGCATCTAAGTCCGGATTGGAGTCTGCAACTCGACTCCATGAAGTCGGAATCGCTAGTAATCGCGAATCAGAATGTCGCGGTGAATACGTTCCCGGGCCTTGTACACACCGCCCGTCACACCATGGGAGTGGGTTGTACCAGAAGTAGATAGCTTAACCGAGAGGGGGGCGTTTACCACGGTATGATTCATGACTGGGGTGAAGTCGTAACAAGGTAACCGTAGGGGAACCTGCGGTTGGATCACCTCCTTACCGAAGAGAAGACGAATGTTCACACAGATTGGTTGATTGATGTTAGACAATGAGAAGCAAAGGATGTAGTAGAGATTACCTTTATATGTAGTCCCCTTCGTCTAGAGGCCTAGGACATCGCCCTTTCACGGCGGTAACAGGGGTTCGAATCCCCTAGGGGACGCCATATAAAGCTAATCTTATAGCGAATTGCTCTTTAACAATGTAAAAACAAGCTGAAAACTGAAGAGACTTTCAAGCCGGTGATAATAAAGTTTATCACTGAATTGAAGAAGTCTGAGTAGAAGAAGACTTACTTGAACAAAAGCAAGTAAGCGATTCTCAACGAATGACGATGATAGCTTTAAGGAAAAAAATCCTTGAGGTTGTATAGTTAAGTGAGAAAGCGTACAGGGCGGATGCCTTGGCAATCAGAGGCGAAGAAGGACGTGCTAATCTGCGAAAAGCGTGGGTGAGTTGATAAGAAGCGTTTAACCCACGATGTCCGAATGGGGAAACCCGATAGGTGAAGAACCTATCATTGTTTACTGAATAAACTAGGTAAACAAGGCGAACCGGGAGAACTGAAACATCTAAGTACCCCGAGGAAAAGAAATCAACCGAGATTCTGTGAGTAGCGGCGAGCGAAAGCGGAGGAGCCAGTAAGTGATAGCGAGTGATTTAGGAGAATTGACTGGGAAGTCAAGCGAAACAGGGTGATAGCCCCGTATCTGAAAAATCGCGTGTGGTACTAAGCTTACGAGAAGTAGGGCGGGACACGAGGAATCCTGTTTGAAGATGGGGGGACCATCCTCCAAGGCTAAATACTCCTGATTGACCGATAGTGAACCAGTACTGTGAAGGAAAGGCGAAAAGAACCCCGGTGAGGGGAGTGAAATAGAACCTGAAACCCTGTACGTACAAGCAGTGGGAGCCCCATCACTCAAGCCTATTGAGTGATGGACGTTTAGTAAAAAAATACCGCACTGAAAGGTTAATTTTTACGAAGTAAAAATTTAACCCCAAAAAATAGCAGTGGGATTGAGTGATGGGGTGACTGCGTACCTTTTGTATAATGGGTCAGCGACTTATATTTTGTAGCGAGGTTAACTGAATAAGGGAGCCGAAGGGAAACCGAGTCTTAACTGGGCGGCTAGTTGCAAGGTATAGACCCGAAACCCGGTGATCTAGCCATGGGCAGGTTGAAGGTTGGGTAACACTAACTGGAGGACCGAACCGACTAATGTTGAAAAATTAGCGGATGACCTGTGGCTGGGGGTGAAAGGCCAATCAAACCGGGAGATAGCTGGTTCTCCCCGAAATCTATTTAGGTAGAGCCTTGTGTGAATACCTTTGGGGGTAGAGCACTGTTTCGGCTAGGGGCCCATCCCGGGTTACCAAACCGATGCAAACTCCGAATACCAAAGAGTACTGCACAGGAGACACACGGCGGGTGCTAACGTCCGTCGTGGAGAGGGAAACAACCCAGACCGCCAGCTAAGGTCCCAAAATCTATATTAAGTGGGAAACGAAGTGGGAAGGCTTAGACAGCTAGGATGTTGGCTTAGAAGCAGCCACCATTTAAAGAAAGCGTAATAGCTCACTAGTCGAGTCGGCCTGCGCGGAAGATGTAACGGGGCTAAAATATAGTACCGAAGCTGCGGCATCAATCGAAAGATTGTTGGGTAGGGGAGCGTTGTGTAAGCGGAAGAAGGTGAATCGAGAGGTTTGCTGGACGTATCACAAGTGCGAATGCTGACATAAGTAACGATAAAACGGGTGAAAAACCCGTTCGCCGGAAGACCAAGGGTTCCTGTCCAACGTTAATCGGGGCAGGGTGAGTCGGCCCCTAAGGCGAGGCTGAAAAGCGTAGTCGATGGGAAACGGGTTAATATTCCCGTACTTGGTAAAGCTGCGATGTGGGGACGGAGAAGGTTAGGTTAGCGTACTGTTGGAGATGTACGTTTAAGTTGGTAGGTGGGTAGACTAGGCAAATCCGGTCTACTGTCAACACAGAGAGATGATGACGAGGCTCTAAGGAGCTGAAGTAACTGATACCACACTTCCAGGAAAAGCCACTAAGCTTCAGGCTTTACTAAACCGTACTGAAAACCGACACAGGTGGTCAGGTAGAGAATACTCAGGCGCTTGAGAGAACTCGGGTGAAGGAACTAGGCAAAATAGCACCGTAACTTCGGGAGAAGGTGCGCTGGCGTAGTGTGAAGTTCTTTGCGAATGGAGCATGAACCAGTCGAAGATACCAGCTGGCTGCAACTGTTTATTAAAAACACAGCACTCTGCAAACACGAAAGTGGACGTATAGGGTGTGATGCCTGCCCGGTGCTGGAAGGTTAATTGATGGTGTAATCGAAAGAGAAGCTCCTGATCGAAGCCCCAGTAAACGGCGGCCGTAACTATAACGGTCCTAAGGTAGCGAAATTCCTTGTCGGGTAAGTTCCGACCTGCACGAATGGCATAATGATGGCCAGGCTGTCTCCACCCGAGACTCAGTGAAATTGAAATCGCCGTGAAGATGCGGTGTACCCGCGGCTAGACGGAAAGACCCCGTGAACCTTTACTATAGCTTGACACTGAACCTTGAATTTTGATGTGTAGGATAGGTGGGAGACTATGAAGCGGTAACGCCAGTTATCGTGGAGTCGTTGTTGAAATACCACCCTTTAACGTTTGATGTTCTAACGAAGCGCCTGAAACGGGTGTTCGGACAGTGTCTGGTGGGTAGTTTGACTGGGGCGGTCTCCTCCCAAAGCGTAACGGAGGAGCACGAAGGTTTGCTAATGACGGTCGGACATCGTCAGGTTAGTGCAATGGTATAAGCAAGCTTAACTGCGAGACAGACAAGTCGAGCAGGTGCGAAAGCAGGTCATAGTGATCCGGTGGTTCTGAATGGAAGGGCCATCGCTCAACGGATAAAAGGTACTCCGGGGATAACAGGCTGATACCGCCCAAGAGTTCATATCGACGGCGGTGTTTGGCACCTCGATGTCGGCTCATCACATCCTGGGGCTGAAGTAGGTCCCAAGGGTATGGCTGTTCGCCATTTAAAGTGGTACGCGAGCTGGGTTTAGAACGTCGTGAGACAGTTCGGTCCCTATCTGCCGTGGGCGTTGGAGAATTGAGAGGGGCTGCTCCTAGTACGAGAGGACCGGAGTGGACGCATCACTGGTGTACCAGTTGTCTCGCCAGAGGCATTGCTGGGTAGCTAAATGCGGAAGAGATAAGTGCTGAAAGCATCTAAGCACGAAACTTGCCTTAAGATGAGTTCTCCCCGACTTTAAGTTGGTAAGGGTTGTTTGAGACTAAGACGTAGATAGGCTGGGTGTGTAAGCGATGTGAGTCGTTGAGCTAACCAGTACTAATTGCCCGAGAGGCTTAACTATACAACACTCAAGGGTTTTGGCTTGTTTTTGATTGAGAGAGTAGGGATTTTAGAGCGGAATGCTTTGAAGTCTGTAGATAAGAGAGATAAGCTTTAGATAAGCGAAAGAATTATCTTGGCGGCGTTAGTGCAGTGGACCCACCTAAATCCATGCCGAACTTAGAAGTGAAACGCTGTAACGCCGATGGTAGTGTGGGAGTTTCCCATGTGAGAGTAGGGCACCGCCAGGTTTTATTTTGTTAATTTATTATGATATTAGTAAATTAACAAAATAAAATTTTTTGGCAGCAATAGTGTAGCGGGCCCACCTAATTCCATGCCGAACTTAGAAGTGAAACGCTATAACGCCGATGGTAGTGTGGGATTTTCCCATGTGAGAGTAGGTCACTGCCAATTACAAATTTTGCGGAGCGGTAGTTCAGCTGGTTAGAATACCTGCCTGTCACGCAGGGGGTCGCGGGTTCGAGTCCCGTCCGTTCCGCCACTTCACTTAGGGGCGTAGTTCAATTGGTAGAGCACCGGTCTCCAAAACCGGGTGTTGGGAGTTCGAGCCTCTCCGCCCCTGCCATTATATAACCTATTTTTCTATATTTTCCCTCTTCTATTTTCTCTGATTTTATTTAAATTCATTTTCTATGGTGATTATTTGTAGCAGTTTAAAATCAGGATTATACAAAATGTTATCCATTTGAAGTGTACAGATAGTAAATAAGAAGTTAAGTAATCTTTAAACAATATGATTACTTTTTTAACCTATTTCCTTTATTTTTACGATCGTGATCGCAGAAGTGCGGTGTTTTTGTTGCGAGTTTTTACTCTGAAATGCAAAGTATAACCGCTGATTTATTCAGTATTTATACGTTTTGTTTTATGAATAAGGAAAACCGTAATGAAAATTAAGACAATTTTATCTTCTTTACTTCTATCAACCGCATTATTAGGGAGTTTTTCTGTTGCCGCACAATCTCAACAAAATGATAAGGCGAGTCCTCAGTTAGAAAGCGCAGTGGAAGTTGCGAAAGCCTCTTCTTCTTTTATTGGCGAAAAATTGAATATCAATACTGCAACAGCTAGCGATATTCAGCGTGCATTAGTGGGTATTGGCGCTAAAAAAGCGGATGCGATTGTTGAGTATAGAGAAAAACACGGCAAATTTACTGCTGTAGAACAGTTGTTAGAGGTTCAGGGCATTGGTAAAGCAACATTAGAAAAAAACAGAGAACGCATTGATCCTTTATCATTTAGTGAAAATAGCAAATAGTGATCGCAATTAAAATGCACTATACTAATCAAACTAAGTATATTGCGGAAGAATATTGTGATTGAGCGGTAATCCTGCGTTGATTTCCTATCAGTTCGTATTGCAAAGGCGGCTTAGTGGTCGCCTTTTTTATTTTATAAGGAACAATAATGAAACAAAAAATTGTGCTTGCTACAGGTAATCAAGGTAAAGTGCGAGAAATGGCTGATGTACTTGCCGAATTTGGTTTTGATGTCATTGCTCAAACTGATTTAGGGATTGAAAGTCCAGAGGAAACGGGGCTGACATTTGTCGAAAATGCCTTATTAAAAGCGCGTTATGCCGCCAAAATATCGGGGTTGCCTGCTATTGCCGATGATAGCGGATTAGTGGTGAATGCCTTGAATGGCGAACCGGGCTTATATTCCGCGCGCTATGCGAGTGTTGAGGGTGATCAGGCTGATGCTGAAAATCGTAAAAAATTACTGCAAAAATTAGCAAATGTACCCGCTGGTGAACGTCAGGCTAAATTTGTGAGTTGTATTGTTTTATTGCAACACGAAACGGATCCTTCGCCAATTATTGCCGAAGGAGAATGTGAAGGTGAAATTACTTTTGCAGAAAAAGGAGAAAATGGTTTTGGCTACGATAGTGTGTTTTTTTATCCTAAAAAAGACCGCACTTTTGCCGAGCTTGATACCCAAGAGAAGAAAAAAATCTCACATCGAGCCAGTGCATTAAGTGTATTGAAAGAACGTTTACAAGTAAAAGTGCGGTCAAAATAATGCGAGTTTTACCGCCATTAAGTCTGTATGTGCATATTCCTTGGTGTGTGCAGAAATGTCCTTATTGCGATTTTAATTCACACGCACAAAAAGCAGTCATTCCCGAACAAGAATATATCGCGCATTTGTTGGCTGATTTACACCAAGATCTACTGCGTTATCAAGCAAGTCTTGCTGAGCGAACACTGCATTCCATTTTTATTGGCGGCGGTACGCCAAGTTTATTTTCTGCACAAGGTATAGCTCAATTATTACAAGGAATTGAACAGCAAATCGCGTTTGCACCAAATATTGAAATTACGTTAGAAGCCAACCCCGGCACGGCGGAAGCGACACGTTTTGCGGGCTATGTTGAAGCTGGGGTAAATCGCCTTTCTTTAGGCATACAAAGTTTTGATGATGAAAAATTGCAACGTTTAGGGCGTATTCATAACGCGACCGAAGCAAAAAAAGCGGTACAAATGGCGAAAGAAGCGGGTTTTAAGCGTATTAATTTAGATTTAATGCACGGTTTACCCAATCAAAGCCTTGAGCAAGCGAAAGATGATTTACACCAAGCTATCGCCCTTGAACCGAGCCATCTTTCTTGGTATCAACTGACGATTGAGCCAAATACAATGTTTGCTTATCGCCCTCCTACTTTGCCCGATGATGATGCCCTATGGGATATTTTTGAGCAAGGACATCAACTGTTAAGCCACGCAGGTTATGTACAATATGAAACATCAGCTTATGCAAAAGCTGGCGATCAGTGTCGGCATAATCTGAATTATTGGCGATTTGGTGATTATTTAGCGATAGGTTGTGGGGCACACGGAAAATTAACCTTCCCCAATGGGGAAATAGAGCGTTTTTCTAAAACCAAGCACCCGAAAGGCTATATGCGTGGGGAATATTTATATGAAAAAAAACAAATCGCGCTTGAAGATCGTCCTTTTGAATTTTTTATGAACCGTTTTCGCTTGCTTGAACCTGTGCCAAAATCGGAGTTTGAGCATTTGACAGGATTATCGCTTGACGTGATAGCCCCCCAAATTGCGTGGGCAAAATCAAAAAAATATATTCAGGAAAACCACCGCACTTGGCAAATTACTGAGCAAGGAAAACTCTTTTTGAATGAATTATTAGCAGAGTTTTTACCAGAATAAGGCTTGTATCTATCCTTGAATGGGATTAAAGTAGATGCCTTGTTCGCAAACGGTTACTTATGTCAAATTTGAACATCAATATTATGCGTTAAGGGAAAGAATATGGATCAACTCGCAATGAAAAAGCAAGCGGCACAAACCGCATTACAATATGTGAAGCCTGATATGATTGTCGGCGTGGGAAGTGGCTCAACGGTAAACTGCTTTATTGAAGCACTTGGTGCAATGAAAAATAATATTAAAGGTGCAGTAGCCGCTTCCAAAGCTTCAGAGGAATTATTGAGAAAACAAGGGATTGAGGTATTCAGTGCCAATGATGTATCCAGTTTAGATATTTATGTTGATGGCGCAGATGAAATTAACCCTCAAAAAATGATGATCAAAGGCGGAGGGGCGGCACTGACTCGAGAAAAAATTGTCGCGGCACTTGCGAAGCAATTTATTTGTATTGTGGATCAAAGCAAACAAGTGGACGTGCTAGGTTCAACCTTTGCACTACCTGTAGAAGTCATCCCAATGGCACGCTCGCAAGTTGGGCGTAAATTAGTCAGCTTAGGTGGTGCGCCAGAATATCGTGAAGGCGTGGTAACCGATAACGGCAATGTGATTTTGGATGTGTATAATTTCGCAATTTTAAATCCCATTGAAATGGAAAAAACCTTAAATAATGTTGCAGGTATAGTAACCAATGGTATTTTTGCCTTGCGTGGCGCGGATATTGTGATTGTCGGCACACCGCAAGGGGCAGAAATTATCGAATAACTATTTGATTATGGAGAGCAAAATGTCAGCAAAAGTCTCACTGGATAAGTCTAAAATTAAATTTGTACTGCTAGAAGGCGTGCATAAAAACGCCGTTGATGTGTTAAATGCCGCAGGCTATACCAATATTGAATATCATAAAAAAGCCCTTGAGCCAGAAGAATTAAAAAAAGTGATTAAAGATGCCCACTTTTTAGGTATTCGTTCACGCACGCACTTAACTGCTGAGGTATTGGAGTGCGCTAACAAATTAATCGCGGTGGGCTGTTTTTGTATTGGCACGAACCAAGTGGATCTTGAAGCGGCGAAAATGCGAGGGATTCCCGTGTTTAATGCACCATTCTCTAACACCCGTTCGGTAGCAGAGCTGGTACTAGGCGAAATTTTGCTCTTAATGCGTAATGTACCGCAAGCCAATGCCGAAGTGCATCGTGGTTTATGGAACAAATCTGCTGTAGGTTCACACGAAGTGCGGGGCAAAAAATTAGGCATTGTTGGCTATGGACACATTGGTTCTCAACTTAGTGTGATTGCCGAATCTCTCGGAATGAACGTGTTTTTCTATGATATTGAAACCAAACTACCATTGGGTAACGCACAGCAAGTTGGTTCTTTGGAAGAATTGCTTGCCAATAGCGATGTCGTTTCCCTACACGTTCCAGAAAATAATTCCACCAAAAATTTAATGAACGCTAAACGTATCGCACAATTAAAAGAAGGCAGTATTTTAATTAATGCCGCACGTGGAACGGTGGTGGATATTGATGCGTTGGCAGCCGCGATTAAAGCCGGCAAAGTGCGTGGGGCGGCATTGGATGTGTTTCCAAAAGAACCCGCTTCTATTAATGAAGAATTTGTTTCGCCATTACGTGGTTTGGATAATGTTATTCTTACCCCGCATATTGGTGGCTCAACGGCAGAAGCACAAGAAAATATTGGTACAGAAGTGGCAAGCAAATTTGTGAAATATTCCGATAACGGCTCAACGCTTTCAGCGGTAAACTTCCCAGAAGTGTCTTTACCAGAACACAGCAAAACCAAGCGTTTATTGCACATTCACGAAAATCGCCCAGGCGTGTTAAACCACATTAACCAACTTTTTGTGCAAGCAAATATTAACATCGCTGCACAATACCTACAAACCGATCCAAAAATTGGTTATGTTGTGATTGATGTAGAAACTGATGACTGTTCACAACTCTTACAACAACTGCGTGAAATTGATGGCACCATTCGAGCAAGGGTGTTGTATTAGCTTTGCTTGGCTTTGAATGTTAAGTCTTGTCTATAAAGGAAGTGCGGTAAAAAATCACAAAATTTTCACCGCACTTTATTTTTATCCTGTTCTTGTTTTTATAACATTCTGAAAATTTGCCTGTCTATGATACACTTGCCCGCAATTTTTTGATGATGGATTGATGATGAAAAAATTTTTCTTTTTTCTTTTATTTTTGTTGCTCTTGATTGGGAGCGCGGCACTTTGGGGGTATCAGCACCTCACACAATGGATAAATCACCCCGTAAATGTGCAAGCCAATCAATTATTAACCGTGGAGCGTGGCACGACAGGCGCAAAATTAGCGAAGCTGTTGGAGCAAGAAAAGCTGATTGATGATGCCACTTATTTACCTTGGTTATTAAAACTTCAACCACAATTAAATAAGATTAAAGCAGGAACATATCGCCTTGACGGTGTAAAAACGCTGGCGGATTTGTTGCAACGTTTGAACGAAGGTAAGGAAGTGCAGTTGAATGTCCGTTTTTTAGAAGGTGATACCTTTAAAACGTGGCGTAAAACCCTGACGAAAGCCCCTTATTTGCAACAAACTTTGGCAGATAAAACAGAAGAAGAAATTTATCAATTATTGGATTTGCCGGCGGATTTACCGCATAAAATTGAAGGTTGGTTATATCCAGATACCTATCACTATACGCCGAAATCTACCGATCTGGCGCTTTTAAAACGGGCGGCTGAACGGATGACGAAATTATTAGAAAAGATGTGGGCAGAGCGTGATGCCGATTTACCATTAAAAAATGCTTATGAGATGTTGATTTTGGCATCTATTGTAGAGCGTGAAACCGCTTTAAATGATGAGCGTGGCAAAGTGGCTTCTGTTTTCATTAATCGCTTGAATAAAAAGATGAAATTGCAAACTGATCCAACCGTGATTTATGGAATGGGTGAGCGGTATAATGGCAATATTCGGCGTAAAGATTTGGAAGAAGCCACCCCTTATAATACTTATGTGATTGAGGGTTTGCCCCCTACGCCAATTGCAATGCCAACGGAAAGTGCGTTGAAAGCCGTTGCTCACCCTGAAAAAACGGAATTTTTATATTTTGTCGCAGATGGTACGGGGGGACATAAATTTAGCAAAAACTTACAGCAACATAATCAGGCCGTACAGGAATATCTGCGTTGGTATCGCCAACAGAAAAGTGAGAAATAAGATGACTGGTAAATTTATTGTGATTGAAGGCTTAGAAGGGGCGGGCAAAACGACTGCCCGTGATGCCATTGTGGAAGTGCTAGCCCGTGAGGGGGTAAGTGATGTGGTGTTTACTCGTGAACCCGGTGGTACGCCTTTGGCGGAAAAATTGCGTCATTTGATTAAATACGAAACAGAAGAACCCGTAACGGATAAAGCAGAATTGTTAATGCTTTATGCCGCGCGCATTCAGTTGGTGGAAAATGTGATTAAGCCTGCCCTTGCCGAAGGTAAGTGGGTGGTGGGCGATCGCCACGATTTATCTTCCCAAGCTTATCAAGGGGGGGGGCGTCAAATTGATGCAAATCTGTTGCAAACCTTAAAGCAAACGGTGTTAGGCAATTTTTCCCCTGATCTCACCTTATATTTAGATCTTGATCCTGAAATTGGTTTAGCGCGAGCGAGAGGGCGTGGTGAGTTAGATCGTATTGAGCAGCAAGAAATTGCCTTTTTCCAACGTACCAGAGATCGTTACTTAGCCTTGGTTAAACAAGATCCCAATGCGGTGATGATTAATGCTGAACAAAGCATTGAACAAGTGCGTGCCGATATTCAAAGTGCGGTGCAAAATTTCATTAAAAATCATCAATAAAATTTATGTTACGTTATCCTTGGTTGCAACCCTATTACGACAAAATTATCCACGCCTTTGAACAAGGGTATGGGCATCACGCCTTGTTATTTAAAACGGAACAAGGCATTGGCAGTGATGCGTTGTTGCGTGGCGTGGCAGCGTGGTTAGTCTGTCAATCGCCAAAGGGTCATCAACCTTGCGGTGCGTGCCATCATTGCCAGCTTTTTAATGCAGGCAATCACCCTGATTTTTATCTGCTTGAACCGATTGAAAATAAGGATATTGGTATTGATCAAGTACGTGAAGTGAATGAAAAAGTGGCGCAGCGTTCACAACAGGGAGGCAATAAAATTGTGATGATTAAACAGGTGGATCGCCTGACAGAATCTGCCGTGAATGCGTTGCTGAAAACCTTGGAAGAACCGACGCAACAGACCTATTTCCTGCTTCAAGCCGATCTTTCGGCGAGCTTGTTGGCGACCATTTACAGCCGTAGTCAGCCTTGGTTAATCGCCAACCCGACACAAGCACAAGCCCTAGCTTGGCTGGCGGAGCAAAATGTGGGAAAAATGGAAGAAATTCGCACCGCACTTGATGTTTCGCACGGTCGTCCACTTTCTGCCTTGGCTATGTTGCAACAAGGATTATTACAAAAACGCACGTTATTGTTACGTCAATTTTGGCTGTTTTATACGCGCCGTTCGCCACTGGAATTATTACCGCACTTTGAAAAAGAGATTTTATTCCAACAACTCGATTGGTTGAGTGGATTTTTGCGTGATGCGTTAAAAATGAAATTGAATGTGCCAGCTCAATGGGTTCAGACGGATTTTTTGCAAGCTATTCAACGTTTTAACCAAAAACAGAGTACGCAAGGGCTACTTAAAGCCAGCAAAATTATGCAGCAAGTGCGGTCGGATTTATTACAAATTAACGGCGTGAATCAAGAAATTATTTTGCTTGATGGCTTAACACGCTTAATTACCGAGGTCTTTGAACCTCAACAAATGCATTAGGAAAGTAAAATGTTTATTGTAGATAGTCATTGTCATTTAGACGCATTAGATTATGAAAACTTACATCAAAATGTTGCTGATGTGGTGCAAAAAGCCAAACAACGTGGTGTGCAACATTTACTTGCGGTGGGCGTAACCTTAAAACGTTTTGAGCAAATGTATGAAACCTTAAAACCGTTTTCTGAAATTTCCTTAGCCTGTGGTGTTCACCCTTTAGATTTAGATGATGAACCTTTTGATGCAGCACGTTTACATCAGCTTGCGCAAGATGATAAGGTGATCGCTATTGGTGAAATGGGCTTGGATTATTATTACAGTGTGGAAAATAAAGCTCAGCAGCAAGCTGTGTTTGCTGAGCAAATTGGCGTAGCGAATGCGTTAAACAAGCCAATTATTGTGCATACCCGCTCGGCAAGAGAAGATACCATTGCCTTGTTGAAAGAACATCAGGCTGAAAAGTGCGGTGGTGTTTTGCATTGTTTTACCGAAAATTGGCAAATGGCAAAACAAGCCCTTGATCTGGGATTTTATATTTCCATTTCGGGCATTATTACCTTTAAAAATGCGGAAGAACTACGTGAAGTTGTACGTCAAGTGCCGTTAGATCGTTTATTGGTGGAAACCGATAGCCCTTACCTTGCGCCTGTGCCTTATCGTGGAAAACAAAATCAGCCTGCTTATACTCGTGAAGTGTGTGATTATGTTGCTACCTTGAAAGGGCTTTCAAGTGAGGAATTTGCCCAAATAACCACACAAAATTTTGAGCGTTTGTTCAAAATTCAGGTACAATAAAACATTACCTTAGCTGGAGGAAGAAACAATGCGACGCTTTTTTAAATATTTTTTCATTTTGATCATCTTTTTATTTCACGGTTTTTTATTTGCCCTTGTAAACTATGTTACCCCTCATTATGATGTAACCCGAGTAACAGGTGTAGAAGTAAAACGGGTGGATAAAGATGGTCCAATTACCAAATCGAATCCAGCAGATGGTCCGACCCGTGATGTGTATTATATTTATACGCAAAAACCGAATGAAGATAAGGTGATGGTGTATCGCAATGAAGATACACGCTGGAGTTTTCCTTTCTATTTCAAATTTGGCTCTGCCGATTTACAAGCCAAAGCACAAAGCTTTGCTGTGGAGCATAAATTGGTGCAAGTGAAATATTATGGCTGGCGTTTAGTGCTATTTGATGAATTCCGTAATGCCACCTCAATCAAAGAAGTTACCTTAGATGAAGGGGCGTCTTACCCAATTCTGTCTTATGTATTTTATTTCTTCTTGTTGATTACACTGTTCTTCTCAATCCAATTTGTGCGTGGTTGGTTTGATAGCGAAAAATAAGCGTCAAAATCAGGTGAAAGTGGTGTATCTTGCGATGCACCATTTTTCTTATAAGGATAATAAAAATGGGATTATTTGAAGCAATATTAAGTTTAACCGCCTTAATTGGCGTAAGTGCGGTGATTTCTTCTGCAGAAATTTCATTAGCGGGAGCAAGAAAATTAAAACTACAAAGCCTTGAAAATGAAGGCGATGAACGGGCAAGATTAGTGTTACAACTGCAAGCCCACCCGGGGAGATTTATTACTGTGGTGCAAATTGGCTTGAATATGGTGGCGATTTTAGGTGGGGTAATTGGTGAAAGTGCCATTAGCCCAGTGCTTGAAAAATGGCTTGCCCAATATAGTCAGGCAGAATGGTTGCAAAGTGCCGCCTCTTGGCTGTCTTTTGCGATTGTTACCATTGCTTTTATTTTGTTGGCGGATCTTATTCCGAAGCGTCTTGCAATGACTAATCCAGAAACTGTGGCATTACGTACCGTACGCATTATGCTGTTTTGTATCTTCTTATTTAAGCCTATTGTATGGTTGTTTGATGCCATTGCTAATGCTGTGTTTCGCTTATTCCGTATTTCCACCGTGCGAGAAGACAACCTTACCCCTGAAGATATTGTGGCGTTGGTGGACGCTGGTGCAGAAGCGGGTGTGCTAAAAGCGCAAGAACATTATTTGATCGAAAATATTTTTGATATGCAAGAGCGTACGGTAACCTCCACAATGACCACGCGTGAAAATATTGTTTTTTTAGACCGCACTTTTGATCGTGAAAAGGTGGTGGCAACGATTAAATCTAATCCGCATTCTAAATTGCTCATTTGCGATAATGGATTGGATAAAATTTTAGGTTATATTGAATCACATAGCTTACTCACACTGTATTTACAAGAACAACAGGTTTCCCTTACGGATCAGCGTGTTTTGCGTAAACCACTATTTATTCCTGATACCTTATCCTTGTTTGAAGTGCTGGAATTGTTTAAATCTGCTGGTGAAGATTTTGCCGTGATTGTGAATGAATACGCGTTGGTGGTAGGAATTGTAACGCTCAATGATGTAATGAGTATTGTAATGGGCGAATTAGTTTCGAGTGAAGAAGAGCAAATTGTTCGCCGTGATGAAAGCTCGTGGCTGATTGACGGTGCAACACCTTTAGAAGATGTGATGCGCGCCTTAGAAATAGAAAATTTCCCCGATGCAGAAAATTATGAAACTATCGGTGGATTTATGATGTATATGTTACGTAAAATCCCGAAAAAAACTGACTTTGTTCTCTATGATAACTATAAATTTGAAATTATTGATACAGAGAATTTTAAAATTGATCAGTTAATGGTTTCCCTTAGAAAAGATTAATTTTAGAGAATAAAAAACCCTACATCAGTAGGGTTTTTCATACACTTAATCTTATTTCGTGCTTGGAATGCTGAAACGTTTGTTGAAGCGTTCAACACGACCACCAGTATCAACAACGCGTTGTTTACCTGTGTAGAATGGGTGGCAGTTGCTGCACACGTCCAAGTTCAAATCTTTACCTAAAGTTGAACGAGTTTTGATCACATTACCGCAAGAACAAGTTGCCGTAATTTCTTTATATTCTGGGTGAATACCTTGTTTCATAGAAAACCTCAATTTGAAGCCACTCCGCTCTCTAAAACTGAATTTAGCACCGAGTGTGGTTAATATTACACTTATAGCACATCGCCATAAGCAAGATCTTTCATTTAAGCCCGCAGATTATACCGAAAAAAAAGGAATATTCAAGGGGCGAGATTATTCCGCTATAATAAGCGCAATTTTTGTTTGTTAAGGCTCGCATAATGAAACTTGTCCGTGTGGCGCTAGCCGTGCCATTATTCCAATTTTTTGATTATCTTCTGCCAGAGGGCTTCTCTCCTGCTGTGGGGGGGCGTGTGATTGTGCCATTTGGAACACAGAAACGCGTGGGGATCGTGGTAGATTTTCCGAGCCAAAGTGAGGTTGCCCCTCAACAGCTTAAAGCAATCTTGACCGTACTTGATGAGCAAACTCTGTTTAATGAACCTGTGTGGCAATTGATCCACTGGGCGGCAAATTATTATCAAGCGCCATTGGGTGAAGCCTTATTCCAAGCGCTGCCGGTGAAATTGCGGCAAGGGGAAAGTGCGGTGGAAAATTCGCCCGTTTTTTTCCGCATTACTGAACAGGGTGAGCAAGCCTTACGTGAGCATTCACTTAAACGCGCGAAGAAACAGCAAGAAGCCTTACAGTTATTAGCTCAACAGCCACTGGAAAAAGGGCAAACGCCCTTTTCTACTACAATTTGGCAGCATTTAAAAGAAAAAGGTTATATAGAGGAATACGAACAACAGAAAGTGAGCCGTCCTTGGTATGATCTTGATCAGCCCATTGTTAATGAAGAGAATAAGCATCGTTTAAACAAAGAACAAGCCTTAGCATTAGGGCAAATTGTATTTCATCAAGGTTTTGCCGTTTGGTTGATTGATGGCGTAACAGGTTCGGGTAAAACAGAAATTTATTTACAAAGCATTGAAGAAACCTTGAAAAAAGGGCGACAAGTGCTAGTCCTTGTGCCTGAAATTGGGCTAACGCCACAAACGGTACAACGTTTTAAAGCACGTTTTAATGTCGCGATTGATGTATTACATTCAAATTTGAATGATAACCAACGCTTACAGGCGTGGCAGCGTGCAAAATCAGGACAAAGTGCGATAATCATTGGCACAAGATCGGCATTATTCACGCAATTTGCGGATCTTGGTTTGATTGTGATAGATGAAGAACACGACAGTTCTTTTAAACAGCAAGATGGTTGGCGTTATCACGCACGGGATTTGGCGGTGGTGTATGCAAAACAATTAGAGATTCCTATTTTATTGGGGTCAGCAACGCCAAGTTTAGAAAGCCTGAATAACGTGAAATTAGGCAAATACCAACACATTATTTTGCAAAAAAGGGCAGGAAATAGCACCGCACTTCAACAATTCGTGATTGATTTAAAACATCAGCGTATACAAAATGGATTGTCAGATGCCCTTGCCAATAAAATGCAGGAACATTTACAACAAGGCAACCAAGTCTTGCTGTTTTTAAACCGTCGTGGCTTTGCCCCTGTGTTATTTTGCCACGAATGTGGTTGGATTGCAGAATGCCAACATTGTGAAAAACCTTATACTTATCATCAACATCAGCGTGTATTACGTTGCCATCATTGCTGCTCGCAAAAGCCCATTCCTATGCAATGTGGGCATTGTGGCTCAACCCACTTAATGACCACTGGGCTTGGCACCGAACAGCTTGAAGAAACCTTAACACAACGCTTCCCCGATTATGTGGTAACGCGTATTGATCGTGATAGCACCGCGCGCAAAGGTAAGTTAGAACAGCATTTGCAAGATATTCAACAAGGCAAAAGCCAGATTTTAATTGGTACACAAATGCTTGCTAAAGGACATCATTTTCCTAATGTCACCTTAGTTGGATTGCTGAATGTGGATAATGCGTTATTTTCTGTAGATTTTCGTGCTGAAGAGCGACTTGCTCAGCTTTATATTCAAGTCGCAGGACGAGCTGGACGTGGCGACAAACGTGGGGAAGTGGTATTGCAAACCCATTATCCAGATCACCCTTTATTACGCACCTTATTAAAAGAGGGGTATGGCGAATTTGCCCAACACGCCTTGCAATTACGCCAGCAAATGGGATTACCGCCTTATCATTCACAAGCCTTATTTCGTGCGCAAAGCCGTCATAGTGAAGAAGCTGAACAGTTTTTACAGCAAATTGCGCAACAATTACAACAGCAAAATGTGGCAGGTTTACAAATTTATGGTCCTTTACCTGCGCCATTTAGCAAAAAAGCGGGGGCTTACCGTTGGCAGTTATTATTACAACATTCGTCAAAAGCAAAATTACAGCAAGTATTAAGCCAGTTTAAACAGGATATTCCGCAAAAAGCCCATCAAGTCCGTTGGGTGTTAGATGTGGATCCGTTAGATTTAAGTTAAAACTCGCTAGCCATTGCCCCTATTTTTCAGTAGAATTGGAACAATTTTGTCGGATGAAATGAGGGGAAATTTATTTTCTCATCTGTTTTATTGAATAATGATCTTGATTTTTATTCATTATACAATTTAATCGCAATCTTCCATCGCGAATAATACGCGATTTCCGAAAGCAAATTTAGCGTAAATTTCCACCGCACTTTTAAATATAGGGTTTTATTGTGGCTCAACGTGATTATGCTCGCCGTACAGGCAAACCAAAGAAAAAAGCAAAAAAGGTTAATAAACCACTGATTTTAGGGATTGCCGCATTAGTGATCGGCATTTTTGTAGCGGGATTATTCTTGTTAAAAGAAAAATCTAATGACATTGCCCCTGTGCTGATAATGCCAGAGAAAAACACACCAAAAAGTGTGTTGCCTACACCGCCTGAAGAAGTGTGGAGCTATATTAAAGCCTTGGAAACCCGCACTGTGCCAGTGGACGATAATCCAAAATCGTTGGAAAAAAATATGCGTTTAACGGAAGAGCAGAAAAAAGTGCTAATCGAAATGGAAAAAGAGCAAAAAGCCGCTGAGGCAGCACGTTTAAAACAAGCAGAAGAACGTAAAAAAGCAGAAGAACTTGCTGCAAAAGAAGCGGCAAGAAAGCCTGCGCCTGTAAAAGTAGAAGTTAGTGAAAGCAAGCCTACAGTGGTAGAAACAACCTCTGTTGTGAAAGCGAAAGAAGACAGCAAAAAAGTGGAAACACCAAAAAAAGCGGAAACACCGAAGAAAGTGGAAACCGCCGTAGCGAAAAATACCGATGGAGAGAGAAAATACGGCTTGCAATGTGGCGCATTTAAAAATCGTCAGCAAGCAGAAAATATTCAAGCGAAATTGGTTTTAGCAGGATTTAATGCACGCGTAAATAGCAGTGCGGATTGGAATCGTGTCGTGATTGGACCTGTGGGAGATCGCACAACCACACAAAAGACACTTGAAAAGGCGAAGTCAATCACCACTTGTGTGTTAATTGGAATGTAAAATCGAACGAAATCACATCAGCCACCTTTTTAAAGGTGGCTTTTTTTTCGCTTGTATTTTGATTTATTTATTGCGAAAAAATAAAAAATCATTAAAATGAACGAACGTTCATTCAGTCCATTCTGTTACTGTGTGTAACTTCCTTTTATTAATTTTTTTAAGGTTATTTTAATGCGTCAATCTGAAAATGAGATGACCGAGCAAATCTTTTTAGCGACAGAAAGGCTTATGGCAGAAGGTGGATTGCATAATCTGTCGATGCACAAAATCGCCAAAGCAGCCAATATTTCTGCGGGAACAATTTATATCTACTTTAAAAGTAAAGAAGAATTGTTAAAAGCCTTTGCTCGTAGAGTGTTTACTCTTTTTTCTAAGGAATTAGAAAAAAATTACGATGAAAACCAACCGCACTTTGAACAATATCGTCAAATGTGGTGGAACATTTGGCATTATTTACAGGACAATCCAATGATTGTGGTGAATATGAGCCAATATCAATCCTTACCTGATTTCTATCAAATTTGTATGGAACAGGAAAAACAAACCCTATGGTATGCGTTTTGCCAAAAAGCAAATCAAGCCGGAGTATTATGTGATTTACCGCCGAAAATATTATTTTCATTAGGTTTAGAAAGTGCGATTAACTTAGCATACGATCACGCTTTTATAAAAACTGAAGTTGAAAATGATATTTTAGAGGAAGTTATTATAAGAACTTGGCGCTCAATGCAAAAATAGTTTAGTTATAGTTATTATGGAGTTTTTTTATGAGTCTTAATACTCAACCCGTTCAGCCTAAAACACAAAAGCGTTCGCACGTTTTTTGGGTGAAGTTGATCCTTATCGTGGTGGCATTCATTTTTATTGGAATGATCGCCGCCAATATTTTTAAAGGAATGGCGATTGGCAAATATTTATCGTCAATGCCTGAACCTGCTAATCCTGTAACGGCAATGCGTGTTGAGGCAAAAGAATGGACACCTGTTATTGAAACCACCGGTTTGGTTCGTCCAAACCAAGGGGCAATGCTAAGTGCGCAAACCGCAGGTACAGTGGCGAAGGTGTTAGTGCAATCAGGGCAAGCGGTGAAAAAAGGTGATGTGTTAGTGCAATTAGATAGCTCGGTAGAACAGGCAAATTTATCGGCTTCGCAAGCACAGCTTTCTTCGGTGAAACAAACTTATCAACGTTATCTTAATCTTTATAAAACCAAAAGTGTTTCGCAACAGGAATTGGATAATGCCAAAGCCAGTTATGATGCCTTAGTGGCGAATATTGCCGCGTTAAAAGCAACCATCGAACGCCGTCAAATTGTCGCACCTTTTGATGGTGTGGCAGGGATTGTGAAAGTGAATGTCGGGCAATATGTCACAATGGGCAGTGAAATTGTTCGTGTTGAAGATCGTAGCCAAATGAAAGTGGATTTTGCAGTTGCACAAAATTCCCTTGAAAAATTACATTTAGATCAAAAGGTAACGGCAACAGCCGACGCACTTTTGGGCGAAACCTTTGGGGCGAAAATCACCGCCATTGAACCTGCAATTAATGGTTCTACGGGGTTAATTGATGTGCAAGCGACGTTTGATCAGCCACAGGGACAAAAATTATTATCAGGAATGTTCACGCGTTTACGCATTGCCTTACCAACGGAGCGCAACCAAGTTGTCGTGCCACAAGTGGCAGTGAGCTACAATATGTACGGCGAAATTGCCTACGTTTTAACCGCACTTTCTGATGAAGATAAACAGACGTTATTAGATAACGATAAATTCCCACACAAAGATGACATTGATAAGGTATATCGTGCGAAACAAATCACGGTGTTTACCAAAGATCGTCAAGGCATTTATGCGCAATTAAAAGGCGATGATGTGAAAGTGGGTGATTTAATCATCACGGGCGGTCAGCAACGTATTGGTAACGGCAGTTTAGTGTTTGTTACAGACAAAGCGGGCGTAGGCACCAGCGAGCCTGTGAAGAAAACTAATCTTTAATTTAGGAAGTGTGTGAATGAAATTTACAGATATTTTTATTCGTCGCCCCATTTTAGCAGTTTCGATTAGCTTGCTGATTGTTATTTTAGGTTTGCAAGCCATTTCAAAATTGACGGTGCGTGAATATCCTAAAATGACAACCACGGTAATCAGCGTTACCACGGTTTATCCGGGGGCGGATGCCAATCTGATCCAAGCCTTTATTACCTCAAAACTAGAGGAAGCGATTGCACAGGCTGATAATATTGATTATATGTCTTCAGAAAGTCGTCCAAATACCTCTTCTATTACGGTAAAAATGAAACTCAACACCGATCCCAACGCGGCGCTAGCTGATGTGTTGGCGAAGGTGAATTCCGTGCGTTCTGCATTGCCGACTGGGATTGATGATCCTACGATTACTTCTTCAACAGGGGGATCAGGGATTATGTACATCAGTTTCCGTTCCAACAAATTAGATGCCAGCCAAGTTACCGACTATATTGAGCGTGTGGTGAAACCACAATTTTTTACCGTGGAAGGGGTGGCAAAAGTCACCATTTTCGGTGCATCACAATATGCAATGCGTATTTGGTTAGATCCACAAAAAATGGCAGCGCAAAACCTTTCCGCGCCAGAAGTGATGGCGGCTTTATCTGCTAATAACGTTCAAACGGCGGCAGGTAATGATAATGGCTATTTTACGGTGTATAAAAATAAAGTGGAAACCACCACCAAGACCGTAGAGCAGTTGCAAAATCTGATCGTGTATTCAAAAGGTGATAATCTCGTGCGTTTGCGTGATATTGCTGATGTTGAATTAAATAAAGAAAGCGATGATAGCCGAGCGGTAGCGAATGGCTCAGATTCTGTGGTATTAGCCATTGATCCTGCCTCAACGGCAAACCCATTAACCGTGGCGGAAAATATTCGTCCGCTTTATGAAAGCATTAAACGCAATTTGCCTGACAGTATTGAAACTGACATTCTTTATGACCGCACAATTGCAATTAACAGCTCCATTGATGAAGTGGTGAAAACCATTTTAGAGGCAACCATTATCGTATTGGTGGTGATTACCTTATTTATTGGTTCATTCCGAGCGATTTTAATTCCTGTCATTACCATTCCAATTTCTCTAATTGGGGTGATTATGATGTTGCAAGCGTTTGATTTCTCAATTAATTTAATGACATTGCTGGCATTAATACTGGCAATTGGGCTTGTGGTGGACGATGCGATTGTGGTGCTAGAAAACGTGGATCGCCATATTAAACTCGGTGAAACGCCATTCCGCGCAGCAATTATCGGGACAAGAGAAATTGCAACGCCTGTTATTTCAATGACCATTGCATTGATCGCGGTGTATTCCCCAATGGCATTAATGAATGGGATTACTGGCTCACTGTTTAAAGAATTTGCCCTTACTTTAGCGGGGGCGGTGTTTATTTCAGGAATCGTGGCCTTAACGCTTTCTCCAATGATGAGTAGTAAATTGCTTAAGCCACATACTGCACCGTCAAAACTTGAGCAACGCATTGAAAATACCTTAGGAAAATTGACCCGCACTTATGAATATTTGCTTGGCATTGTAATGAATAGCCGTAAATTTGTGCTGGCATTTGCTGTTGTTATTTTTGCCACTTTACCGATGTTGTTCAATGCACTGTCAAGTGAATTAACCCCAGCGGAAGACAAAGGGGCATTTCTCGCGTTAGGAACAGCACCTGCGAATGTGAATGTGGATTATGTACAAGGGGCAATGAAAGGCTATGAAGATATTTTGAAAAATACCGAAGAAGTCGATTTTTCAATGGTCATTTCTGGTGCGCCAGCATCTAATCAATCATTAAACGTAGTCACGTTAAAGGATTGGAAGGATCGTAGCCGTAAACAAAGTGAAGTGCTTGCTGAATTAAATCAAAAAGCCCAAGCTATCCCTGAAATTTCGGTGAGTGGTTTCGCTTTCCCAGAAATTGAAACCGGTGAACAAGGCCCACCAGTGAGCTTTGTGATTAGCACGGCGAAAGATTATAAAGAATTGGCAGACGTTGCCGGCGCTTTCTTAGATAAAATGAAAAACTCTGGGCAGTTTGTGTACACTTCTTTAGCGTTGAAATTTGATACCGCGCAGATGAAAATCACCATTGATAAAGAAAAAGCGGGAACCTATGGGGTATCTATGCAGCAAATTAGTAATACACTAGGTAGCTATCTTTCTGCTGCAACCATCACCCGTGTAGATATTGATGGGCGTGCGTATAAAGTGATTTCACAAGTTAAGCGTAAAGATCGCCTTGCGCCAGAAAGTATGGATAATTACTTCGTAAAAGCAAGCAATGGCGAATCTGTACCGTTAAGTAGTTTCTTAACGATCACACTTGAATCACAACCAAGTTCATTGCCTCGTTTTAGCCAGTTAAATTCTGCGATTATTGGTGCGGTGCCTTCACCAACCACCAGTATTGGTGATGCGGTGAAGTGGTTACAAGACACAGCAAATCAGGATTTACCACAAGGCTATAACTACGACTTCAAAGGTGAAGCACGTCAGCTTGTACAAGAAGGCAATTCATTAGGCGTTACTTTTGCCTTAGCGGTGATTATTATCTTCCTTGTGTTAGCAATTCAATTTGAATCTATCCGTGATCCATTAGTGATTATGATTTCTGTACCACTTGCTGTGAGTGGCGCGTTATTTGCCTTAAATTTATTTGGTTTCTTCGGCATTGCTGGAACAACCTTAAATATTTACTCACAAGTGGGCTTGATTACGCTTGTAGGCTTAATTACGAAACACGGTATCTTAATGTGTGAAGTGGCGAAAGAAGAGCAGCTTTATCACCATAAAAACCGTCGAGAAGCTATTATGGCAGCCGCGACCGTGCGTTTACGCCCAATTCTGATGACAACCGCCGCGATGATTGCAGGGTTAATTCCATTGCTATATGCGACAGGCGCAGGTGCAGTGTCTCGCTTTAGTATTGGTATTGTGATCGTGGCTGGATTGGCAATTGGTACGCTCTTTACCTTGTTCATCTTGCCTGTCATTTATACTTATATCGCAAGTGAGCATAAACCATTACCAGAGTTTGATGAAAGCATCAAACCTATTGAAGACAATGGTCAGCATTAATTAATCATCAAAAAATCAAAAGCTACCTCTGGGTAGCTTTTTTATTGACGAAAAAAGAAAGTGCGGGGAGATTTTGCGGAATTTTATAAAAAAATGAGAAAAAAGACCGCACTTTAAAAATTAAAAAATCTTTCCTAGCGATTGAGTTAGATTGCCCTTTGCTGTAAACTAACATCCCGTCTTATTACAATGATTCTCAATTTTTTCATCTCAACAAATTAGGTTCTATTTATGGCTACCAACTATATTTTTGTAACGGGCGGCGTGGTTTCTTCCCTTGGTAAAGGGATTGCAGCGGCATCATTGGCCGCAATTTTAGAAGCTCGTGGTTTGAATGTAACCATTATGAAACTGGATCCTTATATTAATGTGGATCCCGGTACAATGAGTCCAACCCAACACGGTGAAGTGTTTGTGACCCAAGACGGCGCAGAAACGGATCTCGATCTCGGGCATTATGAGCGTTTTATTCGCACTAAAATGACCAAACGCAATAATTTCACTACGGGTAAAATTTATTCTGAAGTCTTACGCAAAGAGCGTCGAGGCGACTATCTTGGTGCGACTATTCAAGTTATTCCACATATCACCAATGAAATTAAAGCGCGCGTGATCGATGGCGCAGCGGGGCACGATGTGGCTATCGTGGAAGTGGGCGGAACAGTGGGGGATATTGAATCATTACCGTTCTTAGAGGCATTACGTCAGCTTGCTGTGCAAGTGGGGCGTGAACGTACGATTTTTATGCATCTAACCCTTGTGCCTTATATTCCAACAGCGGGCGAAGTGAAAACCAAGCCAACGCAACATTCAGTTAAAGAATTGCTCTCAATTGGAATTCAGCCTGATGTGTTAATTTGCCGTTCTGATCGTATGATCCCACCAAATGAACGTGCCAAAATTGCCTTGTTCTGTAATGTGCCAGAACGTGCGGTGATTTCGTTAAAAGATGTGAGTTCTATTTATCAGATTCCAGCTTTATTGAAATCACAAGGCCTAGATGAGTTTATTTGTCAGCGTTTCCACCTAGATTGCCCTGAAGCGGATTTAAGCGAATGGGAGCAAGTGCTTTATCAACAAGCTAACCCAACAGGTGAAGTAACCATTGGTATGGTAGGGAAATATATTGAGTTACCTGATGCTTATAAATCCGTGAATGAAGCATTAAAACACGGGGGATTAAAAAACCGTCTAAATGTGAATATTAAGTATATTGATTCAGAAGATGTTGAAAGCAAAGGCACAGAGGTGCTAAAAGGCTTAGATGGTATTTTAGTGCCGGGTGGCTTTGGCTATCGTGGGGTGGAAGGCAAAATTCGCACCGCACAATATGCCCGAGAAAACAACATTCCGTACTTAGGCATTTGTTTAGGAATGCAAGTGGCATTAATTGAATATGCGCGTCATAAAGCAGGATTGACCGAGGCAAATTCCACTGAGTTTGATAAAAATTGTAAACAGCCTGTGGTGGGCTTAATTACAGAATGGCAAGATGCAGAAGGAAATATCGAAACCCGTAGTGATAAGTCTGATCTTGGTGGCACAATGCGTTTAGGCGCACAGCAATGTCATCTTGCCGAAGGCAGCCGAGCGCGTGAGCTATATGGTGCAGAAACCATTGAAGAGCGTCATCGTCATCGTTACGAGGTAAACAATACCCTATTACCACAAATTGAAAAAGCCGGTTTAAAAGTAACAGGGTTATCTGCGGATAAAAAATTAGTGGAAATTATTGAAGTACCAAATCACCCTTGGTTTGTTGCTTGTCAGTTCCACCCTGAATTTACCTCAACTCCACGTGATGGTCATCCATTATTTGAGGGCTTTGTCAAGGCAGCAAAAGAACATCAGAAAAATAGTTAAAAAATAGTGTTTTGATCAAATAAGCAGTATTTTTAACAAGACAAATTCGGAAAAACGCTTTACTATAAGCCCGATTTTTCAAGAATTCATTTTGAACTTAAAAGAGGAAAATAAAATGGCGAAAATCGTTAAAATTATTGGTCGTGAAATCATTGACTCGCGCGGTAACCCAACTGTTGAAGCAGAAGTTCACCTTGAAGGTGGTTTTGTCGGTCTGGCTGCTGCACCATCTGGCGCATCAACAGGTTCTCGTGAAGCATTAGAATTACGCGATGGCGATAAATCTCGTTTCTTAGGTAAAGGTGTGTTAAAAGCGGTTGAAGCGGTAAATGGTCCAATCGCACAAGCCTTAGTGGGTAAAGATGCCACTAACCAAGCAGAAATCGACCAAATTATGATCGACTTAGACGGCACGGAAAATAAATCTAAATTCGGTGCAAACGCAATTTTAGCGGTTTCTCTTGCTAACGCGAAAGCAGCGGCAGCATCTAAAGGTTTACCACTTTATGCGTGGATTGCAGAGCTAAACGGCACACCGGGCGTTTACTCAATGCCATTACCAATGATGAACATTATCAACGGTGGTGAACACGCAGATAACAACGTGGATATTCAAGAGTTTATGATCCAACCAGTGGGTGCGAAAACCTTAAAAGAAGCACTACGTATCGGTGCTGAAGTATTCCATAACCTTGCTAAAGTATTAAAATCTAAAGGTTTAAGCACCGCAGTGGGTGATGAGGGTGGTTTTGCACCTAACCTAGAATCAAATGCAGCAGCGCTTGCTTGTATCAAAGAAGCTGTAGAGAAAGCCGGTTATGTATTAGGTAAAGATGTTACATTGGCAATGGACTGTGCATCATCTGAATTCTACAACAAAGAAAACGGTATGTACGAAATGAAAGGTGAAGGTAAATCATTCACTTCTCAAGAATTTACTCACTACTTAGAAGGTTTATGCAAAGAGTACCCAATCGTGTCTATCGAAGATGGTCAAGACGAATCAGATTGGGACGGTTTCGCATACCAAACTAAAGTATTAGGCGATAAAGTACAATTAGTGGGTGATGACTTATTCGTAACTAACACCAAAATCTTAAAAGAAGGGATTGAAAAAGGGATTGCAAACTCAATCTTAATTAAATTCAACCAAATTGGTTCATTAACTGAAACTTTAGCTGCAATCAAAATGGCAAAAGATGCAGGTTACACCGCGGTTATTTCACACCGTTCTGGCGAAACTGAAGATGCAACTATTGCTGATTTAGCAGTAGGTACAGCAGCAGGTCAAATCAAAACGGGTTCAATGAGCCGCTCAGACCGTATTGCAAAATACAACCAATTAATCCGTATCGAAGAAGCATTAGGCGAAAAAGCGCCATTCTTAGGATTAAAAGCAGTTAAAGGTCAAGCGTAATTTATTACCTGATTTACCTAAGCCACCGAATTACCGGTGGCTTTTTATTACCTAAAAATAGGAGAAACAATGCTTTATTCTGTTCTTGATGAAAAGCTAAAAATTGGTGAAAAATACCGTTGTGGCGCACATTCACCACAGCACGAACATTTACTGGTTATTTTTGAAGATGATGGTGAAACAGGCTATTTTTATGCCCTTGATTTGCATCAGAGATCTCAGCCTGTAGTGGATAGTCTTTTTGTATATGCAGTGAATGATATTGATAAAAATTCTTTAGCTGAGCCACGAGATTTACAGATTTGTTGGTCAGAAAATGGTTATCAAGCCTTTTTACTGATTAATGGTTATCCTCACGCCGTATTTGATTTTCACCAATTTGTTGGCTACAACCACAGTAAATATCCTACACCAAATTTTGAAAGTATGTGGGTGCATAAAGAAACGACACAAGAGCTTGTTAATCAATGGATTATAAGATAATGTTTGACATATTAGTTGTTTTGAAATCACACATTATGTAGCTATCTTGGCAATTCCCGTTTTATTTCTTACTTTCTATTTTTTATAATGTCCGAAATTTTTTGTCTCATTTAGTATGAAAAAAATAGTAATAATTCCTACCGCACTTTGTTTACTTTCGGGTTGTGGCACGGTGGTGAAGTTGGTTGATCCAAGTAAACCTTATGAAAGCTATGCGGGTACAAAATATGATTGGCAGATGGCTCAAAAATGGGGACTGCCAATTTTAGATTTGCCTTTATCTTTTTTATTAGACACCGCATTATTGCCCTATGCGTGGGCGGAAGAAGCCAAATGAAATTAAATGTACAACAACAACAAGCCGTTCATTATGTCTCTGGACCTTGCTTGGTTTTAGCGGGCGCTGGTTCGGGGAAAACGCGAGTTATCATCAATAAAATTGCGTATTTAATCGCAAATTGTGGTTATTCCGCGAAGCAAATTGCGGCGGTAACCTTTACTAATAAAGCGGCACGAGAGATGAAAGAACGGGTGGCGCATTCTATTGGCAAAGCGCAAAGTCGCGGTTTGACGATTTCTACCTTCCATACCCTTGGTTTTGAGATTGTAAAGCGAGAATATAAGCATTTAGGGCTAAAATCTTCGATCACTTTATTTGATGATTCGGATCAAATGGCGTTATTAAAGGAATTAACCCAAGATCTTCTACAACAAGATAAAGATTTATTGAAAGCGTTGATTACGCGTATTGCCCGTTGGAAAAATGATCTTATTTTGCCAGCCCAAGCCTTTGCAATGGCAGGGGATCCCCAAGAACAAACATTCGCCCAATGCTATCAACGCTATGCCACTCAGTTGCGTGCTTATAATGCCTTAGATTTTGATGATTTAATTATGCAGCCTACTTTGCTGTTACGTGAAAATGCAGAAGTGCGGTCAAAATGGCAGGCAAAAATTCGCTATTTGCTAGTAGATGAATATCAGGATACCAATACGAGCCAGTATGAATTAATCAAATTGTTGGTGGGGGAGGCTGCGAGATTTACCGTAGTAGGCGATGACGATCAATCTATTTATTCTTGGCGTGGTGCAAAACCGCAAAATATGGCTCGCCTAAAAAATGATTTCCCACAGTTAGAAGTGATTAAACTTGAGCAAAATTATCGTTCTACAGGGCGAATTTTGCATTGTGCCAATATTTTGATTGCCAACAACGATCACGTTTTTGATAAAAAATTATTTTCTACCTTGGGTGAAGGGGAAAAATTACAAGTGATCGAGGCTAAAAATGAGGAAAATGAGGCAGAACGGGTGGTGGGAGAGCTGATTACACACCGTTTTATGCGTAAAACCAAATACCGTGATTATGCCATTTTGTATCGGGGAAATCATCAATCCCGTTTATTTGAAAAGGTACTTATGCAAAATCGTATTCCTTACAAGATTTCTGGCGGTACGTCTTTTTTCTCAAGGGCTGAAATTAAAGATATGATGGCATATTTGCGCGTTTTGGTGAACCAAGATGATGATGCCGCATTGCTACGTATTATCAATACGCCAAAGCGAGAAATTGGTACGGCAACCCTTGAAAAATTGGGATCATTGGCATCAGAAAAACATATCAGTTTATTTGAAGCCATTTTTGATTTTGAATTAATTCAACGCGTTACGCCAAAAGCTTATGATGCGTTGCAAAATTTTGCGCGTTGGATTGTTGAGCTTAATGATGACATTTTACGCGCTGAACCAGAAGATGCCATTCGCCGAATGTTAAGCCAATTGCATTATGAAGAATATCTTTACGAAACGGCCACTTCACCAAGAATGGCTGAAGTACAAAGTAAAAATGTGGCGACCTTATTCCAATGGGTAGCAGAAATGCTCAAAGGCGATGAATTTAATGAGCCAATGACGCTCAATCAAGTGGTCGCCCGCCTAACCTTGCGTGATATGTTAGAGCGTGGAGAAGAAGATGATGAAAGTGATCAAGTGCAATTGATGACATTACACGCCTCAAAAGGGCTGGAATTTCCTCACGTGTTTTTAGTGGGAATGGAAGAAAATATCCTGCCACACCAAACCAGCATTGATGAAGACAATGTGGAAGAAGAACGACGCTTAGCCTATGTAGGGATTACACGCGCGCAACAAACGCTGACCTTTTCCTTGTGCAAAGAGCGGCGACAATTTGGCGAAGTTTTTAAACCGATGCCAAGCCGCTTTTTAGATGAATTGCCGCCAGATGATGTGCAATGGGAAAAAGACAAACCAGTAATGACAACAGAAGAAAAACAGAACCAAACAAAGAAAAACCTTGCGAATCTACGCGCGATTTTGAAAGGCTAGTTGATATTTATTCCTTGTTGTAGATAAATCATTCAAACAAATAATTATTTGCAAAAAATCGTTTGACTTATGCTGAGGCAATCCGTATTATACCGCCCACAAACCGATTGCGGTGAGATGGCCGAGAGGCTGAAGGCGCACCCCTGCTAAGGGTGTATAGGGGAAACTCTATCGAGGGTTCGAATCCCTCTCTCACCGCCATTTACTCAGGGCACCCGTAGCTCAGCTGGATAGAGTACTCGGCTACGAACCGAGCGGTCAGAGGTTCGAATCCTCTCGGGTGCGCCATTTTGTTGAACTCTACAGCAAAATTAAAATGATTAAATGGTTGGTTAGTATAACTCAAATACGCACCCGTAGCTCAGCTGGATAGAGTACTCGGCTACGAACCGAGCGGTCAAAGGTTCGAATCCTTTCGGGTGCGCCATTCTACTAAATTCATCTTAATATAAAAATCTATTTTTTCTTGATCTAATATGATATTTGCTTGAAAAATAACGTATTTTTCTAGTTTTTCTTAATTTTCCCCGTTCTATTTTTGGCTTGATTGTGATCAGATTTGATCTGTTGTAACATTTATTTGCACCAAAAATGCACCATCACTGCACCAATTATTGCACCAAACCAAATATTTAAGATTTTATGGCAACATTTACAAAAAGAAATGCGACTTGGCGAGCGCAAGTTAGGAAAAAAGGCGTTGTTAAATCAAAGTCATTCCGCACAAAAGCGGAAGCTGTCGCTTGGGCGAATAGAACAGAAATCGAAATTGAAACAGGCTCATACAGTGAAATTGTCGATATCCCTTTTAGCGATGTGGTTGAACGTTATTTGCGAGAAGTTACATTAAAAAAACGCAGTGCAAGAAAAGAAACACTCTTGTTATATCGCTTTTTAGAATTGCCCATATCAAAAAAATCCCTCAAAGAGCTAAAAGAAGAAGATTTTCAGCGATGGCGGGATGAACGCTTGAAAACCGTATCATCAGCGACGGTATTAAGAGAATGGGCAGTAATTAGCCATATTTTTAACACGGCGATAACCGAATGGAAATTGTTAAAAAATAATCCGTTGAAAGGGGTAAAGAAACCTGCAACGCCTAAGCCTCGCACAAGACGTTATAGCCAAGATGAAATTGATGCACTAATTTACAGCTCGGGGTTTTCTTTTTATGAATTGCCTACCACTGCCACAGCAAGGGTGGGCGCAGCGATTTTATTTGCTATTGAAACTGCAATGCGTGCAGGGGAAATTGTGAATTTAACGTGGGAACATATCCATTTTGAAGACCGCATTGCCCATTTACCCAAAACTAAAAATGGCTGGCCCAGAGATGTCCCATTATCAACCCAAGCGATCAAAATATTAAAATTATTAGAGAAAATAAAAGAGGGTGAAAGTGTTTTCCAACTTACATCATCGTTGCTTGATGCCCTATTTCGTAAGCTGAAAAATAGAATGATGCTAGAAGATTTGCATTTTCACGACACCCGTCGCGAGGCATTAACAAGATTGGCAGAAAAAGTTGATGTGATGACCTTGGCAAAAATATCAGGGCATAGAGATTTAAGCATACTACAAAATACCTACTATGCCCCCGATATGAAAAAAGTAGCACATTTGTTAGACTAACGCTGATTTCTCGCACGTTTACGGGCAAAGGCAATCACATCACCAGCTAACCAACGATTAGCTGCTTTTCCCCCAGTGCGTTTTTGCAATTCAATGGCATTGGGGAAATCAGGATCTGCAATCACCGCTCTTTTAGTATGCTCATAGCTAAATTGAAAATAGTCCGCAATATCCTGCGCCGTCCAAACTAAGGTGCTTTTTTCATCAATCATTGTGCTAGCTACTAAGGTTCGTAAGGCTTGTAGCTCTTGGTGTAGTTGTTCGTTTGAAATATTTTCCATATTATTTTCCCCCACCATTATAAAGTTCAATGCATTGTTTTAACGGTAATTTCTTTTGTTTTAATTCTTTTAAAAGGCTTAATGCGTATTTATTCCATCGTATTGAATCTTCAACTGAATCAATAAATGAATCAAAATCAATATCTTCATCGCTCCCACAAGAAAATTTTAATTCTTCATTAACATCATCATAATCTGCTATCAAACTACATAAAAATTCATAAGTTTCTCTTCCAACATCATCAACTGTGTCCAAAGACAAACGCATATCACAAAAAAGCCTAATGATTTCTTTTTCTTTTTTTGGGGGTAATTTTTTCATTTTTAGCCTCACTGCACAAACCACTCCCCGGCATCGCCCATAAACGGCACGGGTTCTTGGTTTGGGATAATTTCTACCTTGTTATTAATAAATCTCACCGATTGTTTATGGTTTAGTACCAATAAATTTCCTTTCAATAAATAAGCTAACTGCCGATCATTAAGTGGTAAACAGATTGGTTTGAGTGCTTTTTGCACGATTTCCACATCATTTTGACGAGCATTTAAAAATAACGTTAAATTGTCTATTTTTTGTTCCGTACAGTTATTGACAGAACTCCAAGGCAACCAATCTGTTAAGATTTCGCCTGATTGCACACGTGCGCGGCGGGTGGCACAATCCACTTCGGCAATCACGCCATATCGAATCAGGTTTTCAATTCTGCGATTATTTTCTGCGGACATAGCACTATTATTGATGGATTAAATAGGGCTATTGTTGGGGATTTGCTAGAGATTGGGTAGTGGTTTGCGGTGTGGATTTGGGGATAACAAAAAAGCAAGCGAGGCTTGCTTTTTTGATGAAATTAAACCGCTCTTAATGTTTCTAAAATTTGTGGTTGGCTTTCAAGGATATTAAGTAATTTTAGTGCTGGACCATTCGGCACACGGCGGGCGGTTTCCCAAGATTGTACTAACGCTGTGCTAACGCCTAATAAATCCGCAAATTCATTTTGTTTTAAATGGGTGTTGGCACGGATTTTTTTCACATCAGGAATACGGAATTGGGTTACAGCATTAGGAGTGGGTTGCATTTCCCCTTTTTCAATCGCAACCATTTGTTCAGCACTTTTGACTAGACGATCAAATAATTTTTTATCCATTTTTAATCTCCTTTTAGTTGATCAACGATTGATTTTAAAATCGCTTTTTCTGCGGCATTCATATTATCTTTCTCACTCTTTGGATACATCATCAATAAATATAACTTCCCCTTGGTTGTGAGTGAATAATAAATAATTCTTACACCGCCACTTTTACCTTTGTTATTACTTGATAGTTTCCACCTGATTTTTTGACAGCCACCAGTATGCTGAATTACATCACCTAAATGAAAGTTATCTAGCATATAAGTTTGAAATGCTTGATATTCCTCATCAGAAAGTAAGGCTTTTCTATCTTCCTCAAAAATTGGAGTTTCGATAAAGGTAATAAATTTATCTGTATTCATATTATCTCCTATGAACAGATAGTATCTTGTACCCTGTACAATGTCAAATGAAAAATAGAAGGCCTTTCACCCTTACTCTCTATCTCGATATGCACTTCTTGCACGTGCTTGTTTTTGTTGTTCTATACGCTGTAAGGCTTTTTCCACTTCTTTGCCAATATCCACCGCACTTTGCCCTTGTTGGGCGTTGATGTTTATGGTTACTTGCATTGGTTGGCTTGCCATTTGGGTAGCCTGTGGTTTGGCAGTTAGCGGTGGTCGGTTATCCACCTTAATTGGTTGAGCAGTAGCAACACTTACACCAAGCCCTGCGGCAAGCATTGCGTTTTTGCCGTAGTTTAAGGCGTTGAGCAATGGCACGCCAAGGCGTGATGTGGCTTCTTTGGTCATAATATATTCACCGCCGTGAAAAATGCCTTTGGGTTGGTATTTGCCACCGTTACCTGCGTAGCCGCCTGACCAACTATTTTTATTGGGTACTTTTTGTTGTTCTGGTTCTATACCAGAACCCGCCATATACAACTGCCCCGCTATGTTATTTTGGCTCATTGCTTTGGACATTGCTTTTTCTGTTTTTTCTTTAACTTCGGTGATTTTGGTTTCTGCTTCTGTTGAAAAACCTAATTTTTCTTTGATCCAATCAATTTTTTCTTTAATGAAATTGGTAACGGCTTTAAATTTATCTTCAATGCCTTTTTTCAATGACTCAATCATATTCGTACCAAACTGTGAAAATTCAGCTGGCAGATTAGTAAACCTTTTTTTTACATCGTCAAAAATACGTTCTACATCGTCCCAAATTTCTTTGAAAAAGTTTGAAATTGGCTCCCAGTTTTTATAGATCAAATAGGCTGCTCCCGCGATTAATCCAATCACAAGAAAAATAGGATTAGCTAGCAAAAATCTACCCATTAAAAATAAACTTTTTCCAACTATCGTAATCGCAGATACCAGCTTCCCCCCTAATAGCTTAGCGACATTGATTATTGCTGGAACCACTTTCCATAAAAATAACCCTAGTCTTGCAATAGGATATAATGTGTAACTAAATACGGTTGATAAGCCGCCAATGACTACCATTGCCGCCCCACAAATAGCAATCCATTTTGCAATACTCCCCACTAATTCAGGATTTGCTTTTACCCAGTTAATTAACTGTTCTGAAAGTTGCCCAAATTGTTCTGCAAGAGCTTTAAGTTGTGGGGCATATGTTGTGCCAATTTCAACTAATAAATTCGTGAATGTTCCTGATGCTGCGTCCCAAATATTCGCTAGGCTTGCTAATTGTTCATCAACTCGTTTGCGTAATGCCGCTTGGCGTTCCATTTTTTCTGCAAATTCTTCATAGCCTGCTTTGCCTTTTTCAATTAAGACAGATAACACTTGGTTTACTTCTGCATCATCGCCAAAAATTTCTTTTATTACCGCTAATCTTGCTTCTGAATTTAGTCCTTTTAGTTTATCTAACTGCTTAAATAAATTGTCAAAACCGCCGAACTCTCCCTTTCCATTTGTAAAATTGAGCTTAAAGTTTTTAGGCAGTAATTTATCATCTTTTAGATCTTTCAATGCTTTTTGGATTTTTTGCGTATCCATACTTTTCTGTAAGACTTTACGCATCGCATTGCCTTGGGAAGAACCGTCCATTCCTGCCTGATCAAACATTGCAACAAAAGGCGCAAAGGCTTTTGCTCCCTCAATGCCTTTCATTTTGATGAGATCCATTGCACTGCCTAAATTTTTATATGCTCCTAGCATATTTGTTGGATCCACACCAGCATAGAAACCTTTTTGAATAATATCCATTAAATCCATCATATTAGCTTCTGTTGTTCTTGTGGCATCTTGCATTTTTGCCGCAAATTCAGCAGCAGCTGCGGGAGCCATTCCTAATTGAACAGAAAGGTAGGCGGCGGCTTCACCTGTTCCACCTAAAATAGCCTCTGTACTCATACCTTGACGGATAAGCATTGTCATCAACTCTTTAAAATCAGCTGTAGTACCCGGTAACTTATTACCTAAATTTGTCGCAAGTTGGTTGATTTTTTCATAATCTTTTGAAACTTTTCCATCTTTATCCATCATTGCGACTTTTAAATTGATTGCTGCTTTCTCGGCGGCTGCAAATTCAGCAGTTGGTTTAGCGAGTAATCCTATTCCCGCTGCCCCTGTTACCATTGATTTTTGCCCTAAATTGGCTAATCTATCACTACCATTTTTTAAAGATTGAACCTGTTTTTTATAACGTTCATTATTTTGCTTTGTTCTATTCAATCGTTCCAATGCTTTCTGTTGCTTTTCAATCTCTTTTGTTGCCTCTCTGATTTTATTTTTAGTAATAATTTCATTGGTACCAAAACGTTTTACATCAATGCCACTTTCTTTGAGTTTTTGGCGTAAACGGCGTAATTCCACAAGCTGTTTGGCTTTTTCGTGGCGACTGGCTTTCAGTGCGGCTTTTTCTGCAGTAAGGCTTTTCTTATTATCACTTAATGCACGTTTATTTTGTTGTAAATTATTTTCCATTGTGTAAATGGAAAAATTAGCACGGTTAATTTGTGCAGTAAGTTCAGCATATTTAGAGCTATTTGCTTGATTTGATGCAGCTAATGCTTTTTGTCTTGATAGTAAGGTATCAACTTTTCGCTTATGATCTTTGATAGATACAATTAACTTATCTCTGGTTAGTTTCAGGGTTTCGTGTTTTTCTTTTAGCGTATCAATTTTTGACGCATATTTTTGAATGCTTTGTGCGCTTTGCTCTATATTAGATTTCATTCGCCCAAAACTGCCCATTTGATTTTGCACCTTTTCTAAGGCTTTGAGCTTTTCTTTGTTCTCACTTAGGGCTTGGGAGAGTTTTTTTGTTTTGCTTTCAACTGTTCGTAATGGTGCAGTCATTTTATCTACCGCACTTAATAGCACTTGTATTTGTAATTTATTCATTCTCAACCTCAATTTTTATTGACAATGTGATTTTTTTGATCCAAAAATAAGGCACACTAAGGAGTGTTATATGATTGGATTTTTTATTGCTTTTTTGGCTATATTATTAGTTATTGCATTCGTGATTGGCGTGCCACTTGCTGTTGCCTATACAGGTATTATTTCGGTGAAAGATCAGTATGAGTTAGCAACCAATAAACGAGATAAAATTCACGCGTTATGTTCACCTTTAACGCTTGCGACACCATTTATTTATTATCATTTTATTAATGATTCTTTATGGCAAGCGTTGTTATCTTTACTTATTATTCCTACCCTTGTTGAAGCAATTTGGGGTAAAAATGGTTTTATAAATACTAGGAGGAAATAATGCTTGAATTGATTCTTGCGTTATTTAAACAGAATCCAACTGCTCAATAACCAACCCCTCAATTAATTCCTTGTCTTCATCACTAAAGCCCAGCAACTTACGCTGGTTGTTTAAGCTTGTTTAATTCGCCTGTTGCACCCTTTACTTTATCTTGCAATTTATCAAGCTGTTTTTGCACGCCTCGCAAAGGTGAGGTGAGCTTATCTACCGCATTTAAAATGACTTTGAGTTCTAAATTTTTCATTTTCTACTCACTTTTACTTGACAATAAAAAAATAAAGATTGAATAATAGGGAAAATTAGGAGGGCATATGGAATTTCTATTTTTACTTATTATCCTTCCCTTTATCATTGGAATAATGTTTGCAATGGGGGTACTAACACTTGCCGCTATTGGCTTTACCATTGTTAGTATTGCCATTTTGGCTGTTCGTTTTTGGTATTTTGTTCTTGCTGCTATGTTAATAATGTTATTCCCTGCGCTTTATTCTGATAATTTGCTAGGTTGGATATTGGTGCCAATTATTGTTTTTGCTGTTGTAATGTGGTTTATTCCTGTTCCTGATGCACAAAAAGCAGACTACGAAAAAGCAAAAGCTGAATTTAAAGCAAGCTGGAATAATTTAATTTCCAAAACTTAACTGCTCAATAACCAACCCCTCAATTAATTCCTTATCTTCATCACTAAAGCCCAGCAATTCGCGCTGGGCATATTGCACTTTGTAATCTCTGTCTTTCCGCACTCGGGCTTTTAAGCCTTGTTGGTGTATGTTGGCAATGGCTGCTGAACCACCGTTAAAACCGATGTTGATTGCGTTGGCTTCCGCACGAAAACGCAGGTGTTTTGTAGTGCGGAGTTTGGCAAACATTGCTTTGCGTTTGATTCTGCCTTTCTTTTTGCGTAGCTGTTTTTGTGGTTTGCGTGGTTCAAAGGCTGTGCCGTCAGGGTTTTTCTGTGTCTGTATGCGTTTGGCTTGGCTTTTGCGTAACTGTTGCCCAATGTTGCGTGCCAAGACTCGGCGAGCTTGGGGCTTAAGGTTATTAATCAGGGCATTAAGCCTTGTGTTGACTTCGTCAATTGTTGCCATTCAGCGTTTTCCCCTCAAAAATCAACTGTTTTTTCAAGTAAACTTGCCATTGCTCCATTGCTGAATTATCTTCACATTGTGGCTCTGGGGCATATTCTAAATTCAGTTCGTTTTCACTGGTTTTCTTGGCGACCACCCGTTCTGTGAGCTGGATTTTAAAGGCGACATCTAAGGTGTTGTTATTGTTGTAATCCACCTCAAATTTAAAGGCTTCTTCACGCTGTTGTGGGTTTTCAAACAGTTCTGGCTGGTTCGCTTTAAGGTAGGCTTCAATTGGCACAATCAGGCGTGCGAGATCATCGGCAAAATCCGTGGCGATAATGTCAAGGGTGTAACGATATTCGAAACTGAGGCTATTTCCGCCCGTGGCAATAATGCGCCCATTATCGACAAACAGCTGTAAACGGTCAGGATTGGCGACAAAATCAGGGTAGCTTTTTTCAAGGACGGCGCGCAGTTGGTTTGGTTTTTTCATTTTTTCACGTTTCTTTGATTAAATTCCATACGTTGTTGGCAATCCACACACCGCTGAACGCCTTGAATGAGTTGTCGGCGTTTTTCGGGGATTGGCTCATCGCAATCTTGGCAATATAAGGCACTCACGCCTTTAAAAGTGCGGTGCTTTTTTAGTGCGATTTCGCGTTGCATTTGTTCGATTTGTTGCGCGCGGTCTAGGTTGTCTGTCATTGTTTATCCTGTTGATTAAATTCGGTGATGCAGCGTTTCAAGACTTGGTTTTCGGTGAGGCACAAGGCTAAATGCTGTTGTGTCTGCACATAGGCTTTCGCCAGTTCGCCATTGGTGCGAATTTGCGCAGAAAAACCACCGCACTCATTGCTTTGCGGGCAAAGTATCGGGCGTGGCTGTGGCACGGTTTGGGTTGAGCAGGCGTTGCACATCAGCAGGCAAAGGCTGATTAGCCCAATTTTGGTGTTGGTTAAGTGCATTGTGTAACTCCTTGTTTTGTTGGCTGTGTTCGGCTTTTTGGCGTGTTAGCTCGGCAATCAGCTTGTTTTGTTGTTCGGTAAATTTTTTAACATCTTGGTTTAGGGCTTGGTATGCCTGTTGCCATTGGGTTTTGAGCTGACTTTCTTTGATGGCTTGTTCGTGCCAATGTGTGGCTTGCCAACCCTGAAAGAGGATAATTAGTACCAATATGATCGGGCCAATCAATAACAGCCCTTTTTCTTTCAATGTTAAGAAATTAAACATCTGGCACGCTCCTTGTTACGGCGATCAACCAAGCCTTTTAGCACTTTTCCGTTAGCATAAATCCAACGTGGGAATTGGTCGCACATTGCTTTGCTATACCCAAGGCGCGCCATTTTGAACAGGGTGCTATTTTTGAGCTTAGCGCAACCAATGTTAAAGGTGATGGATACCAAGGCATCAAATGCGCCTTGTGGCATTGCATTGCCGTTGGCATAGGTGATCACACATTTTTCCGCTTGTTTAATGCCTTTGGCGTATAAACTGGCGATTTCAGGCAAGCTGTAAACCTTGTTGCGTTTAATCGGTTCTACGGCGTTGGTTGTGCCAATGCCTACGGTTAAGACATCGGCAGGGCATTGATAGGGTTTTTGTTGGCAACCTTCGGCATTGCCAATCAGTAATAAGCCTGCTTGTGAGGTGCGAATTTCTTTGCCGTGTAATGCCACGGTGAGGGCAACCACGGCTGCAACAGAACACGCCCATTTAGTGAGTTTTCTTTGCATTGGATCGTCCTTCTAATTCTTGTTTTTTTAGTTCAAAATCTTTTTTCTTGTAGTACCAGTTGATCGCAAAGGTGGCAATTCCCATTACAATCCCCACGATTGAAGCAGCATCTGCCCAATTAATATTGCTAAACATATCGGCAATTCGCCCCATAAAGAATGTAACCCCTGCCCCTGTGTATGAAACTTTTGTTGTGGTGTCGTGCATTATTAGCTCCAAAGTTGCACGCTATCTTGTGCAACGCTGATTTTTTCTGTGTCAGGATCAGGCAAAATCACCTCTGTTCCCAAGGGCAAAACAGGTAAGTGCATTAGGTGTGGATTTAGCTCGCAGGTAATTTCTAACCAACCTTGAGGATTGCCAAAATAGCGGTATAAAATGGCATCAAGGTTGTCATTTTGTTGGGCATACACTTTCATTAAATCAGCTCCACATTTATTCTTCGCACGTTGAGCATATCGCTAATGGCAAAACGGGCATCACGGCGTAGCTCGTCAATGCTTTCATTGAGCAATTCGGCTTTTTTCTCGCCGTCGTTTGTGGTGTCGTAGCTGGTGTAACGCTCATAGAGGTTAGCCAGTGCTAAGCAGGTTACAGCTCGGCGGTAGCGGTAAACCATTAGGCTTTCGCCGTTGATTTGTGGGCAAGCAATATCATAAAACGTGCTGTCGCTATCTTGTGGTTTAAGGCTTGCCAGTTCTTGATTGACACTTGCCATTGCTTCAATCACCGCATCTTGCAGCCGTGCGGTGGTTACTGTGCCATCTACACGGGCTTGATTGCGGAAATCTGCCAGCGATAAATCGGGGAAAAAGCCATCATTGCTGATGCTGTCTTCGCTACCCACTTTTTCCACTTGGCGTTGCACCGCAGGCATTGCGTAATCGGGGGCAAGTTTGATAGAAATTGAGCCGTCTGACATTATGTTATCCTTAAAAAATGCGGGGTGGGGATTAATGAAGTGCGGTGGTAAAATTCGATGATTTTTTTGACCGCACTTTTAATCCGCCCCGCCGTGGCGTGATATGCTCGGTTTAGTGGAATATCATTCCGTAAAGCACAATGGCTGTGCTTGCTAAATACAATTTAAGGGTTAAACTTTCAAAAAAGGGTTTGTTCATAATAGGTTTCCAATGTTTAAAGAAAAATGTATTGCGGTGCTGACTTTTCTCGGTGCGTTTTGTATTGCTGTGCTTGAATTTATTGCCTTAGGGGAGAGTAAAACTTTTTCTGTTTTTGACTATCCAATAAATACGCGGCAAATTCATTTTCTTTCTTTTTTAATCTGGCTCTATTTAACCTTGTTAAATCGCTCAATTTTGGTCAAATGTTTAAAAAAACTATGGGCAAAATTTTCCTAAAAATTGCCACACATTCGAGCGATTTACACGGGGCATTATTCGGTTTCACCCTGTTCTTGAGCGGTTAAATCAAGGTGTTTTCTTAATTTTTTGATGTCGCCTTTTACACCGATGTGTTGATTTAGGCTTAGTGCTTTTTCCAGATAAGCAAGGGCTTGTTCTGGTTGGCTTTCGGCAAGCAATAATCCTAATTCGCGCAATAATCTTGCTCGGCTTTCATCGGGCATATCAAGGTTGGCAGTGAGCTGTTGCACTTGCTCTAAATAAGCCACTTCAAAAGGCTGATTAATTGCCATTGCAGCTTTGGCTTTATCGGCAAATTCTTCCGCAAGCAATGTGCCAAGCGTGCGGGTGAATGGCTCGGGCAGGCGCAAATCGTGGAACACGGCATAATGGGCAATTTGTAATGCAAGGTGATATTCGTTGCAGTCGATCGCCCAGACTAACCACGTCATCAACACGTTATCTTGTTTTCCTGTGCCAGCGGACAATGCCCCTTCAATCCACGGTAAAAAATGTGGCAAAATTTCTTTTTTGTATGCCGCTTTACGCTCGTTAGATTGCAGTTCTTTCAGATTTTTCTTATGACGAGCCAATAGGCGACAGAGTTTTTCATATTCGCTGTATTGGCTTAAATCTTCCTGTTCCGCCGCGTGGGCAACAGCGGCGGAAACTTCAAGAAAATGGCGTTTAGTTGGTCGCATTGTGATTACTCTGTTTTAGCTGGTGCATCTACGATGGTAATATTTTTTGCCATTGCAACAGCTTCATAGTTTTCAACAACATAAGCTTCATTGGATGAAAGATAATCTTCCACACGATCACGCTCTGGCTTATCTTTAATACTACGGCGAACTTTCCCTTCTTGAACATAAATTGAAAGGTTATCTAAAGATGTGATTAGTACCGTTCCTTTAGGGAAATAAGGCACTGAAACTGCTTGTAACCCACCAACTCGTTTTTGACTGATCACAGTATCACCTGCAACTTGTTCACTAGGTTTTTCTTGATTAATGAGCGGAAAATATTTATCTGCTAATAAATCACTTCCCATAATTGCAACTAATTTTGTATCATCGCGATATTGTGGGGGAATAAAGTCTTCTTTTAATGAGAAAACTAAAGCATCAAGATTCTTATAAACTTTGCCTGTTCCAACTTCAATTTTTCCACTGCTTTTTTCAACTTCCGTCATCACTCGGGCAGGTGCTTTTTCTTCAATCTGAACTAACCAACCTTTATTGACATCTTGTAGTAATGGATTTGCATCACGATCTGTGGTTTTTGCAATACTTGTACCATTCCAACCAATCATAATTCGATCTAAAGCAATGCGTTCAGCTTTAAGTTTACCCACTCTAGCAGCAAAATCTGGGAATTTAGCCCAAGAATCTAAAGTTGCATAATTTAAGTGAGTATCGAAATTAGTTTTTTCACAAGAATAATCATTTTCTTGTAAGCTATGAATATCAGTCGTTTCTCGAGCTTTTGTGTTGGTATCTGTTCGGCTTGCAACTGGGCTTAACACACCTAAACGTAATGCACTGCCTTTCATTTCATCAACCAAAACAATATTAATGCGTTTTAGGAAATCAGAATTTTCTAATACTGCATTTTCCAATTTTTGCTGAATAGTTGGCTCAACAGTGTATTGCCCCCCTTTAGATACAAGAGTAATATCAACATTGTTATCTGCAGCAACACCTGCAACATAAGCATCAAATTTTTGTTGGGTAAATTTTTTCATTGTGTGTTCCTATTCAAAATAAATTAGAAAAATCTTCCATCGGTTTGGCTACCTTCACCCGCAATGCGTGGGCGTGCGGTGTAATGTTGAGCAGGTTTGCTTTCCAGCTCGGCAAATTGTGCTTTAATGTGCTGATTTTCATTCTGCACTTCGGTGAGCTGGGCTTGATTTTGTTGCAAATCGCTTTCAAGTGCGGTGAGTTTTTCTTGCGTTTCTTTGGTTTGATCGGCGAGTAACTCAAGGGCTTTTTGCAAATCGGTAAAGCGTTGTTCATCATTGCTTTCTTTTTTGGCAAATAAGGCTTTGATTTTTTCAAATACCGTAAAATTCGGTTTTTCGCTGATTTCTTCAAACGCTAAAGCCGTTTCAATGGCTGCGGTAAATAGGTTATCTGCTTTGAGCTTGCGACTGTTTAAGCCGTTATGAGAAAAGGATAACATTTCTGTGCCAAGACTTGCTGGGTTATCTGTTACTGCTAATCCCACTAAATAGGCTTTGCCTGTGTCGGCAAAATTGGTGTCGATTTCCACGGAGGTATAAACTTTTTGCCCTTCGCGATTGAGTTCAATCAAGGCATCAGTCGGTTTTAATTGGGCGAGTAATTGCAATTTACCATCTTCACGTTCTTCCGCTTTGAGTGCTAACACATCGCCAAAGCATTGTGAGTTCGGCACATCTTTCCAATAGGTATTAAATTTGATGTGGTCAAGATTAATTCTTGCGCCATAAGTGTTCTTTGGATCATAGCTTTCTGCCATTTCTTCAATCCAGTTACGCTGGATTTCGCGGCCGTCTGTGGTTGCCCCTTCGGTGGCAATTACAACCCATTTTGATTTTTTCGACATAGTGCGTCCTTTCGGTGTGGTGTTCAAATTGCCAACATTCTGTAAGGTTTTATTTTTTCGGTCTATGGGTTGCGAATGTGAATATCGGATTAACACACACAAAGGCAAGACGGTACGCAATGGGGTTTCTATTATGCGGTCATTCTAAATTGATTTTATAAAGTGATGAGCGAACAAGAGCAAACAGAGCAAATAGATTTAGCACCGTTAGACGTGGACAACAAACGCCAAGCAAAGGAAATGTATTTCGCAGGTTATAAAATTGCTGAAATCTCTCGCCAGTTGGGTATCCCATCTTCGACTATTTCTAGCTGGAAAGAGCGCGAAAGGTGGGATGATATGGCTTCAATCGGTCGGGTAGAGCTTGGCATTGAAACACGCTATTTATTATTACTGCGGAAAGAGGTGAAAACGGGATCTGACTTGAAAGAGTTGGATTTTTTAATGCGTCAAATGGAAAAAGCCGCAAGGGTGAAACGCTATTCCTTTGGCGAAGGCAATGAAACGGATTTAAACCCGAAACTGAAAAACCGTTATAAAAGCGAACGCAAGAAACCTGAACAAAATGCCATTAACCAAGAACAAGAAGAATTGCTCATTAATGGCTTTTTGGAAGAAATGTTTGCTTATCAGCGCGTTTGGCACGATGCGAAAAAGCACCGCATCCGTAATATTTTAAAAAGCCGTCAGATTGGAGCAACCTATTACTTCGCCCACGAAGCCTTAGTGGATGCTTTAACCACAGGGCATAATCAAATTTTTCTGTCTGCCAGTAAAAAGCAAGCCTTGCAGTTTCGATCTTATATCGTGAATTACGCCAAGCAAAAAGCGGACGTGGAACTGAAAGGCGAAACCATTAAATTGCCAAATGGTGCAGAATTAATCTTTTTAGGGACAAACTCGGCAACCGCCCAATCTTATCACGGCAATTTATACTTCGATGAGATTTTCTGGGTGCCGAAATTTGATGTGATGCGCAAAGTGGCATCGGGTATGGCGGCGCAGAAATTCTATCGCCAAACCTATTTTTCCACGCCAACAACCATTGCCCACCCTGCCTATGCGTTTTTTTCGGGCAAGGCGTTTAACCGTAACCGTGCCAAAGGCGAAAAAGTGGACATTGATATTTCCCACACAAACTTGCGAGCAGGCAAGCTGTGCGGTGATCGCCAGTGGAAGCAAATCGTTACTATTTATGATGCGTTGGAAGGTGGCTGTAATCTCTTTAACATTGAAGATTTGTTAGCCGAGAACTCAAAAGAAGAATTTGAGCAACTTTTTTTATGTCAATTTGCTGATGATAGCACCAGTGCATTCAAGGCTGCGGACTTGCAGTTATGCCAAGTGGATAGCCTTGAAGAATGGCACGATTTTGTGCCTGGTTGGAATCGCCCATTTGGTAATCGCGAAGTGTGGCTAGGTTATGACCCTGCTTATACAGGCGACCGCGCGGCATTGGCGATTGTTGCACCGCCACGCGTGGAAGGGGGGGATTATCGGGTGCTACATCATCAAACGTTCCATGGAATGGATTATGAAGCGCAAGCCAAACGCATTGCCCAGTTTTGTGATGATTATAATGTTACCCGCATTGTGATTGATAAAACGGGAATGGGGTCAGGTGTGTATCAAGAAGTGCTGAAGTTTTACCCTATGGCAACAGGGCTGACTTATAACCCTGATATTAAAAATGAAATGATTCTGAAAACGCAAAACTTAATCCAAAAACGCCGTTTGAAATTTGATGGCGTGGATATTCTCACTAGTTTTATGACTATCAAAAAACGCACCACTAGCACCGGCAAAATTACCTACGTTTCTGACCGTTCGGAAGAGGCAAGCCACGGCGATATTTCTTGGGCGATTATGAACTGTATTTTAAATGTGCCTTATGGCTCGGGTGGTGATATTGGCAGCCAACAATCCACTATTTTTACTTTTGACTAGGATAACTTATGAAAAAATCTCGCAAAAAAATGACCGCACTTAACAATAGCCATAGCAAAACCCAAGCATTTAGCTTTGGTGAGCCTATCCCGGTGTTAGACAGGGCTGAAATTATGAATTACTTTGAATCGGTGTTGATGTATGACAAATATTATCTACCACCGATTAATCCAAGCTATTTGGCCAAAGCCTTAAATGCGTCGCCACATCATCAAAGTGCGATCACGGTGAAAAAGAATATCTTGCTTTCCACCTGTAAAACCACCGCACTTTTACCCCGCACGCAATTGGAAAAACTGGTGCAAGATTATTTGGTGTTTGGTTATGCTTATCTCGAAAAAGTGAAAAATGCTTTTGGTAAGGTGGTGAGCTTAAAAGCTCCATTAGCAAAATATATGCGCAATGGCGTGCAAGATGGGCAATTTTTCCAAATTGTGAATGGCTATGAAGAATATGAGTTCGCCAAAGATTCGGTGTTCTGCCTGCTTAACCCTGATATTAATCAGGAAGTTTATGGTACACCTGAATATCTGGCGAGTTTGCAATCGGCGTTTTTAAATGAGAGTGCCACTCTGTTCCGTCGTAAATATTATTTGAATGGGGCGCACGCAGGATCAATTATTTATATGACTGACCCAACGCAAACCCGTGATGATATTGAGGCCATTAAAAATCAAATCAAACAAACCAAAGGCACAGGCAATTTTAAAAATTTATTCATCTATGTGCCAAACGGCAAGAAAGAAGGGCTGCAAGTGATCCCTCTTTCTGATGCGGTAGCCAAAGATGAATTTATGAATATCAAAAATGCAAGTCGTGATGATGTGCTAGCAGCTCACCGCGTACCACCGCAATTAATGGGGATTATCCCAAATAATACAGGCGGTTTCGGTGATGTGGAAAAAGCCACAAGAGTATTTTTTGTGAATGAAATCATTCCATTGCAGGAACGGCTAAAAGAGATCAACGATTGGCTAGGGTTTGAAGTGATTCGTTTTGAAGATTACAAGCTATTAGAAAGCGAGTGAAATCCAAATAAAGTGCGGTGCAATTTCTTATAATTTTTGAATAAACTCAAAAGACTTTATCAACTATTCCCGTGTACAGCACGGGATTTTTATTGCCTAGTTTTAATAAAAGCCTAGGCTTAAAAATAGATTCAACCGCACAAAATAGCCATTCTTTTTGCTGCAATATAATAATATTGCCCGATGCTATTATAACAAACCACATAATCCCACCAAGCACGAAAACCTATTCTCCCCCATTTTCTAGCACAAAACCACGCCTAAAAAATCGCAGTCATATCCTCGCCACGCCCGCACAGTAAATGTAGTGATTTCAACGCAAATTGCGATCCTTGCTCAAGCCTTTTGCATAATAACGGCATTGAGATCCTTTCTTTCAGATCTTCCAACGCAAACCAACGCAATAAAACGCAAAATTAGATCTATTTGCTGTAATTTTAAGCGGTTATATTAATAATTTATAATATGATCCAAAACTGCACCATATTTATATAATGATTTGATTTAATTAACTAATGGTATCCTTTCGGGTGCGCCATCTTATCTAATACCTTTTTTATTTACTTCTCCTAATATATTTTCATACTGTCTTAGTTAGAATTTGTGGTTGGCTTAATGAAAGCGAATAAATATTTGCAATAAAATGCGTTTGTTCACTGTCAGGAATTGAGATAGGCAGTAATGCAAGCAATTCTGAATGGCGTTGAAAAATCTGTGGAAAAACAACCGCACTTTGTATTTCAGCCAAAATATCCGCTGCGAGTGGGGTTGCAGTATAACCCCGTTTTATTCGCCCTAATGCCATTGCAATGTGATTGAATAGCATTAAAACCTGTGGGCTTTCGAGATCAACGTGCCATTGCTTGAGCAAATGATCGCGGATATGTAGCATCCATTGCACGATTTCTTCATCGATCAACTTTCGTTGTAATAAAAAAGTTAATTGTTGTTGCAGCCTCATTGCCACCTCGAAATCATTTTTCGGTTAGAAAGTGCGGTAATTTTTTGTGATAAATTCTGTTTAAGCCTAACTTTACCGAAATCTCTTCAAATAAAACAGTGCAGGGATCACAAATTTGTAGCAAAATACGAAAAATTTTAAAAAAGGGAGTGATTAATGACAGATTTAGCGTTTTTGGCTGATTATGATGGGCTCATTTTTGATATGGATGGTACCGTTATCGACACAATGCCGAGTCATAAAAAAGCCTGGGATAAAGTAGGGGAAACCTTGGGTTATCCTTTGAATGGGCAGATGATTTATGACCTTGGTGGTGCGCCAGTAAAAGTGATTGCTGAAAAAATGATGAAAGAAGCAGCAATGCCAATGGCATTGTTTGACGAAGTGATTCAATTGAAACGCCAATATGGCATTGAATTAATTATGCAACATTCCACATTATTACCCGCTGCACAGGTGGTGAAAAAATTTGCAGGACAAAAACCATTAGCGTTGGGAACGGGGTCGCACCGCAATGTGACCAATTTATTGCTTGATAAATTTGATTTACATTCTTATTTTGATGCGGTGGTTACCGCAGAAGATGTGGTTAATCACAAACCTGAACCCGATACATTTTTACGCTGCGCAGAATTGATCAAGGTTAATCCACAACGTTGTGTGGTATTTGAAGATGCGGATCTTGGCGTGCAAGCTGGGTTGGCTGCGGGAATGGACGTTTTTGATGTGCGTATCAATCAATTGATTAAGGGTAATTAAATGTTATCTGATAAACAAAAAATGCTCGCGGGCTTGGCACATAAACCAAATGATCCTGAATTAGCACAACTTCGTCTTGAAAATAAAAAGCGACTTTTTCAATACAATACACAAATTTGTCCTTCGGAAACAGAAAAAAGAGCGGTGTTAATTCAGCAGATTTTAGGGAAATGTAAAAATGAACCTCATATTAATGCCCCATTTTTTTGTGATTATGGCTGCTTTATTGAAGTGGGTGCGAATTTTTTTGCTAATTATAATTGTACAATGCTCGATAATGGGGGGATCACCATTGGGGATAATGTGATGCTAGCACCAAATGTGAGCCTTTATACGGTAGGGCATCCTCTTGATGCGGCGTTACGCAATCAAGATTGGGAACACGCACTGCCGATTTCTATTGGCAATAATGTATGGGTGGGGGGCAATGCCATTATCTTAGGCGGAGTAACGATTGGCGATAACGTGGTGATTGGCGCAGGATCGGTGGTGAACAAAGATATTCCCGCCAATAGCCTTGTGGTAGGCAATCCCGCCAAAGTGATACGCCAAATTACAGAGCAAGATAGGCTCAATTACATTCACAAATATATGGCAGACTATGCTTGATTGGCTGAGAGAGGGGCTATTGGGATCACAAAATAGCCTGTGGATAATGTTTAGTAGTGCCTTTCTTAGCGCCACCGTGCTACCCGGCAATTCTGAAATTATTTTCCTTTTTTTGACCGCACCTTTTATTGGGACAATTTTTTCCATTAATCTTGTTGAATTGCTTATTGCTGCCGTGCTTGGCAACACATTAGGTGGTATGACCACGTATGTGATTGGACGCGGGCTTCCAAAACTAGAACAAAAAAATCGACAACAACGCTGGGCATTAAACAAAATTCAGCGTTATGGCATTTGGACATTATTATTAAGCTGGTTACCCATTGTGGGCGACGCATTTTGTGCGATGGCAGGTTGGTTGCGGTTTAACTGGTTGAAATCCTTATTATTTATAATGATTGGAAAATTATTTCGCTATATGTTGTTATTGCTCATTAGCCATATTTAAGTAAAAAAAAGCCACCTTGAAAGGTGGCAAATAACCTAAGGAACCAATTTTTATTAAACAACTGCAAGTTGCTATTTTTTGTGGAAGGCTATAATAACATAACTTGAAGAAAATTTACAAAAAATTACAAAAATAAATTTGGGTTGTTCGCTTTTTGTACTTTGCTTATACTAGCTTGACGTGTATAACTCGGTTATTGCAGAAATTAGGCAAGAAAAAGCCACTCATAAAGAGTGGCAAAAATAACTTAAGGAATCAAATTTATTAAAACAACTGCAAGTTGCTATACTGTCAGACCGAATAATAACAGAAAAGTTCAGAGAATATTGAATTTTTTTTACAAAAATTTACATTTTAATTCAAGAAAAGGAAACCTTATGCCATTACTCGATAGTTTTAAAGTTGATCATACGAAAATGAATGCCCCTGCGGTACGTGTTGCAAAAACAATGCGAACCCCAAAGGGTGATGACATTACGATTTTTGATTTACGCTTTTGTCTTCCAAATAAAGAGATTTTGCCCCCTAAAGGTATTCATACCTTAGAACATCTTTTTGCTGGCTTTATGCGTGATCACTTGAACAGTGAAAATGTCGAAATTATTGATATTTCGCCAATGGGTTGCCGTACGGGATTTTATATGTCATTGATCGGCACGCCAAACGAGCAACAAGTGGCTCAGGCTTGGCTTGCTTCTATGAATGATATTTTACAAGTGCAAGATCAAAAAAATATTCCTGAATTAAACGAATATCAATGTGGTACTTACACTGAACATTCTTTGCCAGAAGCCCATCAAATTGCACAACATATCCTTGAATGTGGTGTCGGGGTAAATAAAAATGAAGATTTATTATTAGATGAACGTCTTTTAACACAATAATCGTTAATTAAAGAAGGAAAATGCAATGGCAACATTAGGTACGGCACTCACTGCAAATGCAACGAAAGTGATGATGTTAGGTTCAGGTGAATTAGGCAAAGAAGTGGTGATTGAGTTACAACGTTTGGGCGTTGAAGTGATTGCCGTTGATCGTTATGAAAATGCACCTGCTCAACAAGTTGCTCATCGTGCTTATACCATTTCAATGCTTGATGGTGAAGCATTGAAAGCGTTAGTGGAAAAAGAACAGCCAGATTATATTGTGCCTGAGGTAGAGGCGATTGCGACGGAAACCTTGATGGAATTAGAGCAAGCTGGGTTTAATGTTGTTCCTACGGCGAAAGCCACTCGCTTAACGATGAACCGTGAAGGCATTCGCCGTTTGGCCGCCGAAGAATTACGGTTGCCAACATCACCTTATCAGTTTGTTGATAATTTTGCGGATTTCCAACGGGCAGTGGAAAAAATTGGTGTGCCTTGTGTGGTAAAACCGATTATGTCTTCTTCTGGACACGGACAAAGTATCGTGAAATCCCTTGAACAGTTGCAAACCGCGTGGGATTATGCCCAGCAAGGCGGACGCGCTGGGGCAGGACGTGTGATTGTTGAAGGGTTCGTAAAATTTGATTATGAAATTACCTTGCTGACGGTTCGTCATATCGGTGGCACGGCATTCCTTGCCCCTATTGGGCATCGTCAAGAAGAGGGGGATTATCGTGAATCTTGGCAACCTCAAGCAATGTCTGAAGTAGCATTAGCGAAAGCCCAGCAAATTGCAGAAAAAATCACGACTGCACTAGGTGGGCGAGGCATTTTTGGTGTAGAAATGTTTGTATCGGGCGATAATGTCATTTTCAACGAAGTGTCGCCTCGTCCACACGATACAGGAATGGTTACCCTTATCTCGCAGGAATTATCAGAATTTGCTTTGCACGCTCGTGCAATTTTAGGGCTTCCAATTCCACAAATAAATTTAATTAGCCCAGCTGCCTCAAAAGCCATTGTGGTAGAGGGGCATTCGCAAAATGTACAGTTTGCGGGATTAGAAAATGCGCTAGCTGAACCTAATACCGATCTTCGTTTATTTGCTAAAGGTGAAGTGCAAGGGCATCGCAGAATGGGGGTATTACTCGCTCGTGATGAGAATGTCGAGAAAGCGTTGCAAAAAGTACAACGTGCTTACGATAAACTGGAAATTATTTTATAACAAGTAGGCGAACAACGTTCGCCTCGTTTATATTCAGTCATCGTTTCGATAAAGTGCGGTAGAAAATTGACTTGGATTTTTGTTTATAGATAGACAGTGCAGAATATAGAATGCCGTTTTAAGGTGAATTAACTTGTTTTCGCATATCGCGGAGATATCTTATTCTGAACTTAAATCAGGCGATGAGCGATTTCCTCATTTAAGCATTGAATCCCACAACACAGATATAGATTAAAATAGCGTAAAAAATCACCGCACTTAATAACAGCAAGCCTTTGGCTTTTGGTGCATTGCGTTGATGAATCAGGTAAAGTATTCTTGCACTAATGCCTAAAATGAGCGGGTAAACCCAGAAAAAAATGGACATCAACGTGATTTGTAAATCGCTCAAACTTGGGTTTTTCAATAAATTTGGCGAGATAAGTAGCGCCAAAGGCCATAACAAAATGGGCAGGCAAAAAATGGCAAGCGTCCAAGTAAAAGGGCTAAAGCCAGTAGGCATTTTTTGTTTATTCATATTCAGCAATCATTTATTCAATATTTTGGGAGAAAGGAATATAACAAATGCAACGTTTATTTGGTAGTGAAATCAGCAATTTTGCCTTTTACTTTCGTGATTATATTGCGCAGAAATATCAAGTGCCACTTGAAGTGAAAGAAGAGCAAACAAAATATGGCATTATGCTTGCTGTATATGTGGCGGAGGATTGCCCACAATTAAGCCAAATAGCGCAAGAGCGTGATGAATTTCTTCGCCATCCTTTTGCTGAGAAATATCAACAGGCCAGCTGGGAAACGGGCAAACTTGAACAAGATAACGAAAATAAAGTGCGGTGGAAATTACCTTCATTTTCACAATGGAAACAACAAAAATTCACCGTTTTTTTAACCGCACTCTGTTTGTGCGTTTACCTTTTTCAGTTGCTCGGTTTTAATCAGCCAATTTTGTTAGCAACACATTATCCTGACAGCTATGCGGAACAAGCAGAACTTTGGCGCTATTTTACGCATAGCCTTGTGCATCTTTCCCTTTGGCATATCACCTTTAATTTAGTGTGGTGGTGGATTTTTGCAGGGAAAATTGAGCAGAAATTTGGCACAACAACCCTTGTTCTATTGTATTTGCTTTCCGCCTTTATCAGTGGCTTTGCACAAAATATGGCATCGGGACCCGCATTTTTTGGCTTATCTGGTGTCGTGTATGCGGTGTTGGGTTATGTTCTTGTATTAGATAAATTGAGTCGCCAGTCGCTCTTTCATTTACCGCAAGGCTTTTTTACTATGCTCCTTGTCGGTATTGCCTTTGGTTTTGTTAGCCCATTGATTGGGATTTCGATGGGAAATAGCGCACATATTAGTGGTTTTCTTACAGGCATTATACTGGCTGGGCTAAAAATCTTGCTTAGTTAGCCCAAAAGTCGCATTAAAAAATAAACACAACATAAGTTAGGAATAAGAAATGAAACAATCTCTTCGCCATAAAAAAATCATTTCCTTAGTGAAACAAAATGGCTATCTTAGCACAGAAGATCTGGTCAATTTATTAGGTGTCAGTCCACAAACCATTCGGCGTGATTTAAATGAGCTTGCGGAAAATAATTTAATTAGCCGTCATCACGGAGGCGCAGCTTCGCCATCCACCTCTGAAAATTCGGATTATGTAGAACGGAAACATTTTTTTTCAGCAGAAAAAAGACGAATTGCGGCTGAAGTTGCAAAGATTATTCCAAATGGTGCTTCTTTATTTATGGATATTGGTACGACACCAGAAGCGGTAGCAAATGCGTTGTTAAATCATAAAAATTTACGCATTGTAACCAATAACCTCAATGCCGCTTATATTTTGATGCAGAATAAAAGTTTTAATATTACGATGGCAGGCGGATCGTTACGCCAAGATGGCGGGATTATTGGTGAAGCGACAGTGGCTTTTATTAAACAATTTCGCTTAGATTTTGGTATTTTAGGCATTAGTGCCATTGATGCTGATGGTACCTTGCTAGATTATGATTACCACGAAGTTCAAGTGAAGCGCGCCATTATTGAAAGTTCGCGTAATACCATCCTTGCTACGGATCATTCTAAATTTAATCGCCGTGCAATGGTTTGTCTTGGATCGTTATCAGAGTTGAGCCATTTATTTACCGATACCCCACCTTCTGACACGATCAGCCAATTACTTGAAGCGAGTAATACCGTGGTACATATTTGTGAATAATGTTCATTATTTCATCTGATTAACATAAGGCGATGAGACAAAACAGGAAAAAATAACACCGCACTTGTGAAATAAAAGGGAGAGGAAATCCTATCCCTTTTTATCTTTAAGCGAGGGCTTTGGCAAGTAAGGTTACGGGGTGTAAGCAAGTAAGGCGAGTGGACATATCAATTTGCCATTTGCAGGTTTCACACTCAGAAATAACAAAATCAAATTGCCCTTCTTCAATATGCTCAAATAAGCTTTTACCAATCGCTTGAGAAACCTCGTAATTTTCGGCTTTAAAGCCGTAAGTGCCAGCAATACCACAGCATTGACTTGGTAGCATCACCACCTCTAGATCAGGGATAAGTTTAAGTAACGCGAGGGTATAAGGCGCCCAGCCTGCTTTATCCACGTGGCAAGCTGTGTGATAAGCCACTTTTAACGGCATTGATTTAAATTGCGGTGATTTTTGGCGTTGCAAGCGTTGATATAAATATTTAGTCACAATATTTATATGCGGACGTACTTTGGCGTTATCCATAGCTAAAATATGATGGTATTCATCACGCAGATTCATTGTACAGCTAGAAGATGTGCCAACCACATCAAGTTCTTGATTAATAATGGTATTTTCAAGTTGAGCAAGATTAAATTTCGCTAATTCTTTTGCCCGTTTAGGAAAACCATTCACACTTAATGGCAAGCCACAGCATTTTTCTTTTTCCAATAACATTACACCAATGTCTAACGCATTGAAAACCTTGATTAAATCCTTACCAAGTTGAGGATTATTATAGTTTACGTAACAACCGTGATAATAGGCGACTTTATCTTTATAGTAACGCTGACGTTCAAGGGCGTTATTTTTATACCATTGACGGAATGAACCAAAAGAATATTTCGGCAAACTGCGGTGTTTACTGACTTTTAACGTTTTTTCTAACAGAAATTTTGTCGCCTTTAACCCTGTAATGGTGTTCACCACGGGGGCAAATGGCGTGTTGAGCTTACCCATAATATCCGTATTACTTAACACCGCATCGCGTAATTTATGAATAAGCGATTTTTTTTGCGCTTGCAGGTGATTATTCCTCGCTCGTACGATTAAATCACCGATTTTAACATCTGAAGGGCAAGCCACTTCACAACGTTTACAGTTGGTGCAATATTTGAGTGCTTCATCGTAAAATGCAGCACTTTTTAAGCGAAAGCGTTCTCCGTCTGGGCCCGCTTGTTTTGGACCGGGATAGAGCGGATTTTGTTTTGATACAGGACAAACTGCCGTACAAGCAGTACATTTTATACAGCTCTCAAAACTGTTATCTACATATTGATGAGAGGGTGGCAACGCGGCATTTTGTTTTGCATTTTCGATTAATTGTTGAATGTTCATTATTTACCCCCTGCCAGAATCTGTTCTGCCACAGTAAGTGCGGTAACCACTGCCACGCCAGAGCTACAGCCGAGTTCCAAATTGTTATAACCGCCAATCACTGATCCCACAGCGTATAAATTCGTTAAAATTTCACCGCACTTTTGTACTTGGCATTTTGCGTTAATTTTTACCCCCGCACTTTGATAAGGTTGTGGGGCAGAGAAACGATCTTTCGTCCAAGAAAGACGATTGTCATTATCAAAATCGCCATTACCAACAATATCCAAATCAAAAATGGGTTCTCGAATACGCTCAAACTCTGCCACAATGCCTGAGCTAAAATAATGCCCTGAAGCCAGTACAAAATGATCAGCATAAAGCGCATCATCCTGATGTAATTGGCTGTAAAGCGCTTTAACTTGTTGCTCGGCAATGTCAGCACGTAATGCTTTATCGCCATTTAGCATCATTCCCCCTAATTTCTCAAACTTAGCACGTAAATTTTTACGCTGACGCATACCTAATAATGAAGGTGGGAGTGTCGGTAATTCATATAAATTCAGTCCTGAAGCCTGTTTTAAACTCTGGAAAAAGGCTTGATTTTCAATGCCAAAACAGGCTGGTAAAAATACCGCACTTGCCCCATTGGCGGCTTGCTTGATTTCTTGGACTAATTCACTGAATGCCAATTTATATTCCAAGACTTGAGAGATATTGACACTACGGAATTCCCTTGCATTTGTGCGAAGTTCATCCAGTTGTGGAATAGATAAGTAGCCAATTTTTACCTCACAATGGGCAAATTGTGGATTTTGTTTCAGGTTATCCGCAAGTAATTGGGGTTGAAAATCGTGATAGCCTTCTATTCCTAATACGGCAATATGTTTATGTGGATAGGCGGTTTGTGATAATGGCAATGTCGGTACACTATCTGCTGAAAGCCAAGTACGTCGCAATCCACCTAAAGGGGTAACACGAAAATGATTTTCTTTATATGACCCAATCAGTGCTAAATTCAGTGATTGAGCGAATTGCTCAAATGCCTGTGCTTTTGCGATCACCTGCTCTTGACCTAATAAACTATAAGGGTGATGAGGCAGTTGTTGGGCAAATTGTGGATAAGATTCAACAAAATTTTCCACCGCACTTCCATCAGGGAGTTGGCTCAGTAAATCCAGTGAGCCAGAAGAAAAATCCATCGCCGCTTGTCCATTATTGATAATGGCGCAATGTTTGCCTTGCTGTTGTAGTGCGATGCCACAAGTTAATCCTGCTAAGCCACCGCCAATAATAATTACATCAAATTTCATTGCTATCTGTCCCCTGTGTGGCTTGTTCTTCAAGCGGTTTTACATCATTCAAACCGAGTAAGCTGTAATAAATCCAACTGGTAAATTCGGCTTCACGTACGGCTTCACCCCAAGCGATAGGTTGAATACCTCGCCAACGTTCTTCCATAAAAGAAGCGAGTTGCGTAGTAGATTGGCGAGGCGTTGCCACATTAAAACGAGCCATTAAGCCAGCCGCACGACAAGCACAAAGTTCCGCTTGGCAAGTCCCCATTCCAACACGTGTACGGCGGCGTAAATCCACTAAATTATTAACCTTGAGTTCATCTACCGCATAGCGAACTTCCCCCGCACTGACCGCTTCACACTCACAGACTAAAGAGCGATCTAGGCGTTCTTGCTCAAGTAATTTTGTGGCGCGCTGACCGTGCCGATAAACCGCGGAGATTTTAATTGGGGTGGGGAGAGAAATAATCTGTTTATAGGTTTCTTCTTGTGTGGCATCTGAACCGGGTAAGGCGCGGTTAGCCGTAGTACAGGTTGCCGATTTATTGAGTTTTTTACAAACTAAATCTGTTGCCCATTCAGCCATTAGGCGATAGGTCATTAATTTCCCCCCTGTAATGGTAACAAACCCTTCTAAACCATCTCGCTGGGCGTGATCAAGTAACACAATGCCACGACTAACATTACGCCCGGAAGGGTCATCATCTGTTGCAACCAGTGGGCGAACGCCAGCATAAGCACGTAAAACACGCGTGTGGCGTAGCGAAGGTGCCAGTTTTTCGCCTTCTCGGAAAAGAATATCCACTTCTTCAGGGGTTACTACCATATTATCAATTTGATCATAAGGTATGCGACTTGATGTGGTACCGATGACACAGATGGTATCGCCCGGCACTAAAATATCAGCATCTGCAGGTTTGCGACAACGATTGATAACCAAATTATTAATGCGATGCCCCATAATCAGTAATGCTCCTTTTGCTGGGAACATTCTAATTTTCAAATCCGCATATTCGGCAATACCTTGCCCCCAAATCCCCCCAGCATTGACCACAACAGGAGCAAAAAAGAGACGTGTTACTTTATTCTTATGATCATAAACTTTCGTACCAATAACACGATCCCCCTCGCGGATAAGAGAGATGACTTCACAATAAGTAAAAATTTTAGCGCCATTTTCACTGGCATCAAGCATATTCGCTGCGGTTAAGCGAAAAGGATCAATTGATCCATCAGGGACAACAACCGCGCCCACTAAGTGAGGATTTACTGACGGCTCTAAGCGTTTGGCTAATTCTGGCTCAACAGCAACCGCTTCAATGCCTGCGGCATCACAGGCATTGAGAAACGTTTTTTGATAATTAAGATCATCTTCCGGTAAGGTAATAAATAGCCCTTTCGTATCTTCAATACAATGGCGGGCAATGTTTTTTAAAATTAAGTTTTCTTGAATACATTCGCGTGCAGACTCTTCATCATTGACTGCATAGCGCGCCCCACTATGTAATAAACCGTGATTACGTCCCGTTGCACCCGTGGCAATATCTCGTCGTTCCAGTAATACACAATTAATCCCACGTAAGGCACAATCGCGCGCAATTCCCGCGCCTGTTGCACCACCGCCGATGATGATGACATCGGTATTGATAGGCGAAAAGTCCTCTGCATTTTTATAAAAGTGCGGTGATATTTTCATCGCTTTTCCCCCACATTAAATTTGTAAATAAAAAGATAACAATTTGTAGTGCTATCATACGCCAAATGTTCGTTTTAGAAAATAAAATGCTCGATTTTGTATTAAATTCTGTGAGGTAGATCACTATTTATCCTTCCTTGAAAAAAAGTTGTTATTTTTTTGTGATAAACATCACATCTTAAAATTTATTTACTTTTCGTTTTTGATTTTATCGTTATGATATGGCGGAAATGTTCGTATAAGAGCGTATTTCATTTATAAAAAATAACAATATTGGAGAATTTCTATGTTTGGACCATTTAAACCAGCGCCGCATATTGCGGAGTTGCCAAAAGAGAAAATAGATTCCACTTATAAACGTTTGCGTTGGCAAGTGTTTGCGGGAATTTTTTTCGGTTATGCCGCTTATTATTTCGTGCGTGCTAATTTTGATTTAGCACAAAAAGGGTTGATTGAAGCAGGGCTTTATAATAAAGCCGAACTCGGTATTATCGGAACGGGGGCGGGTTTAGCCTACGGTTTATCTAAATTTATTATGGCAAGTATTTCGGATCGTTCAAATCCGAAAGTGTTCTTACCTTGTGGTTTGTTGCTTTCTGGTTTATGTATGACCCTAATGGGCTTAATGCCTTGGGCTACATCGGGCATTTTAGTGATGTTCGTGATGATTTTCCTCAATGGTTGGTTCCAAGGAATGGGGTGGCCACCTTGTGGTCGTACAATGGTTCACTGGTGGTCTAAATCAGAACGTGGAACCATCGTCTCTATTTGGAACTGTGCGCATAACGTAGGGGGAATGGTTCCGGGGGCAATGGTGTTATTAGCCAGTGCAATTTATTTCAGCGAACACGGCGTGCAAGCGACAGCTAAAGATGTATGGCAACAAGCCCTTTATTATCCTGGTATTGCCGCAATGCTTGCTGCGATCCCTGTTTTCTTTGTAATGAAAGATACGCCACAATCTTGCGGATTGCCTGCGATTGAAAAATGGCGCAATGACTATCCTGATGATTACAATGAAAAAACATACGAAAATGATCTTACTGCAAAAGAAATTTTCGTTACTTATGTATTGAAAAACAAATTGTTATGGTACATCGCGATTGCTAACGTGTTTGTTTATCTTATTCGTTATGGTGTCTTGAAATGGTCGCCTGTGTATTTAGGAGAAGTGAAACATTTCAACATCAAAGGGACTGCGTGGGCATACACTATTTATGAATTAGCCGCGATTCCGGGAACATTAATTTGTGGTTGGGTATCGGATCACTTGTTTAAAGGTAAACGTGGTTTAACTGGCTTTATTTTTATGATCTTAACCACCGCAGCAGTGGTCGCATTATGGCTTAACCCAGCAACACCAGAGTCAGAATTAGCGCAATATGCGGGTAAAGCTTGGTATGAAAACCCATATCAATTAACAGACTTTATCTTAATGACAACCATTGGTTTCTTAATTTATGGTCCAGTAATGTTGATTGGTTTACACGCCCTTGAACTTGCACCGAAAAAAGCGGCGGGAACAGCAGCAGGTTTCACCGGCTTATTTGGTTACCTCGGTGGTACAGTTTCGGCTTCAGCCGTTGTTGGTTGGGCTGCAGAATATTACGGCTGGGATGGTGGTTTCTATGTAATGATCGCAGGGGGGATCTTAGCTGTGTTGTTACTTTTAATCGTAACTATTCAAGAAGCAAAACATAAAGCCGCATTAGGTGATCACTACGGCAAATAATCTATAAACAAAAGGAAGTCTGAAAAAGGCTTCCTTTTTTCTTGGCAAAAATCTTTGTAAAAAATAACCGCACTTTAAAAGGAGGTTTTTATGACGTTTAAACTCAAAAAATTAGCACAAGTTGTGGCGTGTTCCACTTTAGCTTTCACCTGCGTACAATCTGCATTTGCAATACCAACAATGGATAACAAAGAAAAGCTCGTTATTGCTCACCGTGGTGCAAGTGGCTACTTACCAGAGCATACCTTAGAAAGTAAAGCCCTTGCGTTTGGACAGAAAGCGGATTATTTAGAACAAGATTTAGTGATGACAAAAGACGATCATCTAATTGTTATTCACGATCATTTTCTAGATGGTTTAACCGATGTGGCAACGAAGTTTCCTGATCGTAAGCGTGAAGACGGCCGTTATTATGTGGTTGATTTTACACTCGCCGAAATTCAGTCTTTAAATATGACTGAAAACTTTGAAGTGAAAGACGGAAAACAAGTGCAAGTTTATCCTGATCGTTTTCCAATGTGGAAATCTCATTTTAAAATTCATACCTTTGAAGATGAAATTGAATTTATTCAAGGCTTAGAAAAATCTACAGGGAAAAAAATTGGTATTTACCCAGAGATTAAAGCACCTTGGCTACATCATAAAGAAGGAAAAGACATTGCCAAAGCCACCTTAGAAGTGCTAAAAAAATATGGCTATACAAAAAAATCTGACCCTGTTTATTTACAGACCTTTGATTTTAATGAACTTAAACGGATTAAAACGGAATTACTTCCACAATTAGGTATGGATTTAAAATTGGTTCAGTTAATAGCCTACACTGATTGGCACGAAACGGAAGAAAAAAATCCGCAAGGTGAGTGGGTAAACTATGATTATGGCTGGATGTTCAAAGATGGCGCAATGGCAGAAGTGGCAAAATATGCTGACGGTGTCGGACCCGGTTGGTATATGCTGGTTGATAAAGAACATTCTACGAAAGATAACGTCGTTTATACCCCATTAGTGAAAGAATTGAAAAAATATAATATGGAATTACATCCTTACACCGTACGTAAAGATGCGTTGCCAGCCTTCTTTAGCAATGTCAATCAAATGTATGATGCGTTACTCAATCAAGCTGGCGCAACAGGGATCTTCACGGATTTCCCAGACACTGCGGTGAAGTTTTTGGGGAAAGATAAATAGGCTGTAAATCTGCTTGAAACCTGAGTTAAATAAAAAGGGCGGTCTTAGATAAACTAAGCTAAAAGCCATTTAACTAATTGTTTTATAATAGAAATTCTAGATTTTAAGTTTCTTTTATTAGAATACTATTTGAGCAGCCCCCAAAAGCTGGACGGGTTAGTAAACTATAAATATTGGGCACTGTATTTGTGCAGGGCCCAGTCCTTTTAAAGCCACTTCGTTTTTGGTTGTAATACATCACATATTCTTCAAGTTCAGTTTGTAATAGCGCTATTGATGTATAGCTATGAGAGTAAAAAACGCTCGGATTTCAAAATAGTAAAGAAACTTTCAATCACCGCATTATCATAGACGAGACCTCGTTGACTCATACTAGGAATTACTCTCCCTTCTGACATTTTTCGCCAGGCTTTTGTACCATAAAGTATACCTTGGTTACTGTGAATAATGGGGTAATCCGTGGCGTTTAATTGGTTTAACCCTTGTCCCAACATTTTTTACTAAGAGGAATTTTGGACGTGTCACAAACTCATATGCGATAATTTCTTGATTGATCAAATCCATTAGCACTGGAAAATAAAGCTTCTCTTTCAAAAAAGCTTTTAGTTACTTAATGACAATAGCGTTAGAGATCTGATAACGTTTAGAGAATTCTCTGATACCCACATCCTGTTCGATGACTTATTTGATAATTTCTAAACGAAATTAATAAGGATAGGACATGATCTGCACCTCAAATTAGGAGCCACTTTTTTGGGGGCAGATCATTTCTTTTTTTGAATATACTATTTAATTAAGAACAAAGTAATTTCAGGAAATGCGATTAATAATGTTAACAATATTATTTGGATAAAAATAAATGGAATAACTGATTTAAAAATATCTACTAACTCAACCCCCTTAGGTGCTACGCTATGTAAATAAAAAGCAGCAGGTCCGAAGGGAGGAGATAAAAATGATACTTGCATATTAACACAAAATAAAACACCAAACCAAATAGGATCAAAGCCTAGATTTTGTACGATAGGGACAAAAATTGGCATAGTTAACATAGCAATGCCAATCCAATCTAAGAATAGCCCTAACACAAACAGAATAATCATCATTAATAATATGATGCCAACCGGAGATAGGCCAGAGCTAATGAGTAAAGATTCAACAAAATGGTTTCCTCCAACTAAATTATAGATGCCGACTAAGATATAAGCACCAATTCCGATCCACATGATCATGCCACAGGTTTGCATTGTTGTGTAAGAAGCATCTTTGAGTACGGATATAGTTAATTCTTTACGATATGTGGCAACACTCAATACCGCAATAACGCCTACTGCGGCAGCTTCTGTAACTGATGCAATACCACCATAAATACTGCCTAAAACTAATAATGCAATAATACTTGGTAGCGCAATATTGATTCTTGCTTTTTTGCGCTCTTCTTTAGAAATCGGCGCATTTCGTTCTTCATCAGGGATAGCGGGTAACAATGCTGGGTTTAGTTTTCCTCTGATAATAATGTAGATGATGTACATAGCAGCGAGCATGAATGCAGGGATAAAGCTTGCGGTAAATAAATCACCAATAGAAACTGAAGCTACTAATCCATAAATAATAAGTACAATACTTGGTGGAACCATTGTGCCTAAAGCGCCAGAGGATACGACTATGCCAATGGCTAGTTTTTTATCATAACCTAGTCTTAGCATTTGTGGTAAAGCCAGTAGCCCTAGTAATACTGTTTCGCCACCGATAATTCCCGACATCGTTGCTAAAAAGACGCCGATAATAACTGTTTGTAATGCTACGCCAGTTTTAAATCTTCGAGTTGTTAACCACATGGCATTGTAAAGATCTTTAGCTATTCCTGTTTTATCTAATAAGGAAGCCATCAATACAAACATTGGAACTGCTAATAGAGAGTAACTGGTCATAAAACCATAAACACGATTTATAATTAATGGGAGTATATCTGGACTAAACCAACCTACAGCTAGTAATGTCGCGACTAAACCTGTGAGAAATGCAAGTGGAGTGCCTAATACTAATAGCAAGCACATTGCTATAAATAATATTGTCGTCACAGACTCAATGCCTAATTCGCTGAAACCAAACATATTATTTCTCCTTATTTATAGAAAAGTGCGATAGCAATTTAAAAAATACTTGGATAATAAAAATCATCGTTAACACAAAAAGAGAGGCTTTTAACAGTCCTGGGATAGGTGGATTCCATGCCGATCCCGATCTTTCAAGCATAAGTTCGCCAGAGGGAGAAAATATAGCTGTTTGAGCGACAAAATAAGCAGAATAAGCAAGTAGCAATAAAAAAGCTAATGTGACGAGTTTACTGAATATTTCGAGAATATTTCTCCATTTATCAGGCACGTTATTAAGAAGTATAGGTACTCGGATATGTTTATCTCTACCATAAGCAAACAAACCAGCATAGACCATTAAGAAACCTGCTAATGCGATACTAAGTTCATGAACCCATTCGGTAGGACTATTAAAAATGTAACGAGCAATGATTTCATAAAATGAAATAAATACGATGAATAAATATAGCCATGATAGCCTTCGACCCACTTTCTCAATTATTTTATCTATCGATGTTAATGTAAGTTCATTATGTGTTTCGTTGTTGTTACTCATAACTGCCACCTAATAAATAATTTATTAGTTATAGCCAAATTTAAATTTGGCTATAACTTGTATTTTAGATTACTGGATCATGCCTTTATCTTTCAGATATTTCATAACTGTATCATAGTATTTTTGTGACATAGGTGATTTAGTCGCCCATTCTGGCCACATTGTTGTTGCGATTGCTCGCACTTTTGCTATTTCTGCAGGTTCCCATTGAATAATGGTGATATCTGCTTTTTTATGTTTAACTGCATCTTCATCTAATTTTTGATGCATTGCTAAGAAACCTTCTGCATATTGTTTACCTGCTTTGTTTAGAACAGTTTTTAAATCTGCAGATAAAGAGTCATAAGTTTTCTTATTTAAAGTGACTTGATTGACGGGCATCGAATGCCAACCTGGGTGAATAGGATATTTAGCAATATCATTCATACCACTTTGTTGGTTGCGGGCAAAAATAGAATAGTCCGATGCATCAATAACACCTTTTTCAAGTGCTGTATAAACCTCTGAACCAGGCAGATTGACTGGAGATGCATTAAGGTTCTTAAATAAAGCTTGAACTAAACCTTCAGGTGCTCTTATCTTTACTCCTTTTAATTCCGCAATATTATGGATAGGTTTTTTAGATACTAATGATTCAACACCTACCGTACTGACTGCTAATAATTGCACACCATATTTATTGAGTAATTCATTGGCAACTTCGAATCCCCCGCCATTATACATAAAGTCAATAAGATCTTTAGGATTGCTCCAAGCACCAATCAAATTTCCATATAAAGCAAATGCAGGATCTTTACCAGAGAAATACGATGGATCGGTGAAATCACCTTGGATAATATTCATATTGATAGAATCAAGCGTTTGATTATGTTCAACTACAGAACCTGCTCCTAAGACGTTGATATGAATTTTTCCGTCTGACATTTTTTCTACATCTTTTGCCCATTGTTGTTGGTATTTAAATGCATCATCTCCAGGTTGATCTGATGATTGAAAATTCCAATTGTATTGTGCTGAAAACACGTTAGCAGAAAAAATAGCTAAAGAAGTAATAATAAATTTTCTAAGTAGTTTCATATCATTTCCTCCATTAAAGTTTACAGAATAATTACCATTCAGCAAAAGAGCCATCTTTATTGCGCCAAATAGGATTACGCCATTTACTATTTAATGTATTTTGCGTATTCATAAATTCTTCGTTAATTTGGATACCTAACCCCGATCCTGTTAACAAGTCGCAATACCCATCTTTAAAGTGATATACCTCCTTATTAAGCATATAATCTAAAACATCATTTTCTTGGTTATAGTGAATGCCTATACTCTGTTCTTGAATTACAGCATTAAGACATACAGTATCTACTTGTAAACAAGAAGCTAAAGCAATAGGCCCTAGTGGACAATGAGGGGCTAATGCTACATCGAAAGTTTCTGCCATATTCGCAATTTTTTTCATTTCGGTAATACCACCACAGTGCGATACATCCGGTTGTAGAATGTCAATACCTCCACGCATAAGAAGAGATTTAAATTCCCAGCGTGAAAACATTCTTTCACCCGTTGCAATCGGGATAGCGCCATATTGTGCTATTTCATGAATTGCATCTAAATGTTCAGCAAGTACAGGTTCTTCCACAAACATAGGATTAAATTGAGCAAGTTCTTTCATGAGTACTTTAGCCATTGCTTTATGTACTCTGCCATGAAAATCAATGCCGATACCAAAATCTTTACCTGTCGCATCTCTAATCGCTTGAACACGAACTAATACTGCATCAACTTTGGAATAATCATCAATAAAATTAAGTTCTTCAGTTGCATTCATTTTTATTGCTGTAAACCCTAATGCTTGTCTTTCTTTGGCCATTTTAGCTACATCATCAGGTCGATCTCCTCCTATCCAAGAATACATTCTCATTCGATCTCGACATTTACCTCCTAATAGCTGAAAAACAGGCGTGTTTAATGCTTTTCCTTTGATATCCCATAGTGCTTGATCTATACCAGCTAAAGCACTCATCATAATTGGGCCGCCACGATAAAAAGAAGAACGATACAGTACATTCCAGTGGTCTTCTATATCTCTAGGATCTTTACCAATAAGATATTCCATTAATTCTTTTACACATGTGTGAACTGTATGAGTCCGACCCTCTAAGCAAGGTTCCCCCCAACCTACAATTCCTTCATCGGTTAATATTTTAAGAAATCCCCAACGAGGAGGAACAATATATGTTTCATAACCAACAATTTTCATGATCGTTTCCTTATGTTACAGTTGTGATTTGGCATTTTCATAGCATGATTTAAATGCTTCGGCACGTTTGGCAAATTCATTGAAATCTAACCCTGAACTATAAAGCGCACTTCCTATACCAAATCCACTTGCACCAATGGCGAGAAATTTTTTCATTTGTTCGCTGTCTGCATTAATGCCACCTACTGGGAAACATAATATTTCTGGTGGTATGACTGTTTTGATTGCTTTAAAGCCGTTATATCCGAATACTTCAGCAGGATAAATTTTTAATAAATTTGCGCCACAATGAATAGCATCATAGGCTTCGGTCGGTGTCATTACGCCTACAAAAATCGTACAATTATTCGCTTTAGCCAGTTTTATAACATTGGTATTCATATTGGGGGTGACGATGAATTTTATGCCTATATCAAGCACCTGTTGTAATAAATGTTCATCAGTTACGGTTCCTGCACCAATTAAGCATTGCTGACCAAATTGATTGTAAAGCAGGCGTAAGGTGTCTAATGCGTTAGGGCTATTTAATGGCACTTCAATATAGTAGTAGCCTAATTCAATTAATTTAGAGACATATTGAACTGACTGATCAGTTGTAATACCCCGTAGAATGGCCACTAAGGGCATTTTTTCATTTAAAATTTCTTGTTTTTTCATATAACACCTACAATTAATTATGGGTATGTTGATGGATATATGATATTCCTTTGATAAAGCATTGTTCTCCATCAATAATTTCTGCCTTTTTACCGACAGAAAGTGATGCGTCTAAGTATTTTTGAGATAATGTTGAGTTGCCAATAATATAGTATTGGTCATATTCGCCTAATAAATTGATTTCATTCCCAATAAGTAAGCCGGAGAGATAAGAACGTATTTGTGTAGGGGATAGCATACTGTTAAGTGATAATGTTCTCGCTGAAAATAAGATCGCATTTAGTGGATAGTTATAACCATTTTTTACCCCGAATAAAAAGCTATCATGATCATCGTATTTTTGAGGCACATCTTTGGTTAAGATACTGTGTTGATTGAGTAAGGAAAATAATTCCCCAGTCATTATCGATATAAATGTGTTCATTTTTCCTTTTTCGATAACAACTTGTTTGCTGTGGGTACCGGGTAAAATAGCTGCAATATTTTCTTGATTTAAAATACGTTGCAAACCGAGTAATTGAGTTTCTTCTCCTCGCATAACATCATACATTCCTAATTTATTCATGCCACTGATACCAGGGACAATAAATGCGGGCGCTTCCCAAGGTAGTTTGAATGTTAAGAGGTGATGAGGAATTTCTGACAGATTTAATGGCATAGATAAATAATTAGCTTCCTTCCAACCTTGCTTGGATCCTACCATTCCTGCCATATAAATTGGAGTTGATGCGAGATCAGTCGAGCATTGCCATTGTTGTATATTATTTAGCAATGTATCAGCAAAATCTTTTTCTTTAATTGATAATAAGCCTTGATCGCTATCTATTCTATCGATAACGGACATTTCATGATCCATAAAATAGGCTCTAAAGTTCGTTGTTCCCCAATCAACAGCAATCCAGTTTTCCATCTTATATGATCCTCAACTCAATTCTTGTATTACAAGATTATATTGAATAAAAATATTTTTTCCGTGATCAGTATCACAAATTTAAGAATATACATAATTTATTAGTTATTGTTTTATAAGTTATAATAGATTAAATCTTTTTATTTTTGATGTTGTTTCTTGTTATACAAGATTTAGAGGTGAAAATGCTAAAATCTCAAGTGATTATGAAAGCGCTTATTCTTCGATGTTTATCAGGTGAGTTTAAAGAGGAAGAGTTACTTCCTGGAGAAATAGAATTATGTAGAATATTTAGCGCATCTCGAACGCCAGTGAGAAGTGCTTTACAAGCAATGGCAAGTAAAGGAATTATATCGATAATCCCTAAAAAAGGGAGTTTTGTTAATAAATTGGATAAATGGAATTGGTTAGATAGTGAGATATTAGAATTTATCTATCAGGCAGACATTGCCCCTTATTTTATAAAGAACTTATTAATAACAAGGTTGACTTTTGAACCGAGCATTTGTGCCATATCAGCGGTTGCCTCTGATACAGAAGATCTAATGAATATACATAATGGCTATCTCCTAATGGTGAAAGGAGCAGAGCAAAATAATAGAGATATTTTTCTTGAGGGGGATATGTTATTCCATTCATCTATTGTTGCATCATGCAAAAACCCATTTCTATCATCAATGAATGGCCTATTATCAACTGCAATGAGATTGTCTTTTGATAAGACATTAGAAATTGATATACATACTAAATTACCAGCATTAGACAAGCATAAGCTACTTTTGGAAGCAATAAGAATGAGAGAACCCGAAAAAGCAAAATCTATTTCCAGAGATCTTATTTTATCGGCAGTAACAGCAATAGCGACGGATAGCGATACTGAGTTCTTAGAAATAGTTTAACTAACATAAAAAAATCACCGCTCTTTAAGCGATTAAAGTGATCTGCACCCCAAAAACTGGACATCTAATTAGAGGTGCAGATTATGTCCTATACTTATCAATTCCGTTTAGAAATTATTAAACAAGCCACCAAACAGGATGTCGGTATCAGAGAAGTGGCTAAACGTTATCAAATTTCTCATTCTCTTGTGATTAAATGGTTAAAAGCCTTTCACGAAAGAGACTTAGAAGGGGTAAAATCACCCTTTATTCAACCTAAAAGAGTTAAGCTCAAAATGAAGAAAAAAGAGATTAAGATTCCTGAACCCCACAGATTTATCCCCTAAAGCCGTTAAAAAATTGCAACGTGAGCTGGCTCTCGCCCGTGCAGAGATTGCTTATTTAAAAAAGTTGGAGGAATTAGACCGGCAAAAACGACGGCAGAAAAAATAGCCGCCATTCACGATTTAAAGCAAACGCACGCGTTAGATGATTTACTGAAAGTGGCGAAAATGCCGCGTTCTACCTTTTATTATCAAGAAGTTAAGCGCGATTACTCGGTAGAAAAAGCGGCAATATTCTCGCTTTAATAGACCTTTCTTTCAGCATTTTTTTCACCCCAAGTTAAAAATACATTATACTTAACGCTAAGAATTACCTTGCATCTATAACTATTTGCATAATGACTAGCATAACGAAGAGAAATGCGATGACAAAACCTTTAAATATCATTTTTGCAGGTACGCCAGAATTTGCGGCACAACATTTGGCGGCCTTGTTGAATTCAGAACATAATGTAATTGCGGTTTACACCCAGCCAGATAAGCCCGCAGGACGTGGTAAGAAACTACAAGCCAGTGCGGTGAAACAGTTAGCGGAGCAACATCAGATTCCTGTTTATCAACCTAAATCCTTACGCAAAGAAGAGGCGCAACACGCGCTCGCTGCGTTAAATGCCGATGTGATGGTCGTGGTGGCGTATGGGTTAATTTTGCCAAAAGCGGTTTTGGACGCACCAAGATTAGGTTGTTTGAATGTACACGGTTCCATTTTACCTCGTTGGCGTGGCGCTGCCCCCATTCAACGCGCTATTTGGGCAGGCGATGCTCAGACGGGGATCACCATTATGCAGATGAATGAAGGCTTGGATACGGGAGATATGCTGCATAAAGTGTATTGCGATATCAGCGCTGAAGAAACCTCTTTGAGCCTTTATCATAAGCTGGAAAAAATTGCCCCAAATGCGTTGCTTGAGGTATTAAATGGTTTAGAGGCAGGACAATTTCAGCCAGAAGTGCAAGATGATGCCTTGGCTAACTATGCCGATAAACTGTCTAAACAAGAGGCTAAATTAGATTGGCAATATTCCGCAGTACAGCTTGAGCGTTGTATTCGAGCTTTTAATCCTTGGCCGATTAGTTATTTTGTTACGACCGATAGTGATGGCAATGAACAGACCTTAAAGGTCTATCAAGCAACGGTGTTACCTCATCAGAATCAACCTGCTGGTACGATTTTACAGGCAGATAAAAATGGCATTCAAATTGCCACAGTCGATGGCGTGTTAAATCTTACTCAGCTGCAACCAGCGGGTAAAAAGCCAATGTCGGCACAAGATTTACTTAATGGCAGAGCAGATTGGTTCCCCATAGGTAAGGTATTAGCATAATGAAGCAAACAAAACCTCAAGATAAAATGCCTAAAAAAAGTACCGCACTTGCTGCGAAATCCCTTTCTGTGCGAGCCGTGTCGGCACAATATCTTTTGCAAGTGTTAGATAAAGGACAATCGCTTTCTACCTTACTTGCGGAAAAAAATCCTGCGCTGAAAGAACAGGATCTTCCTTTATTACAAGAAATTTGCTTTGGTGTATGCCGTGTGTTGCCCCGTCTAACACAAATTATTCAGCAATTAGTGGATAAGCCGTTGAAAGGCAAAACTCGCCTTGTGCATTGTTTATTGCTAGTGGGCTTGTATCAACTTTTATATTTACGCACTCCCGATCACGCGGTAGTCGATGAAATGGTAAAGGCGACGCAAAGCCTGAAATTAGACAGTTTCAAAGGCTTGGTGAATGGCGTGCTACGCCGTTTCTTACGCGAACAGGCGAATATTCTAGAGAAAGTGGATAAACATTGGCAAACCTTACACCCAGAATGGTTGGTGAATAAGCTGAAAAAAGCCTATCCAAATTGGCGAGAAATTATCGAAGCGAATAATCAAAAACCGCCAATGTGGTTAAGAGTGAATGTGCAACATAGCAATGTTGATGATTATCTCGCTTTATTACAAAAAGCAGACATTGACGCAGCGGCGGGAGAGCATCCGCAGTCCATTCGTTTAATACAGGCAAAAAATGTGGCGCAGTTACCACACTTTATGGAAGGTTGGCTCACCGTGCAAGATTTGCACGCTCAATGGTCAGCGCGATTACTTGCCCCACAAAATGAGGAAGTGATTTTAGATGCGTGCGCCGCACCGGGAGGAAAAACCACCCACATCTTAGAACTTGCCCCGCAAGCCAATGTGATCGCATTGGATGTAGAACGACATCGCTTACAACGAGTGGAAGAAAATTTAGCGCGAATGGGACAAAAAGCGTTAGTGATTTGCGGTGATGCAAGCCAGCCAGAACAGTGGCTCAGTCAGATTCAGCAGCAATTCGGAGAAAGTGCGGTGCAATTTGACCGAATTTTGCTTGATGCCCCTTGCTCTGCAACAGGGGTTATTCGCCGCCACCCTGATATAAAATGGTTACGTAAAGAAAGTGATATCGCCCCTTTGGTCGCCTTACAAAAAGCCATTTTAACTGCCTTATGGCAACGCTTGAAACCGAATGGCGTGTTGCTTTATGCCACTTGTTCATTATTGCCAGAGGAAAACAGCGCGCAAATTACTGACTTTTTACAACAGCACCCTGAGGCGGAATTAATGCCACTGCCATTCCCTGAGCAAACACAAGCTGGTCATCAATTTTTTCCGCAAGAAAATGGTGGCGATGGCTTTTATTACGCGAAATTAGTGAAAAAAGCGGATTAAATTTTACAACGTGGTTATGATACGAAAATAAGAAGTGCGGTGTTTTTTACGCCATTTTTTCTCCTCACAGCGCCGACTCTTAGCTGATAAAACGGTAAGAAAAAACCGATGATTTCTCATCGGTTTCGTTTTTTTATCACGCTTTAGTGTTGTCATTCTGCCTTTAAACGATGTAAAAAGGCTTTAGTGCGTTCGTGTTTTGGATTGGCAAATAATGCTTGTGGCGAACCTTGTTCAACAATGACGCCACCGTCCATTACCACAACTACGTCCGCCACATCTAGGGCAAATTTGATTTCGTGTGTTACCACGACCATTGTCCAACCTTCGTTAGCGAGTGCTTTCATTGTGTTTAGCACATCTTGTACTAATTCCGGATCGAGTGCGGAAGTGGGTTCATCAAAGAGCATTAATTCAGGTTGAATCGCCAGTGCGCGAGCAATCCCAACACGTTGTTGCTGACCGCCTGAAAGTTGGTAAGGATAAAGATCTTTTTTGTCTAGTAATCCCACTTTTTCCAATAAGGTTTCAGCTTCTTGACGAACGATTTTGGGATCGCGTTTTTGCACTTGCACAGGGCCTTCCATAATGTTTTCCAAGGCGGTTTTGTGCGGGAATAGGTTATATTGTTGGAACACCATTCCTGATTTACGGCGCAAAGGTAAAATCTGCTTATTGATATTGTTACTTGCAAAATCGACGGTGAGTGGATTTTCTTGGGTAAATTCAATCGTGCCTTGCTCTGGTAATTCTAAGGCATTCAAACAACGTAAGAAAGTCGTTTTGCCTGAACCTGAAGGCCCAAGAATAACCACCACTTCGCCTTTGTGAATATCAAGATCAATCCCTTTTAGTACAGGATTATGACCAAAGGTTTTATGAATATTGCGTACTTTAATCATTGCCTTCCCCTATCTTGCCACATAGCGATCTAAACGTTTTTCTACCCGCGCTTGAATGATGAACAGCACAAAACAGAAACACCAATATACTAAACCAGCCTCAATATACACTGGTAAGAAATCGTAAGAGGAATTGGCGATTTGCTGAGCTACACGGAACATCTCTGTTACAGTAACAACCGAAGCAAGCGATGTATCTTTAAACAAGCCAATAAAACTGTTACTCAACGGCGGAACGGCAACACGAAACGCTTGCGGTGCAATAATTCGACGGAAAGTCTGCATATAGGTCATACCAATAGTATAGCCTGCTTCCCATTGTCCTTTCGGCACGGATTGAATCGCTGCACGCACGGTTTCTGAACCATAAGCGCCAACATTAAGGGAAAACCCAATAATTGCCGCGGGAATCGGATCGATAAACACTCCCAATGCAGGTAAGCCATAAAATACGACTGAAATTTGCACCAACATTGGCGTACCGCGAATAATTGAAATATACACTTTGGCAATGGCGAGTAGAATACGATGTAAACACCCATTAACAGGTGTTACTCGTAACAATGCCACGCCAATTGCAATGATCATTCCCAAAAAGAAAGAAACGACAGCAAGCGGTATTGAAACCAATACCGCTGCTTTAACCATTGGGAGAAACCCATTTATCACCAGCTCAGCACGCGCATCGGTCATAAAGGGTAAGGAAACTAAGAAATTATTTAACACTGATATCCTTTCCAAAGAATTGTTCACCTAATTTTTTCAATGTGCCGTCATTGCGTAACTCAACAATTGCGGCATTGATTTTATCTAGGGCATCATTATTGCCTTTATTAGCCACAAACCCGGCACCCACTTTATCTTCTGATTCCCAGAATGGTTTTAAACCTGAATTTGGATTTTTCTTTAAATAATCCAATAGGGCTAAGGAATCATTAAAGGTAACATCTGCGCGTTTTTGCTGAATTAATAATAGTCCTTGTGCCATACCATCAATAGGTACAATTTGCGCACCATATTTCACCGCTAGCTCACCATAGTTTGAGCTAAGTGTTTGTGCCGCTTTTAAGCCTTTTACATCTTCAACTTTTTGAAGACGATTTTCATCTTGACGCGCTAATAGCATCGCCCCAGACCAGCTATAAGGTTCTGATTTATCAAAGGTGGCCTGACGTTCTGGTGTGGTTAATGCCACTTGGTTTGCCACTAAATCAAAGCGTCCACCTTTTAGGCCTGCAAGCATTGCGTCCCATTGGGTTTCTTTAAATTCTACGGTTACCCCCAATTTTTCTGCCACGGCACGGGTAACTTCCACATCATAGCCGGTTAATTTTCCGCTCGCATCGTGATAAGTGAAAGGGGCATAAGTGCCTTCTGTACCAACCGTAATAGTCCCTTTATTGTTGATACGTTCAATCAAACTTTCTGCTGCAACAGCTTGAGTTGCAGTTGTGATAGCGAAAAGTGCGGTAGAAAAAAATGCTAATTTTTTCAACATAATAGTCTCCTTTGAGTAGATTTCGTTAAGTGCTAGGCATTGTAAAAGAAACAGCATGATTTACAAATAACTTAAAGGAATATGTTATAAAAAAGTTAAATATACTGAATTTCTTTAACTCGCTTCGTACTTCTAAGCTCACAGTTTACCCGCTCAATGCAATCGCTTTGAGCGGATCATTGAGATTAAATAATTCGTGAGAACTGCTGACGTCTGGCTTGTTGTCGTGAATAGGTATCAAAACATAAGCAAATATTGCGGATGAGCAAATGTCCCACTGGTGAAACCTGCAAGCCTTGATTGCCTATTTCAATGAGTCCATCTTCCGCCAGAGGGGCAAGCAATTCCAGATCTTCTGCAAAATGAGTTTTGAAATCAATGCCATATTGCTGTTCAAAAGGGGCATAATCCAGTTTGAAATTACAAATAAGTTGTTTGATCACATCACGGCGTAAGCAATCTTCTTGGCTCATAACAAAGCCTTTGTGAAGTGCGGTGCTTTTTTGTTCAATATCTGCGTAATAATGTTTTAGCTCTTTTTGGTTTTGTGCATAAGTATCACCTAGCAGGCTAATTGCAGAAACGCCAAGTCCAAGCAAATCACATTCTTCTTGTGTGGTGTAACCTTGGAAATTTCGGTGTAGCACGCCATTTTGTTGGGCAATCGCTAGCTCATCATCCGGTTTGGCAAAGTGATCCATTCCAATAAAGCGGTAACCCGCCTGACCTAAGGTTTCAATGGTCTTTTGTAAAATGGTGAGTTTGGTCTCTGGTGCAGGTAGTTGATCCTCTTTGATTTTTGCCTGCCCCGCAAAGCGACTTGGTAAGTGCGCATAGTTAAACACGCTCAAACGATCGGGATTCAGTTCGATCACTTTTTGCAAGGTAAACATAAAACTTTCAACGTTTTGCAATGGCAGGCCATAAATCAAATCTAGATTGGTGGACTGAAAGCCTAAAGCGCGTGCGCGTTCTAACAAAGCGTGAATAAAGTCTTCATCTTGCTCACGGTTTACCGCTTTTTGCACTGCTTTATTGAAATCCTGCACACCCATACTAATTCGGTTAAAACCGATTTTGCGTAAGTGATCAAGGGTTTCCAATTCAATTTTGCGTGGATCCATTTCGATACTAATTTCTGCGTTATCACAAATCTCGAAATGCTCTCGCAACATTGCCATTAAACGGCTGGATTGTTGCTCAGTGAGATAGGTTGGTGTGCCACCACCCCAATGGACTTGGGTAACCTTGCGGTTGCGAAAAAGTACGGCACGATTTTTAATTTCTTTTTCCAAATAATCGAGATAAATATCCGCTTTGTGCTGATGACGTGTAATGATTTTGTTACAAGCACAGAAATAGCATAATTTATGGCAAAACGGGATATGCACATAAAGGGAAAGCGGACGATCTGGGTAACGCCCTGCTGCCGCTTGAAAATCCTGTTCATTATAATGTTCATTAAATTCTAGCGCCGTTGGGTAAGAGGTGTAACGCGGTCCAGAATAGTTATATTTTTGAATTAACGCGGAATCCCACATAGTTCCAGACATTAATTTCCCCCTAAATATTTTCAATATCAAGCAATAATTGATTTAATTCCAACAAAATTTTTGGCTCTAACTTTGCCTCAGCACTTTCACGTGTTAGATCTAAACGCATACGCTCGTTCTTTTTTAACGCTTTCCGTGCTTGATGCGTTGGCATTTCCTTCACCACCTCATAAAGTTCTACCATAGCAGGGTAAGCGGTGATTTTTAGCCCCAAAGGATCGAGTAACATTTTTAACCGAATCGCCCCTTCAGACAAATTGCAATCACCATTTTGCATTGCCCGAGCGATAATCTCAATACTCTCTTTGAGGCGTTTTACACGAGCCAAACGCGCATTCTCTAACTGCTGTTTTTGTTGCTTTAAGGCACGCAACAATTTCACCGCATAAGCGGTTAATCCCACAATAATCAAAAGCCCGAGGGCAACTAAAAGGTAAATCCACATAAATTATTTAAACTGATTAATATCAATGGTTTCAAAAGTGCGGTATAAATTTTCCGCATTTTCTTCATCGTCTCGGATGCCAAGTTGATCCATAAGCTGTGCAATGCGATTTAAACATTCATCCACAAAGGCCTGATCTTGACGGCTTAAGGTTTTACCTGCTTCAAGCTCATCTAATAAGTCATTCAAGCATTCATTATTTTCAAGCTGTTCAAGTTCCACCATTGGATCAAGGGCTTTCTGTTTTTCTACCGCAACGGGTGGAATGGTCATCCCTTTTTCAGGTTTATTGACGAACTCTACCACGAGTGGAATTTTCTTGCGGCTGCCTACACGAGGATCTAACTTCACTTGTTGTTGCAAGGCGTTATTTTCTTCTTGGCGACTATGGCGAGAACCCGCGGCTAAGCCTTTATGTTTTTTCTTTCTTTTTTCTTCACGCGCTTTGGCATCTAATTCATAACGTGTTAGTTTGCGTCCACGTCCAGTTGGGACGTTTTGCGTTGGTTTATCCGCCTTGCGTGTTGGCATAATATCCGTAATACGGCGTGTTTTCTTTTGACGGGACATAATTTATCTCAAATAAAAATGAATAAGGGAGAATTGTAGCATTAAATCACCAATTCTCCGCATTATTTCTGTGATTGGTTATAATCAATTAAAATGGCACTTCTGCCGTAAAATTCATTATTTCGCCCGTTAAAGGATGGCGAATCTGTAAAGATTGCGCGTGCAAGCATAAACGTGGCGACATTGCTTTCGCTTGTGGATGCGCATAAAATTTATCACCTAAAATGGGATGACCAAGAGCGAGCATATGTAATCTTAATTGGTGCGAACGCCCTGTAATGGGGGTAAGTTGCACCCTTGTGCTGTTATTGGGTAAGCGCGCTAAAACCTCAAAATTTGTTACCGCACTTTTGCCTAGCTCAAAACAAATCTTCTGTCTTGGACGATTTTCCCAATCGCAAATCAGTGGCAAATTCACCGTGCCACTTTCCTGCTGTAAATGTCCCCATACTAAGGCTTGGTAAGATTTCTTCGGCTCACGCTCACGAAACTGGCGTTTGAGTTCTTTGTCCGCAAGTTTACTCATCGCAAACAACAAAATCCCACTGGTTGCCATATCAAGACGATGCGCTGGCTCGCAGAAACCATATTTTTCTTTCACTCGCGACATTGCACTGTCGTAATATTGCGGTTGATTTCCCGGTACAGAAAGTAAACCGCTCGGCTTATTGAGCAATAAAATATGGTTATCGTGATAAATCACCTCTAGCCAAGGTTCACGTGGGGGACGGTAGTCAATTAATGCCATTATTTACTCTTATTACTGATAATCACACGCAGGCTATCCAAGCGCCAAGTTGCTTTTTGCAAATGCTGCAAAATTTGCTCTCGCTCTGCGCTGAGTGCGTCAATTTCATCTTGGCGAATCGTTTTATTCACTTGTTTTAACGCGTGCAAACGGGTTAATTCGCTATCCAAACGTTGTGTGGCTTTCTGCTCAGCTTGCTGAATAAATTCCTCAGCTTGTTGAGCCATTTGACGATCGCCTGCTTTCAATAATTGTTCAATATTAGCGCGCAACATTTTGATCACCTTGCTCGCCATTTGTTTTGCCATAGGTTTAAGTTGTTTTTGTAACAACTCAAAGCCCACTTTTTCCGCGAGATTATTTCCTTTACCATCAATTAATAAGCGTACTGGCGTTGGTGGTAAGAAACGTGTGAGCTGTAATCCTCTTGGTGCTTGTGCTTCCACAATATAGATAAGTTCCAACCACATCGATCCCACTGGCAATTCATTATTGATGAACAATGATACGGCAGTTTTACCAATCTCGCCATCAGTAATCAAATCTATGCCATTGCGAATCATCGGGTGATCCCACGTGAGAAATTCAACCTCTTCGCGTGCTACCGCTAAATGACGATCAAAGGTAACGGTTACTCCCTCTTCTTTTAAGCCCGGAAAATCTGGTACGAGCATTGTGCCTGTTGGATGAATAACAATGCTTTTTTCACCTAAATCTTCCTGTTCCACGCCAATAATATCGAACAAATTCAAGGTGAAATTAATTAATTCGCTTGATCCATCTTGCGCGCCAATGGCATCTGCCAAGGCTTGGGCTTGTTCGCCCCCATTAGAGTTGATTTCCAATAGGCGATCGCGTCCTTGATCAAGCTGGGCTTTCAGTGCATCACGTTCAAGGCGAGTTTGTGCAATAAATTCATCAAAGTCCGCATTTTGTTCATTATGCTGTAAAAATGCTTGTAATTTTACACCGCACTTTTCAAATAACGTTGCCCCCATCGGACAGGTTTCTTCAAACGCATTTAATCCTTGATGATACCATTTCGCCAGTAGAACCTGCGGGCTATCGGCAAAACAAGGCGCATAAATCTCAATGTCTTGAGTTTGCCCGATACGATCTAAGCGTCCAATGCACTGTTCCAACAAATCAGGATTATCCGGCAAATTAAATAGCACGAGATGATGGGCAAACTGGAAATTTCGCCCTTCTGAGCCAATGCTGGAAGTCAGCAACACTTGCGCGCCTTCTTCCTGTTGAGCAAAATAGGCGGCAGCTTTATCCCGTTCCACAATCGACATATTTTGATGGAATACCGCACTGCGAATAGCCTCTTTTTCGCGTAATGCTTTTTCTAACTGAATGGCTGTATTGGCTTGATGACAAATCACCAACACTTTTTCTTCACGATAAGATTGTAAAAAATCAATCAACCATTCCACACGAGGATCAAAATCCCACCACGCTGCATCTGGATTCATTTTTTGGAAGATCTGCTCGGGATAAAATAAATCACTGGTTTTTACCTCACCTAGCATTTTCAACACGCCAATCGCATTACGATATTGTTTTGGCATTGGCAAGGTGATTTCGTGATAATGACGCAATGGGAAGCCTTTCACCCCTTGACGCGTATTACGAAATAACACACGGCTTGTACCGTGGCGATCGAGTAAATTTTCTATCAGCGTTTGGCGTGCTTGTCCTTTTTTCTCGCAATGTTGAAGATCAGCCAATAATGGCGCTATATCCTGATCGGAAAGCAAGTCGGCTAAATGTTTTTCTTCTTGCCTGCTTAATGGCTGTTCACTTAGTAATCCTTTCACCGCTTCAGCCACCGGTTGATAACGCTGTTGTTCTTGCACAAAGGCGTCATAATCATAAAAGCGATCAGAATCGAGCAGTTTTAAGCGTGCAAAATGACTTGCTTGCCCTAGCTGTTCAGGCGTTGCGGTCAGCAATAACACGGCTGGAATATGGCTTGCTAGCTGTTCCACCATTTGATATGCCAAACTAGGTGCGTGTTCCGACCATTCAAGATGATGGGCTTCATCCACAATGAGTAAATCAAATTCTGCCTTCACAAGCTGCTCAGCACGTTTGGGCTTTTGAATGAGCCAATCTAATGCACAAATAATCAAGGATTCTGTTTTAAACGGATTGGTTGCCACACCACCGTCAAGCCCATCAAAATCCGCACAACGTTCTTCATCAAAAAGTGAAAAATGTAAGTTAAAACGGCGTAGCATTTCTACTAGCCATTGATGCTGTAAGCTTTCTGGCACAATGATAAGTACTCTTTCTGCTCTTTCCGCAAAAAGTTGCTGTTGTAAAATCATTCCTGCTTCAATGGTTTTCCCTAACCCCACTTCATCAGCAAGTAATACGCGTGGTGCAATACGTTGCCCGACTTCTTGCGCAATATGAAGTTGATGTGGAATTAATCCACCACGAATCCCTCGCAAACCACGCAATGGCGATTGATATTGTGCTTGACGTTGTTGCAAGGCACGATAACGCAACACAAAATGCGAAACACGATCAATCTGCCCAGCAAATAAACGTTCTTGAGGCTTGCTAAAGGTAATTTGCGCACTGAGATCGGCTTCTTGCAATAGCGTTTCTTGCCCGTCTTCTTTTTGTACCAAATAAAATGCCAGTCCATTATGATCTAACACTTCAAGCACTTTTCCCTGCCAACCCTCTTTATGGCGAATTTCATCGCCTACGCTAAAAACCACTCGTACTAATGGGGCATTATCTAAGGCATAAATGCGAATTTCTTCGGCGGCAGGAAAATTGACCGTTACGGTACGATGATTAACTTCTGCAACCACCCCCAAGCCCAGATCATTTTCACTTTCACTAATCCAACGCTGACCAACTACAAAGGACATAAAATTTTCTCTTATTATTACTCTTACTCAATTGCTAACGCTTTATAGGTAAAGCATTTCGCGAATATTCAACCATCAAAAAGGGCGGCTATTTTAACGATCTTGCCACAAAAAAGAAATGAAAATATATACAACAAAAATGTGATTAAAATCACGTAAAGCAAATAAAAATGTAGCTTATCCTTGACTTTAAAAAAGTGCGGTGTAAAAATCGCAAGGTTTTTATTTCACTTATTGAGGATAATACAATGCGCTTATCTCAAACGCTCAAAAATGAATTTTTTGGTGGCTGGAAACCCTTTGAAGTTGTCTGGCTTTTCTTGTTTATTGCGGCACAGGTTTATGCCTATGTGCAATCCCCTGTTTCGTGGTTAGAAGCGCTCGCGGGTATTTCAGGGATTTTATGCGTGGTCTTTGTCGGGAAAGGGAAAATCAGTAACTATTTCTTCGGCTTGATTTTTGCTTATAGCTATTTCTATGTGTCTTTAGACAATAAGTTTTATGGCGAAATGACCACCACGCTTTATGTTTATATCCCTGCGCAATTTATCGGTTATTTCTTATGGAAAGAAAATATGCGTAATAACGCAGAACAAAGTGAAACGGTAATTGCTAAATTTCTCACCTTAAAAGGCTGGACAACCCTCATCACCCTTGTGGTACTAGGTTCTGCTACCTTTATTAGTATTTTAAAAACCACTGATGGTAATTCAGTGGGCTTAGATGGTGTTACCACGGTACTTGTTATTGCCGCACAATTATTGATGATTTTGCGTTATAGCGAACAGTGGATTTTATGGATTATTATCAACATTCTCTCTGTCATACTATGGGCAGAAACCCCCGCTATGTATCTAATGTATGGTGCTTACTTGCTTAATTCATTATATGGCTATTACAACTGGTCGAAACTTGCAAAAAATGCCTAAAAAAGACCGCACTTAAAAATGAAAAACTTGGCATAATAGCCAAGTTTTTTTATGTATTTAAGATGGTTAGGCAATTTCTTCTACATTAACCCAACGTTTTTCACGATAAGACACTGCTATTGCATCAAGAACACGAGAAACCTTAAAGCCTTCTTCAAAATCAGGATACATTGGCTTATTATTTGCTATACCATTGATAAGATCTCGAATTTCCACTGTTTTTTGATCATTAAAGCCAATACCATGCCCAGCACTTACACAGAAATGCTTATAATCAGGGTGAAGTGGGCCGGTAAGTAAAGTTTTAAAACCTTGTCGTGCTGGATCATCTGAGTGAAGATACAATTTTAGTTCAGCCATTCTTTCTTGCGTGTAGCTGATAGTCCCCTTAGTTCCGGTTATAACATAACTTAGTCCCATTTTACGTCCACAAGCAATGCGAGAAGTTTCAATCGTTCCCATACAACCGTTAGCAAAACGTACGATTGCTGCCGCTTGATCTTCATTTTCTACTGGGAGCTGTTCATTCAAATTTTGTGGATTTGGACGCATTTTGATTACAGTATCCATATCTCCAACTACACGTTGAATTTGGCTACCTACAAGATACTGTGACATTTGTATAATATGTGCCGCGAGATCACCTAGCGCACCCAGTCCTGCTTTTTCTCGAATACAATGCCAATCTCTTGGTGTATTGGGATCGGCGAGATAATCTTCATTATGTGTTCCATAAAAATGAATAATGTCCCCAATTTCTCCTCGCGCTATGATTTCTTTCGCAAGCTGAGTGGTTGGATTCTTAATATAATTAAATCCCACAAGGGTTTTTACCCCTGCTTTTTTTGCAGCTTGATACATTAATTTGGCATCTTCCGCAGTTAACGCAAGAGGTTTTTCTGAATAAATATGTTTACCTTGCTCAATCGCTGCTAAGGCAATTTCTTTATGTAGAAAGTTGGGGGTGCAAATATCTACCACATCAATATCAGGATCTTGCACCACATCACGCCAATTTCCTGTAGATCGTTTAAAGCCAAAGGCTTTGGCTTTTTCGGCGGCTAACTCAGGCGTTATTTCAGCTAGATAATCACATTCTAATTCAGCATCTAGCGGGAAAACCGTTGGCGCTTGCGCATAAGCAATCGCATGACAACGCCCAATATATCCTGTACCAATTAATCCAATTCTTACTTTTTTCATTTCTTTTTCCTTATGCAAGAAAAAAAGAGATTTCCATCACAGAAATCTCTTTTATGTTTTTATTATAAGGTTGGCATACTAAATGCTGCTTGAGAGTCCATATTTTGTTCTGGCCAACGTGTCGTCACAGTTTTCATCTTAGTATAGAAACGCACGCCATCTGGACCATATACATTTAATGCGCCAAAAGCTGAACCTTTCCAACCACCAAAACAATGGAACGCCATCGGAACTGGAATTGGGATATTCACTCCAATCATTCCAGCTTGAACACGATATGAGAATTCTCGGGCCGCTGCACCGCTATTGGTGAAAATAGCAGCGCCATTACCAAACTGGTGATCATTGATTAAACGCATTGCATCTTCAAAGTTTTTCGCTCGAACAATACCTAGCACAGGGCCAAAAATTTCTTCTTTGTAAATAACCATATTCTCAGTAACGTGATCGAATAATGTACCTCCAATAAAGAAACCATCTTCATAACCTGCTGGTTTTTTATTACGTCCATCTACGACTAAAGTAGCACCTTCTTCCACACCTTTATCAATGTATTTCGTTACATTGTTGAGATGTTGCTGTGTAATAAGGGGGCCAAAATCCATTTCTTTTTCGCCCTCTGTTGGAATACCTGGTCCATAGCGTAAGGCTTCTACTTTTGGTTTGAGTGCTGCCACTAATTTATCCGCAGTGTCATCGTCAATGGTTACTGCAATTGGTAGTGCCATACAGCGTTCACCAGCCGCACCAAAAGCGGCGCCTAGTAAGGCATCTGCAGTAGCATTAATATCCACATCAGGCATCACTAAACCGTGATTTTTCGCAGCGCCAAGTGCTTGTACACGTTTACCGTGTTCAGAACCCACTTTATGGACATATTCTGCCGCTGTTGTCGAGCCAACAAAACTCACTGCTTTAACACGTGGATCTCGCAATAAAATTTCATTATCGTGGCGATCTCCGTGAACGACATTAAACACACCATCTGGCAAGCCTGCTTCTTTTAATAATTCAGCAAGACGAATAGAAAGTGAAGGATCAGTTTTCGCAGGTTTCAAAATAAAGGTATTACCACAAGCTAATGCCACGGGAAACATCCACATTGGCACCATTGCAGGAAAGTTAAATGGGGTAATACCAATACAAACGCCTAAAGGTTGCATTGTGGAATGAATATCAATACCTCGTCCTGCTTGCTCTGAAAACTCACCTTTTAGTAAATGTGGGATACCACAGGCAAATTCGACGACTTCTAAACCACGAGTTAATTCACCACAAGAATCAGAATAAACTTTACCATGCTCTTCAGTAATTAAACGAGCTAGAGAATCCCAATCACGCTGTAATAGTTCTTTAAACTTAAATAACACTCTCGCTCGACGTAGTGGTGAAGTCGCTGCCCATTCAGGGAAAGCTTTTTGTGCCACCTCAACAGCCTCCAATACTTCTGCTTCCGTACTCATATGCACTTGTCGAATTTGTTTTCCTGTTGCAGGGTTAAAAATTGGCCATACTTTTTCGCCCTTACTTTCAACCTGTTTTCCATTAATAAAGTTTAAAACGGTTTCCATTCTTTGCTCCTTAATCTAAAAGTGAAATGAATGATTCATCTGATTATGCTTGGCACAAAGTCAAGTGAGAATTAGATTAGAATAATGAAACAAATTTTTCAATTCATCTTGCGTGAAAGTGAAATAATTATTTCATTTTTGTGATCTACGTTGGATATTTGACAATTTTTTCTAACAGTATTTCACCATCTGATCTATGATTTGGGCAAAATCTACCTAATAGTCTAAGATGAGAGGTTAATATGAGCTATCTATTATCAAAATCAGCCAAACAAAATCCTGCGCCTAATGGTCTAGTACAAAAAATAACACCTAAGAGTGCTAATTGGGAATATGTTGGGTTTGAATGTTATCATCTGCAACCTAAGCAAAGTTTGAGCTTTGATACAGAAAATACTGAAGTATGTTTTGTAGTTTTAGCGGGGAAATGCACGATTTCGACAGCAGGACAAGTCTTTAAACATATTGGTAAGCGCCAATCCCCTTTCGAGCGTATTCCACCTTATTCTCTTTATGTCCCTCATCATCATCAAGTTGAAATCGAAGCTGAAAGTTATTTAGAATTAGCCGTTTGCCGCGCACCAAGTGAAGGTAATTTATCTGTACGTTTAATCACACCTGAAGACGTTGGTGTTGAGCAACGAGGATTTGGTAATAATAAACGCCTTGTGCATAATATTTTGCCAGAAACGGAATCCGCTGATGCCTTATTAGTTGTAGAAGTATTTACCGACGAGGGAAACACGAGTTCATTTCCGAGCCATAAACACGATCAAAAAGATAGTGAAGCCGAAACTTACCTAGAAGAAACCTATTACCACCGTTTTGAACCAGCTCAAGGATTTTGTTTGCAACGAGTTTATACTGATGATCGTAGCTTAGATGAATGTATGGCTGTTTATGATGGCGATGTTGTGCAAGTTCCAAAAGGTTATCATCCTGTTGCGACCATTGCGGGTTATAACAATTATTATCTCAATGTTATGGCAGGCCCTGTTCGTAAATGGCGGTTTACTTGGGAAACAGATCACCAATGGATCAATAGCCAGGAATATGCAGATAAATTTTCTAAATAGAAAAGATATCTTCTTGAAACTAAGTGTAGTGTAAATTTGGGAAGCAGATCAAAATTTACCATTTTTACACCGCACTTTTGTTTAGCTCTATTTTTAACACCTCTTTATCCCTATTAAATCAATAAAAATTATCGTTTAGCCAAATTTGCCTCAATACTGCTATGATTTGGGGAAATTAATCTCCTATATCACTCACTAAGGAAAAAAAATGACTGACAATTCAATCAAAAAATGCCCAGTTACCCATTTAACGACAGACTTTGGGGCGCCAGTGGTGGATAACCAAAATAGTTTAACGGCAGGACCACGTGGTCCACTTTTAGCTCAAGATATATGGTTACAAGAAAAATTGGCGAACTTCGTACGTGAAGTGATCCCAGAACGTCGTATGCACGCCAAAGGTTCTGGCGCATTCGGTACATTCACGGTCACCCACGATATTACTCAATATACCCGTGCAAAAATTTTTAGTGAAATTGGTAAGAAAACTGAAATGTTTGCACGCTTCACAACCGTAGCGGGTGAGCGTGGGGCGGCAGATGCAGAACGTGATATTCGTGGTTTTGCGCTGAAATTTTATACCGAAGAAGGAAATTGGGATATGGTAGGCAACAATACGCCTGTCTTCTTCTTACGCGATCCGCGCAAATTCCCAGATCTGAATAAAGCAGTAAAACGCGATCCTCGTACTAATATGCGTTCAGCAACGTATAACTGGGATTTCTGGACATTGTTACCAGAAGCACTTCATCAAGTCACCATTGTTATGAGCGATCGAGGTATCCCTGCCAGCTATCGCCATATGCACGGTTATGGTTCACACACTTATAGCTTTATTAATGCTGAAAATGAGCGCTTTTGGGTGAAATTCCACTTCCGCACACAGCAGGGCATTAAAAATCTTACTGATGCCGAAGCGGAAGCCATTATCGGTAAAGATCGAGAAAGCCACCAACGCGATTTATATGAAGCGATTGAGCGTGGTGATTTTCCAAAATGGACAATGTTTGTACAAATTATGCCAGAGCAAGATGCGGAAAAAGTGCCTTATCACCCTTTTGATCTTACCAAAGTATGGCCTAAAAAAGATTATCCATTAATTGAGGTGGGGGAATTTGAACTTAATCGTAATCCAGAAAACTTCTTTTTAGATGTAGAACAATCGGCGTTTGCACCAAGTAATTTAGTGCCGGGAATTAGTGTATCACCAGACCGTATGCTACAAGCTCGTTTATTCAACTATGCCGATGCACAACGTTATCGTTTAGGGGTAAACTATCAGCAAATCCCTGTTAATCGTGCGCGTTGTCCAGTACATAGCAACCATCGTGATGGGCAAGGACGTGTAGATGCAAACTATGGTAGTTTGCCACATTATGAACCAAATAGCTTTAGTCAATGGCAAGAGCAACCACAATACAAAGAACCGCCGTTGAAAATCACAGGGGATGCAGACTTTTGGAATTATCGTGAAGATGATGCAGATTACTTCAGCCAACCACGTGCATTGTTCCAATTAATGACTGCCGAACAAAAACAAGTGCTATTTGAAAACACTGCACGTGCCTTAGGTGATGCGCCAGATTTCATCAAACAGCGTCATATCGACAACTGCACCAAGTGTGATCCAGCCTATGGCGCAGGCATTAAGAAAGCATTAGGTTGGGCATAATCCCTCATCAATAAAAGCAACCTTGCTCACTCTGCTCCTAGAAGTTGAAAAAATAATCAATGCTAGGAGCAGTGATCTGATCCCAAAAAGTTCCCATTCTTCTTGAAAGAATGGGATTTTCAGTTTAACTTTTAGACAGCAAAAGACCAACTTAAAACGTTGTGGAAATGGTGTAGGATTTAGGGCTTATCTGGTATAGCCCCTAACGTTTTGTATGTTTGCTTATATTTTCTATAACGTTGGTACTTATTTCTTCCACTTATTAATCATCATTCTCTTAAAGGAACAATCTAGTGGTCATATTGGAAAAGAAACAAGAATGAACATTTTTGAAATCAAATCCCTAATCCTTGACGAATAAGCTGTTCTTTTAATAATCCAAACTGATTTGTGGCGCGAAGGCCGATACCGCGGGCGAGTTTTTTTAGTGGATTGTTGCCGGCAAAGAGATCTTTTAAGCCTTGCATTGCGATGAGCATTTTTACTGCTTCTGTTTTACGTGTACGTTCGTAATAACGCAGGTTGCGATATTCACCGATGTCTAAACCTAATGCAACGTGTTTTTCAATTTCTTGGGCAAGCAGTAACGCATCTTGCAAGCCTAGGTTTACCCCTTGTCCTGCCAGTGGATGAATGGTGTGAGCCGCATCGCCAATTAAAGCGATACGCGGCTGCGCGAAGTTGCGTGCATAGCGCGCGGTGAGTGGAATCGCTTGGCGTTCGCTTTGGAGTTCGCATAGCCCAAGTTGATTATCAAAAGCAATGCTTAGTTGTTTGTTGAATTGTGCAGGATCGCAATCACGAAGTTGTTTAGCTTGCTCTGGCGGAAGTGACCACACAATAGAACAGAGATTTTCTTGATGTAATGGTAAGAATGCCAAAATACTGTCGGGGGCAAAAATTTGTCTTGCGCAATGTTGGTGTGACTCTGCGGTTTTGACGTTGCAGACCAACGCATATTGCCCGTAATCACGGAAAATAAGCGGAATATTGGCTTTTTGCCGCAGCCAAGAATTTGCTCCATCTGCGCCCACAACTAATTTTCCCACTAACATTTGCCCATCAGTTAAGGTAAGAATCGCGCTGCTTTCGTTAATACCGATATTCTGAGCCGTCTCGGTGAAAATCTCAATATTCTCTTGTGCGTCCACTTGTTGCCAAAGGCTATGCTGAATGATCGGATTTTCCACAATATGCCCAAGGTGAGAAATACCTAACCCTTTGGTATCAAATTCAATTTTGGCAAAGCTATCTTTTTCCCACACAGACATTTTATCGTAAGCCGTTGCGCGCGTCGTTTGAATGGTTTGCCACGCATTGAGTTCTTGCAGAAAATGCTCACTGGCAAGGTTCAAGGCGCTCACACGATAAGCGATATGCGTGGAAGAAAAATGCGGCGGATGAGATTCGATTAGGGCGATGCGCATTGCGGTATGTTTTAATTTGGCGGCAAGTGCCAGCCCCACCATTCCACCACCGATAATAATGAGATCAAAATTTTTCATTGTGCTAACCACCCTAATGTCGGTTTGATAAAGTGTTGTTTGAGTAAATGAGATTGCGCCATTGCCATTAGCCCCAAATTTCGTCCAATTTGTAATGGCAATAATGTATTGGCAAAGAGCGAAACCAAGCCGTCCGTTAAGTTGATTAACTGCGTTTGATCCGCTTGGCGTGCTTTTTCATATTGCTTTAATAAGGCGTATGTGCCGAGATCTTGCCCTTGCATAAAGGCTTGGCTTAATAACTTGGCAAGGCAAATGACATCACGCATCCCCAGATTAAAGCCTTGTCCCGCAATGGGATGCAAGGTTTGTGCAGCATTACCGATCAGCGCAGTGCGGTGATGAATATGCTGGCTGGCTTGATATAACGCCAAAGGATACGCAAAACGCTTGCCGCATTGCTGCAATTTGCCGAGCCGCCAGCCGAAGTGTTGTTGCAAACGAGCAAGAAAGGCGTCGTCCGTTAGCCCCATTAAATATTGAGGATCTTTTACGCACCAGACTAAGGACATCAAATTATCTGTCATCGGTAATAATGCAAGCGGACCTTCCGCAGTGAAACGTTCAAACGCACGCTTTTGATGAGGCTGTTGCACTTGAAGATTGGTGATAATCGCCGTTTGTTGATAATCACGCACCTTGTTGATGGCAATGTTGGCTGATTTTGCCACCAAAGATTGAGTGCCATCCGCGCCGATAATAAGCTGACAAGATAAAGTGCGGTGGTTTTTTAGCGAAATTTTCACCCGCTCTTTATCAAACTGAATTTGTGCAATATCCATCGGGGAAAAATAATCAATGTTGTCATAGTGTTTGATTGCCGCAAGCAATATTTCGCCTATCGGCTGCAATGCAACCACTGCACCCAGTTGTTTTAACTGAAATTCATCGGCGTGAAATTCCACTAAGCCACTGTGTCCTTTATCAGAAACGTGAATATGCTCAATAGGGCAGGCAAGGGGAGACATTTGTTGCCATAATGATTGCGTATTAGGTAAAGTGAGCCAAGCAAGTTGTTGGCAAGTTCCCGCTGAAAGGGCAATGCAACGCGCATCAAAACCGCTTTGCTGATGCTGTTGCGGGGCTTGTTTTTCTAGTAACGCAATGCGCATTGTGCCTTGTGTTTGCGCACTTAAGGCTAAAGCGAGGGTGCAACCTGCCATTGCGCCGCCTACGATAATCACATCATAATGCTCAATTTGTTCCATTTCTGCCCCATTTTAATTTTACGCGTTCTGTGCCATCACTTGTTCGATTTCATCAATTTCTTTTGGTACGGCACTGGTTAGCACTTTGTTGCCATATTCTGTGATCACAATATCATCTTCAATACGAACGCCAATGCCTTTATATTGCTCAGGCACATCCGCATTAGTTGGAATATACAAACCGGGTTCCACCGTTAGCACCATACCTACTTCTAATGGTCGATCGCGTAATTTGCTGTCTGTTTTAAGGCTATAACGCCCCACATCGTGGACATCAATACCAAGCCAATGACCTAAACCGTGCATATAAAAGGCTTTGTAGGCTTCCTCTGCAATCAGTTGTTCCACCTCGCCTTGCAAAATACCCAAACGTACCAAGCCTTCCACTTTAATGCGGATAACATCTTGATTCACTTGCTGAATATTATTGCCTGCCACCAAAGATTTTATGGCGTGTTTTTGTGCATTTAGCACGATTTCATAAATATCTCGCTGGGCTTGGCTGAATTTGCCATTAACGGGATAAGTACGCGTAATATCGCCAGCATAGTAGGCAAATTCACAGCCTGCATCGACTAGCACTAATTCGCCCTCTTTCAAAGGCTGATCATTTTCATTGTAATGCAGAATACAAGCGTTATCGCCTCCAGCAACAATACAGTTAAAAGAAGGGAAACGTGCGCCAAAACGGTTAAATTCGTGTAGCAATTCCCCTTCAATTTCAAACTCTAAGCGGTTTGGACGCGTTTGTTTCATTGCGCGTAAATGCCCAAGGGCGCTAATTTGCCCTGCTTGTTGTAATAAGGCAATTTCATTCGCTGATTTGATTAAACGCATTTCATCTACATAGTCTGCCCAATTCAAAACTTGCGAAAATTGCACCGCACTTTCTTTAAGCCGCTGATTACCCCAAGGCTGAGAGGCGGGGTTATGGTAAAGTGCGGTGAAATTTTTGCTGATTTTTTGCCATTGTGGCACAAAATCTTCAATACAATAGGCTTCGTCTAGGTTTAATTTAGCCGCGGCACTTTCCACGCCCAAGCGACGTCCGTTCCACGTTTCCATTAGAGGATCAGAAGGACGTAAAAACAATAGGGTGCGAGCGCGTTGTGCCGTTTTGGCTAATACCAAAATCGCATCAGGTTCATTAAAGCCGGTGAAATACCAAAAATAGCTGTCTTGGCGGAAGGGATAATGGTTGTCGTTGTTACGCACCTGTTCTTGTGCCGAGAAAATAATGGCTAAGGAATTATCCGCCATTTGTGCCAGCAATTTTTCACGCCGTTGGACAAATTCGTTGGCAGGGATTTGGGCTAAATAAGCAAGATCCATCGTCTTTCTCCTTAGTGTAATACGGTTTTTGGTTGAGCCTGATAAGGGCGATAATGGGCATAAAGCACCGCCACTAAGGTGCGGACATATTCCACCACTTGTTCTAAGGATTCCGCCAGTTCTTCAGGATCGTCGTCTTCTTCATAAGCTAACACTGCAATATGTTGCAGATCATCTAACGCTTCACCAATTTCCCCCGTTTCTTTATCCATTTGAGCTTGCACTAGCCCTAAACCGAGCAAAAAGTGGCTTGTCCATTCTGAAAGGGCATCAATTTCGTTAAACACATCGCCGTTTTCTGGCAAGAAAAGTTGAAAATTGAAGCTATCAATATCTTCTAGGTGATGCTGAATATCGTGGTAAAGTGCCGATATGTCTTTTAATAAAGCGGTAGGGTAGGCCTCACCATTATTGGTAAATTCATTCATAAAAATGGGCCATTTTTGCTCACTTGCCGCACCACAAATTAAGCCAGTAAGCAAGCCGTGTAATTCGGCAGCAGTAACAGGAATGGTGGCTTGGCGGAGTTTTTGGGCTAATTCGTCATAAGAGAGAATATCAGACATAATTTTTTCCTTTTGCTAAAGATAGGCGTAGTTTAGCACTGTTAGATTAAGCTAACCACAATCAGGCGGATTTTTATGACGAAAAATATTTGCTATGGCATAATAGCAAAAAATTTATTTTCACTGAGGATAAGTATGTCATCGCAAAGCATTGAATTATCTGTATTAGGACAGGTGTTACGTTTAAATTGTCAAGAAGATCAACACGATGCCTTACGCCAAGCTGCTCGCGCATTAGATCAACGAGTATCTGAAATGAAGGAACGCACAGGGATATTGCAATTAGAGAAAGTGCTTTCTATCGTGGCATTAAACCTAAGTTATGAACTTATCCAACAGCAGCAAGTTACGCAGAAAATTGAACAAGTCGTTAGCACACAAATCAGACAACTGGATAATTCTTTAGAAGGCATTTTGGCACAAAAAACCAATACTTGATGAAATAATATGATCTTAACCAAGAATTGGAAAAATTAAGCTAGTCAATACGACTAAATTGCGTTAGTATTACCACAAATTTAAAGATTACCTGAGATGTTCGCCAGTGGGTTACGTCCCTGAGCCGATACTTAACATCTTATGAATTGGTTTCCTATTGTTGGTGTGCAAGCTTACCTTGGCGCAAGCCCTGATGTAAGAAGCCTAAAAATGATAATGACTGATTCCCTTGAACCGTAGGGTTCAAGGACCGACCATCCACAACGGCATCTCGGGTTCTTCCGTCAATGCAATGAACCTTACAACCTGCAATCAACAGCGTCAAATTATTCGCCAACACATTCGTCAATTAAGACAATCTCTTAGCCCTGCTCAACAAAGCCTTGCTGAACAAAATATTACCCAACAAGCGCTTGATTTTATTACGCAAAAACAGGCTAAACATATTGGATTATACCTTTCTTTTGACGGAGAAATCTCAACCAAACTGCTTATTCAAAAATTGTGGCAACAAAATCTCTCTGTTTATCTCCCCGTGTTACATCCTTTTGCAGCGAATCATTTGTTATTTCTCCGCTATCAATCAGATAGTCCATTACAAAAAAACAAATTTGGTATTTTAGAACCTAGATTAGATGTACGAAATGTGCTTCCAACCAATGCACTTGATATTCTTTTCACCCCACTTGTTGCCTTTGATAAACAAGGCAACCGTCTTGGAATGGGCGGTGGATTTTATGACAGAACATTACAAAACTGGCAACAAAAAAACTTCCTTCCTATCGGCTTAGCTCACCAATGCCAACAAGTGGACGCATTACCCATAGAAAGTTGGGATATCCCCTTGTTTGGGGTGTTTGTGGGGTAAAAAGCAACCTACCTTTAAAATAAACCATCAATAAATTTCTCCATATCAAGAGAAATCTATAACAAAAAGAAAAGCTGATAGCCATAACCTATCAGCTTTTATCAACAAAAGTGCGGTGGTTTTTAACAAGATTTTTCTTTACGAATGTGTGCTAACAAGGCATCACAACATTGATCTAATAATTCGTAAGTTTGGGTAAAATTCTTGGTATACCAAGGATCAGGGATATGATCGATACCTAAATCAGGACAAAGCTGCGTGATTTGAAATAATTTTTCAGGGTGATGTCCAAATAATTTTTCTAAATCGGCTAAATTTTGGTTATCCATAGCAATAATATAATCAAAATCTTGCCAATCTTTTAACCGCACTTTTCGGCTAGTAAAACCTTTATTATCAATATGATGTAATTCAAGGGTTTCTGCTGTACCGCAGTGCATATCCTCGCCATCGTGCCAGCCAGATGTGCCAGCACTATCACTCATCATTTTATTGGCTAAGCCTGCTTGTTTCACTTTTTCACGGAAAAGATATTCCGCCATTGGGGAACGGCAAATGTTCCCCAAACAGACAAATAACACGTTCACTGGCGCTGCCATTAGCAGGTTCCCCATAAATCATATTCATCGGCTTGTGTGATCGTTACGTTAATCACTTGCCCTACGTTCACAGCTTGGTGAGATAAGTTATCTACATACACCACGCCATCAATTTCTGGGGCATCCGCCATTGAGCGTCCGATAATCCCTTCTTCATCTATTTCGTCCACAATGACAGGCAGGGTTTTGCCAATTTTTTGCTGTAAGCGTTGTGCTGAAATAGCTTGTTGCACTTGCATAAAACGGTGGAAACGCGCTTCTTTCACGTCTTCTGGTACTTGATCTGGCATATCTGTGGCTGGCGCACCTTCAACAGGGCTAAATTTGAAACAGCCAACTCGATCAAGCTGGGCTTCCTGTAAGAAATCTAATAGTTGTTGAAAATCTTCCTCCGTTTCACCCGGGAAGCCAACAATAAAAGTGGAACGTAAGGTTAATTCAGGGCAAATTTCACGCCATTTTTTTATACGTTCTAACGTGCGATCAATAGACCCCGGACGCTTCATTGCTTTCAAAATTTTTGGGCTTGCGTGTTGTAATGGAATATCTAAATAAGGCAAGATTTTGCCTTGCGCCATAAGTGGAATTAAATTATCCACGTGCGGATAAGGATATACATAATGCAAACGCACCCAAATGCCTAAGGTCGCCAACTGCTCACACAGGCTGATCAGATTATTTTTGATTGGCTTACCATTCCAGAAAACCGTTTTATTTTGATTTTCTTTACCCTGATCCAAGGCATACGCTGAAGTATCTTGCGACACGATAAGTAGCTCTTTCACCCCAGCATCAGCAAGGCGTTTGGCTTCATCTAAGACTTGCGTAATCGGACGGCTATCTAAATCACCGCGCATTGAAGGGATAATACAGAAAGTACAACGATGATCACAGCCTTCTGAAATTTTCAAATAGGCATAATGTTTTGGGGTTAATTTTACCCCTTGCGCTGGCACAAGACTGATATAAGGGTTATGTGCGGGTTTTGGTACATATTTATGCACTTGTGTCATCACTGCCTCATAACTATGTGGGCCAGTTACTTCTAATACCTTTGGATGTACTTCACGGATACGATCTTCTTTTGCCCCCAAACAGCCTGTAACAATCACTTTACCATTTTCTTCTAACGCTTCACCAATGGCTTCTAACGACTCTTGCACCGCGCTGTCAATAAATCCGCAGGTGTTAACGATCACTAAATCGGCATTTTCATAACTTGGAATAATGTTATACCCATCAGAACGCAGCTCCGTCAAAATACGTTCTGAATCCACTAAATTTTTAGGACAACCTAAACTAATAAAACCAATATTTGGTGCTGAACTCATAAAATAATCTCAATAATCACTCAAAACGGTGCATTGTACAAAATTCGTATGCAAAAGGCGATAAGTGAGGGGAAATTTACAGAAAAAAGCACCGCACTTTATGCGAAGAAAGTCAGATGGCTTTTTTAGACTGAAGGAATAATAAAGTGCGGTGGGAATATGTTAAATTTTCCCACCGTGAAAAAATTAAAGCATAAATAATGCCAAGAATAGTACAGCAAGCACCATTCCTAAACCTGTACGTTTAACAATATCCACTGGGCTAACCATCGCTAATCCTGCACAAACAATCGTTACGCCTGCGATTGGCGAGGCAGTGCGTCCAATAGCCCCGGTAATAGCGGCCGCCATACCAAGGTTTAAGTGTGTGTAGCCTAATTCGACTGCGTGTGGTGTTACTGCTGTGTTAAAGGCGATTGCTGCCGCATCGCCAGAACCTGTGAGTAAGCCCATTAAGAATGGACCAATCGTTGCCCCCCAACGGACAAATTCGTTTGAATGCTTAAGAAATTCAATGGCGCTGTCAATGGCACCAGTCGATTTTAGCCCTGCCACAAAAACACTCGCTGAAATAATAATGCCTAACACATTTGCATAAGCGCTCCCCATTCCATTAAAAAATTCTTCTGTAATTTTAGCTGGAGAAATACGTGTAACGAGAATGGCATAAATTGCCCCAATTAACATTGCTTGCGGTACTCCCATTTTCGTCCAAGCAAGTGCCGGGATTTCTTGTAAAGTGGTTCCACCAATTACTAAAATCACCAATGGTAATAAAGGTGCAATGGCAAAGAAAATGTTTGATTTTTGGAAAGATTGTTCAGATTCTTTAGCTTCTGCTAAATAGGCTTGGCGATGTTCTTCGCCATAATCTTTTAGCATTAATGCGACTAAAGTTAGCGAAACCGCTGCAATCGCACCAGCGATAATCGTATAAGGTGCATGAGATAAATTGACTTGCGTAATCGTTAAATTTGACATTTCGGCAATCATTGCAGAATGAGAAGAGCCGGGACTCATCATTGAACCAAATGTGCCAGCCAAAATGGCTGCCCCAGCCGTAGCAGGTCGCACACCTGCACTTTTTAACACGGGGATTAATGTTGCGCCAACGGCGGCAGCGCAACCGGCTGCTGAAGGAATCGCAATATTAATAAAAAAAGTAATCATTGTGGCAAAAGGAATTAAGAAAAATCTTAGTCCTGATAAGGGTCGAGTCATTAAATGCACAAGATGTGTATCACATTTTGTGTATTTCATCACATAAGCAAAGCCCATACTGGAACAGATTGCCATAATTAATCCACTGCTGGTCATTGATTTAGCAAAGGCATCGAACGCCCCCATTGGGTTGAGCGTTAATAAAGACATTAATAAGCCTAAACCAATTAATACGGTACGCGTTTCATATTTTTTTACCAATAAATAAACTGCAACAACAACGCCCAAAATTGCCACGAAAGATTTAAGTTCAAGCATATTATTCTCCTTAATAATTAAAAATCGATCCAGCGAGGTAAGACTGACAAGCCCCATTTTTGCTCAATTTTAACACCGCACTTTGTTGTGCTTGACTAATATCTAGTACACTTGCTTGTTGCCCCTGAATATGCAATGCCGTGCCTTCAGGTAATGCGTAAACCTGTGATTCAGGATTAATCATTAAAAACTCCGCTAAACGCTCTTCACGACTTTCACCATTATGTCCTGCTATTTTACCTGAAATAAAGTGTGGATTAATTTGGTGAGGAAATAGATTTAAAGCATCAAAGGAAGGGGGATAAAGAATTGGCATATCATTGGTTGTCATAATACTTTTACCAGCCACATTGGCACCAGCGCTCCAACCAAAATAAGGTGTGCCTTGTTGTACTTTTTGACGAATGGCATCTAATAAATGATGTTCATACAACCCATTAAGCAGGCAGAACGTGTTACCGCCACCAATTGCGATCACATCAGCTTGTTCGATAATATCAAGGTGTGTTTTTCCTCGATGAACAGAAATAATATCCATCTCTAATTCAGCAAATGCTTGTTTTACTCCATTTTCATATTCATCATAGCTACGGCTGACACCAGCATAAGGGACAAATCCAATGGTTTTTCCTCGGTATTCAGAAAGAAAAGTTTTCAGCCACGGCATACAATGTACCAAATAACCTGTATCTTTATATTTTGATCCACTCATTAATAACATCTTTTTCATGTTTTTCTCCTTATAAAAGTGTTCAATTAATACCTAATATTAGGTGATTCGTATTTCTCTATTATGCGTAGTCAGAATAAAAAAGAAATAAAATCAAGAATGAAAAATAAGATTTCTTGCGAAAGATCATAAAAAAACCACGCGATTTGCGTGGTTCAACATAATTCTCTAGCCTTAATGCTTACAGCCGCCATTTCCGCAGCAACCTTCACCATCGTGATGATGGTGGTGATCGTGGTTATGATGATGGTGATGACCGCCACAACCACAGCCGTGCCCTTCTTCATCGCTATCACCGTGTCCACCACAGCAACCGCCCTCTTGGTGGATATGACCATGAGCGATTTCCTCTAAGGTTGCTTCACGTGTTGCAACTACTTCTACATCAAATAATAATTCTTGTCCTGCGAGCATATGATTACCATCGACAACCACATCATTCTCACTTACTTCCGTGATCACAACAGGTAATGGTCCTACATCGGTATCGGCGATAAAGCGCATTCCTGCGACAAGCTCATCGACACCAACAAACACATCTTTTGGTACACGTTGAACAAGATTTTCATTATATTCCCCGTAACCTTCCTCTGGTTTTACGCGAACTTCAAATTTATCACCAACAGATTTACCTTCTAGGGCTTTCTCTAAGCCAATGACTAAATTATTATGCCCTTGTAAATATTCTAAAGGCTGATTGACTGGAGCTTCATCGACTAATACTCCATCTTCAGTACGAACTTGGTAAGCAATGCTCACCACCACATTTTTTGCAACTTTCATTGATAACCTCGTTGGCTTGTTAAAATTGCCTCATTGTATAAGAAATGGGGCTGGCTGTCATTATTCCTGAACTAGCTGAATTTTTGCCTCAATGCTTGCTCTTACGTTAGCTTTGCCGTTGCCTAATTGCACCTCATCATTCGACATTGAACTTGCCATTTTCGCCATAGCATAAGGGCGAGCCACAAAGCGTCCGCTTTCCATTGGAGTGCGGATATTTAATTCCACAATTTTATAGCCTTTTGCACCAAGTGATTGTTGAATTAAGTTTGCCTTGCGGTTTAATTGTTCAAGCGCCTGTTTTGTCATTTCGTCTTCAACTCGATTAATTGCAGCAGAAGACACTTGAGAGTTTACATATTCAATTGCCAAAATACCATTAAGTTTCGTCATTGCATTAGATAAGGCTTCATTATTTTTACTTTGCAACACTAACTGGGCGCGCGCAATCCAGCCATTTTGTTTGCCATCACTGTTATAACGGACTTGTGTACTACGTGAATTATCACTTAATTCAACGTCCGGATAGGATTTTAATATCTCAAAGGCTTGATTAATTTTATTGCTCACTTCTTTATTCGCCAACGCAAGATCTTTGTTTTCCGCTTGGGTAAACAAGGTGGCTTGGAGTAAATCATGCGAAAGTTCTTTTTCAACATCAACAGAAAAACTCACTATATTATAAGTATTCTCTGCAGCATAGGTAGATAACGATAATGGTAATGCCATTAAGGCAAAAGTAAGTTGTTTTAAACGCATAAAATTCCTTATAAATTAATTGATTTATTGCTATATCGACAGAAAAAAATGAAAATAGTTCCGAAGATAAAAAAATCTATAAAAAAGCACCGCACTTATATTTTGCTGAAAATAAAGTGCGGTGTGATTTTTAAAAATTTTGCGCAATCTTATTCTTCATCATCAAAAAATTCACCATCTTCGCCATATTCATCGTCTTCAGCATTAGGATCTTCAAAATATGTTCCCCAGCCGTCATAAATGCCATTGAATTTAGCGATAAGTGGAAATAATTCTTTTTGTTGTGCATCAATTAATTCAGCCTTTAATTCAATTTCGCTAATAGCATCAAAGGAATAAAAGATCTTGCCAGTTTCTTCCTCTTCCCACTCTTCTGCATCAGACACTTCATAGCCAGCCTTAAATACATCAACAGCAATTTTTTCTAATTGTTCAAAATCATTATGAGAAATATGATGCTCAATAATATAAAGTGCTTCAGGATCGCTACCGTCCTTGAGTAAATTCTGAATAATTTCACGCGTTTCTGTTTGTGCATTTTCAATATGTGGAATGGTAGTCATTGAATTTCTCCTTTTGTGTGTAAAGTAAATATATGCCCTTATTTTACTACGTTATCCAAATTTAGGATAAAAAAAATCTTCCTATTTATAAGGAAGATTTTTTCTATTCAGCGAATTATTTTTTTAATAAATCACGGATTTCAGTTAATAATTTTTCTTCACTTGAAGGCTCAGCAGGTGCTGCTTCTGGCTCTTCTGCTGGTTTCTTCATTTTGTTCATTCCTTTCACAACTAAGAAAATTGCAAATGCAATGATCACGAAGTCAACAATATTTTGTACGAATACACCGTAGTTTAACGTTACTGCTGGCACATCACCTACCGCTTCTTTCAATACAAGGTGTAAATCTTTGAAATCTACGCCGCCTGTGAATAAACCTAAAACTGGCATAATCACATCAGCGACAAATGAACTTACGATTTTACCAAATGCACCACCGATAACTACACCGACAGCCATATCCACCACATTTCCACGCATTGCAAATTCGCGGAATTCTTTCATAAAACTCATAAAATACTCCTAAATAAAGGCTGAAAGGATTAATCAGCGGCGGCTATTATATGAACTAAAAACAATAAGTACAGCACTTTTTTCATTTTTAGATAAAAAATGCACTAGGTTGGAATAATTTTTCTACATCTGGAATATATTTTTTATCACTCACATATACCACAATGCGATCATTTTCTTCAATCACTAACCCTTTTCTCGCAACCATTACATCTTCACCACGTAATATTGCGCCAATAATCACGCCTGTAGGAAGTTTAATTTCAGATATTTTTCGTCCTATTATGTGAGAAGAATTTGCTTCGCCATGAACAACAATTTCTAAAGCCTCGGCAATACCGTGTCGCAAAGATACAACATTACCCACATCACCTTTACGAATATGGCCTAACAGCGCAGAAATCGTGGCTTGTTGAGGAGAAACGACAATATCTAACGTGCCTCCCTGCAATAAGTTAATGTATGCCATTCGCTGAATCAACACCATTGCCTTTTTCGCCCCCAAGCGCTTGGCAAGTAAGGCTGCCATAATATTTGCCTCATCATCACTGGTGAGCGAAAGGAAAACATCAATATTTTCAATATGTTCTTCAAATAGTAAGGATTGATCTGAGGCATCACCGCAAAAAACCAAGGTTTTTGATAAACGCTCAGCTAAAGCAGTAGCTCGCTCAGGATTACGTTCAATCAATTTAACGGAACATTGTTCTTCCAAACGTTTTGCAACCCCACTTCCAACATTCCCACCACCAATAATCATAATGCGTTTATAAGGTTTTTCTAGACGCTGTAATTCACTCATAATGGCTTTAATATGAATCGTATCGCAAATAAACGTTACTTCATCCCCCGCTTCAATAATGGTTGAGCCTTGTGGGCGAATCACTTTATCCTGTCGCAAAATAGACACGACACGGCAATCAATATGTGGCAAATGTTCTTTTAACATTGATAGGGCATATCCTACCAATGGCCCCCCATAATAGGCTTTCACCACCACGATACTAATCCGCCCTTCGGCAAAATGAGAAACTTGTAGCGCCCCCGGATAGTCAATCAAGCGAACGATTTCATCAGTCACTAATTTTTCAGGAGAAATAATATGATCGATCGGGATAACATCCGATTGAAATAATTTATTTTTTTCACGTAAATAGTCTGTACTCCGAATACGTGCAATTTTCGTTGGTGTATTAAACAAAGTATAAGCCACTTGGCACGCAATCATATTGGTTTCGTCTGAATTAGTTACTGCCACGACTAAATCTGCATCCGCCGCGCCTGCCTCGCGCAAGACTCTTGGTGATGAGGCAATCCCATTCACGACACGCAAGTCGTGCTTATCTTGTAACGCAAGTAAACGTTCTGCTTCATTATCGACAAGCGTAATATCGTTATCTTCACTGACCAAATTGGCTGCCAATGTTGTCCCTACCTGCCCTGCGCCTAAAATAATGATTTTCATTGTTGTGATCTCTGTATTGCACTAAGTTCAAGTTATTTAATGCGGATTTAATCCATTGCTTGTTATAATAGCGAATATACTCGTGTAGCGCTACCTCCATCTCTGACACATTGGCAAAGCAATTCAGGTAAAAACATTCGAACTTCACCATACTAAAAACTCTCTACCATCTTATTATACCAATTCCCCTTATGGCTTATGCTATGAACCGACTTTAAGGGATTTTTCACTACGAGTATTTCGTGCCACACTGCTACCTGATAGTGCCAACCTTAGTCGCTATGAATCAGTGTGCAAGAGAAACGAATTTATAACGCTTCCTTGAATATCTTCAATACGAAACCCCAAATAGTTAAAAGGTATGGTGAGACAGATTTGTCATCTTCAGTAATATGGAAAAGGAGATTGCTTCCTTCGTTCTCGAACGATGGTGTATTTTTCCGCTTGAGCTTGATACTTCTGAGTTCAAAGAACTTTTTTAAATAGATATTCTTCTGGTAAGAGTATTCAATCTCTTGTAAAAAAGGTTTTTTATCGGCTTTGACAGGCGGTTTGGTTTGAGGAATCACATCTTATTTCTCCGATTAGGCTAGCGAATAAGCCAATCAATATCACTTTTCTAATGCGTTACAACTAAACCACAATTTAGCGAAAGTAAGAGAGACTGTAATAGTTTGTCACCTGATTTATATCTTGAGCAGAGGCTAATGAAATCGTGAGTAGTTTAAATTCTGTTGAACAATGTTTTGCCATAAAAAATCTGCTCCTTAATTATTGGATGTGGTCCAACTTTTGGGGAGCAGATCAGTGTCATTTTATTTAAAACCTGAAATTATCAGCCCATACCGTATTTTTTTAATTTTTTACGTAATGTACCACGGTTGATACCTAACATTGTAGCGGCACGAGTTTGATTACCACGGGTATATTGCATAATCATATCAAGCATAGGGTGTTCAACCTCTGACAACACTAACTCATAAAGATCGTCCACATCTTGACCATCTAATTGTGCTAAATAATTTCTAATTGCTTGTTTCACAGAATCACGAAGTGGTTTATTTGTTACTTGTGATTGTGAGTTTAATACTGAAACAGTAAGTGCTTCGGCTGGATTACGTTGTTGTTCTAACATTGTTGTTCTTATCCAATAAAATCAAATTAAAAAATTCTTTCAATGCTGTTATTTGCTCTTTTGCATTCGTAATGGCATTAAAAGTCTGTCTAAAACTGGAATTAGGTTGAATTCCCTGTAAATACCAAGCAACGTGCTTGCGTGCAATGCGATACCCCTTTTCTTCACCATAAAACTGATGAAGTGCCTGAATATGTTGCAAAATAACACCGCACTTTTCTTCTAAGCTTGGTTCTGAAGTTATTGAGCTGTTTTCTATTAAATCTGCCACAGACTGAAATAGCCAAGGCTGACCTAATGCACCACGCCCAATCATTATTGCATCAGCGCCTGTGTAATTGAGTACATCTTGGGCTTTTTGTGCTGATGTAATATCGCCATTGGCAATCACGGGGATGGAAACCTGTTGTTTCACCGCTTTAATGTTGTCGTATTCCGCTTCGCCTTCAAATAAACATTCACGCGTACGCCCGTGAATAGTTAGTGCTTGAATGCCAGCTTGTTCGGCAATTTTAGCGATTTCCACACAGTTTCGATTTTGTCGATCCCAGCCTGTTCTAATTTTTAGTGTTACAGGCACGTCCACAGCACGAACCACGGCTTCAAGAATCTGTTGGACTAAATCAGGATATTGCAAAAGCGCAGAACCTGCCAATTTACGATTCACCTTCTTTGCTGGACAGCCCATATTGATGTCAATAATTTCTGCCCCATAGCCCACATTCACTTGTGCAGCTTGTGCCATTTCCTGCGGATCAGATCCCGCAATTTGCACGGCGTTGATGCCGACATCTTGATGATACGCAAGACGTTGTTTCGATTTTTCTGTATGCCAGACACGAGGATTACTTGCCATCATTTCTGAAAACGTTAATCCTGCCCCATAATTCGCACAAAGGCGTCTAAAAGGTTGGTCAGTAATACCTGCCATCGGTGCAAGCAAAATACGGTTTTTTAATTGATAATGACCAATTCGCATTGTTGCCTTCCTTTAACACATTACTACCTTTGACATACAACTCATCGCCCGCCCCTACGGGCAAGGCGTGCTATGATACGCACTTTTGCCCCATTTGCAAAGCATAATTTTTATACAAAATTCATTTTTTTATGATTGTGTGAATTTTATGCAATGTAAATGATTTTAGTCAAAAAAAATTCATCTTATGCTTGACAAAAGGAGAGGCATTTTTAGATTTTGCTATTTGTTTTTCCCCGTAATTCTGCACCATTCTTCACGGATTGCCACTGGCTCTAGGATAAATTGATTTTCGTAAGCTTGGCAAACTGATTGGGCTTGCGTTTCTAAAATGCCCGATAAACCAAGTAAACCTTGTGGTTTGACTAATTGAGTGATAGTCGGCGCAAGTTCTTTTAATGGACCCGCCAAAATGTTAGCGACAACAACATCAGCTTGCAAATCAGCTGGCGCATCTTTAGCCAAAAAGAGTTGTAGGCGGTCGCTCACGCCATTTTGTTCTGCATTATTGCGACTGGCTAAAATCGCTTGTGGGTCAATATCAATACCAATCGCATTTTTCGCCCCTAATTTTAGGGCGGCAATGGCTAAAATCCCGGAACCGCAGCCAAAATCAATGACGGTTTTATTGCTTAAATCTAAGCTATCTAGCCATTCTAAGCAAAGCGCCGTCGTTGGGTGCGTGCCTGTTCCAAAGGCTAGTCCCGGATCAAGCATAACATTTACCGCATTTTGATCGGGAACGTCTCGCCAGCTTGGGCAAATCCATAAACGTTTACCAAACTGCATTGGGTGGAAATTGTCCATCCATTCACGTTCCCAATCTTTATCTTCAATTTGTTCGATTTTATAGGCAGTTTCTTTACTTAAATGCCCCGCACTTTTGAGTAAAGCAACAATCTGTTGCATATCGGTTTCGGCATCAAATAAGGCGATCACATCGGTGTTCCCCCACAAACGCGTTTCACCGGGAAGTGGTTCAAAAATCGGGGTATCTTGGCTATCCATAAAGGTTACCGAAACTGAACCAATTTCTTCTAAATAATCACTAATTGTTTCCGCTTGTTGATTGGTACTATTAATGCGGATTTGAACCCAAGCCATAATTTTTCCTTACTAAAATAAAAAGGTTAATAAATAAGAGCCGTTTAAATTGGAAATCAAATAAGATAGCTCGCGGCGTACTATTCAGCGCGTATGCGGCGAGCCTATCCGGTATTATTGTCAACTCAAATGACGATATTATTGAGATTTTTCACCAAACTTGTTACCGATCAGAAAAGCGATTAAGCCAAATAATAAAGACGGCACAATGGCGTGAAAATCAAATAGTTTAATACTTGCGGCGGTTAAGCCTACATAAGTGGTTAAGCCCACTACCATTGAGCAAATTGCACCAACGGCATTGGCTTTCTGCCAATATAATCCCAACACGATCACCCATAAAAAAGCGGCTTCCAAACCACCAAAGGCGAAAAGGTTTAACCAAATAATCATTTTTGGCGGATTTAACGCCGCCAAGATCAAAAGTGCGGTTAAAATTAACGTAATAATTGAAGAAAACCAGCTAATCTTTTTTTGATTTTGTGCCATTTCAGGCTTGGTGCTGAGATATAAATCCTTAACAAAAATAGATGAGGATTGAATGAGCTGCGCATCAATCGTGGACATAATGGCAGACATTGGTGCAGCAAGGAAAATACCCGCGACAATTGGCGGAAGCACTTGTAACATTAACGTTGGGATCACCTGATCTGGCACGTCTAACGCGGGTAAAATTGCACGTCCTAAGGCGCCAGAAAGGTGCATACCCAACATCACTAACGCTAAAACAATCGTGCCAATTAACATTCCATTGTGCAAAGCTTTACTGTCTTTAAACGCCATACAACGCACCGCCGTATGAGGCAAACCGACTACGCCAAAACATACCAAAACCCAGAAAGAGGCCATAAATTGAAAGCCTAACATCTCATTTGGCCCATAAGGACTGGTTAAGTGCGGGTCAATTTCATTGAGTTTTTGCACCGCACTTTCAATTCCCCCAGCAGCATAGATCGTTGCCCCAAGTAAAATAATCGTGCCAAGAATCATTACCGTTCCTTGAATAGTATCCGTCAGTACCACCGCACGAAATCCACCAATAAAGGTATAAAGCCCCACTGTAACGGCAAAAATCAGTAACGCATTGGTATAACTAATGCCAATAGTGGTTTCCAGCAAGCGCGCACCGCCAATAAATTGCACGGTCATTGCGGCAAAGAAAGCAATTAATAATGCAATACAAGAAATCCAGACTAAATATTTATTTTTATAACGATAAAGTAATAAGTCATTGATTGTTAAGGCTTTACTTTCACGAGAAAGTAAGGCGAACTTTTTCCCCAACGCACCAAGCGCCAGCCATACTGCGGGTACTTGAATCATTGCCAGCAATACCCAACCTAGACCAAATTTATACGCCGCGCCCGGCCCTCCGACAAAAGAGCTGGCGCTGGCATAGGTGGATGCGGTGGTCATCGCAAGTACAAAGCCTGTCATAGAGCGGTTGCCAACATAATATTCAGTTAAGAAATCGCCTTTAGAACGTTTCGTATAAGCATAAATTGCTGCACCAAACACAAAAGCAAGGTAAATACCTAAAGGGAAAATAATACCGAGATTCATTATTCAACATCCTTGTTTTCGAGTTTAATATTTTCTAAATCAATCTCTTGATACACAATTTTTATCACCCAATAAGCCACCACGATAAATAGCACTGGCAAATAAATACAAGCTAATTCAAACCAGAGTGGAAAACCGAGCGGTCCTTTAGAATCCTTGGGTAAATAAGCACATAAACACCAACCCACGACATAAAGCAAGGTCAGCCCAAACGCCCAACGCGCTTCTTTTGTGGCTTGCTGATAACGAGAATGTTGTTTCATCGCTTTTGTTGTTCTCCTAATTTGTTATGTTTATCGCTAAATTTTCATACGGCAACACACGAGCAAAATTTCAGACGAATTGAGTTATTTGCTCAGTGCCTAATCTTAGCAAAATATATTGACAAAAATCACGTTAAATAGCGTGAAAATTGTCGATTAAATGATTGAAATCAGGCAAGGCAACGTTGTGTTATTTCAAATCAGGCAACGAAAATTTGTAAATTTTACTCCGCACTTTTTTTACGCGTAATCATAAAGAAAGTGATTCCCCCCCCAAAAAATTCTGTAATAAAAAAGGCGTTATTTAAAACGCCTTGTGGATTGAATAATGGAATTAATCGTGCATTCCTAATTTCTTCTCTAGATAGTGGATATTTGTACCACCTTTTTGGAAGTTTTCATCCGATAAAATCAGATCGTGGAGTGGAATATTGGTTTTAATGCCATTAATGATCGTTTCACCTAAGGCATTTTGCATACGACGGATAGCCACTTCTCGATTATCGCCATAAGTGATCAATTTTGCGATCATTGAATCATAATGTGGCGGAACGGTATAGCCCGTATAAATATGCGAATCCCAACGTACCCCTAAACCACCGGGAGCGTGTAAATGGCTAATTTTCCCTGGAGAAGGTAAGAAGCTTTTTGGATCTTCGGCATTGATACGGCATTCAATGGCGTGGCCACGTACTTTAATCTCTTCTTGTTTGATAGAAAGTGGTAAGCCTGAGGCAATTAATAATTGCTCTTTCACCAAATCCACGCCCGTAATCATTTCTGTAACGGGGTGTTCAACTTGAATACGAGTGTTCATTTCGATGAAATAGAATTCGCCATTTTCATATAAGAATTCAAACGTCCCCGCACCACGGTAGCCAATTTCTACACAGGCTTTTGCACAACGTGAACCAATATCACGGCGCATTTCTTCAGTAATCCCCGGCGCTGGCGCTTCTTCCACTACTTTTTGGTGGCGACGTTGCATTGAGCAATCACGTTCTGCTAAATAAACCGCATTGCCGTGCGTATCTGCCAGTACTTGAATTTCAATATGACGTGGATTTTCTAAATATTTTTCCATATATACCATATCGTTGTTGAAGGCGGCTTTTGCTTCGGCTTTCGTCATTGCAATAGATTCTTCCAAAGAATGTTCATCACGCACCACACGCATACCACGACCACCACCGCCACCAGAGGCTTTAATAATCACAGGATAACCAATGCGTTTGGCAATTTCTTTGTTTTTCTTCATATCACTGCCAACAGGGCCATCAGAACCCGGTACGCAAGGCACGCCCGCTTTTTTCATTGCGTTAATGGCAGAAACTTTATCCCCCATTAGACGAATGACATCGGCAGTTGGGCCAATAAAGGTGAACCCCGAACGCTCTACTTGTTCAGCAAAATCGGCATTTTCAGATAAAAAACCATATCCCGGGTGAATAGCATCTGCGCCCGTAACTTCTGCAGCCGCAATTAGCGCTGGGATATTTAAATAACTTTTGGTTGAAGGCGCAGGCCCGATGCAGACGGTTTCATCTGCTAATAAGACGTGTTTTAATTCACGATCTGCGGTGGAGTGAACCGCAACGGTGCGGATACCTAGCTCTTTACAAGCACGTAAAATGCGTAGGGCAATTTCTCCACGGTTGGCTATTACAACTTTTTCTAACATAAGAATGATCTCTTAGAATTGTTAGGCAGAACGTTGTTCCGCCTAAATAGAAATGATTTATTCGATAACAATTAATGGCTCATCAAATTCAACCGGTTCACCGTCATTAATCAGGATTGCTTTTACCACACCGGCTTTATCTGCTTCAATACGGTTCATCATTTTCATTGCTTCAACAATACACAAGGCATCACCGACTTTCACGCTTTGTCCCACTTCTACAAATGGTTTCGCATCAGGGCTTGGGCTACGGTAAAAGGTTCCAACCATTGGTGAACGAACTTGATGACCTGAAACCTCGGTGCTTGCCTGAGGCTCAACGGTAGCTGTTGGCGCTGCGACAGGCGCAGGTGCTGGTGCAACTTGAGGCGCTGTAGCAGGAAGCGTATATTGCACTGCGGTTGAGGAAGGAGAGCCACGATTAATACGAACAGACTCTTCACCTTCTGAAATCTCAAGCTCCATAATGCCTGATTCTTCAACTAATTCGATAAGTTTTTTAATTTTACGAATATCCATAATTTTTTCCTAAAATGTTAATATTTTTCACCGCACTTTAATGACGTTATGAAAAACAAAGTGCGGTGTTTTTTTAACTAAAATTGCCGCCACAAAGATTACCTTAAAATAATCTTTTTGGCGATAAAATTCTGTTAATTTCGTTAAAATTTCCGTAATTTATGCCTTATTTTGCAAATATTGCAACGCATAATGGAAGGCAAATTCATAGCCTTTTGCCCCTAAACCACAAATCACCCCTTCAGCCACATCACTAAAATAAGAATGATGGCGGAATGGTTCGCGTTTATGAATATTCGATAAATGGACTTCAACAAACGGAATGGCGACGGCTAATAAGGCATCGCGTAGTGCGACACTGGTGTGGGTATAAGCAGCAGGATTAATAATAATAAAATCAATTTGTTGAAAACTTTGATGAATTTTATCTATCAGTTTTTCTTCGCTATTTGCTTGAAAGCAGGTTAATGCTAAGCCGTGCTGTTGTGCAAGCTGTTGCATTTGTTGCTCAATAGCAGATAAAGAAAGCGTGCCATAATGTTTAGGTTCTCGCTTGCCTAACATATTTAGATTTGGGCCATTCAGTAACAAAATTCGTGCAGATGCTGACATAATTAATCCTTTTTCCCTTAACTTGTTGCATTATAATGATTTTTATAAAAATCGCAGTAGCCTTCTCGGTGGTCTAACCAATAAGGGCTTATTGTATTGTTATTGGTGTGATCTGTTCACTATTGAGATCTAAGACCGGTAAGGTTGAACCTTGCCATTGGCGAATTAATTGGTATTGCATTAGGTCTAATGTATCTAAGCCCGGTGTTGTATTGGGCGTATAACGCTGTGCGATACGGGCTAATTGGGTTAAACCAAAACTACTTTCTAATGCGGAACTGATTACCGCCATAATGCCTTGTTGATGGGCTTGTTGAATTAACCTAATACAACGCTCTAAACTGCCAACAAGGGTTGGTTTGATAATAATGGCAGCTAAGTGCGGTTCTTTTTCGACCACAAAATTGGCTTCTCGTACACTTTCATCCCACGCAATCGCAATGCCTGTTTGTTGGGCAAATTGACGGCTTTCTTCACGAGAGCGACAAGGTTCTTCTACAAACTGAATACGGGAGCGGTGTGCTGGCTTAATATATTTGGCGAAAAGTTGTGCTTTGGCGGGTGTCCAAGCGCGGTTTGCATCTAAACGTAATTGCAATTCAGGAATGGCTTCTAAAAACATATCGGCAATTAATCCATCACGATTCGCTTCATATAAGCCCACTTTGATTTTTGCGACTTTTTCCCCTTCAAGTTGCATTAATTCAGCATAAAGTTCATCGGGATCACCATAACAAAGCGGGGCAGTGCGATAATTTCCCTCTATCGGTAATTCCCCTTTCATTTCGGCTAAGGCACAACTTAGCCCAAATGCCACGGAAGGAAATAATCCTTCTAAGGACAATTTCTGATTTTGACTCCGTGCCTTATCCCAGTCTTTCAACCATTGAATCGCTTGCGCTTCCGCCTGTGCTAAGGTTTCTTGGCTAAATTCGGGTAAAGGTGCGATTTCTCCCCACCCTTCGTGTTCACCACAGCAAATTTTTACAAGCAACCCTTCGCGTAATTTTAAAAAACGGTTGCGTAATACCACTTGGGAATCTATAGGAATTTGATAACGATAGAGTTGATAGGAACGCATATTTTCTCCTTTTATTGATTGATCTGTTTTGTTGGCTTAGCCAGAAAAAAGCAAATGACACAGAGGATAGCAAGAATGATGGACAGAAATAACCCTGTGAGTAAGGTGGCAAGGAAACTATGTAAAAATAATGGTAAGGAACTGCCAAATAACACTTCCAATAACGCTAATGCGAGAAAGCCACACCAAAATTCAATGGAAACGTGTAATAAAACAGCAATTTGCAAGCCCCCTCTGATCAAAGCACTTCTTCGTAATGCTTTATGCCAACGTAATTTTTGCTTAATCAGTAAGTGGTAATCGACAAAGGTATAAAAAGCAATAAAGCAGAGAACACCGATACACATTCCTAGTATAGACATCGGGTGGGAAGAGATCAGTAAGCCAAAGAAAAAACACACAGCGGTGTTAAATAACACAACGGCTGTCCAAAAGAAAAGCAGTTTTTTAAGTGAAATTGAGGTCATCATTCTGTATTCGGGATAAAATAAAAGTGCGGTAAAAAATGATGAAAATTTTTACCGCACTAGGCAATTATGGGTTACGCTTAAATTTACTGAAATCAGGCGCACGTTTTTCATTGAATGCGTTACGCCCTTCTTGCCCTTCTTCAGTCATATAAAATAACATCGTTGCGTTCCCCGCCAATTCTTGTAAACCCGCTTGACCATCACAATCTGCGTTTAATGCGGCTTTTAGACAACGTAATGCAATTGGGCTATTGCGAAGCATTTCACGACACCAGCGCACGGTTTCTTTTTCTAAATCAGCGTACGGCACAACGGTATTGACTAAGCCCATTTCTAAGGCTTCTTGCGCATTGTATTGACGGCATAAGAACCAAATTTCACGGGCTTTTTTCTGTCCGACAATTCGTGCCATATAACTTGCACCCCAGCCACCATCAAAGGATCCGACTTTCGGGCCTGTTTGACCAAAAATTGCGTTTTCGGCAGCGATGGTAAGATCGCAAAGCATATGTAACACGTGTCCACCACCAATCGCATAGCCTGCCACCATTGCTACGACGGGTTTCGGACAGCTGCGAATATCACGTTGAAAATCCAGAACATTAAGATGATGCACGCCTGCGTCGTCTTTATAACCACCGTAATCACCACGGACTTTTTGATCTCCGCCAGAGCAAAAGGCTTTTTCTCCTTGTCCTGTTAGCACGATCACCCCAATATTTTCATCAAAGCGTGCATCAGAAAAAGCGTGGATCATTTCTTTTACCGTTTGAGGACGAAAGGCATTGCGAACCTCGGGGCGATTAATCGTAATTTTGGCGATCCCGTCAGTGGATTTATGATACAAAATATCACTATACCCTTCGCTGTGGTCTGCCCATTCTACGGGGGCGTAAAGTACATCATCTTTTGGATTTTGCATAATTAATTCCTTTGCTAAATAAATCGGTGAGCATTATAGCTTAATCTAGAAATGACGAAAAGCCAGCGAATGATCAAAAAAGCCCCGCATTTGCGAGGCTTGGTTTACCGCAAAAGTGCGGTGTTTTTTTAGCAACAATTAGGATTGGGTTGCAATCACGTTACCATCGACATAATCAATCGTAACGGTTTTTCCCGGTAAAAGCTCACCAGAAAGAATTTGTTGGGCAAGCGGATTTTCCACTTCTTGCTGGATCGCACGTTTCAGTGGTCTTGCACCATAAATTGGGTCATAACCAATTTCCCCAATGAAATCTAATGCCGCATCGGTAAAACTTAGATGATAACCATGTAATTCCATCCGTTTTTCTAAACGTTGTAATTGAATTTTCGCAATCGTGCGAATATTGGCTTTATCCAATGGGTGGAAGACCACCGTTTCGTCAATCCGATTGATAAATTCTGGACGGAAGTGTTGGCTTACCACCGACATCACGACCTCTTTCATACCTGCATAATCAAGATCTTGGTTACCTTGAATCAGATCAGAACCGAGGTTTGAGGTCATAATCACAACGGTGTTACGGAAATCAACCGTGCGACCTTGTCCATCAGTTAAGCGTCCATCATCAAGCACTTGTAATAAGATATTGAAAACATCAGGGTGCGCTTTTTCTACTTCATCTAATAACACTACAGAATAAGGGCGACGGCGTACCGCTTCGGTTAAATAGCCCCCTTCTTCATAGCCCACATATCCCGGTGGGGCGCCGACTAAACGCGAGACACTGTGTTTTTCCATAAATTCTGACATATCAATACGAACCATCGCATTTTCATCATCAAATAAGAAACTTGCCAATGTTTTGCACAATTCCGTTTTACCCACACCTGTTGGCCCTAAGAATAAGAATGAACCAATCGGGCGATTTGGATCGGATAATCCGGCACGGCTACGGCGAATCGCATTGGCAACTGCCACAACGGCTTCATTTTGTCCAACAACGCGTTTATGAAGTACATTTTCCATACGTAATAATTTTTCTTTTTCCCCTTCCATCATTTTGGATACTGGGATACCTGTGGCACGGGAAAGCACTTCAGCAATTTCTTCATCGGTTACACGATAGCGTAATAAGTGCATTTCTTTACCCTCTGCACTTTCAGCTTGGGCAAGTTGGCGCTCTAATTCAGGGATACGTCCATATTGTAATTCAGACATTTTACTCAAATCACCGACACGGCGCGCTTGTTCCATTTGCGTACGGGCATTTTCTAATTCGGCTTTAATATGTTGCGTGCCAGATAGGGCTGCTTTTTCGCTTTTCCAAACGTCTTCTAATTCCGCATATTCACGTTCTTTTTCTGCCAGTTCTTTTTCAAGCATTTCTAAACGTTTACGGCTTGCGCTATCATCTTCTTTTTGTAACGCTTGTTGTTCTAACTTGAGCTGGATAATACGGCGTTCCAAGCGATCAAGTTGTTCCGGTTTAGAATCAATTTCCATACGAATACTAGAGGCAGCTTCATCAATTAAATCGATCGCTTTATCAGGTAATTGGCGATCGGAGATATAACGATGTGAAAGTGTTGCCGCCGCGACAATCGCTGGGTCTGTAATTTGAACGTGATGATGAATTTCATAACGTTCTTTCAAACCACGTAAAATGGCAATGGTATCTTCAACCGTTGGCTCATCGACAAAAACTTTTTGGAAACGACGCTCAAGTGCGGCATCTTTTTCAATATATTGACGATATTCATCTAAGGTTGTTGCGCCGACACAGTGCAATTCACCACGAGCAAGAGACGGTTTTAATAAATTTCCTGCATCCATTGCCCCATCGGTTTTACCTGCACCAACCATAGTGTGAATTTCATCAATAAATAAAATCACACGGCCTTCTTCTTTTGCAATTTCATTCAGTACAGCTTTTAAACGTTCTTCAAATTCACCACGGTATTTTGCGCCCGCAATTAATGCGCCCATATCAAGGGAAAGAACGCGTTTATTTTTTAATCCTTCTGGCACTTCACCATTAACGATACGTTGTGCCAATCCTTCCACAATGGCGGTTTTTCCCACACCCGGTTCACCAATCAGGACAGGGTTATTCTTAGTTCGGCGTTGTAACACTTGGATTGTGCGACGAATTTCTTCATCTCGCCCAATGACGGGATCTAACTTACCGCTTTCCGCACGTGCGGTTAAATCAATCGTATATTTTTCTAAGGCCTGACGGCTTTCTTCTGCATTTTGGTCATTCACGGATTGACCTCCTCTAATTTGTTCTATTGCTTGTTGTAAACGATCTTTTTTTGCACCGCACTTATGTAATAACTCACTTAGGCTACTTTTTTCTTCTAATGCGGCTAACAGAAAAAGTTCTGATGAAATATATTTATCTTGTTTTTGTTGTGCGAGCTTATCGCATAAATTTAATAAATTAACCAAGTTACGTGAAATTTGCACATCACCGCCATTCCCTGAAACCTGTGGTAAGCGATTAAGTTCTGCATTTAATTCATTACGTAACATTGCAACATTCACCCCACTTGCGGTTAAAATTGGGGCAACAGATCCGCCTTCTTGGTTTAACAAGGCTGTCATTAAATGTACGGGTTCAATAAATTGGTTATCTTTTCCTAAGGCTAAAGATTGGGCTTCAGCCAAGGCTTGTTGAAATTTAGTGGTAAATTTTTCTATATTCATTCTCTCTTCTTCCTATCTTTTGTTGCTTAAGTTTGAAAAGCAAGGCAATGCCATCGTATTTCAAAATCAAGCAATGATCATTATGCTATCTCGCATTTTGGCGAGTTTCTCTTGTTCAAGTAAGTAAGGACTAATTTGTAAATTTCAAGCATAAAATAAAAAAAATTTAAGCAAAATCTATTAATACCGTTAGAACAATAGGTTGCATAAATGAGTAGTTTACTCAATTGTTCTTCACCTTTATAATTGCGGTTAATTAATGATTTTCAATAAGGATGGAAAAATGCAATTTTCCAAAATGCACGGATTAGGCAATGATTTTGTTGTGGTTGATGCGGTAACGCAAAATGCTTATTTTCCCACTGAAATGATAAAAAAACTGGCCGATCGCCATACTGGCATTGGCTTTGATCAACTCCTTGTCGTTGAACCGCCTTATGATCCCGAGCTAGATTTTCATTATCGTATCTTTAATGCAGATGGCAGTGAAGTGGCTCAATGTGGCAATGGCGCACGTTGTTTTGCCCGTTTTGTGACAATGAAAGGGCTAACCAATAAAAAAGACATTGCGGTCAGCACGGCAAAAGGCAAAATGATCTTAAGCGTACAAGATGATGGAATGATCCGTGTGAATATGGGTGAACCGATTTGGGAGCCAAGCAAAATTCCATTTATCGCCAATAAATTTGAGAAAAATTACATTCTACGTACGGAAATTCAAACGGTATTATGTGGTGCAGTATCAATGGGAAATCCTCATTGCGTTGTACAAGTGGAAGATATTGCCAGCGCCAATGTTGCCCAGCTAGGCCCTTTACTTGAAAGCCACGAACGCTTTCCTGAACGAGTAAACGCAGGGTTTATGCAAATCATTAACCGTAATCATATTAAATTACGTGTTTACGAACGGGGCGCAGGAGAAACCCAAGCCTGTGGAAGCGGCGCCTGTGCTGCAGCGGCAGTAGGCATAATGCAAGGTTTACTTGATAATAAAGTGCAAGTTGATCTGCCCGGAGGCAGCCTCACCATTGAATGGCAAGGCGAAGGCCACCCACTTTATATGACAGGCGATGCGACGCATATTTATGATGGGGTGATTAGGTTGTAATTTTTCGTTATTTTACACCGCACTTTATGATAGGACAAAGTTAATGCAACAACACCTCAACACCTACTGGAACTACCTGCGTATTGAACGGCAGGTGAGTCCACATACATTGAGTAATTACCAGCGTCAGCTTGAGGCGGTGGTGCCGATGTTGCAGGAAAATGGGATAACACAATGGCAAGATATTACACCAAGTATAGTGCGGTTTGTCTTGGCACAGAGTAAAAAGGCAGGCTTACACGAAAAAAGTTTGGCTTTACGATTATCTGCATTACGTCAGTTTTTGAGTTATTTAGTTCAGCAAGGCGTGCTTGCTGTCAATCCTGCGGTTGGCGTTTCTGCGCCTAAACAAGGGAAACATTTACCAAAAAATTTGGATAATGAACAGGTTCAGCAATTATTAGCTAACGACAGTAAAGAGCCAATAGATTTACGCGATAAAGCGATGTTGGAATTAATGTATAGCTCAGGTTTACGTTTATCCGAATTGCAAGGATTGAATCTAAATAGCATTAACACGCGTGCGCGGGAGGTGCGTGTCATTGGGAAAGGGAATAAAGAACGTATTTTGCCTTTCGGTCGTTATGCCTCTCACGCCTTACAACAATGGTTAAAAGTGCGGTTGTTATTTAATCCAAAAGATGATGCTTTATTTGTGAGTCAATTAGGCAATCGAATGAGCCATCGTTCTATTCAAAAGCGAATGGAAGTGTGGGGAATTAAGCAAGGGCTATCTAGCCATTTAAACCCTCATAAATTGCGCCATTCTTTTGCCACACATATGCTTGAAAGTAGTTCCAATTTACGCGTGGTACAAGAATTGCTTGGACACAGTAATCTCTCTACCACGCAAATCTATACTCACCTTGATTTCCAACATTTAGCACAGGTTTATGATTCCGCACATCCAAGAGCGAAACGAAAAAAATCGTAAAAATAACACCGCACTTATGATCTGCGCCCTAAAAACTGACACCTAATTAGAGGTGCAGATTATGTCCTATACTTATCAATTCCGTTTAGAAATTATTAAACAAGCCACCGAACAGGATGTCGGTATCAGATGTGGGGTACTGATCTTTTTTGCATAGAGAGAAAGAAAAAAATTTGGTCGAAAAAATAACGGCGAGCCTAGTGAATACAAGGGTTCGCCGTTTTTGTTTGGGTGGGGCTATGCAAAAAACAAAATGAGCAGGATTAGAAAAAAATGAGCAGTTTTTGCGTTATTTTTTGCATAGGTTTGATCGGTTTTAAAATGATTTTAAAACAGTTTTAAATGAACTTATGTCCATTATGGATTACTTGCCCGATGATTTGTAAATTTTGAGCTTCGTCTGCTGTAATTCGGATTGGGCGGTAGGACTCATTATCGCTAATCAATTCAACATAGTCCCACTCTTTTCTTACACGTTTTACCCAAACGCTTTCACCGTTTTGCACAAGATAAATCTTATCGTCTCCACGAGCTTCTTTTTTGCTGAAATCCACTAACATCTGATCGCCATCGCTGATAGTCGGGTCCATTGATGTTCCATTAGCCCAGAATACGCCACAATGTTCAGCTTTTGCCCCTAATGATGCCAAAAGAGCGTCAGAATAAGGCTCTTCTCCATCTGGCTTAGTAACTCCTTCGTTAAAGCTACCAAAGCCAGCAGACACATTGATGGAAGAATAAGATGCGATCATTGAAATTCCATCTTCTAACATCTTTCTCGCTTGTTCAAATGCCCTTTCAACAACGTTATGGCTGGTTTGTGGCTGGCTTTCTTTACCTGTTGCAAGCCATTCTAGGCTTACTCCAGCAGCGTTTGCTGTTTTTATTAGATTTGAACGAGATGGATCTGCTTCACCAATTAACCAACGGTTTAATGACGTTATTGCAATACCAACAGTTCTAGCAAACTCGCTAGTATTACCATTAAATTTTTCTTTAAGTATCCATTGAAGTCTCTCACCGAAATCAGGATCGTTAATTTTTGCCTTACTCATATAGTACCCTTTACGCTAAAGCATGGCGTAAAACTTACAAACACTGATCTTTTACTTTTCCTTTAGTGCAACATTTACTGTAAATGTTAAATGTAAGTCATTGTTTTTCTTAAATGTTTAGCTTAAATATAAAAATAATTCACTAAAATTAAGTTTTACGCTTGCATTAATTTAAGTTTTACGCTTTAATACGCACATCAGATAGATAAAAGTAGGTGTATCAAATGAGCGTATTTAGCGACGTTAAAAAAACCGCACAGAGTGATTGGCATCGAGCCGATATTCTTGCGGAGCTTCGTAAAAATGGTTGGTCACTTCGTTCTTTGGCGGTTGAGGGCAAAGTTAGCTATAACACGCTGAAATCTGCCCTAGATAAGCCTTATCCAAAGATGGAACGTTTAATTGCTAATGCGATTGGCGTTGCTCCAGAAATTATCTGGGCTGGGCGGAATGCAGAGCGAATTGAACGTAATCGCCGACCAATTTTAACGAATAAGTTTTAATTCTACCCATAAAGGTTACAAAAAGGAACATTTATGGAAAAACAAAGTTTAAAAACGCACTATTCGGTGGCGGAATTACTGAGTTTTAAGTTATCTAGCTTACCAAGTGCTCATAAAAATGTGCTTGAGAAAGCCATAAGAGAAAACTGGCAATCTCAAAAACGCAAAGGACGAGGCGGTGGCGTTGAATATGAGTTAAGTAGTCTCCCCACCGAAGTCCAAACCGAAATCCGTTCCCGCTTTGCGGTGTCGGTAGTCCAAAGTAAGCCCAAGCCCCCAGCGGTGCGAGCTGAAATAGATTTAAGCTCTTTAACAAATAAACAACGCAGCATTGCTGATGCCCGAATGGCAATTATTGCCAAGGTATTAGAGCTGGAAGATAGCGGAATGAGCCGGATACAAGCGGTTAAATTTTTCTGCAATCTTGCAAAAAGTGGGGAGTTATCGCCCGATATGGCTGAGCTGGTTACGGTTGCAAATGCTAAGGCAAATGCAAAACGGACTATTGGTGAACGGACGTTAAATCAATGGGTAATTGATTACTGCAAGGCAGACAATGCAACCGAAAGACTGCAAATGATTGCCCCGCAGGTTAGACAGCCTGTTGCGGTGGAGTCCTTGAACTGGTTGCCTGAATTTTTGGCGGTTTATCGCAACACCAACGGCTTATGCGTGGCAGAAGCCTATGAAGAATTTAGCTGGCGGTGGCAAACCGCTTATGCAGACCAGCCGTTATGGTTGGAACTGATGCCGAGCCTCTCGCAAGTCCGCCGAGTAATGAGCAAATTTAGCAAGTTATTTAAAGCGGTGGGGCGTAAAACAGGGGCGGAACTCCGAGCAATGAACACTTATGTGAAGCGTGATTGGTCGGTGTTAAAAGCAAATGATGTGTGGGTTGGCGATGGTCACTCAATGAAGATGAAGGTCGCCCACCCTGACCACGGCAGACCGTTTATCCCTGAGCTGACAATGGTGATGGATACAGCAAGCCGATTTATTGTGGGCTGGTCGGTTAGCTTAGCGGAAAACTGCATCGCAGTGGCTGATGCTATCCGCAACGGGGTGGAAAAACACGGCATACCGGCGGTGTATTACTCCGATAACGGTGGCGGTGAAAAGAACTGGACGTTAGATGCGGATATTACAGGGATTCTGCCGAGATTAGGCATTAACCACCAAACAGGAATACCCGGTAATCCGCAAGGTCGAGGCATTATCGAACGAGTGAACCAAACCATCGCTTTAAGAGTTGCCAGACAGTTTGCCACTTATCACGGCACAGGGGCAGATCGTGAAACGGTGCGACAAATTAACACAGGCGTGATTAGTCTTGAAAAAGCGGTGCGAGAAGGGAAAACCGAACTCACCCCGAAACAGCAGAAAGCCAAAGGCAAATTGCCGAGCTGGAAGCAGTTTATTGAAGCGGTTGAAGCTGGCATTAAGTGGTACAACAACGAGCATATTCACCGAGAAATCGGCACAACACCGGCAAGAAAACGCCAGCAGTTATTGCAAGAGACGGAAATCTTAACGATTACCGAGATTGAAGCAAGAGATATGTTCAGACCGCAGGTTGTTCGCACCGCACAACGTGGTTGGATTAGCTTATTTAACAATAACTACTTTAACCAAAAATTGATTGAAGTGGACGGCGAGAAAGTTACGGTGAGCTTTGATATTCACAATGCCGAAAGCGTAATTATCCGCACCTTAGACGGCAGATATATTTGCGATGCGATCTTTGACGGCAACAAACGTGATGCGTTCCCTCAATCTTTTGTAGAGAAAGCACGAGAAGAACGAGGTAAACGCAGAATGAAGCTCAAACAAGAGCAGATTGATGAAATCCAAGCGGAATTAAACCCAGTGCGAACCATTGAACATATACCGGCGTTTAGTCTTATACCAACTACCAAAGCTAAACAAGCCAAACCAATATTCCTCACGCAAGCCGATAAGGATGAGTGGGAAAAGAAACAGAGAGCCTACGGGTAAGGAGTAAATATGAAATATCGTGTAACTCGTATTGTGAGCAGAGCGTTTGTTTGTGTGTTGGGTGTGAAATATCACGCTGAAGCATTAATTGGTTATCACAAAAAAGCGGTTTTAGTCGAATTTGATGATGAAGATGCAAGTCAAGTGAATGTTTATTCCTTAAAGGGTAGAAAATTAATTTGCACGGCTGAAAAACTTAAAACTAATCCATTTAAAGGAGAATAAAAAATGAAAAACCAAGAACTTAGAGCCTTAATGGATATCAAGGGCTATCAGCAAAAACAGGTGGCACAACTTTTAGGCGTGTCGATTACGGTCGTAAGCCTCTATCTCAAAGGGGAATATAACGGCAACGTGGCAGATATTGACCGCAAGGTGGAAGAGCTGATTGAGCGAGATAAAGCAAAGGTAGTGGAAGCCAAATATAACGCTACTTTTGTGCCGACTTTGGCGGCTCGCCGTGGAATGGAAGTAATGCAGTTTGCTCATATTGAGGGTGAAATTAATGTGATTTACGGCTCGGCAGGCTTAGGCAAAACGCAGATGTTGAAAGAGTACGAACGCAGAAACAGCTCAGCGGTGTTAATTGAAGTTGATCCAAGTTGCACGCCGAAAGTGTTGCTCCGCAAGATTGCCGAAGCGGTGGGAGCAAATGCACGAGGGGTAAATAACGAATTGTTAGATAGCATTGTGAGCAAGCTCAAAGGCTCGGAGCGGTTGCTGATGATTGATGAGGCTGAATTACTCTCTACCCGCTCGCTGGAATTTATCCGCCGAATCCACGATTTAACCGGCGTGGGGGTGGTATTAGCCGGTATGCCTCGCTTGCTGATTAACCTAAAAGGCAAGAATAACGAACTGGCACAGCTTTATAGCCGAGTGGGTTTTGCTTGCGATTTAGGTAATGCGTTAAGTGAAGAAGATTTAGGGCTATTAGCGGAAAGTGCATTAGGTACGAGTGAATTTAATACTCCACTGATTAAAGCCTGTAACGGCAATGTTCGCCGATTAAGCAAGTTAATGCGAGGTGTGGTGCGGTCTAGCGAGATTAACCAAACGCCAATCAATGCCGAGATGATCACACAGTATGCAGGGATGTTGATTCATTAAGGGGGGATAAATGAGCAAAGGCAAGCAAATTTATGCCGCCTATCGGCAAGATATCAACATCGTAGATGGTACGGCTGATGAATTGGCTCAAAAACTAGGGGTTAAAGCAAAAACGATACGCAAATGGTCAAGCCCCAGTTATCAAAAACAGCATAAAGGACGACGAATTATCGTCGTCAAGCTAGGAAAAGAGGAAATGTAAAAATGAAACATCGTCGTTTAAATAAAGGCAATCACCTTGCCTATAAGTTCTTAGAACAAGCCCAAAAAGCCGTAGTGAGTTGCAATGCGATGGGGCTAACCGTGACAGAAATTGATTTCAGCAAAATCAAGCCCCGATTGAAAGTGATGCACAACCACGTAACTGAAAAGATGTTAGCTAATGGTAAAGCCATCATTTTTAAACGAGGCAGTGATGACAGAGCCATTCACTTCTGGGAAGGACAAATGATGGTGGAAGGAATTAAGACTATTTTCCGCTGTGAAGAATTTAACCCAAACTGGAAACCAACCAAACCGAATTATCAATAACCAAAGGAGCAAAAAAATGGCAGCGAAAACTCGCCTAAAACAACCTGCAAAACTGCGTTTTACCACACCTGAGCAGGTTCAAAATGCAATTAAAGAGATTGGTGATTTAAGCCGTGAACACACACGCCTTACCACCGAAATGAATGACAAAATCGGCGAAACGAGCAACGCTTACGCCCCGAAATTAGAGGCATTAAAAGCAGACATTGAGCCACTGCAACAAGCGGTGCAGGAATACTGCGAAGCTCATCGTGATGAATTGACCGAATTTGGTAAAAGCAAAACCGCAAACTTCGTCACTGGCGAAGTGCAATGGCGACAACGTCCACCGTCGGTGTCCATTCGCAACAAAGATGGCGTGTTGGAAACACTGGAAAAACTGGGGCTAGGTCGCTTTATCCGTACTAAAAGCGAAATCAATAAAGATGCCCTACTTGCCGAGCCTGATGTAGCAAAAGGCATTGCAGGCATCACTCTCAAACAAGGTGTAGAAGATTTTGTGATTAAACCGTTTGAGCAGGTGGCGTGATGGGAGCTTTGTTTGTGATTTTGGCTATTGTACTGATTCCAGCCGTAGCCTTAACACTACTACTTGGCACAATTTGCAAAATCTATACAGAAATTGAGAAGTTGTGGCATTAAAGCTCATTTAAACGCTCTTTAAACCCAATTTAAGGGGCGTTTGTAATGTGTTTTAACCAAGGAGTACTTATGACAAAAGAAAAAGAAATTGCCGAGGCTGCTGCTCGTGCAGAACGGTTTGGCAATTATGCACAAGCGACGGAGTTATGGAATAAAGCCGCAAAAGTTGCAGTAAATACTAATCAGCAAGCATGGTGCAGAAATCGTTGTGATTTTTGTGAACGCGTGGTTGAGAAGCCGTTTTAGGGGGAGACATGAGCGAATTACACAAAAGTGAGTTGGAAGCACAGTTAAATGAAGTGATTGTGCAGTTACAACAAGCCCAAACTGCATTAAGCAATAACCAATTTACCCACGCCTCAATCTACGTCGGTACGGTGCAGAACCAACTGCCGAGAGTGAGACAGAAATTAACTAACCTACACTAGGAGAAACCAATGAAAAACAGTGATTTTATCCAAATGAGCCAATGCCATATTTTTAGCATTAAATTTCCGACCGACAATATCAAAGAGATCTTGGAGCAAGCTGAAATTGATGTAGGCGATAGCTACACTCAAGTTGAAATTGTAAAAAATCCAATGACAGGTCAGAAAGTGCAAGAACTTGAAAATGGCTTATTTTTTACAGTACGAAGCACTTTCAAAAAAGTAACTAAAGAATTATTGTCAGCCAAGATTTATGAATTGAAACAAGAGTACAAAGAGCGTCCAGAGCTACCTCCAAGCAATGAAAAAGAGTGGCGACTAGAAGCAGAAATGCAACTTTTCCACATTGTGCCGTTTTCAAGTGAATTAGTGAATATCTTTTACAGCCCAGAAAAAGAATTGCTGATCACAAATAGCCACTCAAAGCACACTAAATTGGCATTACATCACTTAATTGGATTATTTGGTTTGGTAGGATTTAGAAGTGTTGTGGTATCTGATGAAAAGCTAGGTTTAAACACACGCCTAAAAGAATACTTAGCAGAAAGCAAACCGATGTTTAAATTCTTAAATTTTGAACATGAAGCTACATTAGGTAATCGTGAAGAAGGTGATGAAACGTTCTTGACTTGTCGCCACCTAGATAGTGAAAAAGGGAAAAATAAAGCCCTTGAAGCATTAAATAATGGCTTCAGAGTGCAATCGGCAAAAATGCGATGTGACGAAGGCAATTTCCCCGTGCATTTTAAGTTAGACGGTAATTTAAAAATCCGATCAATGCGTTTTAGTGAATGTAGTGATGTCAGCAAGCAACTCAACCGCCCAGATTTTGTCGGCAAATCATTGGCATTTACTGAATATTTAGAAAGCCAGCTTAATGCCTTATTGAAAATTGCAGAATCTACAGTACTGGAATTTGTGAATGAAACGAAGTTAGAAAGTTTTGTTTAAAAAAACACCACCGCCCCGAAACCCAAGTTCAAAGAAAATTGCATAAGCTCGGGGCGGAGGTTTTAAAGAGCATCCAAAAGTAACTGCAAGCGGTGGTTTTTGGATGTTTTTTTACAAAGGAGCTACAAAATGAAACTCTGTCGATGTCCGATTTGCCACTCGGACTTAACGCTAGAAGCCCTGATTGAAGATGATAGCGGTCGAGAATTATTAAGAATGATTACCGAAATGACGCACGATTGTGGACGATATGCCACCGCTTATTTAGGGCTGTTCAAACCACCAAAAAGCACACTCAGCAGTAGCCGAGCATTAAAACTCTTGCAAAGTTTATTAGAACTCTACCCTTGCTCCAATCTACTGGCTCATGCACTAGCAGAAACGGTGGAAAACGTGCGTAAAAATCGCCGTGAAACGGGGCGAGTCGAACCGCTTACCAATCATAATTACTTGAAAAAAGTCTATGAAAGTAATAAGCCACATTTTGCTGTTGTGCGAAGTGAGAATAAAAAAGTAGAACTAAGCAGTGAAGAAAAGCAGGCTAGAAAGTTAGAAGAAAAACGAATTGCGAATATCCAATATATCGAACGGTTTGTCCGGCTAAGGGGGGAAGAAGCTTGTCGAAATTTACATGGATTTAGTGATTGGAAAGCGTGGCAACAGGAGAAAGCAAATGCAACCACAAACTAGAAAACAGATGATTCAGAAAATTCATATTGGCAAGAGTGAGCTAGGATTAGACGATAACGCTTACAAAACATTGCTATTAGAGACGGTAGATAAACCAAGTTGCACGATGATGGCAGACAGTGAGCTAATGATTGTACTTAAAGCAATGCAGGCAAAAGGTTTTGTGATTCGTTCTAAATATGGCAAACGCCCAACCGCATCAAAATTCGCCCCACATCGGCAGTTGCTAATGAGCAAAATCACTGCCTTATTAACAGAAAGTAAAAAGCCTTGGAATTATGCTCATGCAATCGCTAAACGCTCTTTTGGCATTGAGCGGGTGCAATGGCTAACCGATGAGCAGTTGCATAAACTGGTGCAGATGTTAGCGAGTTATAACTATCGGCATGGTAAAAGGATAAAATAACGATATTTTTTGCATAGCCCACTTTAAAAAGTGGGCTTTTTTGTGGTAGATTTCAGGTGTTTTTACCTAATTAAAGGAAATTGATAATGAAGAAATTAGTAGTTTTTGCTTTCTTCTTGCCAGCTTTAACGAATGCAAGCATTTTGAATTTACCATTATGTGATGCCAGTAATATTCAAGAAACACTAGCAGATGTATTTAAGTTGAGAGGGGATGAAACCGGTATTGATTTAACACCTAAAAGTATTGATTTTGTCAAAGAGGTTAAATTTCCAAATCAAGGAAAAGATGTAAGGGCTTGTTCTGCTATTGTTCAAGCTAATATTTATAAATTTGATACGATATACTCTATTTCCCCTTATGAAAAAGGATTTTGGGTTCAATTAGAAGATGCTCAAATTATTATGGACCAAGAAACCCTATCGAAGGGTAAAAGTCAGTTCTCAAATTCTTTAGCAGAAGATAAATTAAAATCCTTTGAGTTAGCTAAGAAACACGGCAATATGTCGGAGGCTTGTACATCTTTAAGAGTTGCAAAGCAGTTTTATTTAGATGCTAATAATGAAGATGGATATATAAAAGTGAGTGATTTACTCAAAGAGAATAATTGTAAATAACTTATCTTAAAGTTTAAGACCGCTTTCAAGCGGTCTTTTTTTATGCAAAATTTGCAAAAAATTTTCCCTAAAAGTTCATACTTTTCAAAATCCCCTTGGATAATAGCTTATGTAGAAATTATTCAGGGGGATTTTTTATGTCTGAGTTTGAAAGCATTGAACACTATTTGCCGGAAACGGTAAAAGAAATTGTCGGCGTGATTGGCTTGCCTGCAACTGAAAAGCTGATCAAGGCTTTTGGTGGTTTTTCATTTCAATTTTCCAATGGCAAAATCTATTTTGATAGATTAAAAGAAGTGTTGGGGCAAGATGATACCGTTAAACTACAAGCTTATATGGGAGCTGGGGAAGTTTATATCCCCCGTTGTGAAACCGCGTTGAGAATGCTCCGTAATCAGCAAATTTATACTGATTATTGCCAATTAACCGAGCAAAATGGCTTAAGTGGTCGATTGGCAATTATGCAACTTTGTCAAAAATACGGTGTGTGTGATCGTATTGCATGGGAAGCGGTACGTTATTTTAAACGTAAACAGACCAGTATTCAGAAAACCTTGTTTTAGGCTCTTTGTGGAACTCTTTCAACTGCTCCCCTTTACTTCGAATCGTTAGAGTCTCTTTAAATCATCATTGTATTTAAAGAGGCTTTTTTTATGACTGAACCTACCAAAACAAAGGCAACTCTTGCCGATTTTAATCTTGCGTTTGATCGCTTGCTTGGTCACGAAGGTGGTTATGTAAACGATAAACACGATAAAGGAGGTGAAACCAATTGGGGAGTAACAATCGACACGGCTCGTGCCAATGGTTATACAGGCTTAATGCGTGCAATGACTCGTGAGCAAGCCAAGCAAATCTATCTTAAAGCGTTCTGGCAACGCTACAACTGCGAAAAATTTGCCCCAGAAATTGCTTTCCAACTCTTTGATGCTGCCGTGAATCACGGATTCGGCAATGCTGCTCGTATGCTACAGCGTGCAGTGGGTGTGGCTGATGATGGTGTTATTGGCAAAATTACGTTGGCGGCGATTGAACGTCATTCCGTTGCGGATGTTGGCACGTTATTTATTGCTGAACGGGTCGAGTTTTTCACCAAGCTCAATGATTTCCCACGCTACGGTAAAGGCTGGATTCGCAGAATGGCGAACAATCTTCGTTATTTTGCCCACGATACTAAGGAGTAAAAATGAAGCAGTTTTTACTCGATCTCATCACAAACAAAGACGGCAAAGCCAGCACTACCGGTTTTATTCAGTTTATGAGCTGGTTAGTGCTATCGGGCATTTTAATTCACGCTTATGTTGCCGATAAGACGTTTATTTCCGACTGGTGGTTTGCTTATGCCGGCATTTGTGTGTTAGGCAGCCCTGCCACAAAAGGCGTGGTAAGTGCGTTAAAGCAAAAAGAACGCTCAAGGGAGGCTGAAGAATGATTACTCAACAAATTGTCGGTTTTATCGGTGTGATTGGCACAGTAATTGCCTATGCGTTTTTTAAAGTCTGGCAGTTAAAACAAGAACGTAAAAAGACAGCAACTTTAGAGGCTGAAAAGCAGCAACAAGCGGTCGAAATTCAACAAAAAAATGCAGAGGTGAAAAATGCCAAAATTCAGCAAAAACACGTTAGCGAAACTCGCCGTATTCAGCCTAGTGCCGTTGATGAGCAGTTGCACCAACACGGTTACTTCCGTAACGACAACGGGTTGCACGGCGTTCGGTCTGATTTATCCGAGTCGTGCGGACACGGCGGAAACGAAACGACAAGTGCTTGCACACAATCTGACCTATGAGGAAGTTTGCAAGAATGACATTAATTAAAAAACTGAGAAAGCGTTGGCATCAATGGCGATTTTACCGCCGCCGTCCTGACCTTGCAGAACTGCATAACGTGGTGCGTGCGGCGGTAGCACAAGGTAATCAAAATCCGGTCGGGCGAGCAAAACGGGGGCGTTATGATTGATGAGAAACTATTTCAGATCTTGCTCTCGTTTGTGATTGCTCCATTGCTTGGATTTGCGATTAAGGTGGTGTTTGACCGCATCAATCGCAATGAGCAAGCGGTTAAAGAGTTAAAAGCAGAAATGGAGAGTAAATATCAGTCGAAAGAGCTTGCTCACGAGGTTAATCGGGGCATCAGAGAGAAATTGGACGATATTTTAGACTCTATCAAAGAAGTAAACCAAAAATTAGATAAAAAGGCGGATAAGTAATGAGCCGTAAAAAACAAAAGCAGACAGATTCGGAAAAATTAGACCTGATTTTAGGTGGGTTAAATGAGCTTAACGACAAGGTGGATAAGCAAAACGAAGAAATTGAACGCTTGCACCGTGAAATTCAAGCCACCAATCGTTTAGTTAATGAAATGGCAACTAAAAACCGCAAGCAAGCCTTAATTGCCGGTGGTGTCGGCGGTGGCATTGTTGCTGTGGGTTTTGAGTTGTTACGCCTGAAATTTGGTATGTAGAGGACATATGGCACACGATGTTGAAGTACAGAAAGCCGTTCGGCAAGCCTATGTATTTGACCGCTTAAGCCTTGAAATGGCTGCTGAGCGTGCCGGTGTGTCGTTCGGTACGGCTCGCCGTTGGAAAGCTCAAGCTGAAAAAAACGGTGATAACTGGGAAAAAGCCCGTGATGTGCAAGTCATCGCAAGCGGTGGTATTGAGAATATCGCTCAAGGCTTGTTAGCCGGTTTTTTGATTAAGTACCGCACTTTGATGACGGAGCTTGAGGAAAACACGGAGATGACAACCGCTGCTAAGGTTGAGGCATTATCTGCTTTGGCTGATTCGTTTGCGAAAATGACGGCATCGAGCAAGAAGATTTTACCAAGTGTGAATGAAATTGCTACTGCATTAAAAGCGATTGAGATGTTTGCGGACAAAGTCAAACAGCGTAATCCTGCATTATTGCCTGAATTTATGCAGATTATGCAAGAACTGACGGCTGATTTTGGCAAAACCTTTAAGGGGTAAAAATGGGATTCATTTGTTTGTTAATTGCCTTTATTTTGGCATTAGAAGGCTCAAAGCATTGGGGATGTTTTTTATTTGCGGCAGTTTTATTGGCAGGTAAATAATGAATTTTAAAGATTTTAAGAAAGGTTTAGAAGCCATCCGTGCCGACTTGCAGAAATTTATTGAAGCAAGTAATGAGGGCTGGAGTGATAAAGCTGAAGATATTTTAAGCCGTCGGGAGAAAGTATTCGATCCTCAAAACGGCTTTGAATATTTTGTTTCCCATTATTTTCCGCATTATGTTCGCTCGCCGCATAAATCGCAGTTACACCATTATCTGTTTAAGCGGTTGCCGGAAATTATCCAAAGCCCGAAAAAATGCTTAGATGCGATTGCTGCCCCTCGTGGTGAGGCGAAATCGACCATTGTGTCGCAGTTGTTTGTGTTGTGGTGCTTGGTAACAAACCGCAAAAAATACGCCTTGATTGTGATGGACAGTATCGACCAAGCCTACCCGATGTTAGAGGCAATTAAGGCGGAATTAGAATTTAACAACCGCATTGGCATTGATTTTCCTGAAATTGCCGGTGTGGGGCGTGTGTGGCAGGTCGGCACAATCATTACTAAACACGACCAAAAGGTACAAGTTGCCGGTTCGGGTAAAAAGTTGCGTGGTTTGCGACACGGTGCATACCGTCCTGATTTAGTGGTGTTAGACGATATTGAAAATGACGAACAAGTCAGAAGCCCCGAACAGCGAGACAAGCTCCACAACTGGCTGAAAAAGACTGTGCTACCGTTAGGCTCTGCCGATGGCAAGTTAGATATTGTCTATATCGGCACCATTTTACATTACGACAGTGTTCTCAACCGTACTTTAGCCAGTAAAGCGTGGCACACCGCCCATTTTAAAGCGATTTTACAAATGCCCGACAATATGGCGTTGTGGGATAAGTGGGAAGAGTTTTACTTAACCGAAGGCGAATTGGTGGCTGATGCTTTTTACTCAGCGAATAAAGCGGAAATGGACAAAGGGGCGATTGTCTCTTGGGCTACTCGTCCGATTTTAGATTTAATGAAAATTCGGGCAAGGGATGGACATTCTACTTTTGACTCCGAATATCAAAACGACCCTGTTTCGGGTGATGATGCGATTTTTGCCAACAGTATCCAATATTGGACGGAATTGCCCGATGACTTGATTTATTTCGGAGCGTTAGACCCATCAATGGGGAAAGCCGGTGCAAGCCGAGACCCGAGTGCGATTTTAGTCGGTGGCTATCACCGTGAAAGCGGTAAGTTGTACGTTGTAGAAGCTCAAATTAAGAAACGTCTGCCGGATTTAATTATTGAAGATGTGATCCGCTTGCACTCGCAATACAACTGCCACCGCTGGTTTGTGGAGACGGTGCAGTTTCAGGAGTTTTTACAAACGGAACTGGTTAAACGTTCGGCACAACGTGGCAAGCCTGTGCCGGCAACGGCAACCAAGCCGAACAGCGACAAAATGTTACGGATTGAGAGCTTGCAACCGCATATCGCTAACGGCTTGATTTTGCTGCACCGCTCGCAATCGACCTTAGAGAGCCAGTTGCGGCATTTTCCAAAAGCTGACCACGATGACGGACCGGATGCGTTGGAGATGTTGTGGCGTAATGCGGTGAGTTCTTCCGCCCCGATTGAGTGGGAATCGGTAGATGATTTTGACGGTGAGTATCGCAGTAAATGGCGACACTAGGAATTTAAAATGGCAAAAAAGAAACAGAAAAAACCTGATTTAAACCCAATTAAAAATCAAAAATTGCAGACGGATTTAGCCGAAATTACCGCTACAGGTCGGGTACTCTCCGACCACCCTAGCAATTTTATTACGCCGGCAAAAATGAAAGCGATTTTTGAAGATGCGGAGAATGGCGATATTACCGCCCAGCACGAGCTATTTATGGACATTGAAGAGCGAGACAGCTCTATTTTTGCCAATATTCAAACCCGTAAGCGTGCTGTGTTGGGCGTAGATTGGTTTATAAAAGCTCCTCGCAATGCCACGCCAGCAGAAGAAAAATGGCGTGATGAAGTGGACGAATTGTTCTATCAAATCGGCAACCTTGAAGATTTGATGATGGGTTGTATGGACGCGATTGGACACGGATTTGCTGCTCTTGAAATTGAGTGGAAATTTAATGGTAAGCAGTGGTTGCCGACAGTGTTTAATCATCGCCCGCAATCGTGGTTTAAATGGGATAAACACGACAATTTACTGCTTAAAACTCCACAAAACTTTAATGGCGAACCGTTGCGTGAGTTCGGTTGGGTGGTGCATACCCATAAATCCCGCTCAACGCAGGCAGCACGCAATAACTTATTCCGCTCGTTAGCGTGGCTGTATATGTTTAAGCATTACAGTATTCACGATTTTGCTGAATTTTTAGAGCTTTATGGAATGCCGATTCGTATTGGTAAATACGGTGCGGGGGCAAGCAAGGGCGAAAAAGAAACCCTTAAGCGTGCACTGGCGGAAATCGGACACAATGCTGCAGGGATTATGCCAGAATCAATGAGTATTGAGCTGCATAATGCAGCAAATGCAGGAGTGGGTTCAGGTAATAATCCATTCTTGCAGATGGTCGATTGGTGCGAGAAATCTATTGCTCGTTTAATTCTGGGGCAAACCTTAACCAGCGGTGCAGACGGCAAAAGCTCAACCAATGCACTTGGCAATGTGCATAACGAAGTCCGCCGTGATTTGTTGGTCTCGGATGTGAAGCAGTTGGGGCAAACTTTTACCCAGCAGATTATTTTGCCGTTCTTACAAATTAACTTCGCTGGTGTTGATCCAAATCGTATTCCCACTTTTGAATTTGATACCAAAGAAACCGCAGATTTAACAGCATTTGCAGAGGCTTTACCCAAATTAGTGGATGTTGGCATGCCAATCCCTGTGCAGTGGGCTATGGATAAATTAGGTATTCCAGCAGCTCAAGAAAATGAAAAAGTGCTAAGTAGGGGCGTATTGCATACACCCCAACAACAAGCAGTCGGATTATCAGCACATTTTGCGAATAAATCCTGTGGGTGTAGATGCGGTGGAGTACATTCTCTCTCTGCTCAAACCAAAACCGGTATTAAAGAGCAAGATGTGTTAGATGATTTGGCAGATGAGGCTTTTTCTATGCCTGATTTTAATGCTCAATTTGATCCAATAACTAAAAGAGCGGTGGCGGTGTTGATGGCGTGTAGCTCTTATGATGAGGCAGCGGAAAAACTGGCGGCTGCCTATCCTGATTTAGTGAGCGAAGAACACGACCGCTATTTAGCCAATGCGTTATTTTTAGCGGATTTATTGGGGGCTGCCAATGCCGAAGGCTAATTTTGTGATTGGGCTTGAGCCGAAGCAAGCGATTGAATATTTATACCAAAAAAGGTTACTTGCAAGCAAAGTGTTTAAGTCGGAGCTGTTTGATTCAGCTTTAGGGCGAGCCACTACGATTAGTAAATTAACCAGCCTTGAAATGACTCGTGATATTTACGAATCCATGGAAAAGGCTCGTCGTGAAGGAAAATCCTTTAATGAGTGGAAGAAAACGCTAGTTAGTGAATTTGAACGGAAAGGCTGGGTGTATGGACACGATAAGGCGATTAGTCGTGGCATTGACGGTAAATTGCTTGCCGACCCGAAAACTGGTGAACATTTCGGTACGCCTCGCCGTTTAAATACGATTTATCGCACTAATATGCAACAGGCGTATTCGGCGGCTCGTTATCAGCGGTATATGGAGAATGTGGATAATCGCCCTTATTGGCAATATTCAGCGGTGGGCGACCAACGCACCCGCCCTGCTCATCAAGCGTTAAACGGCAAAATTTATCGTTATGACGATCCGTTTTGGGCAACATTTTACCCGCCCAACGGCTTTAATTGCCGTTGTACCGTGATTGCACTGGGTGAGCGTGATTTAAAACGTAAAGGGATTGATGAGATCGGCAGTAGTGAGCCGTTTTTGGTTAAGGCAAAACGCCCGAAAGACAAACTTGGCAATCAAGAGGAGACGATTGGTTTTAAACTGCCTGATGGTACGGTGCGATTGGCGGATAAAGGCTTTGATTACAATGTGGGGCGCCTAACCTACAAGCCGAATTTGGATTTATATCCTGAAAAGCTGGCACATCAGTTTGCGAAGGCGGAGATGAGTGGGGGGGAGTTTAAGTCTGATTATGCAAAATTAGAGAAGGCATATTTATCTGAAAAAGCCAAATTAGGAATTGAGAAAAAAATTACCAACAAAGATATTTTGCAAAAGGTTGAGCTGACTATTACCAAAAATTTTAAATTTGCTGCCGGTATTATAAATGCCAAAGATAAAGAACTTATTGGTTCAAATTCAGCTACCGTTTGGTTATCCGACGAATCTTTGGTTAAGCAATTTAATAGCCGACTAGACGATCCCTATTTTACCGTTGAAACTTATCAAGATATGCCCGATGTGCTTAATTTGGCAGACAATATCTTTAAGAACGGGAATACTTACATTTTTGTAAAGCATTTTGATGAGTTGAAAAATTATGTTGTGTTTGTGAAACAAATAAAACATACCGATGAATGGTTTATGGTTTCAGCAAGATTACAAAATAAATCTGAATGGGATATCGAAAGAAAGAGTAGAAAGTACGAGGCTATCAGGTAAGGCTCCCAGCACTTACGTTACAGCTCTACTTGCACTGTTTCAGCAAGACGGCTCCTGCGGGGGAGATTCATCAGGCGGAGTCAAATAGCCTCAGTGTGAATATACCCCCGTTTATTTTAAAAATCAACTCAGATGGTTAAAAAATGATTGAAATCCAAATTAACGGTATAGATGAGATTGTTGCCACGCTTAATCGTATTTCGGCTAGAACCAAAGATAAAAGCGACTTAATGCGGAATATCGCAGGCATAATGGAGTCGGCGGTGCTAACTAATTTTGATGAAGGCGGTCGCCCAAAATGGCTCGGTATTAAGCATCGACAAGGCACTCCGCTTGTAGATACTGAAAACTTGATGAACAGTATTACTAGTGATTACGATAACGATTCGGCAGTAGTCGGCACAAATGAGCCTTATGCCGCTATCCATCAATTCGGTGGAATGGCTGGTCGAGGGCGGAAAGTGGAAATTCCTGCCCGCCCATTTTTGCAGCTTACATCACAAGATGAAAAAACTATTTTGGATGATGTTCAAGAATATTGGCAAAATCTACTCAATAAATAATCCAAAATAAAGCCCCTAAATCGCTCGTGATGGCGATTTAGATTTTATTGGTGCGATTTATCATTTCTCCTTTTTTAAAAATTTTTAAAGTGGTTTTAAAACGTTTTAAAATGGTTTTTATTTCCTTTCCAATACAAGCGGTTACTTTTTTATAAAAATTTGCAACTTGTGGAAGTTGCTCCCCGCTTTTCTTCTTTCTCATTTCTTTATTCTCTAATCTCAATAATTTGTGTTGAGGTGTTTTTGTGTTTACGCAGAAATTCAAATTAAACCCGATTGCGTGCAGTTTTCAACTTGAGCAAGAAGTGAATGGTCGTATTCAGCTTTTTCCTTATGGTTGGTTCTATCCGCAAGATGGGCGTGATGGAGGTTGGTATGTAGATGACACAAACGGTTATCAGCTTGCTGATGACATCAATAATTTGCAAATCCAACTGATGATCGATTATGAGCATCAAACCCTTTATGTAGCAACTAATGGCAAGGGCAACCCTGCCGCGGGCTGGATGGTAAAAGCGGAATATATTTCGGGGAAAGGTATTTTTGTTGAGGTGAAGTGGACGAAAAAAGCCACCACTGAAATTAAAAATGGTGAGTACCGTTATCTTTCCCCACTGTTTTTAGCGGATAAGTCGGGGCGTGTAATTAAGGTGTTAAATGCCGCTTTAACTAATCGTCCTGCTTTACACAATCTTGCCGAAGTAGTGGCAACTTCAAGCCAGTTTGCTCATTACCTAGAACCTAGCGAGGACAATTCTCAAATGAAAGAACTCTTAATTAAATTATTTGCATTGTCGGCAAATGCAACCGATGAGCAGATTACCGAAAAGCTGACCGCATTGGATAAAGCCAAAGGCGATAGCCCTGTGGCGTTGAGCGATGTGTATGCTGAGCTTGCTAAAGAGCAAGGTCAAGTTGTGGCACTGTCGGCAAAAGTGAATAACCCCGACCCTGCTAAATATGTAGCGTTAAGTGATTTACAAGCGGTGCAAACTGAGCTGAATGGCTTAAAGCAACAAATGAACGACAAAGAGCGTGATGACTTAATTAAAAGTGCGTTATCAGACGGTCGTTTATTGCCAGCTCAAAAACAATGGGCGGAAGATTTAGGCAAGCAGAATTTAGTGGCATTATCAAACTTTTTGAAAACCGTTACTCCTACCCCTGCGTTAAATGGTACACAGTCGGGCGGTGAAGATCCGAATAAAGGTGCGGAGAAAGTGGCTTTATCGGCTGCGGAAATTGCAACTGCTAAGACGTTAGGCTTAACCCCTGATGAATTTGCTCAAAAATACAAAGAGGAAGCGAAGTAATGTTTAAAAAATCAGAATTATTACAAGCCTTAGATACGGCTTTTAAAAAAGAATTTGGTGCGGGTTTAGCTTTAATTAAACCGCAATGGGGAATGGTAGCGATGAAGATTAGTTCATCAACTAAAACCAATACTTACGGCTGGTTAGGGCAATTCCCGAAAATGCGTGAGTGGGTGGGTAAACGCCAAATCAAGAAAATGCAAGCAGAAGCGATGTCGATTGAGAATAAAACCTTTGAATCGACAGTCAGTGTGGCTCGTACCGATATTGAAGATGATCAGGTGGGTTTGTTTACTCCTATTGTGCAGCAAGCTGGTCAAAGTGCGGCGGAATTGCCGGATGACTTAGTGTTTAGTTTATTGGCAAAAGGTAAATCCACACTTTGCTATGACGGGCAGAACTTTTTTGACACAGACCACCCTGTTTATGAAAACGTGGACGGTACAGGCACAAGCAAAATCCAAAGCAATATTACCACCGGTGCTGCAAGCGGTAAGCCTGCGTTTTATATTTTAGATGATACCAATGCGATTAAGCCGTTAATTTGGCAAGAACGCACTAAGCCTGAAATTGAAACGAAGTTTGATCCTTCAAAATCCGATACCGTATTTATGGAAGATGAATATTTGTGGGGTGTGCGTGCTCGTGGTAATGCCGGTTTCGGCTTTTGGCAGCTTATCCACCGTGTAGAAAACTCAGAGCTGAATGCAGAAACCGTAATGGCAGTTATCGCTAAGATGCGTATGCTCAAAGGAGATGGCGGCAAGTTGCTGAATATCCGTCCAAGCACCATTTTAGTGCCGCCTGCTCTTGAATATGCGGCTCGCCAGTTGGTTGAGGCAGATATTATTAACGGCACAAGCAATCCGTTAAAAGGTGTGCTGAAAGTCGCAGTTTCTGCTCAGATTGCAGAATAACAAGTTAATCGGGCGTAGCAATACGCCCATTTTGAGAGGATACAAATGGCTAGAAAACCTAAAAATGAGGATGAAACCTTGAACACAAAGGAAAACACTCCTCCTGAAGACGAAGTTAAGGCTGACGAGCAACCACAACCACCAGAAGGTGAAACAAAAACTGACGGTGCAGTGATTGACCCTATCGCCTTTGAAATCACGCTCAAAAGCCACCACCCGCAAGCGACCTATGGGCGTTGCGGCTACCGTTTTAACAAAGAAACGGCGGTAGAAATCCCTCGTGAAGCCTTAACCGGTGAGCAGATTATAACGCTTGCGGAAGATCCGTATTTGGAATTTGTACCGGTAGTTGAGGCATAGCGATGTACGCTCAGGTTGATGACTTTGTACTGCGGATTGGTGAGCGTGAAAGCATTGAATTAACCGACCGTGAAATGCAAGGTGTGGTGGATGAAGATTTACTGCAAGTAGCATTAGCTGATTCATCCAGCCAAATTGACGGCTATTTAAGTGGTCGTTATAAGCTCCCGTTAGCGACTGTGCCACATAACTTAGTGCGGATTTGTTGTGATTTGGCTCGCTACCACTTAACCAGTAAATCGTCTGTAACGATGACGGAAGAAGTGGAAAATCGCTACAAGTTTTGCTTGAAAGAGCTGGAAAACATCTCAAAAGGCGTGGTTTCGTTGAGTTTGGATGAAGAGGCTGCCGCTGAATCGGCTGATGGCGAAAACACGGTACAGTTTTTCAATGGCGGCAATCGTATTTGGGAGCGAGACCGTAGATGATTAGCAAAATTGAGCAAGCCTTGATTGACCGTTTGGAGTTAGGTTTAGGCAAGATGGTGTATTCCGTTGCCGGTTATGCCGGAGAGATTAACGATGAGCAGTTAGATGTTCGCCGTTTGCCGGCTTGCCTTGTCTCTTACGGTGGCTCGGCGTTCGAGGCTAAATCAATGGGGGCAAGAGGTAAACGCTATCAAACCACCGATGTGTTTGTGGTGTTAGTGATTACCCGTTCAATGCGAAATCAAACCGCAGGGCGTTTAGGTGGGGTAACAAGCCGAGAGGTGGGGGCGAATCAGCTATTGGGTGCAGTTAAAACCTTGCTGATTAACCAGACCTTAGGCGGTTTAGTCCACCCTGTCCAGCCTAAACGAATCCGCACAATTTGGAATAATGCGGAAGTGAAGAAAGAGAAGCTCTCTGCCTATGCTATTGAGTTTGAAATCAGCTACAACGAGTGCGATGTGCTTGATGATGGCAGATTCCCGGAAGGGGTTGAGCCGAATGAACAAGTCTTTAAGCAGTATCAAGGCAAGTTAGACCAACCATTAGGCAATTTATCGGGCTTTAATAATCGGGTTTTTGACCCGAATAACAATGCCGAAACGGCATTTAGAACAGAATTTAAGGATGGTGATTAGATGTTAAAAGTGAAAGCCGCTAAAGGGGGGCGAGTGCCAGTTGAAGGCAGACCGCACAACTATATTGAACAAGATGCAGTAGAGGTGGAAAACACCCTTTACTACCAACGCCGCATTGCCGATGGTGATTTAATTATCGTGAAAGGCAATGAGCCTAAAAGTACAAAAGATAAAGGGGTAAACAATGGCTAAAATCGAATTTGAGAAAATCCCGAATAGTATTCGTAAGCCCAGTGTGCTGACCGAATATAACAATAAAGATGCAGTAACCACTTTGCCGACCAATGAGCAAGAAGTTTTGATTATTGCCCCGATGATTGAAGGAGAAACTGCCTTTACTGCTCCGCATAAGTTGTTTAGTGATAAAGAAGCAGAAGATTTATTTGGTGCAGGCTCAACCGCTCACTTGATGGTACGTCAAGCAATCCAAAATAACTCGCTAATCCGCTTAACGGTGGTAGGTTTAAAAGACCACGATGCTGGTATTGCGGCAGTAGGTAAAGTGACTTTTACCGGTACAGTGACTTATGCCGGTGTCGTTTCCCTTACGATTGCAGGGACAGCGTATGAAGTCGCAGCGGCTAAGGGCGAAGAAGCTCAAGCGGTGGTGGCTCGTTTGGTGAATGTGATTAACGGCTCAAGCCTTAGCCCTGTAATAGCAAGTATTGAAACCGATACTACATTGAAATTAACGGCTAAAGTGAAAGGTGAAATCGGCAATGAAATTACCCTTGCAGCTAAAAACACGGCAAAAGACTTGCATTTAGAAGTCACTGCCTTTGCCGACGGTCAGCGTAATGCTCAAATTGCACCAGCATTGGCAAGTGTTGCCGGTACGCATTACAACGTGATTATTTCGCCGTTTTCAGACGATGAAAATGCTCTGGCATTGCGTAGCCATTTAGAATCTGTTTCTGCCCCGATTGAAGATAAACCGGCTATCGGTGTAATGGGTTGGCGTGGTACTTATGCCACCGGCACAACCTTAACCGCAAGCCTAAATAGCGAACGCATTATTGTCGGTTGGTATAAAGGAGCAACCGAATCAAATGCGATGATTGCAGCCGGATTGGGAGCGGTGATTGCAGGCGAAGAAGATCCAGCTCTCCCATTGAATACTCTTGAAATTAAAGGCTTAACAGTGGTGGATGACTCGCAAAAGCCGTTATTTACTGAGGTAAACCAAGCGTTATATCACGGTTTAAGTCCGATTGAGGTGGTGGCAAGCCGTGTGCAGATTACCCGTGCGATTACCACTTACACCAAAAATGTGACCAATACGGACGACCCGAGCTATTTGGATTTAACCACAATTCGCACACTCGACTATGTGCGTAAGGCAATTCAAACCCGTCAGCGTTTGCGTTTCCCTCGTGCGAAAAATTCGCATCGTATTGTGGCGAAAGTGCGTTCGGAAATTTTAGATGTGCTTTACCAGCTCGAAGGCGAAGAGGTGATTGAAAACGTGGAGGCGTGGAAATCTCGCTTATTGGTGGTGCGTAATACTCAAGACCCGACTTACTTGGATTTAGAAATCCCTGCTGATGTGGTTAATGGTTTACACGTTATCCGTAACAAAATTACGTTAATTTTATAGGGGGTATTAGATGTCGATTGTTTATGAAGGCTCGTGTGTGCTTGAGGTGGATGGCGTTGAGATTGAAATTACCAAACTTGATGTAAAAACCGTAACCGGTCGTAAGCTGGTGAAAACAATGAATAGCTCCGGGCGTGCTCGTGGTTATTCACAGGGTATCGCTGAATATACCCTTTCAGTTACTGCGGTTGAACCACAAGATGGCACAGTGATTGATTGGGATAATATCAAAAATGCAAAACTTACCAAATACCCGTTGGATAACAGTGAAAAACGTACTTCTTATTTGGGTTGTTTTACTACCGATGTAGGAGAATCTTACACGGTGGATGGCGAATCTACTCGTGATATTCAGTTAAACGCGTTGCGTAAGGTGCAAGAATAATGAAAGTTACCCTACTTGGTTTTGAACATAATGGCGTAATCTACCGTGATTGCACGGTGCGATTATTGACAATGGGGGGGCAATGCACCGCTCAAGAAATGGTGGCTGATTTAGACATTGAAGAAAGCTCGGAAGCCTTATCAAAGCGTGAACAAACGTTGGTGGATATGGCTTATCTTTCTCAACAAGTGAGCTTTGATGGCTTAGATAAAGAAACCGTTACCGCTCAATTTTTGTTTGATAATCTTGCCACTGATGATTACTGGACGTTGATTGAGGCAACGTTGGAACTACGAAAAAAGCGGTTAGAAAATGGGGCGAGCCAAAGCGAGAGCGAAAGCCCAGTAAATCCCGATTTGGCGTAGCGGAAGCCTTTAAGCAGTACCGACAAGCGGTGATTTTACTCTCAAAATTTGCAATTACCGCCGAGCAAGTATGGCAAATGCCATTGCTTGAAGTGTTTGCGTGGATTGAGAGCTACTTAGAGAGCGAAGGAGTGAAAACACCACATGGCCCAATGGGTGCAAACAATTCAGAAGTGAAACACGAAAGTTATATCTTTACTCGGCGTGGCAAAATTGAATAGGGGCGGAAGCCCCTTTTTTGTACTTTAAAATCATTTTAAAGAGACTTTAAAAATGGCAAAAAATATGAAAGTGCAACTGGAGTTATCAGCTAAAGATAATGCTTCAGTCGTTCTTAAACAAGCTGCCAAGAGTGCGGAAAAGACGTTTAAAGATACCGAGCGTGCAGCACAACAAAGTGGAAATGCACAAGAGCAATCTGTACAACGAGCAGCTAATGCAACTCAAGCTGCAAATAAAAAGATTGAGCAGAGCTATCGTAATGCCCGTAAAGTGGCTGCGGATGTAGCCAAAGCCCGTGAAACGTTAGGAGTTCGGTCTGAAAATGCGATCCAGAGAGAAATCAATCAAACCCGTGCAGCCTATGAGCGTTTAAAACGCTCAGGGGTTGCATCACAAAATGAGCTACGTCGTGCTTCAGAAGCTACCAAAAACCGAGTGAGAGAACTAAATGCAGAGTTAGGTAAAACAAGTTTTGGGGATAAAGCAGGTAGTTTTGGGCGTGGTTTGATGAGCGTAGGGGCTGGTGTTATGGCAGGAGCTGCGGTAGTTAGCCAGCCAGCTAGAAACCAGATGAGTTTTGATCGCCGATTAGCTATGGTGGCAAATACTGCCTTTGCAGAGCGTGATGTAAAAGGACGTATTGAAGGTAAGAAAGAACTGTTTGATGCCGTGCAGAAAGCAGTTGAAGTCGGAGGTGGATCAAAAGAAGAAGCCTTAGCTTCTTTAGATAAATTGCTTGCATCTGGTGCAGTTTCGGCTGAAACAGCAATGAACTTGTTACCAACATTACAGAAAGGGTCGGTGGCAACTGGAGCAACGCCTGAAGATATGGCAAGTATTGCAATCTCAGCAATGCAGCAGTTTGGTATTCAAGAAGCAGATATTGGGCGAGTGCTTGATATGGCTGTTGCTGCTGGACAAGCGGGTAACTTTGAGCTTGCGGATATGGCTCGCTGGCTACCGCAACAAATGGCAGCGGCAAAATCTATCGGCTTACAAGATTTAGAGGGTTTTGAAACTTTACTTGTTGCAAATCAGCAAGCACGAGTAACTGCGGGAACAAGTGATGAGGCTGGTAATAACCTTGTCAATCTATTAGCGAAAATTACTGCCAAAGAAACGAAAGATCGCCTTGAAAAATTAGAATATAAGGATAAAAACGGAAAGATTAAATCTATTGATTATATGAAATCAATGGAGCATTACAAAGGTAAAGGGCAAGATTCTTTACAAGCATTTATGTCGGTTATTGAAGATACTGTTGTCAACAATGATCAATATAAAAATTTGCAACAACGTTTAAAAACAGCTAAAGGCGAAGAAGCGAAGAAACTGTTAGATCAGATGACTGATTTGATTGAGGCGTCTGCTATTGGGCAGGTTATCTCTGATAGACAAGCAGTTATGGCTTTAGTCGCCATTCGTAATAATAAAGAGCTTGGTGAAGCCGTTAGAAAGGATGTAAAAAATAGTGATGGAGCGGTTGAAACATCTCATGCTGTAGTTCGTGATACAGCAGATTACAAGACAGACGATCTAAAAAATACCGCTGAATTTGCTCAGATGAAAAATTTTGAAAAAGTGAATAATGTTCTCGGAGATTTAAGCCAACAGCTAACGAATTATGCTAAAGAATACCCCAATCTCACTGAATATTTAGTAGGAGCAAAAGATGCAGTATTTACTTTCGGGGCGGCATTGGCTGCGTCAAGTTTAATGGATTTATTAACTGGAAAATTTGGTGGAAAAAATGGTAAAGGCTCTTTAGTAAGTAGTGCGATTGATCTTGCCACTAGTCGTAAGGGGCTTAAATTTGGGTTGGGTAGTTTAGCTGCAACAGGTGTTGGTTTTGGTCTGTATGGTGCTGCTGAAGGTCGTATCACTTATGCGGCAAAATCTGAAGCGGATAGAGAGAAATATGCCGATGCGGCAAAAAAATTCCATCAATCTATTCAACCTAAAGTAACACAAACCTTTAAATATGGCATACCAGCAGATACTCAGCCACCGCTTAAACCATATCACGGTGGTTATATTATTGCAGAGAGATTACAAGATAATGAAATTGCAAAAGAACGCCTTAAACAAGGCACATTGACAACGGAAGAGCTTAAGGCTCGTACAGAACGAAATCAATCTATTATTCAAGGGGTAATTAAACCGCAAGTCGATTCCGTTACCCAAACATTATCAACTTATCAAGCCGACTTTCAGGCATTCGGAGCAACGATTTCAGCAGGATTAGAAGCAGGCTTAGCCGCTCAATCTCATACGATAGCAAACCAAATTACAGTCGAGCTGGACGGCTCGGTGGTGGCTGAAAAAGTGGCTGAGTATCAGTTTAAGTTTAACAAAAGGATGGCGTAATGAGTGGTTGGACAATGCCTATTCAGCAGGCTAGTTTTAAAGGGGTACGTTTTGATGTGCTTGCGGTGGATGACAGCTTTGAGCGAGCAGTAATTGAACACGCTTACCCTTTTGTGAATGGGGCTGATTTAGAGGATATGGGGCTAAACACCCAAACTATTCGGCTGCAAGCGGTCTTTTTTGGTTCAAGTTATTATACGGATTATATCCGTTTACTTTCGGTTTTACAGCAAAAAGGAGCGGATGTTTTAGTCCACCCTATTCGTGGACGTTTACCAAATATGTTGTTGGTATCCGCTAATGTGCATACCGATGCCGAAAATATCAATTATGTTGCGTTAGATTTGACCTTTAAAGAGGCAACCGAAATGCAGCCAATTTTTGCCTTTGAAGATTCGCTGATTTCCAAGATCGATAAATTGCTATTGGATTTAGAACAACTTTTTGATGATGGACTTTCCTTTTGGAATAGCGTGTCATCGCTTGATTTGAAATCTCGTCTGCTAGGGCTTTGGGGGGCGTTATTTGCAACATTTGAAGCAATCAGAAATCTATTTGATTTCGATAAAAAGAAATACCGTATTGCATCATCAACATCTCCACGAACTTATCTTAATGATGGACTTGGTGCTTTAACTCAGTTAAAAGAGATGATGAATAATGGGATTCAAGGGCGTGCAGACTTAGCCACTTTATCATTTAAATCACAGTTTTTAAATATTACCGATGCGGTTGATAACTCTCAAGCGATTGTCGGCAAAGTTACTAAAGATGAAGGATTTAATCGTTCAAAAACGGTAAAACTGCTTAGTTCTGATGTGATTGAACTTAGTGTTATGGTGGATCTAATTGCAACATCAAAGCTTATTAAAGTTTTAGTTGAGTTAATTGAAGAGCAAGAAGATGATTTACTTATTAGTGATTTAGAACTGATGAACCAAACGGTACGTGAACATTGCCTAAATATCATTAATAAACTACGTGAACAGCAGAAATATGCTCAAAAAGGGAAAGTAAGCGATAAAACCAAATCAGTTTATGAAACTGCTGAGCAAACTATCAATACTATTCGAGATATTGCTCATCAATTTACGACAATGGTGCTTGCCGTCATCAATCAGAAGCCACCACTTATCGTTAAAATGGTCGCAGAAAGTGGTACTGTGCATAAGGTAGCACATCATTTTTATGGGGACTATAGCCGTTCTGATGAGTTGCTACGCCTTAATCCACAGATCCACCAGCCCAACTTTATTGAGCGTGGCACATTGTTAAATTGTTATTCGGAGTAGGCAATGTTTGAGAATGAGATTGTAGTGGAGATTGACGGTTCACAGCATAAAAATTGGAAAAGCTATGATATTGACAGTGATTTTTTAATCCCTGCCGATAGTTTTAATTTTGAGTTGGGGAAATCTAGCAAGTTGGAAGTTCTGCCAAATTACTCAGGTAAAACGGCAGTAGTAAAAATCAACGGTGAAACGGTTTTAACTGGCATTGTAGATACTACATACCACTCTATAAGCAAAAGCGGACGTGATTTTAGCCTGAATGGACGTGATAAAGCCTCTATTTTGGTGGATTGCTCTGCACCAATTACCAATGTGCAAGGACTATCCTTGCTTGATGCGGTTAAAAAAATTGTAAATCCGCTTGGGATTAAAGAGGTACAGCTTAAAGCCGAGAAAAACCCAACTCTAAGCAAGGTCGATATTGATGTAGGCGAATCAGCGTGGGAGGCAATTATGCGGTGTGCTAACTCTGCTGGTTTGCATTGCTGGTTTGATCCGAAAGGCGTTTTGATTGTCGGCGGTGCGGATTATGCCCAGCCGCCTGTCGCCACGCTATATTGCGTGAAAGAATCTGGGGATACCCGCAAAAATAACTTTGTGGATGCTACGCTTTCTTATGATGTGTCGCAAAGTTATTCAGAGGTAACTTTTCTCGCTCAAAAACACGGCAAGGATTCTGACAATGCCAAGCACGACTTTAAGTGGGTGTATAAAAATGACGAGATGGACTTATACAAGCCAAAAACGATTGTATTGGGCGATGTGGAAAATCTCGAAGCTCTGATGAAACAGGCGAAAAAGCAGGTATCAGATTGGCAGTTAGAGTCATTTAGCCTCACGATTGTTGTGCCAGACCATAAAACCCAAGACGGTACGCTGTGGCAAGCAGGGCAACGGGTTCACGTTGTATGCGAAGAGTACGATTTAGATGGCATATTCTTTCTGATGGGGCGGCGTTTTCGGCTCTCTCGTAGTGGTGGCACAACCACCGAACTGCGGTTAAAACTAGATGGCGTCTGGACTCCAGATGCTTATCAAGCCAAAGCTGAAGAAGCCCGCAAGCGTAAGGGTAAGAAAGGAGATAAAGCATCGAAAGAGAAAGTGAAAAAAACGAAAAAGGCTAAAAAAGCTAAAAAGGGACGTAAAACAAAACAACCTGTTGAGATTGTAGGTTCTTGGGAATTAGGACAATGATGAGAAAACTGGCACAACAAACAAAAGCAGTTGCAAAAGGCGTACAAGATAGTATGCGTATTGCTTTTAGGGGAGTATTAAATTTAGTTAAAAGCGGCAGTGACATTCAGCAAGTGCAGGTATCGGGTTTGGCTGATGAGACTATCCAAGACTTAGAGTTAATGCAGCACTTTGGTTTTACCTCTGTGCCACCATCTGGCACGCAAGCGGTTGTTATTCCGTTAGGCGGTAAAACCACGCACGGCATTATTGTGGCGACTGAAAACGGCTCATTTAGGGTCAAAAATCTGAAAAATGGTGAGGTGGCGATTTATGATTCTAGCGGCTCAACTATCATTTTAAAAAATGGACGGGTAATTGATATTGAGTGCGATAGCTTTAACGTTAATTGCAAGCAATATCAGGTTACAGCAACAGATGGAGCGAATTTTGTTACACCAAAACTTGAAACCGATCAGCAGTTTGTATCTCAAGGGAAAATCAGCGGCAATGGTGGAATGACTGTACAAGGTGGAACGGGAGCAAGTTTTAGTGGCAATGTTACGCAAAAAGGCGGTAGTTTTACGACGGATGGCGATGTAACTGCTGGCTCAACCTCCCTTAAAAACCATACCCATCAAAATGATGGACGTGGCAGACCAAATGCTTAATTTCAAGCGGTTATTTTTTGCAAAATTTTTGCAGAATCTAACCGCTTGTGGCTGTGGAACTCCTTCCCCCTTATTCCTTTCTTTAATCTCTCTATCCTTGCAATATGGACAGAGAAATCAGCCCGCTCACTCGGGACTATACAAGTGAAAAAATAGATACACTGCAAAATGCTGTGTATATCCGATTAACAACTCCTAAAGGCTCGTGGTGGGCAGATGGGCGTGTAGGTTCTTTGCTCCATCTTATTCAACGAGAAAAAGATTTAAGCCGTGTGGGGCTGTTAGCCCAGCAGTATGCCGAGGAAGCGTTGCAGCCGATTATTGATGATGGTCGTGCCAAAAGTATTACGGTAACGCACGAGCAGCCAAAAGATGGTTCTTTAAATCTTTTCATCTCCGTTATTGATAATCGTGGGGTTAAATTTGAGTTTAAATACCCTGTAAAACTGGTTTAGGTGGTTTTTAAAATGTATCAAATCCCAACGCTTGAGGATGTGCGTAGTGAGATTCTGCGAGATATCCAATCTTTAGAACCAACTGCTGATGTTGAAGTGGATTCAGACTATTACGTCCGAGCCTCTGCTCTGGCGAGTTGTGCCGTTGGTTTATATGCTCATCAAAACTGGATTGTCCGCCAGTATTTCCCAGATACGGCAGACTCTGAATATCTCGAAATGCACGCTAAATTGCGGAATATTTACCGTAAAAATGCGACTTATGCGAGTGGTTCACTGAAAGTATTTGGCACAGTTGGCTCGGTAATTCAAGAGGGTTTACAAGTTAAATATGGCGAGCTTTTTTATCTAACTAAAACCACTGGTGTTATAGGTGATGATAGCTCTACTATCGTTAAGGTAACTGCTCTTGCAACAGGTGTTGCAAGTAATGTTAAAGCAGAAAGCAAAGCATTATTAACTGCACCACCAGTTGGGATTTCGACAGACTGTTTACTTCTTTCAGATGTTACGGGTGGGACAATGGCTGAAAGTGATTCGTCTCTTTTAGCTCGTTTGTTAGAACGTATCCGCCGACCACCCTCAGGGGGTAATAAAAACGATTTTCGCCAATGGGCGGAAAGCATGGATGGCGTAACCTCTGCATTTGTCTATCCATTACGGCGTGGGGAGGGAACGGTTGATATTGCTATTACATCGGGTGATACCGTGCCAAGTGATGAGATTGTACAAGCTACGCAAGCCTATATAGATGAAGTACGCCCTGTAACAGCTAAGTCCGTCCATGTACTTAAGCCCATTGAGAAGAAAGTGAATTTTGATATCAAGGTGCAGTTGGATACGGACACGACTCTGGCTAATGTAAAAGCTGAAATTGAAAATGCTTTATCTAATTATTTCTTATCGTTAAAACCAGCAGACACGCTAATTCTTTCGCAAATAGAAGCTGTAATTAGTGATTTGATTGGCGTTGTAGATCGTGAAATTGTGCAACCGACTCGAAATCAGACCATAGATGCTTATCGTGAAATGGGCTGGTTTAGATTAGGTAATGTTAATGTGGAGTTGATGTAATGGTAACAGTTAACTCTAAACACGGCAAAGCATTAGGCGGTTTATTGCCGCCTGTATCGTATGACCCAAACGGCAGATGGCTGGCATTGTCCCTTGAAGTTGAAGGGAGAGAATTAGACAGAATTGATACAAGAGCTAAGACATTAACGGATGCGGTTGATGTATCAAGCGGCATTTTTATTGACGACTGGGAACGAGTATGTGGTTTGACCGCAAATAAATTATTGCCTATTGATGCTCGGATTGAACGAGTTATTGCAAAACTAAATCAGCTTGGTGGATTGTCTATCGGATACTTAATGGAACAGGCTAAAGCATTAGGTTATGAATTTAAAATCTACGAGCCAGAGCCGTTTAGATGTGGCATTAACTGTTGTGGCGACAGGCTTTGGGATAAAGACGTCATCTGGATGTTTTTTGTGGACTTTAACCGTAACGATAATACTAATCCCGATTTTGCCCCCTTAATCAATACACCAGAAACTCTCAAATTATTATTAGATGAGATTAAACCCGCCTTTACTCGTTATTGGGTAAGAGATTTTTCAGGAATAAATCAATGAGACAAACAATGAATCCTATTGCGACTGATAATGGTCGCTTTAAAGATGGAAATCCCGCAACAGGTGAATATGGCACGGTAGTAACTGCTGAACATATGAATAATGTGCAAGATTCAGTGATCTCAATGCAGAATGAGATCATTACTGTGTTGAATGAGGCAGGGATTGAGATTGATGCGGATGATAATACTCAGCTTTTTCAAGCTATTTTAGCAGTTATTTTAACAAATAAACTCTTAAAAGCCATTGGTTTTAAATATATCGGTCAAGTCGAATCCTTTGCTGAGCTAAGAAAAATTGAACCTACTGAACAGGGGCAACGTATTTTAGTTAAATCTATCAACTCAGGAGAAAATTTAGGTGGTGGCGAGTTCTATGCGGATATGAACGACACTACAAGCGAAGATGATAATAGACATACAGTGATTACGGCTGGACGTCATCGCTGGAAACGCCTTGTGCAATATGATGCTCATATCGTTACTCCAGAAGTAAAGGATATTTCTAGCGATAAAACCTACAGTAAATTTCTTGCATTCTCGTCTCCTGAATTGCTTGATAAACTTGGTTTAGCGGCTGGAGATTATTCAGGGATTCAATACGCTTCCGTTGGCAGACAAGTTGCTCAGTTATTAACTCGTGGCTACGGCTTACATTATTTACGAGTGAATGATTTGCTTTCTGGCTCTGATGATGTTTGGACGTTAGAGAAAATCTTAACTGATGCCGATTTATCGCATCAAATTGCAGGCACATCGCAAACTAAAGTAGCAAGTGAGTATGCGGTCGGAAAATTAAATGAAACCGTGACAGCTGCATTAAATTCACTGGATTTATCGGATGTTACCTTAAGCGAGAAATCTAAGAATCAATTAAAAAGTGAAATATCCAAGCAGGTTGCTGATGAAGCCTATGCAAGAACGCAAGGCTTTGTGAAAGCCGAAGCACAAAGTATTCAAGACAACTTAGTGGAAGTGAAGGACGTGCTAGTGAAAGCCAGAATGGACAATAAAGGCAAACACCCAGCTCTAGCCTTGAGCATTGAAGATGAGCGTTCTCAGATTGCATTGGGGATTACAGAACGGGGCGATTGGTATCAGCATTCTGCGGAAACCCGTAACACGACTTATCCAGGTTGGGGCGTTACGGACAGTCAAGACCGCTTGTTATTCGGCTTTAATACTGCAACCGCTGAATTTGGAGTAGCTGATAAAAAAGAAGGCTTTACAACAGCTCATGTCTTTGCACAAACGGATAGCAATTACAAATTAGCCGAACAGACGCTTAATTCGGGCGAAAAATATATCCCAGCTGGGATTATTTCCGACGCGGGCATCTGCTTTATTAAAGATGGCGATGTCTATTTACAGCAAGGTACGGTCACCACCCAGATTACACAGCGTGGCGATGTGCTTGCCTGTGAAATGTCAGGCTCAGCCGTTCGTTATGTAGCACCGCGTCGTGGTTTATTTTTAACTTATGAATGGCGAGATGGCGAAATATCGCAAGTTTTTGAACAAAGCGACATTGACGGCTATTTCTTAACAGGGCAATCCCTTGCTGTGAGTGCGGATAATGTAGCGACTTCAACCACTGTATTCTCTGATAAAGCATTCACCATCTCAACGGGACCTATGTGGCATAAGGAATGGAATAACAAGATTACAGGCATTATCCCATTGCGAGAACGCTACTATGAAACCATGATGTCGAACTTTGGCAAGTCCGTACTAGCGAAGAAAGACAAACCAATTATGGTATTTGGCTCAGCCCGTGGTGGCAGAAGTTATCGTCAGTTGATTAAAGGCGGAGAAAGTGGTGCTTATGAGAAAGTCATTAAAGCGATGAGCTTTGTGCAGAATACGCCATACAAAGTGAACTACAAAGCTATGCTAGTGATTCACGGTGAACAAGACGGTAAAGAGAAAAATAGCCAGTATGACCAAAATCTGAATGATTGGTTAGAGAGTTATACGCAAGATTTGCACGCTATCAATGGGCAAACAGATAAACCTGTGATGTTAATGTGTCAAACGGCAGGTGCGGCACACTATCGACCAAACCTGGCAGACCGACACCAATTCACGACACCGTTTTTACAGTTAAAAGCTAGTGCTGAGAACCCGCGTATTTTTGCAGTAACGCCCAAATACATGTTCCCTTGTGTCGATGGCATCCATATTAACGGCAAATCTGCCGATATTTTGGGAGATTATTACGGCAAAGTGAAACATCTCGTCGTGGATAAAGGAGAAGACTGGTTAGGCTTACGACCGATTCATTGCCAGAAAGTGAGTTCAAGAACGGTAGAAATTACCTTTAACGTGCCAAATCCACCACTAGTGTTTGACACAAGAACGGTAACAGACCCTGGTAATTTCGGCTTTTATCTCTATAAGGGAAATGGTGTCAATATTGACAACATTACGCTGGATGAAGATAACAACAAAGTCATCATTACCACTAATGGAAACATTCCAGACGGGGCATCGATTACCTATGCTTTTGATAACGGCTCAGGGAAATCTGGCCCGACAGAAGGAGCTCGTGGCTGCTTACGAGACAGTTGCTCAGATTTATCTAGCGACGGTAATTGGACACTGCACAACTGGTGCTTTGCCTTTGAAGAAAAAATTACAAACTAACCAATAGGACTTAATTATGGGACACATTATTCGATTAAATACTGTATTTTCTAACAAAAACCTGCCTGCTATCGTAGATCGAGATGTTTCAGCTCTAGAAGCTACAATTTTGAAACATCCCAATTTACAAGGCTTTTGGGATTTTGGCGATAAATCGACTTTGACGTTATCAAATAACAAAATCACGAAAATCTTAGATAAGTCAGCCAATGCAAATCCATTGATTGCGACCAGTGAACTTGCTCCAACACTGGACAATTTAACCTTAAAAGGTATCAGCTCTGGCTATTTTGCAGGTTCGCAATATCTTGTTTCAGAAAATACGGCTTATAAATCAACTTGGGCAGAGATGACAATGGTTGTTTTTGCGTTAAAACCCGAAGCAACATCTACCCCAGCATTAACTATCTTAGCATCCAGAAAAACGACATCTTCTTATGCTCTGTATATGGATAATGCGTCAGTCTCTTTAAATGCGGGGCGAGCGAAGTTTTTAGTTGATAGCGTGGTTGGAAAACCGCTGAACATTATTGCATCGACAGTATTTGAAACCAATGAATCCTTTTTACGTACGCCTGAAAATTTTGCAAAAGGTGTTAGACATAATCTCAAGGCAGAAGATGATTATCTCTATGTCGGACGTTGGTACGACGGTTCGGATGAATCTCATGCAAGCCAGTGGAAAGGTTATATCGGACACATGATGATGTTTGATAAAAACATGGAGAACGACCCAATCTTTATGGATTTGCTGTTTGAATATGCCCGCCGTAAGTATGCAACGCCGTTGTGGGGATAAAATATAAATTTAAAGCCCTTTTAAATGAACTTTAAAGGGCTTTATTTTTTACTTTATTTTGCATAGGTTATGTTTATTAGCTATGCAAAATAATTCGTCAATCTATGCAAAATAAATTGACCGCTTACACAGAGAAGTGGCTAAACGTTATCAAATTTCTCATTCTCTTGTGATTAAATGGTTAAAAGCCTTCTACGAAAGAGGTTTAGAGGGGGGAAAATCACCCTTTATTCAACCTAAAAGAGTTAAGCCCAAAATGAAGAAAAAAGAGATGAAGATTCCTGAACCCCACAGATTTATCCCCTAAAGCCGTTAAAAAATTGCAACGTGAGCTGGCTCTCGCCCGTGCAGAGATTGCTTATTTAAAAAAGTTGGAGGAATTAGACCGGCAAAAACGACGGCAGAAAAAATAGCCGCCATTCACGATTTAAAGCAAACGCACGCGTTAAATGATTTACTAAGACCGCTTTGATTGCGCCAAATGTGCTGAATCGTGATTTTACCGCCACAAAACTTAATCAGAAATGGGTGATGGATGTGACCGAATTTCATATTGGGCAGGAGAAGATGTGTTTTTCCGCATTAATGGATTTGGCGAATTGAGAAATTATCGCCTATCAGTTTGCAAGATGCCCCAGCTTTCCTTTGGTAACAAAGATGCTGTAATAAGGGAGAAGCCAATTAAGTGCGACGGATTGCCCCATTATTCACAGCGACCAAGGCGTTCTTTATCGTACAAACGCTTGGCGAAAAATGCTGGAAGGGTGCACGATACCGAGTATGAGCCGACGAGGGAATTGCCAGGATAATGCGGTGATTGAGGGTTTCTTTGCGATTTTGAAATCCGAGTGTTTTTATACACGTAGCTATACGTGGATAGCACAATTGCAAGCTGAAGTTGAGGAATAATATGTGGTGTATTACAACCAAAAACGTATTTAAATGGCTTTAAAAAGACTGAGTCCTGTTCAATACAGAACTCAGTATTTATAGTTTAACAACCTGTCTAACTTTTTGGCGGCAGATCACTTTTTATTTTTAACGAGTAGGACGTTTTTTCAGTTCCCACCCTTGCGTGGTTTTTATAATGCTCAGACTTTTATCTTTTGCTGCATAGCCACCTTTTACCGCATCAAGGATCAGATTAGGCGTTGAATGTGCAGAAAAAACCTCTGCTTTACCTTGATCTTGTGCCAAGATGACATAGATAGCGAGGGTCGAATCTTCAGGATCGGTAAAGCGAAGATCGGCAATATCAAAAGGTTGAACACATTGCTGTTTTAATTCAGACCAACGATAACCAGCAGAGGAGATACAGCCTTTTTCATCAACATCACCGCCTAAAAGGTGGTTTGCTGAATGGGCGGTACAGCCCAAGGTCAGCGTGGTACTAAAGCATAATGCAGCAAGTTTTTTCATCATTAACGTCTCGGTAAATAACGAATAGGATCAACAGACTTGCCTTTATAGCGAATTTCAAAATGAAGTTTCACGCTATTTGTGCCAGAATTCCCCATTTTCGCAATTTGCTGTCCGGCTTTCACTTCTTGCTGATCTTTCACTAAAAGACTTTCATTGTGTGCATAAGCACTCAAATAATCATCATTGTGCTTAATAATGATAAGGTTACCGTAACCGCGCAATGCATTACCTGCATATACTACGCGACCAGCCGCTGCTGCATTAACTGCCTGTCCACGTGAACCGCTAATATCAATGCCTTTATTTCCGCCATCAGCGCTAGAGAACCCTTGTACAATTTTTCCATTGGTTGGCCATTGCCAAGCCACATTTGAAGCAATTGGGGTAGAAGAAACCGGTTGCACAACAGGTTGTGTTTTAACTGGTGCAGAAACGATTGGTGTTGATGAAGGAGTACCGACCGAAGATTTAATCGGCCCGATGATCGAACCATCAGAACCATATTGTGTACCATTTGGCCCCGGCGTGTAAGTAACTGCAGGTTGTGCAGGTTTTTCCACCGGTTTAGCCGTACTTGGCGCAGTATTGGTCGCGACAGGGGCAGTTTCATTAGAGACTTTCAAGGTTTGTCCAACACTTAAGGTATAAGGTTCAGACATATTATTCATCGCCGCCAGTTCTTTCACATCAAGCCCACAAATATAAGCAATCAAGAACATTGTATCGCCTTTGCGAACAGTGTAAGTGTTCCCTTTATAGAAGCCTTTATCAATTTTACTGTAATCAGGGGCATTGGTTTCTGGATTACGCGGAATCTCAAAGTTTTGTGAAACTTGTTTTGCTTTCACAGTGGTATTTGCCACCGCTTTTTTGCTTTGTTGCACAGTTTGATTGACTGGTTGTGGTATTTGTGGCGCCTGTACTTGAGGGGCTTGATAAGTGGGTTGTGGCGCAACAGGTGCAGTCATTGTAGCCGGCATACTCTGTTGCTGAATTTGGGGCTCCCAAGTGCTACCAGCATTGCTATCTACCGGTTGCATCGTTCCCGGTGGCAACGCACCATCGGCATTTTCTACCGGTGCAGGTGAAGTGGATGAACAAGCTGATAATACCGCCATCGTAATAGGCAAAAGTAAAAAAGATTTTTTCATTGGAGTTCCTCTATTAATTCATTGATTCAGGCATAGGTTGTTTTTCAATAATTGGTTGCCATTGGGCATCTTCCGTTGCCCCTGTGCCAAGCACAGGTTGCATCATTCCCGGTGAAAGGGTATGTTCATCTTGCTGTTGTGGTTCTGATGTACAAGCCCCTAGCATAAAAAAGCAAGTAATTAGGATTAAAAATTTTTTCATTTTTGACCGCACTTTTATTTGAATATGAAATAAATGATCACAGCAAGCAGTACTACTGCCCAGCCAATCCATTCAATGGATTGACGTAATTTATGGGCAAATTTCTGACCGCCCCAAGCGGCTAATTTCGCCACTAAAATAAAACGTGCAGCACGAGAAATCGTTGATGTAATTAAAAATGGTAAAAATGCCATTTGCATTACGCCCGCACAAATAGTGAACACTTTATAGGGAATAGGGGAAAATCCAGCAATAAACACCACTAAAATTCCCCATTGTTTAAACCAAGACATCGCTGTGTCTAAGTGAGATTGATAGCCCCATTTAATAATATATTCTTGAATATAATCAAAAGCATAATAACCCAATCCATAGCCCACGACGCCACCGAGTGCAGAGGCAATCGCGGTATAAATTCCCAGCTTTAAGGCTTGTTTAGGGCGATTCATTGCCATTGGCACAAGCATCACATCAGTGGGAACAGGAAAAAAAATGGATTCGATAAAGCTGGTAAAAATCAACCACGCCGTCGCATAGCGATGAACCGACCACTGCATCACTTTATCGTACATCGCGCCAAATATTTTCAATGGCATACCCTCAATAATTTGCAAAGCGGAATATTATTCACTTTTTAACCAATCTTGTAAAGATTGGAGCGAATGATAAGCGGTCATATCCGCTTGAATCGGTGTAATCGACACATAGCCATTTTTCACTGCGTGAAAATCTGTGCCTTCTTGTTCATTTTCTGCTAAACCCGCAGGACCAATCCAATAAATGGCTTCACCACGGGGATCTTGTTGTTTAATGACTTCTGCTGCCGCTGCACGATAGCCCAAATGGCAGACTTTGATCCCTTTAATGTTGTCGTAAGGTAAATCAGGCACGTTAATATTCAGAATTTCACGGCTTTTTACTAACTGATTGTGCAATTTCGGTACAAGTTCACAGACAATACGTGCTGCTGTTTCATAGTGTTGGCGACCATCTAATGAAACGGCAATAGCCGGTAAACCGAGATGGCGACCTTCAAAAGCTGCCGCCACTGTCCCCGAATAAAGCACATCATCACCTAAATTCACCCCTGCATTAATACCTGATACGACAAGATCGATTTGCCCTGAAAGAAAACCGTTCAAGGCTAAATGCACACAATCAGCGGGTGTGCCATTAATGCAGTAATCACCGTTATCTAATTTCATTGGGCGTAATGGTTCTACTAGGGTTAGCGCACTTGACGCGGCACTACGATTGCGGTCTGGTGCAACAATGGTAACCTGTGCAATTTTACGTAATTCGGTAGCAAGGGTTTTAATTCCCTCAGCGTGAATGCCATCATCATTTGATAATAAAATATTCATTGTATTCCTTATTCAATAATCTGTATTAATTCACGAATCAATGCCGTGGCATAGCAACCTGCTGGTAAATAAAAGGTTAATTTCAATCCTTCAGGCAAAAATGCCCAATCTAAGGATTGCGGGCATATTAATAAGGGACGGCGACTTGGCTTCATTCGTTCTTTATGCATTAAGTTTAAGATCTCTTGATGTTGCTGAACAATCTCCATTTCACGCGCATTCGCCGCTTGAATATGTTCTCCAACCAATGGGGCGGTTAGTAAAATATCTTGATTTTTTAACCGCACTTTTAATTGCTCAAGATCCTCTGTTTCATTCACCGTAAACCAACTGTGTGAGCCATTTAATTGCACAATATCACCGAATAAAATAGCTTGCGTAAGTTGTTGCTGAATACGATCTGAAACCACCAAATTAAAGATTTCACTCCGTGCGGCAGATAAGTAAAAGCTGCGTTTTTTGCGATCTTTCACGTTAATTTCACCTTTTGCCCAACGCATTGCTTGTGTGAGATTATGCCCATCACGGCCAAAACGTTGTTCGGTAAAATAATTAGGAAACCCTAACTGCTTCAGATTTTCTAATCGCAGGTTTAAATCGTCAGTTTGTTGTGCGCCACGCAATAAAATCTCAAAATGGTTACCGTCCAAGCTACCTGTCCGAATTTTTCGGTTATGCCTTGTTACTTTAAGAATTTCCACGCCGTCTAAATGAAATTGACTAAAATCAGGCGTTTCTTGTCCCGCCATATGCAGACAGAACCATTGCTCCGTAATGGCTTTGCGATCTTTTAAGCCGGCATAGCTCATATTGCGTGGCGAAATTCCCGCAAATTCAGCTAATTTTTCACCAACGAAAAGGGTATTGGCATCGGTTTTACGCACATAAAGAGCAACAAATTCCCCTTCACCAGCCATTTCATAGCCCAATTCTTCTTTCACGATAAAATCAGCACATTCCGCTTTTAAGTGAGCCGGTTGTTCGGGGGGATTGTATAAAAAGGCGAGTTCTTGCATAAATTAAGCCTTCAATAGCAAAGCGACAGCTTCACAAGCAATGCCTTCACCACGCCCGGTAAAACCGAGTTTTTCACTGGTAGTGGCTTTTACATTCACCTGTTCTATTTCACAATCTAACGCCTGTGCAATGGCCGCACGCATATTATCAATATACGGACGCATTTTCGGTGCTTGAGCAATAATGGTAATATCAACATTGCCGATTTTATAGCCTTTGCCCTGCACTTGACGATAAGCTTCTTGTAGTAATCCCTTGCTGTCTGCCCCTTTATATTGTGGATCGGTATCTGGGAATAATTTACCAATATCCCCTAACGCCACCGCACCGAGCAATGCATCTGTTAATGCGTGCAATGCCACATCGCCATCGCTGTGTGCCAGCAAGCCTTTCTCATAAGGTATCGCGACACCACCAATAATAATCGGCCCAGCCCCACCAAAGGCGTGTACATCAAACCCGTGTCCAATTCGTATCATATTCTTTCCTGATCTCTGCTGAAAAATAGTGCAAGATTATAGCATCACCAGCGTTATTCAAAAATGGCTAATTTAAGTGCGGTGGGATTTTTATCATTTTTCTTATTTACTTATCATAAAAATGCGTTACTGTATCACCACCTTGTTATGTGGAGAACCATACAATGATGAAACACCTCTCACTGCTCCCGGGTTTATTCTTAACTATATTAATTAGCTTATTGGCAAGCTCACTTGCGCAAACCCCTTTAGCGCTGTCGTGGCACATTAGCGCCTTGACATTAGCCATTTTGTTAGGGATTTTAGGCGGAAATACGTTTTATCATCGTATTGAATCCGTAATGAAATCGGGAGTAACCTTTGCAAAGGGAATATTATTACGTTGCGGTATTGTATTATTTGGTTTTCGTTTGACCTTGCAAGACATTAGTCAGGTTGGCTTAAATGCGTTTTTTTCTGATTTAACGATGCTAATTTTGACTTTCTTACTGACTTGTTGGATCGGCATTAAATGGCTTAAGATTGATCGCCAAATTGTACAGCTTACCGCCTCAGGTTGCAGTATTTGTGGCGCTGCCGCCATTATGGCAACCGAGCCAATCCTAAAAGCCCCTTCTTATAAAGTGTCTGTTGCGGTGGCATTAATTGTGATTTTCGGCACAATGAGTATGTTCCTTTATCCGCTACTTTACCCTTACTTGCAAGCTTACTTACCAGATCATTTATTCGGTATTTATATTGGCTCAACGGTACACGAAGTCGCACAAGTGTACGCTGCAGGGGCAAATATTACACCTCAAGTGGCAGATACCGCGGTGATTGCTAAAATGCTGCGTGTAATGATGCTCGCCCCGCTTTTACTCGCCTTATCCTATTTTTTACGTAAAGAAAATAACCCACAGCAAGGTAAAATCGTCATTCCTTATTTTGCTTTATTATTTATTGGTGTAGCAATTTTTAATTCTTTCAATGTATTACCTTCATTTATCGTAGATTTTCTGGTTCAATTAGACCGCTTTTTATTAATGATGGTGATGGCGGCATTAGGACTCACCACGCATATTAACTCACTGAAAAAAGCGGGAACAAAACCCTTATTATTGGGGGCAATAATTTGGATTTGGTTAATGCTTGGGGGACTAGGGATCAATCTCATTTTTGCTTATCTATTGGCATAAATCAGGTTTGCCATAAGGCTTGAAAAATATTAAGAAAAAGCACCGCACTTTATACATTAAGGAAAAAGAAAGTGCGGTATTTTTTGACACAAATAGTTACGTGCGTTACTATTACGCAGTTTATTTCCTACTAATCAATTGTTTTATGCCACTCTCTTTTTCGGATCAAGAAATGTTGATTCGCCAATCGGCGAAGAATAATCCTGCAATGCCAGTAGAACAAATTCTTTTGGCTCGTTTACTTTTGCATAATAGTAGTCGTTATGTGGAAAAACGAAATCAGTTGCTTAAAAAATATCAGCTCAATGATACCCTTTTTATGGCATTAGTTGTGCTATATTGCCAGCCCACCTATGCTTTACAACCCAGTCAATTAAGTGAAATTTTTGGTTATTCAAAAACCAATGCAACACGTATTGCTGATGAATTAGTAAAACGTGCGTGGTTAGCACGCACGGAAGTGCAAGGGGATCGGCGTGGCTTTTTATTAACCCTTACGCCACAAGGAATACAATTTTTAGAACAACTTTTGCCCAATCAATGGAAGCAAGTGGATCAACTTTTTTCTGTGTTAGATGAACAAGAGCAGCAACAATTAAAAAAATTATTACTTAAACTGCTAACCAGTTTAGAAAATCTTTAATAGGTGAAGTCAATGACAGAACAAACTGAAAATAAAAAACCGGTATTAAGTAAAAATGCGAAACGTAAAAAAGCACTGGGATATTTTATTACTATACTACTTCTCATCGCGATAATTACCAGCGTTTATTGGTTTTTCTTTGTAAGAAATTACGAGGAAACAGAAGACGCTTATGTGTCAGGTAACCAAGTGATGATTTCGTCCCAAGTGAACGGCAACGTAAGCAAAATTAACGTAGATAATATGGATTTTGTCCATACGGGTGACGTTCTTCTTGAGCTTGATGATACGGATCTCAAATTGCACTTTCAGCAAGCTCAAGATAATTTAGCCAGTAGTGTGCGTCAAATTGAGCAGTTGGGTTTTACGGTGAAACAATTGCAATCCATTTTAGATGCAAAAAGCACCGCACTTAATAAAGCAAAAGGCGATTTACAACGCCGTGAGCAGTTAGCTAAAACAGGATCTATTGATAAGGAAACTTTACAACACGCCAAAGACGCGGTGAATATTGCACAAGCGGATCTACAAGCTACACAGAACCAATTAGCAGCGAATCAAGCCTTATTAGGGAATTTGCCGTTACGCGAGCAACCAGCGGTGAAGAATGCCGTGAGTGCCTTAACCCTCGCGTGGTTGAATTTACAACGTAGCAAAATTGTTAGCCCTGTTGATGGCTATGTTGCACGTCGTAATGTGCAAGTGGGGCAAAAAGTGGCAGTAGGTAGCCCTTTAATGGCAGTGGTATCCAATCAAACAATGTGGGTTGATGCGAATTTTAAGGAAACCCAACTGCGTAAAATGCGAATTGGTCAGCCGGTAAAATTAGTCTTCGATTTATATGGCGATGACGTAAAATTTGATGGCACCGTGAGCGGGATAGAAATGGGAACAGGCAGTGCTTTTTCGCTTCTTCCTGCTCAAAATGCCACAGGTAACTGGATTAAAGTGGTACAGCGTGTGCCAGTGCGGATTGATTTAGATCCTGACCAAATGAAAAAATATCCATTACGGCTTGGGCTTTCTGCCACAGTGGAAGTGAATGTGGCAGATACCCGCGGTAAGGTGTTGCGCGAACCTCGTGCAAGTGAAGTGTTGTATCAAACGCAGGCATTAGATTATGACCTAAGTCCTGTAAACACATTAGCAGAACAAATTATTCAAGCTAATGCAGGTGAATAATATGCAAAAACCTGTTCAAGGTGCCGCACTGGCAGTAATGACGATTGCGCTTTCCCTTGCTACCTTTATGCAAGTGTTAGATTCGACCATTGCCAATGTGGCAATCCCGACGATTGCAGGCGATCTGGGGGCATCGTTTAGTCAAGGTACTTGGGTCATTACTTCCTTTGGGGTTGCAAATGCCGTTTCAATTCCCATTACAGGCTGGCTTGCAAAACGTTTTGGCGAAGTGCGCTTGTTTTTAATTGCTACTGGCTTATTTGTGCTTGCTTCTTGGCTATGTGGTATTTCTCATAGTTTAGAAATGTTGATCTTATGCCGTATTTTTCAAGGACTTGCGGCAGGGCCAATTATCCCACTTTCCCAAAGTTTATTACTGAACAACTATCCCCCGCAAAAACGCAGTATGGCATTAGCATTCTGGTCAATGACGGTGGTTGTTGCACCTATTTTTGGTCCAATTTTAGGTGGTTGGATTAGTGATAATCTACACTGGGGGTGGATTTTCTTTATTAACGTGCCGATTGGATTGTGTGTCATTTTTCTAAGTTGGAAAATTTTAGCTAAGCGAGAAACCAAAACTTATCAGCAGCCTATTGATATGATGGGATTAATTTTGCTTGTTATCGGCGTGGGTTGTTTACAATTAATGCTTGACCAAGGGCGTGAGCAAGATTGGTTTAATTCTACTGAAATTGTCGTGCTTACTGTGATTTCTGCCATTGCATTAATTGCCTTAATTATTTGGGAATTGACTGAGGATAACCCTGTTGTGGATATTTCCTTATTTAAATCACGTAATTTTAGTGTGGGCTGTTTGTGTACTAGCCTTGCATTTTTGATTTATCTTGGTTCAGTCGTCCTAATTCCACTCTTATTACAACAAGTTTATGGCTATACCGCCACTTGGGCAGGGCTTGCCGCCGCCCCAGTAGGATTATTCCCCATTCTACTTTCGCCTATTATTGGGCGTTTTGGCTACAAAATTGATATGCGAATTTTAGTTACGATCAGTTTTATGGTGTATGCCTTAACTTTCCATTGGCGTGCCGTTACTTTTGAGCCTTCAATGACCTTTGCTGATGTAGCATTACCACAGCTTATCCAAGGAATCGCTGTAGCTTGCTTTTTTATGCCGCTCACCACCATTACCTTATCCGGTTTACCCGCAGAAAAAATGGCGTCGGCCTCGAGCTTGTTTAATTTTTTACGAACCCTTGCAGGTTCAATTGGTACTTCGCTGACCACTTTCTTATGGTATAACCGTGAGGCAATACATCACACGCAATTTACCGAAGCGATCAATCCTTATAATCTCAACGCCCAAGCTTATTACAACACAATGGCAGAGCTAGGTTTGAGCGAAACGCAAACCTCAATGTCTCTCGCAAGAACCATCACAGCGCAAGGATTTATTATTGGCGCAAATGAGATTTTCTGGTTGTCTGCGATAATGTTTATGTTGCTTTTTATCGTGGTGTGGTTTGCCAAACCGCCATTTGGTAATAAGCATTAGTAAAGCAATAGAAAGAGTAAGAGCGGTGGAAAATTCAGCATTTTTACACCGCTCTTTTCTTTGATGGAGATTTTTATCTGGAGTGATAAACCACAATCGTTTTGCCGTGAGCTGAAATAAGATGTTGGTCTTCCAGCATTTTTAAAATTCGCCCAACGGTTTCACGGGAACAGCCGACCATTTGACCAATTTCTTGGCGAGTAATTTTGATCTGCATTCCTTCTGGGTGAGTCATTGCATCTGGCATTTTAGCGAGGTTTAGCAAGGTTTGTGCAATACGCCCTGCCACATCAAGGAAAGCAAGATTGCGAACTTGTCTTGAGGTATTTTGTAAACGACGAGCAAGCTGACCGGATAAATACATTAAAATTTCAGGATTTACTTGAATAAGCTGGCGGAATTTCTTGTAAGAAATTTCTGCCACTTCACACGTCATTTTTGTTTTTACCCAAGCTGAACGTTCTTGACCTTCTTCAAATAATCCTGCTTCGCCAAAGAAATCGCCTTGATTTAGGTAAGTAAGGATCATCTCTTTACCATCTTCATCTTTGACTAAAATAGCCACAGAGCCTTTGATGAGATAATAAAGCGTTTCTGCTTTTTCACCCGCGTGAATAATTGAACTTTTGGTTGGATATTTATGGATATGGCAATGAGATAAAAACCATTCTAAGGTTGGATCCATTGGCGGAGTATGTTGTTCTTGCACGGTGTCCTCCTACATTTATCATCTATGATTTAAGAAATTCCATTTTATCTTTAATATCAATGGATTCGTGTAATTCCGACCAAACAATTACAGCCGTTCCTTGACGTATTTTGGTCAGCAAGTTTTGCGTTTTCTGTTGGAGGGAAAGCTCCTGTTCACCGTAATCTGTCCCTTCACGCAGAATGAAACTTTCTGCAATATTAATGAGCGTTTCTTCTTCTAAATCTTGCCAAGGAATAATCATCATATTACCTAAAAATTGTTATTATGCAAAGTGTACCGCGATAAGTTTCCATTGCTGTTCAAAATTTTGACTAGAATGATGGCGAAAGTTAGAACGAACATAACGCATAAATTGTCCTTCACACAGATTAACAAGGTAAGAGGCAATAATCCGTTCATCGAGATGAAACCCTTTTCCTTCGCGTAATTTTCGCATTTGTAAAATATTCACAAATTGAAATTCTAAACGATCAAAAAATTGCGCAACGCGTGCTTGTAGGAGCGGATCTTCAAACATCAAGGCGTGTCCGGTAAGAATACGAGTAAGCCCGGGGTTTTTACGTGCAAAATCTAAAATCATTTGCATAATATCTCGCACACGGTTCATCGTGTTTGTTTCATTTTTGATTGAATGGTTGATGCGGCTAAATAAATTACTTTCTAAATTATCAATCAAGGCTTCAAACATTTTGGTTTTACTTGGGAAATAGCGATAGAGCGCCGCCTCCGAAACACCGACTTCTTGGGCAAGGCGAGCCGTTGTCATCCGTTCCATTCCACGTTCGGAATGAAGCATATGGGTCAGCACGGTGAGGACTTGTAAACGGCGTTCTTTAACACTACGTTTATCACTTTTCGTTATTTTTTCTGTACGTTGTGTCGTGGTGTGCTTTTCTGTGATGGGCGCTGGCTCAATCCCCGCAATTTCTAATTGTTCTTCTACCATATTCCCTCTATTGCTTACCCGAATGCCCAAATCCGCCTTCGCCACGTTCTGTCTGTTCAAAATCATTCACAACGTTAAATTCTGCTTGCACCACAGGAACGAACACAAGTTGTGCAATGCGATCTCCCACTTCCACCTTGAAAGGTTGATCACCACGGTTCCACATTGAAACCATTAAAGGGCCTTGATAATCAGAATCAATGAGACCAACTAAATTACCCAGTACAATACCGTGTTTATGCCCCAGTCCTGAACGAGGTAAAATGACGGCAGCAAGATTAGGATCGGCAATATAAATAGACAGCCCTGTTGGGATGAGTTTCGTTTCACCCGGTTGGATTTCAAAACTTTCTTCCACCAACGCACGCAGATCTAAGCCGGCAGAACCGCTTGTGGCATAAGCTGGCAAGGGAAATTGCGTGCCAATTCGGCTATCTAAAACTTTTACATCAATCTTTTTCATTTTTTTGTTTATTCCTTTCGTTCAAACTGAGCGTAAAATCGTTCCACAATATATTGAGTGAGTTGCCGTGCCAACTCTTTTTTACTGCTGTGTGGTAATGGTTGGTTACCGTCACGCCAGAAAAGCTGAAGTTGGTTATCATCACCATTAAAGCCTTTTCCATCAGAAACATCATTTGCGCAGATCAGATCCAAATTTTTACGCACTAATTTATCCTGTGCATATTGGGCAACATTTTGCGTTTCTGCGGCAAATCCTACCACAAAAGGACGGTTCTCAGTGAGTGCAGCCACAGCGGCAATAATATCAGGGTTTTTCACCAATTCTAAGGTGAGCATATCATTTCCAGCCGTTTTCTTTATTTTTTGATCGGCGATCTGGGCTACGCGGTAATCTGCTACGGCTGCACAGCCAATGAAAATATCCACTTGTGGTGCAAGTGAAAGGGTAACATCCGCCATTTCTTGAGCAGAAATGACATCAATTCGTTCTACTTGCGCAGGCGTGGACAAATTGACCGGCCCTGCAATTAATTTTACTTTTGCGCCTCGTTTGGCAAAGTCTTCGGCAATAGCAAAGCCCATTTTTCCTGAGCTGTGATTGCTAATATAACGTACGGGGTCAATGGCTTCACGCGTTGGACCTGCGGTAATGGCAACCGTTAAATGGCTGAGATCTTGTTTAGGAAGAAGCATCTCATAAAGTGCGGTGTAAATTTCGGCTGGTTCTGACATTCGCCCGAAGCCCACATCACCACAAGCTTGCTCACCGCTATTTGGTCCGACAGTGGCAATACCACGGGCTTTTAAATTGGTCAAATTTTGTTGTGTGATGGCTTGGCGGAACATTTGCTGGTTCATTGCCGGCGCAAGCAAAATTGGCGCTGCAGTTGCAAGGCAAATGGTGGAGAGTAAATCATTTGCCATTCCTGCATTTAAGCGCGCCATAAAATCTGCACTAGCGGGTGCGATAACAATAAGGTCTGCCCATTTTGCCAGTTCAATATGCCCCATCGCTAACTCAGCTTGAGGATCTAATAGTGATTGAGCCACCGCATTGCCTGAAATTGCTTGTAATGTGAGTGGGGTAACAAATTCAGCCGCTGCTGCGGTAAGTACCACGCGTACTTCTGCTTGGCTTTTGCGTAACAAGCGGATAAGTTCAATACTTTTATATGCGGCAATACCCCCCGTAATGCCGATAACGATACGTTTTCCTTGAAGATCTTGCATTAATTAGCGATCCTTAAATTAAAAGTGCGGTTAATTTTACTGTAATTTTCCTTAATACAAAATCCTATTTTTCGATCAGGATCGCAAAAGTGATGGGGAAACCTATCACAATGCGGTTGTCTATGCTAAAAGTAAGTATAAATTGATTTAAGAGAAAAGAGTACATCATTAAAATGACCGTCTTAATGCCACGAGAAAAATTATTAACATTTGGTGCAGAAGCCCTTGATGATAGTGAATTATTGGCAATTTTTCTACGTACAGGGATCAAGAATTGTTCAGTGATGGAATTATCCCGCTTGGTTCTTGAACATTTTGGATCGTTAAGGCAATTAATCAGTGCGGATCAACACGCTTTTTGCAACGTCAAAGGGTTAGGTATCACGCAATTTATTCAGCTCCAAGCCAGTACAGAGATGACAAAGCGTTATTTGTTACAAGAATTGGAAATGGCACAGGCATTTACCCGTCCTGAACTGGTGCGAATGTATTTGCAAACGGAGCTAGAGCATAAAGAGCGGGAGGTTTTTTTGGTGCTTTTTCTAGATAATCAACATCGTTTAATTAAAAAAGAAGAAATGTTTTTAGGAACAATTAATAGTGCCGTTGTGTATCCTAGAGAAATTGTGAAAACAGCATTATTTTGCAATGCGGCAGCGATTATTTTAGCCCATAATCATCCCTCTGGAATTGCAGAGCCGAGCCATTCTGATCGGTGCATTACTGAAAAGATCCAAAAAGTGGCAGAATTAGTGGAGATTCGGGTACTGGATCATTTTGTGATCGGTAAAGGTTGTTATGTTTCTTTTAGTGAAAAAGGTTGGTTATAGCAGAAGTCTTGCCAGCGCAATGTAACAGAATTGCTGATTTTTTTGTCATTTATTGCGTTAATTAAGTGATTTAGGCTTGAGTATAGCAAATAAAGTGAGTATAATTTGCCACCTTTAATATAGTATGCGGGTCGGTTACAGCGACCTGACGAGGTGGCTTGCAAACCTAGTTTGCAGTAATCCGAACCCTAAGCTCGAGCTTATATTTGATTTATTGGAGATTAATATGTCTAGAGTCTGTCAAGTAACAGGCAAGCGTCCAGCAGTTGGTAACAACCGCTCACACGCAATGAATGCGACACGTCGTCGTTTTCTTCCTAACTTACACACTCACCGTTTCTGGGTTGAGTCTGAAAAACGTTTCGTAACTTTACGCTTAACAGCGAAAGGTATGCGTATTATTGATAAAAAAGGCATTGATGCAGTGTTAGCTGAAATCCGTGCTCGTGGCGAGAAAATCTAAGGAGCTAAAAAATGGCAGCTAAAGGTGCTCGTGAAAAAATCCGTTTAGTTTCAACAGCTGAAACCGGTCATTTCTACACAACAACCAAAAATAAACGTAATATGCCAGAAAAAATGGAGATCAAAAAATTTGATCCTGTTGTGCGTAAACACGTTATTTATAAAGAAGCGAAAATCAAATAATTTGATTTTGATGAATTAGAAAAACCCGACTTGTTCGGGTTTTTTTCTATCTGCGTTTCTTGGATTTTTATTGATTGCCTCTATTTATCTACCTAGTTAATTATAGCGATTTCCATTAGGAACAATATAGCATTCGTAAGGAGGAAAAATGCCTGAATTACCCGAAGTTGAAACGACCAAAAATGGCATTTCACCTTATTTGACAGGGTTTACCATTGAAAGAATTGTCGTGCGTAACCCTAGATTACGCTGGGAAGTGAGTCCGCAATTGAGTGAGTTTAGGCAAGTAAAAGTGAGCCAGCTTTCTCGTCGTGCGAAATATTTAATCATTCATACTGAAAAAGGGGCAATCATTGGGCATTTAGGAATGTCAGGCTCTTTGCGTGTTGTGCCACAAGATAGCCCCATTGATAAACACGATCATTTAGATATTGTGATGAATAATGGCAAAGTTTTGCGTTATAACGATCCTCGCCGTTTTGGGGCGTGGCTATATACGGATAATTTGGCGGATTTCCACCTTTTTGCGAAACTTGGCCCCGAACCCCTGTCGGAAGAATTTAGCGGGGAGTATCTGTTTAAAAAATCTCGCAAAAAACAGACCGCACTTAAAACTTTCTTAATGGACAATGCCGTAGTCGTTGGTGTAGGTAACATTTATGCGAATGAAACCTTATTTTTATGTGGATTACATCCGCTAAAATTAGCCAAAAATTTGACTAAAGCGCAATGTGAATTGTTGGTTCAAACCATTAAACAAGTGCTTGCCAGCGCAATTCAACAAGGTGGCACAACCTTAAAAGATTTTTTACAACCTGATGGTCGCCCGGGGTATTTTGCTCAAGCATTGCGAGTTTATGGCAATAAAGACAAGCCTTGTCCAAAGTGCGGTACAAAAATTGAAAGTTTAGTCATCGGACAACGTAATAGTTTTTTCTGCCCAAAATGTCAGCAAAAAGGCGGAAAATAGGAAAAAATGCATTCGTATAAAATCAATTAAACAAACGAAGGAAGGCAAGCAAGCCTTCCTTTTTCATTAGGAACGGAAACGGTTAATCCGTTGCAAAATCAAAAATCGGCAATCATAGGAATTATTTTCATCGGCGGGACGATATTGTTCAAATTCAATTTGCCAGTCAGCCCAATTAATTTGTGGGAAAAATGTATCCCCATCAATTTCTGCTTGAATCTCAGTAAGATAGAGTTTATCTGCGTGGGGAAGGTATTGTTTAAATAACTCGCCACCACCAATCAGCATTATTTCAGGAAACTCGTTCACAAAATCCATCGCACTTGTAAAATCACTTTTCCAAATGACACCATCGTACTCAAAGGGAGAGCGAGAAAGCACAATGTTGGTGCGTTTTGGTAATGGGCGACCGATACTTTCAAAGGTTTTCCGCCCCATAATCACGGGTTTGCCCTGCGTGTTTTGGCGGAACCACGCGAGATCGGCAGGCAAGTGCCACGGCATTTGGTTATTTTTACCAATCACATTATTTTTCGTCATTGCCACAATTAAACTGAGGGTCATTTGCTTTCCTTTTGATTACTTTGCTTTGGCTATTATATTACAGGTTTTTGTCGATAGAACAATAAGCCCGGCAATGCCAAACCAAAAACTAATGCCCCTAGAATAAATCCCGTTTTAATAAAATAATCAATCATTTGTGCAAATAACACATCAGAAAAACCATAATGGTGAATTTGCACAATCGCGATCATCGCTTTATAGGCATAAACGCCGGGAATCATCGGGATAATTGCCGCAACTGTAAATACTTTAGGATGGGCAAGATAGCGATGCGATAAATGCACGCCAATAAAACCAATTAAACTGGCTCCAGCAAAGGTCGCAAATACTAACGGCACATCAAAATGCACCAATAAGGTACGCAAGCCGTGTCCTAATGCGCCTAAAATTGCACAATATTTCAATGCCTTAGGGGGAACATTGAAGACTAAGGCAAAGCCCACCGCAGGAATAGCGGCGAAAAACATATCATCTAATAAATTAAGCAACAAGGTCATTTTAATTCTCCCCAATAGGGAATATTTAACAGTGCAAGGGCAAAGACAATACCTAAGCAAGCACCAAAGGTGAGAATGGTGGCAATGGTCCAACGCCCTAAGCCCATTCCAACGTGGCCTTTGAGAATATCTGCGAGGGAATTGATCAATGGAAAACCCGGCACAAGTAAAAGCACGCTCGAAGCAAGGGCAATTTGCGGATCATTGCCTAATTGATATTTCAACGCCATTCCTGAAATAATTGAGGCGATAAAGGCGGTAATTGAAAAGACAATGATCGGATTATAATGGCGATGAGCAAGGGATTGACGAATAAACATTGCAATTGCAGCAGCAACAAATGTTATCACCGCAATCCTACTATCGCCCCCAGATAAATGGGCAAAACAAGCACAAGATAACCCAATCATTAGCACCACAAGAGAGCGGTTATATTTAAACGGTTTAATTTGCTCAAGGCGCTTTTTTACTTGGTGCAAATCATAAATACGATGCTCCGCCGTAATCACTACGCGTTGCACTTCCGTAACAATATGCATATTAATGCCTTGATCCACATTCTTGCGTGCAGTGGTAATGCAATGATTATGATATAGCGTGGTAATAATCACCGCATTCGGCGTTAAGGCACATTCAACACTATCCATTCCTAAAGCTCGCCCTAATCTATGCGACATTTGTACCACAACCGCACTTTCTGCACCGTGTTGAAGTAGCATTAATGCCACTTTTATACATAATCGTGTTACTTCACGTTGGCGTTCAATATGATTTTGTTCTGACATTTCAATTGCGCTGGGTTGATTAAAAAATGATGCTATTATACCCTGTTTTGAGTAATAAAAATTGTTTTAAATCATACAAAGTGCGGTGAAAATTTAATGAAATTTTTCGCATTTAATGATAGGGTTTGGCGCATTCAACAGTAACAGGAAACTCCCTTATGGAACAAAAGAAAACCATTGTCGTGAAGTTTGGCACAAGTACCTTAACACAAGGTACAACCAAACTTCATCGTCCACATATGATGGAAATTGTACGACAAATCACCCAACTACACCAAGCAGGCTTTCGCATTATCATTGTTACCTCTGGCGCAATGGCGGCAGGACGAGATTATCTCAACCACCCGCAACTCCCGCCCACTATTGCCTCAAAACAATTATTAGCCGCCGTGGGGCAAAGCCAGCTTATTCAAACGTGGGAACAGCTTTTTTCTATTTACGATGTTCATATTGGGCAAATTTTGCTTAGTCGAGCCGATATTGAAGATCGCGAGCGTTTTCTCAATGCACGAGACACCCTTAACGCCTTATTAGATAACGGCATTATTCCCGTGATTAATGAAAATGATGCAGTAGCCACCGCCGAGATTAAAGTTGGTGATAACGATAATTTATCGGCGCTTGTGGCGATTTTGGCACAAGCTGAACAACTTTATTTGCTCACCGATCAGCAAGGCTTATTTGATAGTGATCCAAGAAACAATCCGCAAGCGAAATTGCTTTCAGTGGTGGAAAAAATCACCGATGCGATTCGCCAAATCGCAGGCGGAAGTGGCACAAATCTTGGTACAGGCGGAATGTCCACAAAAGTGATCGCCGCAGATGTTGCCACCCGTTCAGGCGTGGAAACCATTATTGCACCGGGTAATCGCCCAAATGTAATTGTGGATCTGGCTTACGGCGAAAATATTGGCACCAAATTTACCGTGCAAACAGATCGCCTTGAAAGCCGTAAACAATGGCTTTTTGCCGCGCCATCAGCAGGCACGATTATCATTGATGAAGGCGCAACAAGTGCGGTGCTAATGCAGCATAAATCTTTACTTCCAGCAGGCATTGCACAAATCGAAGGGCGTTTTTCTCGTGGCGAAGTGGTAAAAATCCAACAGCCTAACGGCAACGTTATTGCCCTTGGAATTCCACGCTACAACAGCGATGCGTTAAATTTAATTAAAGGCAAAAAATCACAAGAGATTCCACAAATTTTGGGCTATGAATACGGCGCTGTCGCGGTACATCGTGATGATATGGTGGTGTTGTAGAGGTATTTTGGAAAAAACTACCGCACTTAGAAAAGAGCGGTAGTGTTATCACGTTTTTTATTCTAAGGCATTTTCCCAAAAGCTATCTTGATGCCAATTCTCAGGCATTCCCATACTAAACAAAGCGGGTTGAGGGTATTTATCTATTAGTCCCTTTAATCGTTTTGCCCAACTGAATTTAAGGTTTACGATATAGTATTTCAGGAACGGTTAATCTCCCTCTACTTAGTTTTTTAATCTTAAATTGATACTCAATCCACTGCCGATAAGGCTGATTTTTCTTGCTTATTCCACCGTATTTTTGCCACTCTGGATGATTAGGGGTATCAGGCAAACATTCTGGCTCAAGGGCGATACCTTGATAATCTTGGTAAGTTCCCCCTAAACGAGTTGGTGTGCCAGCCAGATAATTTCCTGTGTAGATTTGTAACGCTGGCTGCGAGGTGGAAACGCTAAGGGAAATTTGGCGATTACTAGAATGCAATATGGCACAAGGCTGTGTGCCATTGAGTAAAAAGGCGTGATCGTAGCCTTTAGTAAGTCGTTGTTCTTGCTGTAAAAAATCTTGAGCAATCATTTTTGCTTGGCGAAAATCAAAACTTGTGCCTTGCACCGCTTTGAGAGGGGCATTCGGAATACCTTGTTGATCAACCGGTAAGAATTGCTCACTATTAAGTTGTAACCAATGTTGGCGTACATCTGCGCCAGCGCTGGCATCATCTAAATTAAAATATGCGTGGTTGGTTAAATTAAGTGGCGTATCTTGATCACAAATGCCCTCAAATTCAATACGTACTTGATTTTTTTCAGTTAAACGATAAGTCACCTTCACCTGTAAATTACCGACAAAGCCCTGATCGCCATTGGCAGAAAAAAGGGAAAATTGAACAAAATTATCACCGCACTTTTCTACTTGCCAGCGACCTTTGTCAAACCCTTTACCGCCGTGAAGTTGATGTTTGCCTTGATTAGCATTGAGATAAATCGTTTTACCATTTAAGCGAAAGCGACTATTGGCGATGCGATTAGCATAACGCCCCACCGTTACCCCTAAATAGGCTTGCTGTGTGAGATAATCCTGTATATGGCAACCTAGCAGTACTTCTTGTAATTGATTATTCACGGGGATTTTACAAGAAAGCCACGTCGCCCCCCAATCCATTAATTGAATGCACATTCCTTGTTGATTGGTTAGCGTAAATAGCTTAAAGGGCTTGCCATCTGGCGCAAGCCCGGTGTGCGATTGTCTTAACATACTGAAACCCCTTGTGAGGCGGTGCAAACATAGAAATCTTCTTTTAGCCCTGTTTGTTTTTCATAATTTTCGCTAATAAGCTGGCGTACCGCTGCAACTTTTTCTTGTGGCGCAACCACCACAATACAGCCACCAAAACCGCCCCCTGTCATTCTCGCCCCGCCTGTGTTGCCAACGGCAAGTTGAGCGAGTTCGACTAAGTAATCAATTTGTGGCACGGTAATTTCAAAATCATCACGCATTGACTCGTGAGATTGTGCCATTAATTTCCCCAGTTTACTGAGATCGCCTTGTTTTAAAGCCTCAACCGCAGCAAGCACACGGGCATTTTCAGTAATAACGTGCTTGGCTCGCTTGGCGACGATAGGATCAAGTGCGGTAAGTTTTTCTTCCATTTTATTGAACTGTTCCACTGACACATCTCGCAAGGCTTTCACGCCAAAAAACGCGGCGGCTTTTTCACATTGTGTGCGACGAGTATTGTATTCACCGGCGACTAAATCGTGTTTAACGTGAGAATTAACAATCATCACAGCTACATCATTTGGTACAGGCGTGGGTTGGGTTTCAAGACTGCGGCAATCGATCATCAGTAAATGATCTTTTTGCCCAAGGGCAGAAATCAGTTGATCCATATTGCCACAATTCGCTCCAACGAATTGGTTTTCTGCTTGCTGACCGATCAACGCCAATTGAGTATCGCTAAGCGGAAGCTGGGCAAGCTGTTGGCAAAATTTGCCGATAGCCACTTCCAATGAAGCGGAAGAACTTAGCCCAGCAGAAAGTGGCACATTACCACTAATCACCAAATCAGCCCCTTGCTGGAAATGAGGACATTGCGCTTGAATAAATTTCACCACCCCACGCACATAGCCCGTCCACTTATGTGCAGGATTTGTTTCAATGGGCTTGGCGAGATCAAATTCATCAAACGCATCAAGATCAGCGGCATAAACCCGAAATAAGCTATCATCACGCTTTGCACCACATACTGCCGTGCCATAATTAATGGCGCAAGGCATCACAAAACCGTCATTGTAATCCGTATGCTCACCAATAATATTAACGCGCCCAGGAGCATAAACACGGAGATCAAAAGTGCGGTGAAATTTTTCAGAAAATAAGTGTTCTGCACGTTGTTGTGGGGTCATTGATTGTCTCCTTCTTTTGATTTAGCGTAATTTGTAATGAATATCGCTTAAAGCCCGTAATCTTTCTGCGGCTTGTTCTGCGGTGAGATCACGTTGGCTTTCCCCAAGCATTTCATAGCCCACCATAAATTTTCGCACCGTAGCAGAACGTAATAATGGGGGATAAAAATGGGCGTGTAGTTGCCAATGTTCATTTTCTTTGCCGTTAAATGGCGCAAAATGAAAACCCATTGAATAAGGGAAAGAGGTTTCAAACAGATTATCATATTTGGTGGTCAGCAATTTCAAGGCAAGTGCCAAATCTTGCTGTTGCTCAGGGCTGAGTTGTGCAAAATTTTTACGATGTTGTTTAGGGAGTAATAAGGTTTCAAATGGCCATACCGCCCAATAAGGCACAAGGGCAACCCAATGTTTGGTTTCCACCACAATACGTTCTTTCAGTGCCAATTCTCGTTGTACATAATCCACCAATAGCACTGAACCGTATTTTTCAAAATAACGCTGTTGAGCCAGATCTTCCTGCGCCACTTCATTGGGAAGAAAACTGTTCGCCCAAATTTGCCCGTGTGGGTGTGGATTTGAACAGCCCATTGCCGCCCCTTTGTTTTCAAAAATTTGTACCCAATGGTAACGCTGACCTAGCTCATTGAGTTGAGCTTGCCACACATCAATTACATCAGCAATTTCTTCTACGCTCAGTAAGGGTAAGGTTTTGCTGTGATCAGGTGAAAAACAAATGACACGACTTTCCCCTTCTGCCGCGGCGGTTTGAAACAATGGATCATCACTAGGTGCGGGCTTAGGTGTTTGTTCTAACAAGGCAGAAAAATCATTTTTAAAGACAAAAGGTTTGTGATAATCAGGATTTTGCTCACCCGTAATACGCTTATTGCGCGGACAAAGATAACAATCTGGATCATAGCTTGGTTTTTGCGCTTCTTCATTTTTCTCTTGCTGACCTTGCCACGGACGTTTTGCGCGGTGGGGAGAAACCAGCACCCAACGGTCAATCAATGGATTATAGCGGCGGTGTGGATGATCTGCCGCAACAAATTGTTCAGACATAATTATTCTCCCTTATCAAAAAGATGAAAGCGGTTACAAAAAGAAACTGCTATAAAATAGCAGATTGCCAAAAATAAACTATTAACTAGATCACAAATTGAGAAATAAGTCGTCTTTTTTTGTGATGGAGTTTTCATTTTTTAAAGTAAGCGTTTTCAATTAGAAAAAATTCTTTATATGATAAGTGCGGTATAAATTTTTCGCATTTTTAGGGGAGAAGATGATTACAATTCGTGATGTGGCAAAACAGGCGGGGGTTTCCGTCGCAACGGTTTCTCGTGTGCTGAATAATCATTCTTCCGCCAGTGAGAAAGCCCGTCTGGCGGTACAAAAAGCGGTGCAGGAACTGGGTTATCACCCTAATGCGAATGCACAAGCGCTCGCCCTGCAAAACACGGAGACCATCGGCGTGGTGGTAACCGATGTTACCGATCCTTTCTTTGCGATTTTAGTTAAAGCGGTGGATAAAGTGGCGGAACAGCATCAAAAAAGTATTTTGATCGGTATTGGTTATCATAATGCAGAAAAAGAACGCCGTGCTATTGAAACCTTGCTACGCAAGCGTTGTAGTTGCTTAGTGGTTCACGCCAAAGCCTTGAGTGATGAAGAATTAAGCCAATATTTAAGTCGCATTGCGGGAATGGTGGTGATTAATCGCGTGGTGAAAGACTATGAAAATCGTTGTGTGAGCCTTGATAACACCAAAGGCACATTTATTGCCACAGAAAGTTTAATTCGCCTTGGGCATAAAAATATTGGCTATATTGGTTCTAATCATCAAATCAGTGATGAAGCGGAACGTATTCAGGGCTATTTAAATGCCCTTGAACAATATCATTTACCCGCCGTCACTCATCGTATTGCACATAGCTCGCCTGATTTTGAAGGGGGTGAGCAGGCGATGATCCATTTATTGAGTTACAATTCTGATTTAACCGCCGTCGTCGCCTATAACGATACAATGGCAGCAGGAGCAATTTCCGTATTAAATGAAAACAATATCAACGTGCCGAAACAATTTTCCATTATCGGGTTTGATGATATGCCCATTGCCCGCTATTTGATCCCTAAACTTACCACCATTCGCTATCCGATTGATTTAATGGCAACTTATGCGGCTAACTTAGCGTTAAGCTTGGTGGATAACCGCGTTAATACACCGATTCATACGCAATTTAATCCAACCCTAGTCAGACGATTTTCCACAGAACCTTGTGATTAATTTATGATCACCGTCACATTTTTAAACATTTTTTTGTAATCGTTTCCATTAATGTGAGAGGGATCACAGTCTTAACAATTATTTTTCGTTATGCTCTGTTCTGTTATTGAATTTATTTCATAACAAATCCTTGTGCTGTATGAAATAAATTTAGCAGTATGCACAACCTCTTTGCGATTATTTAATCCATTTAAGGAGCTATCTATGAAAAAAATGCTATTAAAAACCACCGCACTTGCTGTGGGCTTAGGTCTTGCTGCAACAACAGCACAAGCGGTGAACCGAATTGGTGTAACGATTTACAAATATGACGATAATTTTATGTCTTTAATGCGTCAAGAAATTGATAAAGAAGCAAAAACACTTAAAGACGTTGAATTATTAATGAACGATTCACAAAATGCCCAATCCGTGCAAAATGACCAAGTAGATGTGTTGATCTCTAAAGGGGTGAAAGCTCTTGCCATTAACCTTGTGGATCCCGCGGCTGCGCCAACCATTATTGGCAAAGCAAAAGCGGAGGATATTCCGGTGGTGTTCTTCAATAAAGATCCGGGCGCAAAAGCCATCGGAAGTTATGAACAGGCTTATTATGTGGGGACAGATCCAAAAGAATCAGGCGTCATTCAAGGGCAACTTATCACCAAGCACTGGAAAGCTAATCCAGCCTTTGACTTAAATAAAGACGGTAAAATTCAATATGTACTGTTAAAAGGTGAACCCGGTCACCCAGATGCCGAAGCACGAACCAAATATGTGATTGAAGAATTAAATAAAAATGGCATTGAAACCGAACAGCTTTTTATTGACACAGGAATGTGGGACGCAGCATTAGCGAAAGACAAAATGGACGCGTGGTTATCCAGCTCTAAAGCGAATGATATTGAAGTGATTATTTCTAATAATGACGGTATGGCAATGGGTGCATTGGAAGCCACCAAAGCACACGGTAAAAAATTACCGATCTTCGGTGTGGATGCCCTGCCTGAAGTGTTGCAACTGATCAAAAAAGGGGAAATGGCAGGCACCGTGTTAAATGATGGCGTAAACCAAGGTAAAGCCGTGGTGCAATTAGCCAATAACTTAGCTAACGAAAAACCCGCGACAGAAGGCACACAATGGAAATTAGAAAGTAAGGTTGTGCGTATTCCTTATGTGGGTGTCGATGCAGATAATCTAAATGAATTTCTAAAATAATATGCGTTACATATAAGGGGAGAATGGCTCCCCTTTTCTATGAGGTTGGCTATGAAAGAACATACACCAATGCCACAACACCAAGAGATTTTACTGACAATGACCAATGTAAGTAAAACCTTCCCCGGTGTTAAAGCCCTCGATCGGGCAAATCTCACCGTCCGTTCACATTCTGTTCACGCCTTAATGGGAGAAAATGGGGCGGGCAAATCCACCTTACTTAAATGCCTATTTGGCATTTATGCCAAAGATGAAGGGGAAATTCTCTTTTTAAATCAACCTGTTAATTTTAAAACATCAAAAGAAGCGCTAGAAAATGGCATCTCAATGGTTCATCAAGAACTCAATTTAGTTCGACAACGCAATGTAATGGATAATCTTTGGTTAGGACGCTATCCGCTAAAAGGCATTTTTGTCGATCACGCTAAAATGTATCACGATACCAAAGCGATTTTTGATGAATTGGATATTGATGTAGATCCGAAAGAAAAAGTGGCAAATCTCTCTGTTTCACAAATGCAAATGATTGAAATTGCAAAGGCTTTTTCTTACAACGCAAAAATTGTGATTATGGATGAACCCACTTCCTCCTTGTCAGAAAAAGAAGTGGAACATTTATTTAAAATCATCGAAAAACTCAAAGCACGAGGCTGTGGGATTATTTACATTTCGCACAAAATGGACGAAATTTTCAAAATTTGCGATGAAATCACTATTCTGCGTGATGGCAAATGGATCAACACCGTGCCAGTCAAAGGCAGTACAATGGACGAAATTGTGGCAATGATGGTAGGGCGTGAGCTAACTCAACGCTTTCCTGCAAAAACCAACACACCACAAGAAGTCATTTTAGACGTGGAACATCTCACTGCTCTCAATCAACCGTCTATTCAAGATGTGAGTTTTCAGCTTCGTAAAGGGGAAATTCTAGGGATTGCAGGGCTTGTAGGGGCAAAACGCACCGATATTGTCGAAACCATTTTCGGGGTACGCGAACGTAAAGCGGGTGAAATTAAATTGTACGGAAAAACAATGAAAAATCGCACCGCACTTGAAGCGATTAACAATGGTTTTGCTTTAGTCACAGAAGAACGTCGCTCTACGGGCATTTATGCCAACCTAAATATTGAATTTAACTCATTGATTTCAAATATGAAATCCTATTTAGGTCGATTAGGTTTATTAAGTGGCAACAAAATGAAAAGCGACACCCAATGGGTGATTGATGCAATGAATGTGAAAACCCCTTCACACAAAACCACCATTGGTTCGCTGTCTGGTGGAAATCAACAAAAAGTGGTGATTGGGCGTTGGTTGCTCACCCAGCCAGAAATTTTAATGCTTGATGAACCCACTCGAGGCATTGATATTGGTGCAAAATTTGAAATTTACCAATTGATTATGGAACTTGCCAAAAAAGAGAAAGGCATCATTATGATTTCTTCCGAAATGCCCGAACTGTTAGGCGTAACCGACCGAATTTTAGTGATGAGTAACGGAAAAGTGGCGGGCATTGTCGAAACCGCCAAAACCTCACAAGAAGAAATTCTGCAACTTGCAGCGAAATATCTCTAATTTAGAAGGAAATGAATTATGTCAGCTTTAAAATCGAATAAATCGCTTGATTTCCTCAAACAAAATGCCATTTATTTTGTCCTCTTAGTCTTGCTTGGTATTATTATTATGCAAGATCCAAGCTTCTTAAGCTTACGAAATTTCAGTAATATTCTGACCCAATCTTCGGTTCGTTTAATTATTGCACTCGGTGTTGCAGGCTTATTGGTTACACAGGGAACCGACTTATCCGCTGGGCGTCAAGTGGGCTTGGCTGCGGTAATCTCTGCCACACTTCTGCAAGCAATGGATAATATGAACCGTGTTTTCCCTGATTTAGGTGAAATCCCGATTCCTGTGGTGATTTTAGTTGTCTGCTTTGTTGGTGCAATCATTGGCTTGGTTAATGGTGTAGTTATTGCTTACCTGAATGTTACTCCATTTATTGCCACAATGGGAACGATGATCATTGTTTATGGTATCAACTCGCTTTATTACGATGCCGTTGGCTCATCACCAATTGCAGGTTTTAATGAACAATTTTCAACCTTTGCTCAAGGTTTTTTCAGAATAGGAAGTTTCAAATTATCCTATATCACCATCTATGCAGCAATTTGTGCCGCTTTTGTTTGGGTGCTATGGAATAAAACGCGTTTTGGTAAAAATATTTTTGCTATTGGGGGAAATCCAGAGGCCGCTCGTGTGTCAGGGGTGAATGTAACCCGTAACCTTGTCGCCATTTATATGATTGCAGGAATATTTTACGCATTTGGTGGTATGCTGGAGGCAGGACGTATCGGCAGTGCAACGAATAACCTTGGTTTTATGTATGAACTTGATGCCATTGCAGCTTGTGTCGTGGGAGGTGTTTCTTTCGCAGGTGGGGTGGGTACCGTAATGGGCGTTATTACCGGCGTGCTTATCTTTACTGTCATCAATTATGGTTTAACCTACATCGGCGTAAACCCTTACTGGCAATATATTATCAAAGGGAGCATTATCATCTTCGCTGTTGCCATTGACTCGCTTAAATATGCGAAGAAAAAATAGCGACAGTGCAGAAAAAACTTGTGAAAAAATCACCGCACTTAATTCTTCTCTTCCCCTCTTTATAAAAGAGGGGAAGCTATTTTTAGGAATAACGAACCGTATCACTGTGCCGATTTACTGCACTGATTGAGTTGGCAATATCTTCGTTGATTTGTACGTCTATCAGCCGTATAATTCTTGTTAGAGATTTAATTTATGGAGAGGAAAAATGATGAAGGCAATGGCAAAAGCAAGATTGGAAGCTAAAGTAAATTTAGATATATATCAAATAATTAAGCAAGCAGCAGCAATTTCAGGGCGAACATTAACTGACTTTGTTGTGAGTGTTGCTTACGAAGAAGCTAAAAAAACGATTTCAGAGCATCAAGTTTTACATTTAACATTAAATGATCAAGCATTACTTATTGAAAGTTTAAGTAAACCATTTGAGCCTAATCAATCAATGAAAAACGCACTTGATTTGTATCAAGAATATTTATCTACCTCCAAGGAGGTTAAAGTGAAATGATAAATAAGAACTTAAAAGATTTACGAGTGCTTCCCTTAGAGGAATTACAGATTAAGAGAAATACTTTTTCTTGTTGTAATAAAGAATTAGAAAAATATTTTTACCAGTATGCTTCTCAAGATGTAAAAAAGGGATTGGCAAAATGTTTTGTACTTATAGATGAAAAACAATCCAACATTATTGGATACTACACCTTATCCGCATTGTCTGTATCTGTTTCAGATATTCCGCAAGAAAGAGTTAAAGGTATTCCATACCCTAATATTCCGGGGGTGTTAATTGGGCGATTAGCCATTGCTGATTATTTTCAAAAGCAAGGATACGGAAAATTTTTGGTTGTAGATGCGATGTACAAGATAAAAAACACGAATGTAGGTGCTGCAATTTTAGTTGTTGAGGCAAAAGATGATAATGCTTTTTTATTTTATAAAAAATTAGGTTTTATCGAATTTAAAGATCTCGAGATAAAGCATAGAAAATTATTTTATCCGCTTACAAAAATCATTAAATAGATGAAAATCCCCTCCTAAGAGGGGATTTTCATTTGTATTATACGATCTAAATAAACGTTGATTGTGTTATCCCACAGGTAGGGGCGGACCGATGTGCCGCCTATATACCATTTTCAATAATATACGTTGATTTTTTTACAAAGCAGTTAAGTTGGGAGGCTTTAGCCCACCGAAAGGATAAATTGTGTCGAACGGTGGGCTAAAGCCCATCCTACCCAAACATACTATAAAACAAAAAAAACCTTGCGATTAGGCAAGGTTTCTTCTATTGAGCTATGTATTTATTAACGTGGGCATACTCTAGCACCACAAATTTCATCTATTGAGCTATGTATTTATTAACGTGGGCGTACTCTAGCACCACGTCTCTATAATAAGAGTTAAAAAAAAAAAATCAAGCATTATGAATTTGTTATTTTCTGGTAAATGATAAAATACACATACGGAATATAGAACGGTTAATAAAATGTTAATAAAACATCTTGATCTACAAATTGATCTTTTATCACAACGTTTTTTTACAGAGAAAGCCCCTTTACTGAATGAAATACTTGAGAAAGACAATCGTCCTTATTGTGTATTATTAGTACAAGTTAAGGGCGTTAATTTCGCATTGCCATTAAGAACAAACTTACCGCAACCAGATAATGACAAAATCTGTTTTAAAACAGTACCAAATGAGAATGGGGGCTTTAAAGGCATTGATTTTACGAAAGCAGTTATTGTTGATCTGCATAGTGATATTATGAATAAAACTATTCAACTTAGAGATAAACAAGAATTTCTTCATATTCAAGGTAATGTGAAAAAGATCACGCGTCATTTTAAGAAGTTCGTTGAACGGTATATCACTGAAATGAAAAACAACCCTAAAGCACCGAGTAATGATTTCCGATTTTGTACATTATCCAATTATCATCTTGAATTGAATATTTAGTAAAGTAGCTAAGTAGCAATTGTTTTTCATTACAAAAACTTACCCAAAAAACACCGCACTTAATCTTTCTTACATTAAATAAGATAACGCATTAAACGGGCAGACACATCGGTCTGCCCCTACATTAAATATGTGAAGCAATGTTGCATTAGCATTGTGGTTATCGGGCAAATCTTTAATGAATGCTACATTATTACGGTTAAGCAGCTTGAACATTTTGCTTAGGTAATAATTTATCTTGTTATAAATTTTCTATTTCTCCCAATCCTTTTTTGAAGAAAAATAACTTTTTTGTAGATTTAATTGTTGATTGTTATAAATAGCTGCTTAAAAAGTGCAATAAGTTATAAGAACTTCTTTTCAATCATTAACGTGGGGTTACTTTACATTAAATTTACAATTAATTACGCTAAATTGGTTAGTAATGTAGCGGTTTTATGCTATATTTGCATCCTGAAATTTTATCTTTGTTCGTTTTTTAAACGATAGTTGTTTCTTCACCAACCAAAATTAGGTATAACTTATGAATAAAATATTCCGTATTATTTGGAACCACGCTCAACAAAATTGGGTTGTAACCTCAGAATTAGCTTCTCGACAAGGTAAATCAAACAGCCTTGTGGATTCTTCCATTCAGCCAACAAAATCAAGCAAAAATTTCTTTTTAAATCTTATTTCATTAAGTGTATTAATGAGCCTACCCCTTGCCGCAAATGCCTATGTGGCAATTGGGGGAACAGCACAATATAGCGGAATCGCACAAGAAAATGCGGGAAGTTCAATCGTTAATGGAACATCTAGAGAACAACAAGCATTTGCTGGAAATAAAATAGGAGATCGAGCATTAAACTACTATAACCCCGGTAGTAAGAGTTATGATGATCCTGATAGCGAAGGTTCTAGCAAAAATTATTCAGGTGCTTTATCTGGAGCGACGGGGATTGCGATTGGGGCAATGGCAGATGCACGAGCAACAGGGCAAAGTACTTATAAGGAAGGTGAGTCTTCAGGTATTGCTATTGGTGATTATTCAAAGGCAATCGGTGCATTGAGTTTTGCGTTAGGCGGCTATTCTATTGCTAGCGATACAGGGGCTACGGCGATTGGTACAGCCTCTCGTGCGTCAGGCTTTAACTCTTTAGCAATGATGCGTCAATCTGCCGCAACCAATGATTATGCAATGGCAATTGGTAACGTGTCTTGGGCAGCAGGAAAAGGAAGCCTTGCAATGGGGCAATCTTCTCAAGCTGCAGGCGATCGTGCTATTGCAATTGGTAGTGCCAATGTGGGGGATTCAGAGACAACAGGACCCCGCGTAACCAATTACGATGCGAATACCAACACTCAAGCCTTAGGTGATCGTTCTATTGCCTTTGGGGCTAAAGCGCGTACTGCACAAACTGCTGATGACGCGGTGGCTTTAGGTTCAGAAGCCAATGCCCTTTCACGTGCTGATATGGCAATGGGGCTTGGTGCGGTGGCAAATGGCACAACTACTACTAATAATACTGCAGCAATGACTAATGCAAATGTTTATGCAGAAAGAGCCTCAGCAGCAGTGGCAGTGGGGGCAGGGGCTAATGCTACGGGGCGTAATGCGGTTGCAATCGGTGCAGGGGCAGAAGCAAGCACAGCAGGTTTGCCTGCAAGCCTAGCTTCGCAAAACCGTGCAGATAATGTTGCTGTTGGGGCGGCAGCACAAGCTGCTTATAACGCCGTAGCAAGTGGTTTTAAATCGAAAGCAACGGGGACAGGCTCTGTTGCCATTGGTTCAGGGGCAGAAGCGAAAGCACAGAATATGATTGCCATTGGTATCAACGCAGGTAAAGGTGGGGCGACGGATGAGAGCAAAAAGAACACCCACGGAATTGCCATTGGTAACGGTGCAGGTCAAAATGTAATTTCAGGCACAGAAAACGTGGCGATTGGTCGATGGGCAGGGATGAATGTTGAGGGCAACACAAACTATGCCATTGGTGTCAGCGCGGGGAATAATGTTAAAGGTGCTGATAACTTTGCTGCCATTATCAACGCAGGGCAAAATGTTGAAGGAAGCCAAAATATCGCATTAGGCTATTATTCAGGGCAATATATCAAAGGTAGCTCCAATATCGCCATTGGTAAAAATGCGGGTAAATATACCGAAGCGGAAAAATTAACGTCGAATAATAACATCGCCATTGGTACAGACACCAAAGCCAACCCAGGGGCAAACGGCAATGCAGCAACCGCTATTGGTGCTAACGCAAATGCCTTGGCAAATGCCGCGACTGCATTAGGGGTTTCTGCACAAGCATTAGGTGTGGCATCTGTGGCAATTGGTGAAGCTGCTTTAGCTTCTGCGGGAGCGCCTATTACTGAGGGTTCACCTATTACCACAGGGGCAACCACTGCCGTAGGGCGTCAATCTCAAGCAACCGCTGGTTCGGCTTCCGCCTTTGGTTCCAATGCCAATGCGAGTGGTGAAGGAGCAACCGCATTAGGGAATGCATCTTCTGCTTCGGGTAAATATGCAGTAGCAAGTGGCGTACAGTCAAATGCCTCAGGCATTCAATCAACCGCAATTGGGCGTGCAGCACAAGCAACCGCAAATGACACAATCGCCATTGGTTCAAGCGCTAAAGGTTCAGCTGAAAATGCCATTGCCTTGGGGATTAACGCACAAGCTTTAGCCTCAAATGCCATTTCTATTGGTAACGGCAACGTAGTTACGGGGAAAAACTCTGGCGCGATTGGGGATCCAACAACCATTACAGGCGCAGGCACCTATTCTCTCGGTAATGACAACGGCACGATCGCATCAAGTGATTCTGGCGTGTTTGGTAATAACAATAACCTTGATGCTGCTGGAGATAATAACCGTGTCATTGGCAATTATAATACGCTACAAAATAAAGCAAGTGGCGATATGGTAATGGGGGCGCGTAATACGATTTCCGGTGCGACTGATAGCGAAATTATTGGTAATTCAAATACCGTTCAAGGCAAACAAGTGGGGGTGTTTGGCGATAGCAACACCCTAACTGAAAATGCAACACAAAGCCGTGTGTTAGGGAATAACAACTATGTCAATGGCTCTACGGCAATGGTGTTAGCAAATAATGCTAATGTAAATAAAGCGTCAGGTGCGAAAAGCACAGGTTCTATTGCTATCGGTAATAATGTAACAACGGAATTTGATAACTCAACAGCAATTGGTACAAATGCCAGTGCGGTAAATTCGGCTTCGACAGCAATTGGGGTTTCTGCACAAGCAAGTAGCATTAATGCCCTTGCGATCGGTTCTTCATCAAATGCACAAGCGACGCAATCTGTTGCGGTCGGTACCAGCGCACACGCCTATTCATCTAACTCTTTAGCCTTAGGGACTTCATCATCCGCAAATGGTGCAAGTGCCATTGCTATTGGTAATTCTGCGGCAACTGCGAAACAAAATTCAATGGCGGTGGGCGTGCAAGCGAATGCGAATGGAAATGGCGCAGCAGCATTTGGTAAACAAGCGAATGCAACAGGGGATAACACCGTTGCAGTGGGAACATCCGCTATTGCTTCAACAGGTGGTTCTACGGCGTTAGGTCCACTAGCAAATGCGTTTGGTGATGTGTCTTTAGCTGTTGGTAATAGCTCAAAAGCGGAAGGCGGAAATTCAATGGCTGTGGGGCAGAATAGCCAAGCGGTTGGCGCTTCAAGTATGGCAGTGGGTCAGGAAGCCGTAGCCAAAGGAAATAATGCGCTGGCATTAGGTTATCAAGCTAAAGCAGAGAAAGGTGATTCCCTTGCAATGGGTTATGGAGCTCAAGCAACTCTTGCAGGTTCTGTGGCATTAGGGGCAGGCAGTGTAACCGGATCAGCGGTTAAAACCTCAAGTGCAACGGTCAATGGCATTACTTACTCTGGTTTTGCGGGTGATAAAATCGGAAGCAGCCGTGTTGTATCTGTGGGGACAACGACAGGGGAAAACCAACAACGCCAAATTCAAAATGTCGCCGCAGGGCGTATTACCGCCACTTCAACCGATGCAATTAATGGTTCGCAACTTTATATGGTGGCAAACACCCTTGGTAATGTCGCAACCACAACGAAAAATATTTTAGGTGGAGATGCGACGCTTGATCCAGCTACGGGCAATATTACGATGACGAATATTGGCGGTACGGGTAAAAACACGGTTGATGAAGCAATTAAAGCCGCGAAAACAGAAGTTAAAGCGGGAACAAATGTTGCGAATGTTGCCACTTCAACTGATACAACAGATGGACATACCATTTACACCGTAAATGCGAATGGTACAACAGTATCTAAAGGCTCTGATTTAGTTAAAGTTACTCCAGGAACAAAAGATACGAATAATGTAACAGATTATGCCGTAGATCTTTCTGATGGTGCTAAAGCAAGCCTAGACAAAGCAGACACCGCATTACAATCTTGGAAAGCCCAAATTGTTAATGGCGATGATACAACTGAAATCAAAACAGTTAATCAATCTGATAGCACTTTCTCATTTGAAGCTGGCGATAATATCACCCTTGAAAATGATAATAGCAAATTGAAAATCTCAGCGCCTGCAAATGGTAGCGTGACAGATGGCAACACCGGTTTAGTTAATGGCGGAACGGTTTATAACGCCATTGAAGGCGCGAAAACCCGTTATTACAGTGTAAATGACGGCGGTAATCAAGGTGCAAACTACAATAATGACGGCGCAACAGGATTAAATGCCTTAGCCGCAGGTGTTGGCGCACAAGCAACGGGTGAGAATGTTGTTACCATTGGTCATAGTGCGGGAAGTAACGACAGCACAGCGAACAATTCAGTTTATATTGGTGAACAAGCAGGGATGGGTTCAACAACAAATTCTGATCGTCCTGAAAATGTTTATATCGGTAGTGGCGCTGGGAAAAATACAGTAGGCGGTTGGAATACGTCTATTGGTACACAAAATGCTGGTGCAGGTATAACGGGTGATCTGAATGTGGCACTTGGTCAAGCTACTCTATATAAAGTAGTGGGTAATGAAAACACCGGTTTAGGGGTTTATGCGGGGCAAAACAGCACAGGGAATAATAATACCAGTGTCGGTGCGCAAGCAGGGCGTTACGTTGAGGGTAGCAACAATACTTCGGTCGGTTATAACGCAGGGGCGAACAGTGTAGGTAGCAATAATGTTGCTTTAGGTAATGAAGCTGGTCAAAACGTTACAATGAGCGATACCGTAAGCATTGGTAACGGTGCAAAAGCAAATGCTCAAAATGGCGATGTGGCATTGGGTTCTGGCTCAACCACAGCGACAGTTGTAACAACAGATTCGGCGGATATTAACGGCTTATCCTATGGTGGATTTGCAGGTAATGATCCAAAATCTACCGTAAGTGTCGGTTCAGCAGGAGCAGAGCGTACCATTACTAATGTTGCAGCAGGACGTATTAGCAAAACATCCACCGATGCGATTAATGGCTCACAACTTTATGCCGTGGCAGATACCTTAGGCAATGTGGCAAATACGGTTGTCAATAATTTAGGGGGAAATGCCGCAGTTGATGAAGATGGCAACATCACAATGACAGATATTGGTGGCACAGGCAAAGACACCGTTGATGATGCAATTAAAGCAACGAAAACAGAAGTGGTTGCAGGAAAACAAGTTACCGTTACTTCTGAAAAAGATGCACAAGATGGTCATACGAAATATACCGTAAATGCAACAAAAACGACTGTGGCTGGCTCTGGTGATGTTGTGATCAGTGGTGATGGCACGGCTGATAGCGAAGGCGTGATTGCTTATACCGCAGATTTATCTCAAACCACAAAAGATAACATTCAAAAAGGTGTTGATGCGAAAGATACCATTGATACATTAGGCGTAAACTTTGGTGGTGATACTGGCAAAGTCTTTGCTCGTAAACTGGGTGAACAAGCGAATGTAAAAGGTGGTGCATCGGGTGAGCTAACGGAAGGCAACATTGGTGTAGTTTCTAATGGTACTGATACCTTAACCGTTAAATTAGCGAAAGATATTGATTTAACGAAGGAAGGAACCTTAACAATTGGTGATACTGTTTTAACCAATGACACTATTGCCACTGATAGCGTAATAGCAAATAACGTGAATGTTGGCGGCACAACCATATCAGAAGGTAAAGTTGAAGGTTTAGATGATCGCAATGCTGACGATGATGCGGATTATGGCGTAGGTGATAACGCAACACGTGCGGCGACAGAGGGCGCGGTGAAAAATGTTGATGATAAATTCAACAACGCAACCTTTGGCTTAAAAGCTGAAGACAATAATACGGTAACCAACAACTTAAATAATACCGTGGATGTAGTCGGTGCGGATAGCAATATCACAACCAAAGTAGAGGATAACAAGTTAAAAATTGAACTTGCGAAAAACTTAGACTTAGGTAAAGATGGCAGCGTTACAATGGGTGATACCAAAGTTGATGGTAATGGTTTAACGATCAATAACGGTCCAAGTATTACTAAAGACGGCGGCATTGACGCAGGTAATAAACCGATCACAAACGTAGCAAGTGGTGGTAATGTTGAAACCAACGCCGCGAACATTGGTGATGTGAATAAAGCAGGCTGGAACATTCAAGGCAATGGAACAGCGAACGGCAAAGTGGTAAATGATAATACCGTAAACTTTGTCAATGGCACTGGCACCACAGCAACAGTCACTGGAAGCAATGGTTCTTATTCTGTTAAATATGACGTGAATAAAACGACATTCAAAACAGATGACAGCGGAAATGTAAGTGCGGTTGATACTGGGGATAATTTTGCCACAGCGAAAGACGTAGCAGATGCCATCAACAACGCACAGAAAACCGTTGAAGTGGCAGCCGGCACAAACATTGCAAGTGTAGAGAGCGAAACAGAAGGTAAGAAAACAACCTTTACAGTTAATGCGAAAGGCACGACAGTGAGCGTTTCGGATGAGTTAGCTTTAACGACAGACAGCGAAACGAATAAAGCGAATAACATCACGGACTACAAAGTTGCGTTAAGTGATAAAACCAAAGAAGACATCAAAAAAGGTGTAGATGCGAAAGACGCAGTAGATACCAAAGGTGTTGGTTTTGCAGGCGATAGTGGTAATGGCTTTAGCCGTAAATTGGGTGAACAAACCAATGTGAAAGGTGGCGTAACTGATGAAACTAAATTAACCGATAATAATATTGGTGTGGTTTCAGACGGTAAAGATACACTAACTGTTAAACTTGCTAAAGACTTAAAAGATCTGAACAGTATTTCAGCGAATACCGTCACTGCTGGTGATACAACGATGACTACTGATGGCATTACTATCAGTAATGGTACAAAAGGTAACCCAGTTAGCTTAACGAAAGATGGCTTAGATAACGGCGGCAACCAAATCACAAACGTAGCAAGTGGTGGTGATGTCGATAGTAACGCAGCGAATATTGGTGATATCAAATCAGCAGTGAATAAGGGAGGCTGGAACATTCAAGGCAATGGAACAGCGAACGGCAAAGTGGTAAATGATAATACCGTAAACTTTGTCAATGGCACTGGCACCACAGCAACAGTCACTGGAAGCGATGGTTCTTATTCTGTTAAATATGACGTGAATAAAACGACATTTAATACAGATGATAGCGGAAATGTAAGTGCGGTTGAAAATGGTGATAATTTTGCCACAGCGAAAGACGTAGCAGATGCCATCAACAATGCACAAAAAACCGTTGAAGTGGCAGCCGGCACAAACATTGCAAGCGTAGAGAGCAAAACAGAAGGTAAGAAAACAACCTTTACAGTTAATGCGAAAGGCACGACAGTGAGTGTTTCTGATGATTTAGCTTTAACGACAGACAGTGAAACGAATAAAGCGAATAACATCACGGACTACAAAGTTGCGTTAAGCGACAAGACTAAAGAAGACATCAAAAAAGGTGTAGATGCGAAAGACGCAGTAGATACCAAAGGTGTTGGTTTTGCAGGCGATAGTGGCAATGGCTTTAGCCGTAAATTGGGTGAACAAACCAATGTGAAAGGTGGCGTAACTGATGAAACTAAATTAACCGATAATAATATTGGTGTGGTTTCAGACGGTAAAGATACACTGACTGTTAAACTTGCTAAAGATGTGAACCTTGGTGAAAACGGAAGCCTTACAGTTGGTAATACAAATGTGAATAATGAAGGTGTTGCAACGCCGAAAGTCACAACAGGTTCAACGGTAATGGAAGACGGTAAAATTACTGGTTTAACGGCACGTGATCCTTCTGCAAGCGATTATGGTGTAGGTGATAACGCAACACGTGCGGCGACAGAGGGCGCGGTGAAAAATGTTGATGATAAATTCAACAACGCAACCTTTGGCTTAAAAGCTGAAGACGACAAAACAGTAACCAACAAATTAAATAATACCGTAGATGTAGTCGGTGCGGATAGCAATATCACAACCAAAGTAGAGGAGAACAAGTTAAAAATTGAACTTGCGAAAACCTTAGACTTAGGCAAAGACGGCAGCGTTACAATGGGTGATACCAAAGTTGATGGTAATGGTTTAACGATCAATGACGGTCCAAGTATTACTAAAGACGGCGGCATTGACGCAGGTAATAAACCGATCACAAACGTAGCAAGCGGTGGTGATGTCGATAGTAACGCAGCGAATATTGGTGATATCAAATCAGCAGTGAATAAGGGAGGCTGGAACATTCAAGGCAATGGAACAGCGAACGGCAAAGTGGTAAATGATAATACCGTAAACTTTGTCAATGGCACTGGCACCACAGCAACAGTCACTGGAAGCGATGGTTCTTATTCTGTTAAATATGACGTGAATAAAACGACATTTAATACAGATGATAGCGGAAATGTAAGTGCGGTTGAAAATGGTGATAATTTTGCCACAGCGAAAGACGTAGCAGATGCCATCAACAATGCACAAAAAACCGTTGAAGTGGCAGCCGGCACAAACATTGCAAGCGTAGAGAGCAAAACAGAAGGTAAGAAAACAACCTTTACAGTTAATGCGAAAGGCACGACAGTGAGTGTTTCTGATGATTTAGCTTTAACGACAGACAGTGAAACGAATAAAGCGAATAACATCACGGACTACAAAGTTGCGTTAAGCGACAAGACTAAAGAAGACATCAAAAAAGGTGTAGATGCGAAAGACGCAGTAGATACCAAAGGTGTTGGTTTTGCAGGCGATAGTGGCAATGGCTTTAGCCGTAAATTGGGTGAACAAACCAATGTGAAAGGTGGCGTAACTGATGAAACTAAATTAACCGATAATAATATTGGTGTGGTTTCAGACGGTAAAGATACACTGACTGTTAAACTTGCTAAAGATGTGAACCTTGGTGAAAACGGAAGCCTTACAGTTGGTAATACAAATGTGAATAATGAAGGTGTTGCAACGCCGAAAGTCACAACAGGTTCAACGGTAATGGAAGACGGTAAAATTACTGGTTTAACGGCACGTGATCCTTCTGCAAGCGATTATGGTGTAGGTGATAACGCAACACGTGCGGCGACAGAGGGCGCGGTGAAAAATGTTGATGATAAATTCAACAACGCAACCTTTGGCTTAAAAGCTGAAGACGACAAAACAGTAACCAACAAATTAAATAATACCGTAGATGTAGTCGGTGCGGATAGCAATATCACAACCAAAGTAGAGGAGAACAAGTTAAAAATTGAACTTGCGAAAACCTTAGACTTAGGCAAAGACGGCAGCGTTACAATGGGTGATACCAAAGTTGATGGTAATGGTTTAACGATCAATGACGGTCCAAGTATTACTAAAGACGGCGGCATTGACGCAGGTAATAAACCGATCACAAACGTAGCAAGCGGTGGTGATGTCGATAGTAACGCAGCGAATATTGGTGATATCAAATCAGCAGTGAATAAGGGAGGCTGGAACATTCAAGGCAATGGAACAGCGAACGGCAAAGTGGTAAATAATAATACCGTAAACTTTGTCAATGGCACTGGCACCACAGCAACAGTCACTGGAAGCAATGGTTCTTATTCTGTTAAATATGACGTGAATAAAACGACATTCAAAACAGATGACAGCGGAAATGTAAGTGCAGTTGATACTGGGGATAATTTTGCCACAGCGAAAGACGTAGCAGATGCCATCAACAACGCACAGAAAACCGTTGAAGTGGCAGCCGGCACAAACATTGCAAGTGTAGAGAGCGAAACAGAAGGTAAGAAAACAACCTTTACAGTTAATGCGAAAGGCACGACAGTGAGCGTTTCGGATGAGTTAGCTTTAACGACAGATAGTGAAACGAATAAAGCGAATAACATCACGGACTACAAAGTGGCGTTAAGTGATAAAACCAAAAAAGACATCCAAAAAGGTGTTGATGCGAAAGACGCAGTAGATACCAAAGGTGTTGGTTTTGCAGGCGATAGTGGCGATGCCTTTAGCCGTAAATTGGGTGAACAAACCAATGTGAAAGGTGGCGTAACTGATGAAACTAAATTAACCGATAATAATATTGGTGTGGTTTCAGACGGTAAAGATACACTGACTGTTAAACTTGCTAAAGATGTGAACCTTGGTGAAAACGGAAGCCTTACAGTTGGTAATACAAATGTGAATAATGAAGGTGTTGCAACGCCGAAAGTCACAACAGGTTCAACGGTAATGGAAGACGGTAAAATTACTGGCTTAACGGCACGTGATCCTTCTGCAAGCGATTATGGCGTAGGTGATAACGCAACACGTGCGGCGACAGAGGGCGCGGTGAAAAATGTTGATGATAAATTCAACAACGCAACCTTTGGCTTAAAAGCTGAAGACGACAAAACAGTAACCAAAAACTTAAATAATACCGTAGATGTAGTCGGTGCGGATAACAATATCACAACCAAAGTAGAGGAGAACAAGTTAAAAATTGAACTTGCGAAAACCTTAGACTTAGGCAAAAACGGCAGCGTTACAATGGGTGATACCAAAGTTGATGGTAATGGTTTAACGATCAATAACGGTCCAAGTATTACTAAAGACGGTGGCATTGACGCAGGTAATAAACCGATCACAAACGTAGCAAGCGGTGGTGATGTCGATAGTAACGCAGCGAATATTGGTGATATCAAATCAGCAGTGAATAAGGGAGGCTGGAACATTCAAGGCAATGGAACAGCGAACGGCAAAGTGGTAAATAATAATACCGTAAACTTTGTCAATGGCACTGGCACCACAGCAACAGTCACTGGAAGCAATGGTTCTTATTCTGTTAAATATGATGTGAATAAAACGACATTTAATACAGATGATAGCGGAAATGTAAGTGCGGTTAATACTGGGGATAATTTTGCCACAGCGAAAGACGTAGCAGATGCTATCAACAATGCTCAAAAAACCGTTGAAGTGGCAGCCGGCACGAACATTGCAAGTGTAGATAGCGAAACAGAAGGTAAGAAAACAACCTTTACAGTTAATGCGAAAGGCACGACAGTGACTGAAGGTGATGGCTTAACTGTAACGCCAACAGACGCTGGTAATAATGTGACAGACTACAGTGTAGCGTTAAGCGACAAGACCAAAGAAGACATCAAAAAAGGTGTAGATGCGAAAGACGCAGTAGATACCAAAGGTGTTGGTTTTGCAGGCGATAGTGGCGATGCCTTTAGCCGTAAATTGGGTGAACAAACCAATGTGAAAGGTGGCGTAACTGATGAAACTAAATTAACCGATAATAATATTGGTGTGGTTTCAGACGGTAAAGATACGCTGACTGTTAAACTTGCTAAAGACTTAAAAGATCTGAACAGTGTTTCAGCAAATACCGTCACTGCTGGTGATACAATGATGAATACTGATGGTATTACCATTAATAACGGTAAAGCAGGTAAGCCAGTTAGCCTAACGAAAGATGGCTTAGATAACGGCGGCAACCAAATCAAAAACGTAGCAAGCGGTGGTGATGTCGATAGTAACGCAGCGAATATTGGTGATTTGAAAAATGCAACCAGCAACCTTGTGAACACAGGTTTCAATATCGCAGCAGATAATGGAAATAAAGACAATGTGAAATTAGGAGAAACAGTGAAATTCACCGACCCTAATGGAAATATTGTGACTACTGTGGCAGATAATGAAATCAAACTTGCGTTAAATAAAGATTTAACGGTAGGTGATGACAAGGAGCCAGGAACCATTACGGTGAAAGGTGAAAACGGTAAAGACGGCGTAAGCCTCAACGGTAAAGACGGTTCAATTGGCTTGAATGGTAAAGACGGTGCAAACGGCACAATTACCGTGAAACAAGGTAAACCGGGCGTTGATGGTAAAGATGGCGGACAGAAACCGCGTTTAGACATCAATGGTGAAGACGTTGCGACCTTAAACGATGGTTTGAAGTTCCAAGGTAATAATGACACAACTGCAGCAATTCAGAAAAAACTGAATGAGACCTTAACCATCAAAGGGGAAAATGCGGGAGATGATGTTTCTGCTACTAATATGTATGTAGAAAACAGCGGTTCTGAGTTAATCATCAAGATGGCAAAAGCGCTAACTGACTTGACGAGTGCAACATTTACAACCCCAGATGGTAATACAACTGTTGTCAATAATAATGGGGTAACGATTACACCAAAAGATGGTCAGAAAAAACCTGTATCTTTAACGGATGCTGGCTTAGATAACGGTGGCAACCAAATCACAAACGTAGCAAGCGGTGGTACTGTTGAAACCAACGCAGCGAATATTGGTGATTTGAAAAATGCAACCAGCAACCTTGTGAACACAGGTTTCAATATCGCAGCAGATAATGGAAATAAAGACAATGTGAAATTAGGAGAAACAGTGAAATTCACCGACCCTAATGGAAATATTGTGACTACTGTGGCAGATAATGAAATCAAACTTGCGTTAAATAAAGATTTAACGGTAGGTGATGACAAGGAGCCAGGAACCATTACGGTGAAAGGTGAAAACGGTAAAGACGGCGTAAGCCTCAACGGTAAAGACGGTTCAATCGGCTTGAATGGTAAAGATGGTGCAAGCGGCACAATTACCGTGAAACAAGGTAAGCCGGGCGTTGATGGTAAAGATGGCGAACAGAAACCGCGTTTAGACATCAATGGTGAAGACGTTGCGACCTTAAACGATGGCTTGAAATTTGCTGGGGACAAAGGCGATACCTTGATTAAGAAACTGAATGAAACAGTGACAATCAAAGGTAAAGCTCAGGCAGATGCTGATGTAACAGACAAAAACCTTCGTGTAGATAGCGAAAATGGTGAGCTTGTTATCAAAATGGCAAAAGCCCTGACAGATTTAACCAGTGTTGCAACAGGCGATACCTTGATGGATAACAATGGTGTAACTATCAATAATGGTAAAGCAGGTAAGCCAGTTAGCTTAACGAAAGATGGCTTAGATAACGGCGGTAACAAAATTACTAATGTTGCTGCTGGTACAGCACCAACAGATGCTGTAAATGTAAGCCAACTAGAGAAAGCACAAAAAGCCGCAACAACAAAAGTGGTTGAAGGTAAAAACATCAAAGTCACTGAAACAAAAAATACTGACGGTAGCAAAACCTATACAGTTGCGACTGCAGATGATCTTGATGTGAATAGCGTAAAAGCTGGTGATACGGTATTGAATAAACAGGGTGTGAAAGTTGGCGATACTGTACTGAATAAAGACGGTGTTAAAGTTGGCGATAAGGTTGCTCTCACCAAAGATGGCTTGAAAGTGGGAGATGTGAATATCTCAACTGATGGTATCAATGCAGGTAACAAGAAAGTAACAGGTGTTGCCAATGGTGATATTAGTGCAACAAGTCAAGATGCAGTAAACGGTAGTCAACTCTACACTGTTCAACAAGCAGCGAAAGCGGCGAAAACAGAAGTTGAAGCTGGTGATAATATTGAAGTAACTTCAAAAACTGGTGGTAATGGTCAAACTGTTTATACTGTTGCAACTAAGAAAGAGGTAAACTTTGATCAGGTCAATGTTGGCGGTGTGAGCATTAACAAAGATACTGGAATTAACGCAGGTAACAACAAAGTAACAGGCGTATCAGCCGGTAATATTAATGCGAATAGCACTGATGCAGTAAATGGTAGTCAATTACACGAAACTAACCAAAATGTAGCGGAAAATGCTGCAAATATTGCAAACAACACTGCAACGATCAACAAGGGCTTGAATTTTACGGCTGATGATGGTCAAACACTTAACCGTAAATTAGGTGATACAGTCGCTGTTAATGGTGATGAAAATATTAAAACTTCTGTAACATCTTCAGGTGTGAAAGTTGCATTAAATAAAAACCTTAAAGTTGATAGTATCACTGCGGGTAACACCGTTGTGAATAACGAGGGGGTAACCATTGGCAGTGGCAATAATGCGGTAAGCTTAACGCAAAATGGCTTGAATAATGGTGGTAATCGAATTACTAATGTGGCACCGGGTACCGCGCCAACAGATGCAGTAAATGTGGCACAGCTTAGCAATGTTGCGAACCATCTTGATAATAAAGTCAATAAAGTTGCTGGCGATATGAAACGTATGGATAAAAAACTCCGTGCAGGTATCGCAGGTGCTGCGGCATTAGGTATGTTGCCTCAACCAACGAGGCCGGGTAAATCAATGGTTTCTGTGGGTGGTACAACTTACCGCAACGAGTCAGCAGTGGCGTTAGGTGTTTCTCGTGTATCTGACAATGAGAAATGGGTGATTAAAGTTGGTGCATCGGCAAATACGCGCAATAACTACATTGTGGGTGGTTCTGTCGGCTATCAATGGTAATCATTTGAAAATTGTACCGCACTTTAGTTTTGTTTAATTTATAAAGTGCGGTGAGATTTTTGTTATTTTTAAGCCCTACATATTGTAGGGCTTATTTTTTGTCTGAATTTCCTTGAGAGGATTATTCTAAACTAGGATAATTGCCCATAATCCAGTACAATAGCCCCATTTCGTTTACTTAATTTGAATAAAGCTAGCTATGAATACAAAATTTGATGTAAAAACCTTTCAAGGTATGATCCTTGCCCTACAAGCTTATTGGGCAGAGCAAGGTTGTACTATTGTGCAACCTTTTGATATGGAAGTGGGCGCGGGGACTTCTCACCCAATGACTGCATTACGTGCTATCGGGCCTGAGCCAATGGCATTTGCTTATGTACAACCTTCACGCCGTCCGACAGATGGGCGCTATGGCGAAAACCCAAACCGTTTACAGCATTATTACCAATTCCAAGTGGTAATTAAACCTTCCCCTGATAACATTCAGGAGCTTTATCTTGGCTCATTAAAAATGCTTGGTTTTGATCCAACACAACACGATATTCGTTTTGTGGAAGATAACTGGGAAAACCCCACCCTTGGTGCATGGGGCTTAGGCTGGGAAGTATGGCTAAATGGTATGGAAGTCACCCAATTTACCTATTTCCAACAAGTCGGTGGTTTAGAATGTCGCCCAGTTACGGGGGAAGTTACCTACGGCTTAGAGCGTTTAGCGATGTATATTCAAGGCGTGGATAGTGTCTATGACTTGGTGTGGTCAGACGGTCCTTTAGGCAAAACAACTTATGGCGATGTGTTTCATCAAAACGAAGTAGAGCAATCCACTTACAATTTTGAATACGCTGATATTGATTTCTTATTCAACGCCTTTGAGCAATATGAAAAAGAAGCACAAGAGCTATTAGCACTGGAAAAACCATTGCCATTGCCTGCTTACGAACGCATTTTAAAAGCGGCACACAGCTTTAACTTGTTGGACGCACGCAAAGCCATTTCCGTCACCGAACGCCAACGCTATATTTTACGAATCCGTGCTTTAACTAAAGGTGTGGCAGAGGCATATTATGCCAGCCGTGAGGCGTTAGGTTTTCCTGGTTGTAAAAAATAATTTTAGAGAATTAAGGAGAGGGAAAATGAAACTTTGGTATTCCACGACGAGTTCATTTGCTCGTAAAGCGGTTGCTACATTGAAATATCATCAGCTTGAAGAACAAGTTGAATTATTGAGAATTACTAATTCATTTGATTCTAACTCTCCACATAATCAAGATAATCCGCTAGGGAGAATTCCTGCATTACAAATGGAAAATGGTGAATGGCTATTTGGTAGTTTGTTAATTAGCCAATATTTAGATAGCATAGGTTCACAACCAACATTATTTCCGATAAATGCTAAACGTTGGCAAGTCTTGCAGTTACATTCTTTAGTTGAAGGGATTTTAGAGAATACCACGCCAACCATTGTTGCCGAACGCCGTTTTCGTCCACAAAATGAATGGTGGACAAGCAGACATCAGCAATTAATGGAAAGAAATATTCGTACATTTAAGCAATTAGAACAGAAATTAGCAACATTTGGTGACGAAATTAATATCGGTACATTAAGTGCGGTGTGCTTAATTGATTGGTGGCAATTTCGTATAGATGGCACAGGTTTCAATTTAGTGCAACACTTCCCTAATTTAGTAGAATGGACGGCAGAAATGAATGAAAAATATATATTTTTACAAACAACAAAACCAACAATATAAGATTTTGTGTTAGGAGTAGCATATGACAAAACCCGTGTTATTTTTCGCCGAAACTTGCCCTGATACCGCCCCTTTTGTGGCACGCTTGCAAGAATTAGGTGTGCAATATGAAGCGGTGGAAATACAATCTTCATTAGGTAACCTCAAACGTTTTCTTGCTTTGCGTGATAATCGTACAGAGTTTGAAGCAGTGAAAGCACGCGGATCGATTGGCATTCCTGCGTTGTTATTAGATAACGGCGATGTTGTGCTAGAAATTGAAAAATTGGCTGACGTTTTGCGAAGTAAGTGATATCTAAAAGTGCGGTAAGTTTTGCAGGAGTTTTAAATGAAAAAAGAAAACCACATAGCAATCAACGAACAGCAATTAGTGGGTGAAATTAGCCAACTTATTCAAACCAGTAAACAACGTGTTGCGGTAATAGTCAATGCGGAACTTACCTTACTTTATTGGCATATTGGACAGCGGATTAATCAACATATTCTCAATAATGAACGGGCGGAATATGGCAAGGAAGTGGTTAAGAATTTGTCTAAAAGCCTAACGGCGCAATTTGGCAAAGGTTGGGGGCGGCGAAATTTAAGTTATATGGTGCAATTTGCTACGGCTTTTCCTGATATTCAAATTGTGCAATCACTGATTGCAAAATTAAGTTGGACGCATTTCACAAAGTTATTTGTAATTGATGAGCCGCTCAAACGCGATTTTTATGCAACGATGGCGGCACAAGAGCGTTGGAGTACAAGAACGCTAGAAGAGCGTATTGGTTCTTTGCTATTTGAACGCACGGCAATATCGAAAAAGCCTGATGAAACCATTAGCCAAGAATTAACCTTATTGAGAGAAAAAGGCGAATATAATCAGTCGCTTGTGCTGAAAGATCCGTATGTCTTGGATTTTTTAGATCTCAATGATCGTTATTTAGAAAAAGATCTCGAAGATGCGATTTTAAGAGAAGTTGAACAATTTCTTTTAGAATTAGGGGCGGGTTTTACTTTTATCGCACGGCAGAAAAGAATTCAAATTGATAATGATGATTTCTATATTGATTTGTTGTTCTATAATCGTAAATTAAAACGCTTAATTGCCATTGAATTAAAAACCGAAGCGTTTAAACATTCACATAAAAGCCAAATGGAACTTTATTTGGCGTGGCTTGCAAAATATGAACAAGAAGAAGGGGAAAATCCTCCTCTGGGTATTATTTTATGTACTTCTAAAAAGCAGGAACAAGTTGAATTATTAGATTTAAAGCAATCGGATATTCATATCGCTGAATATATGACGGTGTTGCCGAGCAAAGAAATATTAGCACAGCGATTGCATTTAGCGGTAGAAAAAGCAAAATTGCGGTTTAATGACTGATTAAGGAACGATAATGACGCAATTAACCACAAAAAACGGGGTTATTACAGCAAATCAGTCAAATTATTGAACAGGCACGTCATCAGGTTCGCCAAATGGTAAAGTTAGAAAAACAGCTTGAAAAAGCAAGACAAGAGAGCCTAAAACTTAATTAAATTAAAATGTAATTAGAGAAACAAAATGACAAAAAATTTCCTCGCCGAAATCGGCACAGAAGAGCTACCACCGAAGGCTCTGAAAAAATTAGCGGTGGCATTTAAAGAGAATGTGGAGCAAGAGCTTCATCAAGCAGGTTTAGCCTTTGATGAAGTTCAGTGGTTTGCCTCCCCACGCCGTTTAGCGGTGAAAGTGTTGGGATTAGTGGAAGCACAGCCAAGTAAAGAAGTGGAAAAACGTGGGCCGGCAATCTCGGCTGCTTTTGATGCAGAAGGCAAGCCAACCAAAGCCGCAGAAGGCTGGGCGCGTGGTTGTGGTATTAGTGTGGAACAGGCGGATCGTTTGGTAACTGATAAAGGCGAATGGTTAGTCCATCGTGCGGTGATTGAAGGTCAGCCAACTAAAAATCTTCTGCTTGGTATTATCAGCAATGCCCTTGCGAAATTGCCTATTCCAAAAACGATGCGTTGGGGAGATAAAAGTGAGCAATTTGTTCGTCCTGTGCATACTGTAACCCTGTTATTGGGAGATGAGCTGATTGCAGGCGAAATTCTTGGTGTTGCCAGTGGTAAAACCATTCGTGGACACCGTTTTTTAGGTGAGCAAGAATTTACCATTGAAAATGCCGATCAGTATCCACAAATTTTAGAACAAAAAGGCAGTGTGATCGCGGATTTTGAACGCCGTAAAGCGATTATTTTGGAAAATTCACAACAAAAAGCCACCGCACTTGGTGGTGTAGCGGATATTGAAGAAAGTTTACTTGACGAAGTTACCGCATTAGTAGAATTTCCAAATGTGCTGACCGCGAAATTTGAAGAACGTTTTCTTGCTGTGCCAGCAGAAGCCTTGGTTTACACAATGAAAGGGGATCAAAAATATTTCCCAATTTACGATAAAAACGGCAAATTATTACCGCACTTTATTTTCGTATCTAACATTAATCCAAACGATCCAAGCAAGATTATTGAAGGAAATGAAAAAGTAGTACGCCCACGTTTAACTGACGCAGAATTCTTCTTCAAAACCGATTTAAAACAGCGTTTAGAAGATAATCTCCCTCGTTTGAAAACCGTCTTGTTCCAACAGCAGCTCGGGACGTTATTTGATAAAACACAACGTATTGAAAAACTGAGCGGTGAAATTGCGGCACAAATAGGTGCTGATGTAAGCAAAGCAGAGCGTGCAGGCTTACTATCAAAATGTGATTTAATGACCAATATGGTGTTTGAATTTACTGATACACAAGGTGTAATGGGAATGCATTATGCACGTCATGATGGTGAAGATGAAGAGGTGACCGTTGCGTTAAATGAGCAATATATGCCACGTTTTGCCGGTGATGAATTACCTCATTCCTTAGTGGCCTGTTCCGTAGCATTAGCGGATAAATTAGACACCTTAACGGGGATTTTTGGCATTGGTCAGCATCCAAAGGGCGATAAAGATCCATTTGCTTTACGCCGTGCGGCATTGGGTGTGTTACGTATCATTGTAGAGAAAAAATTACCTCTTGATTTAACCGATTTAGTGCAAAAATCCACCGCACTTTTCGGCGATAAATTAACCAATGGTAATGTCGTAGAGGATGTTGTGGACTTTATGCTAGGTCGCTTCCGTGCTTGGTATCAAGAAGAAGGCATCGCTGTTGATGTCATTCAAGCAGTACTTGCCCGTCGCCCTACCCGTCCTGCTGATTTTGATGCGCGAGTAAGAGCAGTGGCACATTTCCGTACCCTTGAGGCAGCGGAAGCCTTAGCCGCCGCGAATAAGCGTGTAAGCAATATTTTGGCCAAAGCAGAGGGTGAAATTGGTGAAATCCAGTTAGATCGTTGTGTTGAGCCAGAAGAAAAAGCATTAGCGCAAAGCGTACTCGCGTTACAAAGTGAAGTGCAACCACTTATTGCGGAGGGAGACTACGTGGCGGTGTTAGATAAATTGGCAAATTTACGCCAGCCAGTGGATAACTTCTTTGAGAAAGTGATGGTAAACGCCGAAGATCCGCAACTTCGCCAAAATCGTTTAGCCATTCTGAAAACCTTGCAAGGGTTATTCTTACAAGTAGCAGATATTTCTTTATTGCAATAACTTGTCTTTTTAATGTCGCCCCGCTTTCTAAAGTGCGGGGCTTTTTTTCTAAATTTTTCTAAAAAAATCACCGCACTTTAGATTATCCATAAGCAGGTTATATCCCTATCTTATTGATATTATAGATAAGAAATAAAAGGAATGTTTTCTGATGAGTGGGCGCTAATGACTTTCCGTAATGGATACTGATTCAGACTTTGGTAAAACTGTTCTAATGCATTATCAAGTAAATGTTTCAGTTGGCATTGGGGCTGTAATCCACATTTTGGTGAGAGGCAATTTACAAGGGGATCATTGCCTTGAAAAGTGCGTAGCATTTCACCGAGAGGAAGATCAAGTGTATTTTCTGCTAAGCGAATTCCGCCCCCTTTACCACGACTAGTGATGAGCCATTGCTGTTTCGCCATAAAATGCACAATTTTCACTAAATGATTTTGTGAGAGTTGAAGGGCATTAGCAAGGCTTGCGATTGTGTGGCTTTGCGCTTGCTGACGAGCAAGGTAAATTAACACACGGAAACCATAATCAGTAAATTTATTAATTTGCATTTCAACTCCTTAGGTGGATTATTGTAGTCTATTTCACCACTTCTCGCTAGATTATCGCGTATTCATAAATAATCGCTTGCCAGCCTAACATTAAAAATGTATTTTAAATACATTTTAATAAACGAAAAAGGAATGTTTATGTCATTAACAGCAAATCAAATTGAATTAGTGAAAGCGACTGTGCCAGTGCTACGTGAAAATGGTGTTGCACTGACTTCTTATTTTTACAACAGAATGCTGACCAATCACCCAGAATTAAAACAAGTATTTAATCTTGGTCATCAACGTAGTGGCGCACAAGCCCGTTCTTTAGCTAATGCGGTATTAGCTTATGCAGAAAATATTGAAAATCCCGCTGTGTTATTGCCTGCCGTTGAATTAATGGCACATAAACACGTGAGTTTGGATATTCAAGCACCTGACTATGCTATTGTAGGTAACAACTTACTTCATTCTATTAGTGAAGTGTTGCAAATTTCAATGGACGATCCATTAATTGAAGCTTGGACTGTAGCTTATAGCCAATTAGCAGATATTCTGATTAGCACAGAAAAAGCCATTTATGATGAACATCAACAAACAAAAGGAAGTTGGTTAGGTTGGCGTAAATTTAAAATTGCGAAAAAAGTAGCAGAAAGCAGTGAAATTACGTCTTTTTATTTACAGCCTGTCGATGGAGGCGCATTGCCAACTTATAAAGCTGGGCAATATATTTCAGTGCGTGTTTTTGTCGAAGAATTAGGGTTAAAACAACCTCGCCAATATACGCTTTCAGACAATCCAAAAACAGATTATTTACGTATTTCTGTAAAACGTGAAGATCCAAAAGGTGAACTTGCAGGCGGTTGGGTTTCAAACACCTTGCATCAGTTAAAAGAAGGCGATGAGATTGAAGCCACCGCGCCAACAGGTAATTTCTTCTTGGTTGATAGCCATAAGCCGAATGTATTTATTAGTGGTGGTGTTGGCTTAACCCCTATGATTGCAATGCTTAACCAGCTTGTAGAACAAAATGTACCTGAAAAAGTAAGCTTTATCCACGCCTGTCGTAATGCTGATGTGCATGCTATGAAAAATCATATTGATAGTGTAAAAGCACAGTATCCAAATGTCAGTACGTTTACCGTATATGAAGTGGAAGACGAACAAGCTGATGCAACAGGTCATCTAAATTTAAGCCAAATTCCAACCGCACTTTTACCTAAAGAGGCGGATTACTATTTATGCGGTCCAATGGCATTTATGCAAGCACAGTACAATGCTTTAGTCGAGTTAGGCGTGCCAGTAGCGCAAATTCATTTTGAGGCATTTAATACGGGCGGTGTCAAGTTAGACTAATATTTTAGCGTTAATACATAAATAGGGCTGGATAGGAATATCTAGCCCTATTTTTTTATAGCTAATTTATCTGGTTATAAAAAATGGTATGTTATTTATCTATTGTATGGGGCGAAAGAACCTAAGCTGTGGGAAAATGCTATTAATAACTAAAATTCAACATATAGGAAGGTAAGCTATGATAAGCAAATTGAATGATGATAAAAATCGACCATACAATAAATGGAACTATAAATAGTATATAGTTTTTAAACAAAAACGATTTGTAGCCTTTTAGGCAAAGGTGAGTGAATAAGGATAAGCTGAGAAAAATTATTCACTTGCCTCTGTTGAGGACATAAAAATTTAGAGATAAAGTCTAAAAATCCGCACGTTTTACGTGCGGATGTGATTATCAAGGTTTATTGCTTACGCCACGTTGTGCCATTTGCACCGTCTTCTAATACAATGCCCATTGCATTGAGTTGATCGCGGGCTTCATCAGCGGCAGCCCAGTTTTTAGTTGCTCGGGCTTCGTTGCGTTGTTTAATTAAGGCTTCGATTTTGGCGACTTCGTCATCGTCAGCGCCAGCTTGTAAGAAACGTTCAGGGGCTTGCTGTAATAAGCCTAAAATATCGCCTAACTCACGCAAACGGGCGGCAAGTTGAGAGGCTTTGATTTTATCTTCCCCTTTCAATTTATTGATTTCACGCGCCATTTCAAAGAGTACAGAAAGGGCATTTGGTGTATTGAAATCATCATCCATCGCTTCTTTAAATTGTACGACAAATGCTTCGCCACCTTGCGGGGCAACATTCGGATCGGTATCACGTAATGCCGTGTATAAACGCTCTAATGCGCCTTGTGCAAGGTTAAGATTTTCTTCACTGTAATTGAGCTGGCTACGATAATGGGCAGTGAGTAAGAAATAACGTACCACTTCGCCGTGATAATGATTTAATACATCGCGAATGGTGAAGAAGTTGCCGAGGGATTTCGACATCTTTTCCTTATCCACCATAATCATTCCTGAGTGAATCCAGTAATTGACGTATTCGCCATCGTGCGCACAGCAAGATTGCGCAATTTCATTTTCGTGGTGTGGGAACATTAAATCTGAGCCACCACCGTGAATATCAAAATGATCCCCAAGTTGTTTACTATTCATTGCTGAGCATTCAATATGCCAACCCGGGCGACCTTTTCCCCACGGAGAATCCCAACTTGGTTCATTGGGTTTAGACATTTTCCATAACACAAAATCCATTGGGTTTTTCTTGATTTCAGAAATTTCAATCCTTGCTCCGGCTTGTAATTGAGTGAGATCTTGGCGAGAAAGTTTGCCATATTGTGGGAAACTTTCTATATCGAACATCACATCGCCATTTTCTGCTACATAAGCGTGACCACGTTGAATTAATTTTTCAACAATATCAATAATTTCAGGAATATGATGGGTGGCTCTTGGTTCAATATTTGGGCGTAAAATGTTGAGCGCATCAAAATCACGATACATTTCAGCGACCATTCGATCCACTAATTGCTCACAGGTTTCTTTATTTTCTAATGCGCGTTTAATGATTTTGTCGTCCACATCGGTAATGTTGCGTACATAAGTGAGATCGTAACCCAAATAGCGTAAATAACGCGCAATCACATCAAAACAAACAAAAGTGCGTCCGTGTCCGATATGGCATAAATCATAAACGGTAACACCGCACACATACATTCCCACTTTATTGGCTTCAATGGGAGTAAAAATTTCTTTCTCTCGGCTTAATGTATTGAAAATTTTTAGCATTTGTTTGTTTCTCTTGAAATGATGAATTAGACAAAATAAATGAGCTGGAATTATACCGCACTTTTATGAAATAATAACCGCCTTTATCAGTTAGAGGAATATAACGATGACAATGGTTACTTTACACACCAATTTGGGTGACATCAAACTTACTTTAAATAGCGAAAAAGCGCCACTTACCAGCGAAAATTTTTTAACCTATTGTAAAAATGGGTTTTATGATAACACAATTTTCCACCGTGTTATTAACGGCTTTATGATCCAAGGTGGTGGAATGGAAGCGGGAATGAAGGAAAAAAATACCAATGCGCCTATCAAAAACGAAGCCAATAACGGTTTAAGCAATAAACGTGGGACTATCGCAATGGCTCGCACTTCTGATCCGCATTCTGCAACAGCACAGTTTTTTATTAATGTAGCAGATAATACGTTCTTGGATTACCGTTCTAAACAAATGTTTGGCAAAGAAGTGGTACAAGATTGGGGCTATGCCGTATTTGGTGAAGTCGTGGACGGTATGGATGTCGTAGATAAAATCAAAGGTGTAAAAACCGGCAATAAAGGCTTCCACCAAGATGTTCCTGTGGACGATATTGTCATTCAGTCTGTTACAGTTGAATAAGATTGACGAAATAAAAGGAGGCTTGCCTCCTTTTAAAATAACTAAAATTTTTACCGCACTTGATTTTTACTATCTTCTCTAAGGAAGCGTACGATGCAAAATGAAAAATGGCTGCAATGGATAATCGAATTGCAAGGCTTGGCGCAAGCTGGCTTATTTTATTCTGAAAACAAATTTGATTTAGAACGCTTTCAACGGATTAGAGAAATTAGCGCTGAAATGTTGCAAGCCCAATCTAATTTACCTTTAGCGCGTGTTACCCAGTTATTTTGCAATGAAAATGGTTATCAAACGCCAAAAATTGATACTAGAGCGGCAATTTTTCAAGATAACCAAATTCTATTGGTACAAGAAGAAAATGGCTTGTGGGCGCTCCCCGGCGGTTGGTGTGATGTGGTTGCCACCGTCAAAGAAAATGTGTTGAAAGAAGTAAAGGAAGAAGCAGGGCTAGATGCCATAGCTGAGTTTGTTATTGCCTTGCAAGATCATACTAAAAATAACCCTCCTGCGTTGGCGCATAATGTATGTAAAGTGTTCATTTATTGCCGTGCCATAGGGGGAGAATTTAAACCAAATAGCGAAACCTTAGCCAGTGGTTATTTTTCCTTACAGAATTTACCACCTTTGGCAACGGGCAAAACAACAGAAGCGCAAATAAAAATGTGTTTTGAAGCACATCACGCCAAACATTGGCAGACTATTTTTGATTAATAGGAATTCTCGTGCCATTTTTTGATACTCACACTCATCTTGATTATTTATTGGCTAGCACTCAACAGCCTTTGGCGGAACTGATTGAAGAAAGCCAACAAGCTGGCGTTGAGAAAATGTTAGTGGTGGCAGTGCAAGCAGAAGATTTTAATAATATTGAAAAACTCACCGCACTTTATCCTAAACAGCTTTATTATGGCTTGGGTTTACATCCATTATATATTGCTCGGCATCGCTTAGCAGATTTAGACCTATTGGCGCAGCGGCTTGCTCAGCGTTCTAACAATCTGACTGCGGTAGCTGAAATTGGCTTAGAAAAAGGCGTGCCTGAGCTATTAACGCCTGCATTATGGCAAAAACAATGCGAATTTTTAGAAGCTCAACTTCATTTAGCGAAAGACAATCAATTACCAGTGAATTTACATTCACGCAAATCTCACGAGGATCTTTATCGTTTTTTAAAAAACGCCCAACTTAGCAGTACGGGCGTGGTACACGGTTTCTCAGGCAGTTATGAACAAGCCAAACGCTTTGTCGATTTAGGCTATAAAATTGGCGTAGGCGGTGTGATTACCTATGCGCGTGCGAACAAAACTCGTGAAACTATTAAACGTCTGCCTTTAGATAGCTTATTGCTTGAAACCGACAGCCCGGATATGCCCGTATTTGGTTTTCAAGGTCAGCCCAATCGCCCAATGCGTATCCGAGAAACCTTCAAGGTATTATGCGAATTAAGATCAGAACGTCCTGAAGCCATTACCGAGCGAATTTGGCAAACTAGTTGTGAGATGTTTGGATAATTTTCTAGCGTTAATTTGCTTGGTAATTAATAACTGATTTTATTCGTTGAGAAACTACTTTATTTTGCGTACCGAAAAGAAAATAAGCAAGGAAAAGGGAACTCTGAAAACCGCTTTTTCTTCATTTCGATAAAATTTTCTTGTCAAAACCGTTTGGATTGGGGAATTTTGAAGTGCGGTGCTTTTTTATATTAAAATTTCCCATATGAAACTGTTTGTTTCACCCTATCTGTCATTTTGTCCACTAAAAACTTAATCACCGCTGCCACGCGTTTTATTTTCTGACTGGCTTGTGGGTAATAGAGATATACAGGTGGGTAGTTTCTCCAGTAACTTTGTAATATAGGAATAAAGTTGTTTTTATCGGGTAATTGTTGATAAATTGGAGTGAATAAGCGGCCAATACCCAAACCTGCACGCATACCATCGGCAATAGCGTCTATGTCGTTACAGATAACTGATATAGGCATTTCCACGCTCACACTTTCGCCATTCTGTTCCAAAATCAGCGGTAAGATTTGTCCAGTGGTGATGAAGCGGTATCCAATCAAACGGTGCTGATGCAAATTATTTCTTTGTGGTTCGCCGTATTTTTTCAGGTAGTCTTTGGAAACATATAATCCTTCTTGAAAGGACGGTAATAATTGCCGTGCCACCATATTTTCATCAATTTTATCACTAAAGCGGATCCCAAAATCATAGCCTGCTTGCACCAAATCTACGGTACCGTCATAGATGGAAATATCTAAACAAATATGTGGATAAAGTTGGTTAAATTCGGCTAAATAAGGCTGAATAATCAGGCGGTAAGCAAAACGAGAAAGGGTAATTTTCACCACTCCAGTAGGTTCGTGTTCTTCGCTGATAAGGGTGTTAAAGTTGTGTTCTAGCTGTGTTATTAATGAACCTGTTTGGCTAAGTAATCGTTGTCCTGCATCTGTTAGGATCACACGGCGAGTATTCCGCCAAAACAGCGGCATATCCATTTTTTGTTCAAGGAGTTTCAAGGCTTGACTAGCAGAAGGGGTCGTTATTCCTAATATACGCGCTGCTGCGCTGATGCTACCAGCACGAGCGATAGCGTGGAAAATACGTAATTGTTGGTAGGTTGAGCTATCCATTATTAGTTTTTACCTAATTCTGTTTTATTTATTATTAGTCTAGTTTAACCAATGAGGCAAGTCTATACTACGCATCAAATTAATTCAGAAAATAATAAGTAATAATAATGAACCCAGTATTAATTATTTCAGGCCACCCTAATTTAGATCATTCCGTGGCGAATCGTGAAATTCTCACCCAGCTAGAAAAAACCTTACCGCAGGCAGAAGTTATGCGTCTAGATTTAGTTTATCCAAATTATCAAATTGATGTGGTAGCGGAACAAAACCGCTTGCTTAATGCTGACACCATTGTATTGCAGTTTCCTTTTTATTGGTATAGCTATCCAGCGCTGTTGAAAAAATGGGTAGATGATGTATTTGTGTATGGCTTTGCACACGGCAGTACAGGCGGCAAATTAGCTGGTAAAAAGTTGCTCATTTCTTTTACCACGGGAGCCGCAGCGGAACAGTATCAACCTGATGGTGCAATGCATCATAGTATAGAGCAATTTTTACCCGCATTTAAACAGCTAGCGAACCTTTGTCAAATGCAGTGGTTACCGCCTGTATATTCTAATGGAATGATGACGATTCCTAATGTCAGCACTGCGGAACAGCTTGCATTGGTGCGTGAAAAAGCCTTTGCTCACGCAGCGCGTTTATCCAAAATTATTCAAGCCCAGAATTAAGGAAAGTGCGGTATGTTTTTAGTACAAATTTCATTAGATCCCACAAATAATGTGGTGAATGCTTTGTTAGAGGCGCATCGAGTTTGGCTGAAAAAGTATGCAGAGACTGGCGTGTTTCTTTTATTTGGGCCATATGCTGATCACAAAGGGGGAGTCATTCTTGCCCAAGTAGAAAATAAAACCGCTTTGCAGAAGATTTTGGCAGAAGATGTGTTTTTTCATAAAAAGTTAGCGGATTATCAGGTTCGCGAGTTTACTGCCAAATTTATCGCAAATGCTTTAATTGAAATGGTGAATTAAGCGGAATAGTGGAAAATCCAGTTTTTTAGAGGGTAGCATAAAATGCTTATATTGTTTGAAAATAAAAGAGATAAAAATCTCATAAAATTTGACCGCACTTAATATGAGGTCAATGTATTTTGTTACTAAAATAGGAGCAAAAAATGCACAATATTCAAGATAAAGTCGTTATCATCACGGGGGCATCATCAGGCATTGGTGAAGCCACAGCCTATAAATTGGCAGAAGCCGGTGCAAAAATCGTTTTGGGCGCTCGTCGTGAAGACAAACTTAAAGCCATTGTTGATAAAATTGCAGAAAATGGCGGTGAGGCAGTCTATCGAGTGATTGATGTAGTCAAACCTGAAAGCAATCAATCTCTTGTGCAACTTGCCAAAGACCGTTTTGGCAAAGTCGATGCCATTTTTTTAAATGCGGGTTTAATGCCCAATTCGCCGCTTTCGGCTTTAGAAACAGACAATTGGAATACTATGGTGGACGTGAATATAAAAGGTGTGTTGAATGGTATTGCCGCCGTGTTGCCCACTTTTGAAGCACAAAAATCAGGGCAAGTCATCACTACCTCCTCTGTGGCAGGGTTGAAAATTTACCCAGGCGCCGCAGTGTATTGTGGCACTAAATGGGCGGTGAAAGCCATTATGGAAGCCCTTAGAATGGAATCAGCGCAAGCTGGTACTCATATCCGCACCACTACCATTTATCCCGCCGCTGTGCAGTCGGAATTGGTGGCAGGCATCACTAATGAACAGGTTTCCAAAGGCTATCGTGAGCTGTATGACACTTATGAAATTCCCGCTGAACGTGTAGCAAATGCCGTGTTATTTGCCTTGAGCCAGCCTGAAGATACCGCAATCAGTGAAATTACTATTGGTCCAAGCACGCAGCCTTGGTAATTGGATTTTATAAATAAAATGAAAGACGGCGGAAAACGTGGATTTTTCGCCGTCTTTTTTAAGGAATAAGAAATGGAAAAATTAATCATTGTACTGACCCTTTTTACAAGCTTAAATGTTGAGGCTGTTCCGATTATGAACTTCTTTGAGCTTGGTATCGTCAAGGGGCAAAACTCCGCTTATGATCAAGTGGCACGGCATAATATCGAAACTTCCATCAAAAATGAAAAAGGCACTTTAGCGATGATTGCCCTACAATCCAAAGATAATCCGCAAATAGGCTATATGCTAGAGTTATATGCTGATGAAACTGCCTATCAAATACATAAAAATTCGCCACAATACCATTATTTTTTAGCGCAATCGCCAAAAATTCTGACCGACCATAAAAAATTTACACCATTAACCTTGCAGTTTTGGGCTGATGAAGCCTTTATACCTAGCAAAGCAATGCAAACAAACTTGGTGAAAGTTCGTGTTAAACCCGAGTATCAAGTTGAGTTTGCCCAAATCGTGAAAAATGAAATGCAAATTGCAATAGAAAAAGAAGAGGAGAGTTGGCTAATTGCAGCAGGAACAGAGAGAAATTTCCCAAATCAATGGCTGTTTTTTGAAATTTATGCTGATGCCAAAGCCTATGAACAGCACCGCAAAACAGCGCACTTTCAAGAATATTTAGCGGAGACTGCGAAGATGATAGAGAAGAAAGAGGGACTGCCTGTTCGTATCAATCAATTAGGGAAGCAAGGGAACAGCTTGATATTAAAGAGCATAGAGTAGTTTAGCTAAATGTATAAATAGCAACTATTTATTACACTTACTCATTATTTCACTTCAGTTTAAAGCGATGAATTACCTGATTAGCCGATCCTCGCCATATTAAAGAGGGATTGGCTTGTTCTTGAATAAATTTACCATCAATCAGTACGTCAATATAAGGTAACATTTCGCGTTGTAATTCATTGAGTTCCGCAAGTTGATAGCCTGTCCAAAGCCAGATATCTTTGTCAGGGCATTCTGTTTTGATGCGTTTGACTAAGGCGAGTAAAGTTGGCACGTTGCGTGGGTGGAGGGGATCTCCGCCTGATAAACTGAGTCCTTGCCGTTTAATACGTTGATCTTGAAGATCGTGGATAATTTGATCTTCCATTGCTTTATCAAATCGAACACCAGCACTAAATGACCAGCTTTTTTGGTTATAGCAACCTTTGCAAGCGTGTTCGCAACCACTGACAAAGAGTGTGCAACGTGTGCCTTCACCGTTTACGATATCAACGGGGTAATATTGGAGATAGTTCATTTTATTTTATTTTATTTTATTGTTTATCTTGAATAATTAATTTTTTCTTTGTGATTAATAACGGATTTCGCCGTTGGCGACTTCCTTTCTTTTGCTTACCCAAAAGAAAGGAAGCAAAGAAAAGGGAACCCCGATCAAACCGCTTTTTCCTCATTCCAATAAAATTTTCTTAACAAAAAATCAGCCTGATGTTCGCTTCGCTCTCGCTCGGCGTGATTTTTCTAAAAATTTTATCTTCATTCGGGCAGTTTGGACGGGGAAATTCAGTTAGGGCGAATTTTAAAGTGCGGTGAGAATCTTTGAGTTTTACAAAGAGTAAAGAAAATTCTCGATCTCAGTCACAGAGCGACTGTGTTACCTAACCGCCTACGGCTCGTAGGTGGTGAAGTAGCTTCCTGAACAAATCTCCCCACCCCTCTTTACTAAAGAGGAGCTTGAATGTTCCCGCTTTACAAAATCTGGGGTTGAATACAGTATCTCCCCGTTTATTTCAGAAGGGCTTCAAAATCCTTCTCTATGATCTGGAGAAGATAATGAATTAATCTCCCGTGTAAATTGCCTTCATTTTTAACAAATTTTTAGAAAAGTAATGCCTGAACGCAGCGTAGCGAGTATGGGCTTACTTTTCGTTAAGAAAATTTGTTAAAAATGAAGAACAGCAATTTAGTCGGGTGCTTTTTTCTTTGCCTACTTTCTTTTGAGCAAGCAAAAGAAAGTAGGTCGCCCAACGGCGAAATCCGTTATCAATCCCAAAGAAAAAAGCAAGTAATAAAGTGCGGGCATTTTCCACAGAATTTTAAAAAATCCAAAAATTTCTATCGCACTTTAAAGTTCATCTTAACCGCATTCCCCGTCCAAACCGCCCGAATGGAGATAAAATTTTTAGAAAAATCACGCCGAGCGAGAGCGAAGCGAACATCAGGCTGATTTTTCGTTAAGAAAATTTTATTGGAATGAGGAAAAAGCGGTTTGATCGGGGTTCCCTTTTCTTTGCTTCCTTTCTTTTGGGTAAGCAAAAGAAAGGAAGTTGCCAACGGCGAAATCCGTTATCAATCATAAAGAAAAAAGCAATTTAACCTTAAACAAAATTCTCACTCCATTCTCCAATTATAAATGTTTCACTCTTCTTTTCACCTCTTCTTGTTTACCTGCATTAAACGGGCGTGCATCGGGGCTACCGAGATAACCACAAACACGGCGAGTAACAGAGACTTTTTCACTGTCGTGATTACCACATTTAGGGCAAGTAAAGCCTTTGCTGGTGCAATGGAATTCGCCCGTGAAACCGCATTCATAGCATTCATCGATGGGCGTGTTTGTCCCGTAATAAGGCACGCGGTCGTAGCTATAATCCCAAACATCTTCTAAGGCTTTGAGATTGTGTTGAATATTTGGGTATTCGCCATAACAAATAAAGCCTCCACTTGCTAATGGGGGATAAGGCATTTCAAAGTCGAGTTTATCGTAGGGATTGACCTTTTTCTCTACGTCAAGATGATAGCTGTTGGTGTAGTATCCCTTATCCGTTACCCCTTGAATGATGCCAAATTGCTTGGTATCTAGGCGGCAGAAGCGATCACATAAATTTTCACTTGGTGTGGAATAAAGGCTAAAGGCATAGCCTGTGTCTTGTTGCCATTGTTTTGTTGCATTGCTTAAATATTCTACAATAGCAATGCCTTTTTGACGTAGATATTCATCATCATAAATATGACCCCTTTGATAAAGGGCGTTAATAGTTTCGTGGATACCAATATAACCTAGGGAAATGGAAGCGCGTCCTTGCTTAAAGATAGTGGCGACATTATCATTCGCATTTAAGCGAACCCCACAAGCTCCTTCCATATAGAGAATAGGGGCAACCCGTGCTTTGGTGTTTTCGAGACGTGCAATACGTGTCATCAAGGCTTTTTTCGCAATAGCAAGGCGTTCATCAAGTAATGCGTAAAAACGTTGTTCATCACCTTGAGCCTCGAGTGCAATACGCGGTAAATTCAGACTAACCACACCGAGATTATTACGCCCATCGTGAATAAGCTCACCATTCTCTTCATAAGCGCCTAAGAAACTGCGACAGCCCATTGGCGCTTTAAATGATCCCGTTACCTTAACCACTTGATCATAGTTAAGAATATCAGGATACATCCGTTTGGAAGCACATTCTAAAGCCAGTTGTTTAATATCATAATTGGGATCGCAGTGTTGCTGATTTATTCCTTTTTTAATCGTGAAAACCAATTTAGGAAAGACGGGGGTTTTGTGATTTTTTCCTAAGCCACGAATACGATTACGCAAAATGGCTTGTTGAATTAAACGGGCTTGCCAACTTGTTCCTAAACCGAAACCAAAGGTAACAAAGGGGGTCTGTCCGTTGGAGGTATGTAGGGTATTGACTTCATATTCCAATGATTGAAAGGCATCAAAACATTCTTTTTCAATCAAGGTGTTCGCATAATTTTCTGGTTCAGGGACATTCCATTGTTGGGCGGTTTTTAAATGCTTTTCATAGCTCAGCTGAACATAAGGGGAAAGTACTTCATCAATACGATTAATTGTGGTTCCGCCATAAATATGGCTCGCCACTTGTGCAATAATTTGGGCGGTTACTGCGGTAGCGGTGCCAATTGATTTAGGTGGTTCAATCTCCGCATTGCCCATTTTAAAACCGTGCGTGAGCATTCCTTTGAGATCTACCAACATACAATTAAACATTGGAAAGAATGGGGCATAATCTAAATCGTGGTAGTGAATTTCGCCTTTTTCGTGCGCTTCTACGACATCACGAGGTAGAATATAACGCTTTGCATAATGCTTCGCCACAATACCGGCAAGTAAATCCCGTTGCGTAGGAATGACTTTAGCATCTTTGTTCGCGTTTTCATTGAGTAATTCCACATTACTTTGTTCAATCAGCCCTTCAATATCTTGGGTGAGCTGACTACGTTTTTCGCGCGCTAAATCTCGATCGTGGCGATATTCAATATAAGCCCGTGCGACTTGCGGATAAGCACTTGTCATTAATTGATTTTCAACCAATTGCTGGATTTCGTTAATATCAATGTCTTGCTGATATTGTGCAAAAATGTCATTGGCAATCTGTTGTCCCATTGTGTGGCAATAATCCTCATTATGAATGCCAACGGCTAAGGCTGCTTTACGAATTGCATTGATGATGCGTTGAATATCAAATTGCGCGCGTGAACCATCGCGTTTGATGACAAAAAACGAACTCATTGTATAACCCCTATATATTGTGTTTTTGTGTTTTGAAAAGCACTATATATAGATTTTTACCAAATTCAACTGATAAAAAATAAGGTTTTTTAGCTTGTTTTTTGAGTGAAATGACGTGGAGAAGTTGATTTTACTAGGCAATTTTCATCTTTATTTATGAGAATTATTCTCAATAAATTGTCAATTTTATTGATATAGATCAAAGTTTATAAAAATAAAGTGCGGTGAAAAATTTGCGAGTTTTTGCTGTTGTGAAGAGAAATGAAAAATGGAAAATGCGGTGAAAAATCACCGCACTTAGTTTTATTGATACATTGCTTCAATTTGCGCTTTGTAACGTTCCAAAATTACTTTTCGACGTAGTTTCAATGTGGGGGTAATTTCATTCATTGCGGTAGTAAACGCTTCTGGTAGCAAGGTGAATTTTTTTATTTGTTCAAAGCTTGCTAACTCTTTTTGCAATTCATTTAAACGTTTTTCAAAAAGCTGAATAATTTCAGAATGTTTGAGCAACTCCATTCGATCTTGATATTTAATATTGAGTTTTTTCGCATATTCTTCTAAAGATGCAAAACAAGGCACAATCAAGGCGGAAACATATTTTTTCGCATCGGCAATCACGGCAATTTGTTCAATAAATTTATCTTTTCCAATTTTTCCTTCAATATGTTGAGGGGCAATATATTTACCGTTTGAGGTTTTCATCAGCTCTTTAATGCGATCCGTGATGTAGAGATGTCCTTGCTCATCTAATTTACCAGCATCACCAGTTTTCAAAAAACCGTCAGCGGTAAAGGCGGCAGCAGTTTCCGCTGGTTTTTTGTAATAACCACGCATAACCATCTCGCCACGCACTAGGATTTCATCATTTTCGCCAATTTTAACCTCGGCGCCGGGCATTAACTTGCCGATAGAATTTGGCTCAAAATGATCATCTTCCCAGCAAGAAACGGTAGCGGTGGTTTCTGTCATACCATAGCCCAGCTTAATGTTAATGCCAATGCTGTGGAAAAATAGCCCAATAGTGGGATCTAATTTTGCACCGCCACAGGGCATCATACGAATACGTCCTCCGAGCAAGTGGCGTAATTTGCTCAACACTAATTTATCCGCTAAGAAAAATTGCTGTTTAAGCCAAAATGGAATAGGCAGTTTTTGGCTTTTGCGATCAAAATAACGATGCCCCACGTTCATCGCCCAGTTAAATAGCGCACGGCGAAGTTTGGGTGCTTGTTGCACTTTATCGTGAATAGCGGTGTAAATTTTTTCGTAAAAACGTGGCACCGCACACATTAATGTTGGGCGGATAGCACTTAACGCAGGGCGTACTTGATCGGTGTTTTCAATATAGCAATTCACTGCACCACGATGTAGCACATAGGCGACCCAAGCACGTTCAAAAATGTGTGAGAAAGGCAGAAAAGAAAGGGAAATATCCTGTTCTGTAATGGGCTTTAGTGCTTGATCGTGCGCTTTAAGTTGATGGGCAAGGTTAGCATAATCTAACATCACGCCTTTTGGTTCACCTGTTGTGCCAGAAGTATAAATAAGGGTAAATAAATCATTCAGTTGTTTATTATCGAGACGTTGTTGTAATGCTGTGGGATTGGTTTGCGATCCTGTTGCAATAAAGTTCGCCCAACTGCAAGCCAGTGGATGATTGTGCAGTTGAATGCTGTCTTTCATCGCCACAATATGCTGTAACTGTGGACAATCCGCAGCAATGTGTAATGCTTGTTCATACTGTTCTTGATCGCCAACGAAGAGAATTTTTATATCGGCATCATTAATAATAAACGCGGCCTGCTGTGCGGTATTGGTTGCGTAGATTGGTACGGTAATGGCACGAAGTTGTAATGCCGCGATATCGGCAATTGTCCAGCGTGGCATATTATGGGAAAAAATGCCAATTTTGTCTTGTACATCAATATGATGGGCGAGTAGTGCAAGAGAAAGTTCGTTTACTTGTTGTTGAAAGCTAGCCCAAGAAATATCGTGCCATTGTTGATTTTCAAAATAACGAAGTGCGGTGTTATTTTTTAATGTTTTTGCTTGCTGTTGAAAACGGCTCACAAAATGAAAATCAAGGGTATTTGTCATTCTTCTTTATCCTATTTACCTAATGATTATTTTTTAGCGTACAGTTGTAGGCTAAATATAATCGTTAATCCAATAAAAAGCGAGAAAAATCCGCTGAAAAATGCGGATAATCAGTGATTTTGTGAGCGATGTAACAGTTTTAACGAGCGAACAGTTGTTCATTTTTATGCTATGAAGAAAAGAAATGTTTTTCCAGAGAAAGGCAAATAGAGAGAAGCAAGAATAAATCAGCGAGAAAAATTTGGTGAAAAAAAACCGCACTTTAAAAGTGCGGCTTAATTTTAAATGATTTTTAATTAGCCTTTGTAGTTGTGAATATGAGCTACTAAGTCTAATACTTTGTTTGAATAACCTGTTTCGTTATCGTACCAAGATACTAATTTAACGAAAGTATCAGTTAATGCGATACCTGCTTCTGCATCAAATACAGAAGTTAATGCACAACCGTTGAAGTCTGTTGATACTACTGCATCTTCAGTGTAGCCTAAAACGCCTTTTAATTCGTTTTCAGAAGCACGTTTGATTTCTGCACAGATCTCAGCATAAGTTGCTGGTTTTTCAAGGTTTACAGTTAAATCAACAACAGAAACATTTGGTGTTGGAACACGGAATGCCATACCGGTTAATTTACCGTTTAACTCAGGAATAACTTTACCTACTGCTTTTGCTGCACCTGTTGAAGATGGAATGATGTTTTGAGCCGCACCACGACCACCACGCCAGTCTTTCGCTGAAGGACCATCAACTGTTTTTTGGGTTGCTGTGGTTGCGTGAACAGTGGTCATTAAACCGTCTTTGATTCCCCATTTGTCGTTGATTACTTTCGCTAATGGTGCTAAACAGTTTGTTGTACAAGAGGCGTTTGAAACGATATCTTGACCTGCATAAGTATCAAAGTTTACGCCGTTTACAAACATTGGTGTCGCATCTTTAGATGGACCGGTTAATACAACTTTTTTCGCACCCGCTTCAATGTGTTTACGAGCAGTTTCATCAGTTAAGAAGATACCTGTTGCTTCAACAGCAATATCAACACCAATTTCGTTCCATTTTAAGTTTGCAGGATCGCGCTCAGAGGTAACACGGATAGTTTTACCGTTTACCACTAAATGGCCGTCTTTTACTTCAACAGTGCCATCAAAACGACCGTGAGTTGAATCATATTTTAGCATATATGCCATATATTCAACGTCGATTAAATCGTTGATACCTACTACTTCGATGTCATCACGTTGTTGTGCTGCACGGAATACGATACGACCGATACGGCCAAAACCATTGATACCAATTTTAATTGCCATAAGTTTTTCACCTATAATTTAAGTTAAACAAAAGGGTTACGGTGCATAGAAAGAATTTCTATTTTCCGTTCGCTGCGAATTATAGCACGCTTTTTAGATAGGGTGAAACTAACTCGCAAGAAAACCGTAAAACATTTGTGATCTACATCAAAACTTTGCGGATCAGCCAGTTAGCTTGTTTTTATTTTGTCAATATTAAGTAAAAAAACACCGCACTTTTAGGGATTGTTGATAATTTATTTCGCCGTTGAGCGGGGAGCTATTTTTGTGAGAGCAAGGCGAAAGTGGCGAAGTTGAGTTATGCTAAACGAACCACATTCAACGCAGTTATCACGAAAAATATCCCCAGCCCCTAATGATTTTTTTCTGATTTATCGGCATAATGAGCATAATTTGATGAAAATTGAGGATAAACAATGAGCCAAGGTAACCTTTATATTATTTCTGCCCCAAGTGGTGCGGGAAAATCATCTTTAATCGCCGCATTATTAGCAAAAGAAACAGGGCGTAAAATGATGGTTTCTGTTTCCCATACCACCCGCTCACCACGCCCGGGCGAAGTGGATGGCGTGCATTATCATTTTGTGAGTAAAGCGGAATTTGAGCATTTAATTGAACAAGATTTATTCTTAGAATATGCCAACGTATTTGGCGGAAATTATTATGGCACCTCCTTACCAACGATTGAAAAAAGTTTGGCGCAAGGCATTGATGTTTTTTTAGATATTGATTGGCAAGGGGCGCAACAAATTCGTGCCAAATTACCGAGTGTAAAAAGTATTTTTATTTTGCCTCCTTCTGTGAGTGAATTAGAGCGCCGTTTAATTGGACGTGGACAGGATAGTGCAGAAGTGATTGCCGATCGAATGGCAAAAGCCACCAGTGAAATGTCTCATTATGATGAATATGATTATGTGATTATTAATGATAATTTTGAACAAGCTGTGGCAGATTTACAGCATATTTTACGCGCCGAATGTTTAACCAAAAGCTATCAACAAACGCAAAATATCGCTTTAATTCATCAATTACTGGCAAAATAATTGACATTTTAGTATCATTAGATCCCTTTTATTTATTGAAGAAGTTTAACTGATTGGAGTAAATTTATGGCTCGTGTAACAGTGCAAGATGCGGTAGAACAAATTGGTAACCGTTTTGATTTAATTTTAACCGCAGCACGCCGTGCAAGAGAATTACAATTGCATATTCGCCAACCTTTGGTGCCAGAAGATAATGACAAGCCAACAGTCATTGCATTGCGTGAGATTGAGAAAGGCTTGATCAATAATGAAATTATGAATGCGCACGAGCGTCAAGATGCCTTAGAGCAAGAGGCAACAGAACATCACGCAGTATCTTTATTATCTTCATAAGCGATAAAAGTGCGGTAGTTTTTTGTTTTATTTTTATCCTTCGCAATAAAATTTGAATAAAAAGTTAGGTGTCCTTTGTACTTATTTGAACGTTTAGAGCATATTATTCGCGGCTACTTGCCTGCTGAACAAATTGAATTAGTAAGACGTGCATATATTATCGCAAGAGATGCGCACGAAGGACAGTCTCGCTCTAGCGGTGAGCCGTACATTACACACCCTGTTGCGGTGGCCTCCATTATTGCGGAAATGCGTTTAGATCACGAAGCGGTGATGGCAGCCTTGTTGCATGATGTGATTGAAGACACCCCTTATACCGAGGCGCAGCTTGAAGCCGAATTTGGTACGAGTGTTGCTGAAATTGTAGAAGGTGTTTCTAAATTAGATAAACTCAAATTTCGCACACGCCAAGAGGCGCAAGTAGAGAACTTCCGTAAAATGATCTTGGCAATGACACGAGATATTCGTGTTGTGCTTATTAAATTGGCTGATCGCACCCATAATATGCGCACACTTGGCGCATTACGCCCGGATAAACGGCGTAGGATTGCGAAAGAAACCCTTGAAATTTACGCTCCTCTTGCTCATCGTTTAGGGATAGAACATATTAAAAATGAGCTAGAAGATCTCGGTTTTGAAGCGATGCACCCGCAGCGTTATGCGGTATTACAAAAAGTAATAAAAATTGCGCGTGGTAACCGCAAAGATATGATTGAGCGGATTTCCGATGAAATTAAAGGACGTCTGGGGGATGTGGGTATTGATGCACGCGTCTTTGGGCGAGAAAAACACCTTTATGCCATTTACCAAAAAATGCGCCTCAAAGATCAGCAATTTCATTCCATTATGGATATTTATGCTTTCCGTGCGGTAGTGAAAGATGTCGATACTTGCTACCGTGTGCTAGGACAAATGCACAGCTTATATAAGCCACGTCCCGGTCGAGTGAAAGATTATATTGCTGTGCCGAAAGCAAATGGCTATCAATCCTTGCATACTTCTATGATTGGTCCACACGGCGTGCCGGTGGAAGTGCAGATTCGTACAGAAGAAATGGATCAAATGGCAGAAATGGGGGTGGCAGCGCATTGGGCATATAAACAAGGCGGTAAGAATGATAGCACCACGGCACAAATTCGCGCACAACGTTGGTTACAAAGCCTGATCGAATTGCAACAAAGTGCGGGGAATTCTTTTGAATTTATTGAAAGCGTAAAATCAGAATTTTTCCCGAAAGAAATTTATGTCTTTACCCCGAAAGGGCGCATTGTTGAATTGCCTGTAGGGGCAACAGCAGTTGATTTTGCCTATGCGGTTCATTCTGATATTGGTAATGCGTGTGTCGCAGTAAATGTTGATCGTAAACCTTACCCACTCTCTCAACCGTTACAATCAGGACAAACAATAGAAATTATCACCGCGTTAAATGCGCGTCCTGATGTGGCTTGGCTTAATTTTGTGGTTACCGCAAAAGCACGTTCTAATATTCGTCATGCCTTGAAAAATATGCGTTCAGATACCGCTATTCTATTAGGTAAACGTCAGCTTACTAATGCCTTATTGCCACATAAATTAGAACAGATTTCACCACAACGTATTAATACGTTGCTAAATGAACTTAAACTTAATCGTTTTGAGGATTTATTAGCTGAAATTGGCTTAGGCAATCAGATGAGTGCAGTCATTGCCTATCGTTTACTTGGTGAAAGCATTGAAATTGATACCGATGGCGATCTAAGTAATAATAAAAGCATTTTTGCTATTAATGGTTCAGAAAATTTATTAACAACATTCGCACAATGTTGCCATCCTATTCCGGGCGATCCAATTATGGCTTATGCGAGTCCCGGCAAAGGACTTGTTGTACATCATGAAGCTTGTGCAAATTTGCGTAATCATGAAGAAAATAAAGAGCATTATACGCCCGTCACTTGGGAAAATAGTGAGAATAAAGTCGATTTTGAAACAGAATTACGCATTGAAATGATTAATCAGCAAGGGGCGTTGCCTAATTTGACATCGAATATTTCCGCAATGGACAGTAATATTCATAGCATTTGGACGGAAGAGCAAGACGGCCGTTTATATCAAATTGTCGTATTGCTTACCGCAAAAGATACCCATCATTTAAGCCAAATTATGCGAAAAATCAAGACAACGCCGGGTTTTGTCAGTATTGAACGTAATATTAATCGCTAATGACAACAGATATTCTTGGGGCTGTACCGCTTACTACCCTATCAGGCGTGGGAGCGGCAGTTTCGGCGAAATTAAGCCGAATTGGTATTAATAATCTACAAGATCTTCTCTTTCATTTACCGAGTCGTTATGAAGATCATACACGCATTACCCCCATTATTGATCTTCGTCCTGAGCAATATGCGACGATCAGTGCAACAGTTCAGCTCTGTGAAGTGCAGTTTGGACGTCGCCCAATTCTAATCGTCGTGGTGTCTGATGGCACATCAAAATTAACTTTACGTTTTTTCAATTTTAACGCGGCAATGCGTAACAGTTTTCAGGTGGGAACCCGGGTAAAAGCCTTCGGTGAAATTAAGCGTGGTCGTTTTATGGCAGAAATTCATCACCCTGAATATCAAATTATTCGTGATGATGCTCCTTTAGTTATGGCAGAAACGCTTACCCCCATTTATTCTACTACTGAAGGTTTAAAGCAAAACGCTTTACGAAAACTCACCGATCAAGCGCTGGCGTTATTAGATAAAATCCAGTTGCCAGAAATTCTACCTGATGAATTTAATCCTTATACATACTCTTTGAAAGAGGCGATCCGATTTTTGCATCGTCCACCGCCCGATGTTTCGCTGGAAATGCTCGAAAAGGGACAGCACCCAGCGCAAGTGCGATTAATTTTTGAAGAATTATTAGCTCATAATTTGGCAATGCAAAAAGTGCGGTCAAATATTCAGCAATTTTTTGCTTTGCCCTTGCACTATCAAACGGATCTAAAACAGCAATTTTTACAGCGTTTGCCATTTACCCCAACTAATGCACAACATCGTGTTGTGCAGGATATTGAGCGAGATTTACAAAAGCCTTATCCAATGATGCGATTGGTGCAAGGTGATGTGGGATCAGGGAAAACCTTGGTTGCAGCGTTATCCGCACTCGTCGCAATTGATAACCAAAGGCAAGTGGCATTAATGGCACCGACGGAAATTTTGGCTGAACAGCATTTTGTCAATTTTCAACATTGGCTTGAGCCTTTCGGTATCAAGGTCGGTTGGCTTGCTGGAAAAGTGAAAGGTAAGGCACGCCAAACCGTATTAGAACAGATGAAATCAGGTGAAGTGCAGATGATTGTTGGTACGCACGCCTTATTTCAGCAGGATGTAGAATTTAATGATCTCGCTTTAGTGATTATTGATGAACAGCACCGATTTGGCGTACATCAGCGTTTAATGTTACGGGAAAAAGGTGAAAAATCAGGAAATTATCCACATCAACTGATAATGACAGCAACCCCGATTCCGCGCACCTTAGCGATGACAGTTTATGCTGATTTGGATACCTCTATTATTGATGAATTGCCACCGGGAAGAACGCCCATTACAACGGTTGCGATTTCAGAAGAACGCCGTGCTGAAATTGTTGCACGCGTGTATCAGGCTTGTGTGAATGAAAAACGTCAAGCATATTGGGTTTGTACGCTTATTGATGAAAGTGAAGTCTTAGAGGCGCAAGCCGCAGAAGCAATTTGGCAAGATCTGACAAGCGCTTTACCTAATTTACGTATTGGTTTAGTTCATGGGCGAATGAAGCCGACAGAAAAGCAAGATATTATGGCAAGTTTTAAAGCGGCAGAGCTAGATGTTCTGGTGGCCACAACGGTGATTGAGGTGGGGGTTGATGTACCTAATGCAAGTTTGATGATTATCGAAAATGCTGAACGGCTTGGCTTATCTCAACTCCACCAACTGCGTGGACGTGTAGGGCGGGGAAGTACGGCCTCGTTTTGTGTACTAATGTATAAACCACCATTAGGAAAGGTATCAAAAAAACGTCTACAAGTGTTACGTGAAAGTCAAGACGGTTTTTATATTTCAGAAAAAGATCTTGAAATCCGTGGGCCGGGGGAAGTATTGGGAACAAAACAAACAGGGGTAGCCGAATTTAAAGTGGCAAATTTAATGCGCGATCGCAAAATGATCCCAATGGTTCAGCAGTATGCCGGAGAAATAATTCACAAATATCCACAACTTTCGGACGCCTTGATTCAGCGTTGGCTTGACGAGAAAACCATTTATTCCAATGCGTAAACTTTACCTTGAGATATCCTATACTAAGGTATAAGATCACCTCAACTTGAATTGCTTTTTAATAATACATGACAACCTTATCTAATCCGCCTACCATTTTATTTTTTGATTCTGGCATTGGGGGCTTGAGTGTATATCGTGAAGTTAAAACACTTTTGCCTTATTGCCATTACCTTTATTGTTTAGACAACGCATTTTTTCCTTATTCTGAAAAAGAAGAGCAGGCGATTATTGAACGTTGTGTCTCGATTTGTCAGAAAATTTCGCAACAACATCCGATTGATTTAATTGTGATAGCTTGTAATACCGCAAGCACAGTCGTTTTGCCAGCATTACGAGAAAATTTTTCTTGCCCAGTTGTTGGTACCGTACCGGCTGTAAAACCTGCTGCACAGCAAACAGAAACAGGGATTATCGGATTACTTGCCACTAAAGGTACAGTAAAACGATCTTATGTAGATAAGCTGATTCAAGATTACGCAATGCATTGTACTGTTGAAAAGCTAGGAAGCACGGAATTGGTGAAAATGGCAGAAGAAAAATTACAAGGGAATCCCATTGATCCCATAAAACTTTTATTTGAAGTCAAAGAATGGCAACGGAATTTATCATTAGATACGGTGATTTTAGGTTGTACCCATTTCCCATTCCTAAAAGCAGAACTAAAAGCCTGCTTGCCACAGGTGAAATATTTTTTAGATCCAAGTAAAGCAATTGCTAAACGAGTCAAGGATTTGCTTGGAGAACTAACGCAAAAAACAGTCAAACAGAATTTGGTGTATTGTACAAAAGAAAGTAAAGAACAGCCTTCTTTATTAAAGGTATTTAAACAATTTGGCTTTTCAAGCTTACGCACGCTTATTTTAGATAAATAGCCAATAATTAAGTGCGGTATAAAAATTCACTAAATTTTCACCGCACTTTGCAGAAGAAATCATCATTGTGATTTTAAAATAATCAGCTGTCATCATTTTTGTGTTTTTTTATTATTTTTTACAAAAAAACACTTGCAAAGATTTTCGAGATGTCTATAATACGCCGCACACAACGACGCGACGTTGTAGAAGTT
>NZ_JAKKOE010000002.1:0-394855 GCF_026226845.1 Avibacterium sp. 20-129 | reverse complement strand
AAAAAAAAAATAACAAAACAAAATAAACAAAAACCCGAATTACAAAAAACCTTTCAAAATCAATATATTAAAAAAAAAAAAAAAAAAAAAAAAAAAAAAAAAAAAAAAAAAAATAACATTCACTCCACTTGAAATTGTTATTTATGCGCCTATACTCAGTAGCAAATAGCTATTTTACCTCTCGACAAATAATCTATTTCATAAATAAGGAGTTAATAATGAGTCATACCCCTGATATTCTAACTAATCCACTAACCAATAAAGGCACGGCTTTTACGCTTGAAGAACGTAATAAGTTAGGTTTAACCGGGCGATTACCTGCTGCTGTGGAAACCCTTGATGAACAAGCCAAACGTGCTTATGAGCAACTTTCTCGTTATGAAAAACCAATGGAAAAATACATTTTCCTCGACCAACTACATAATCGTAATGAAGTGCTTTATTATCGTCTTCTTACCGATCATCTCGCCGAAATGTTACCTATTGTTTATGACCCAACCGTAGGTGATGCAATAAAACAATGGAGTCGTGATTATCGCCGTTCTCGTGCCGTTTATTTAAATGTGAACCGTCCAGAAGATATTCGTGCTTCTTTTGAAACATTAGGGCTTGGCGCTGAGGATGTTGATCTCATAGTCTGTTCTGATGCAGAAGAAATCCTTGGTATTGGCGATTGGGGCGTGAACGGAACGGATATTTCTGTTGGTAAACTTGCCGTCTACACTGCCGCTGCGGGCATCGATCCAAGCCGTGTCATTGCAGTGAATTTAGATGTTGGTACCGATAACGAAGCATTGCTAAATGACCCAACTTATCTTGGTAATCGACACGCTCGTGTGCGTGGTGAACGCTATGATCACTTAATTAATGAATATTTAAAAATAGCAAGTGAAATGTTCCCAAATGCCCTCTTGCACTTTGAAGATTTTGGTCCTTCCAACGCACGTCGCATCTTAGTTGAAAATCGTGAAAAATACCGTATTTTCAATGATGATATGCAAGGCACTGGCGCAATTGTTATGGCAGCAGTCATTTCAGGTTTAAAAGTTACGAAACAAACATTCGCTGAACAACGCCTTGTCGTCTATGGAGCGGGAACTGCGGGAACAGGAATGGCAGATCAAATTAGTGCCGCAATGGAACGTAATGGACTTTCTCGCGAAGAAGCCAAAAAACGCGTATGGCTCATTGATATTAATGGCTTAGTCACTGATGATATGCCAAATCTACCGAATTACCAGCAAGAATATGCACGCTCTGCGGCTGAAGTGGCAGATTGGCAACGTTCAGAGGGTAAAATTGGTTTGTTAGAAGTCGTAAAACAAGTCAAACCAACCATTTTAATTGGCACCTCCACAGATCACGGTGCATTCACTGAAGAAGTCATCAAAGCACTTTGTGAAGGCGTAGAACGTCCAATTTTATTACCGCTCTCTAACCCAACAGAGCGTATTGAAGTGATGCCGCAAGATGCAATCCCTTGGTCAAAAGGTAAAGCCTTAATCGCAACGGGTATTCCAGTATCTCCTGTGCAATATAACGGAACGGCTTTCTATATTGGGCAAGGTAACAATGCGCTGCTTTATCCCGGCTTAGGATTAGGTGTCATTGTATCAGGGGCAAGCCAAGTCACTGACGGAATGTTACTCGCTGCCGCTGAAGCTGTTGCAAGCCAAGTCAATCCACAAGATTTAGGGGCAGCGTTACTTCCCTCAGTAGATAATTTACGCGCTTCGTCAGCAACGGTGGCTGTCGCTGTCGCCAAACAAGCAATAAAAGATGGTGTTGCAACCAAACAGAGTGATAACTGGGTACAAAGCGTGCAAAACGCAATGTGGCAAGCCGTTTATCGCTAAATACGCCTATGCCGTCTGAAAATCAGGCGGCATTTTTATAAAAAAGACGGCGCTTTTATTAATTAATCTCACAAAGCGCTTTCAAAATAATCCTAAAAAAGAAATTATTCCAACAGAGGAAAATATAATGCTTTTTCTCACCGCACTTGAAAGTGTCTTATCTATCGTTCTGATTATTGTATTAGGTTTTTATTTACGCCATAAAGGCTATTTTGCAGACAGCTTTGCTGGCAATATTTCTAAACTCATTATGAATATTGCCCTCCCAGCTTCTATTTTTATTTCTGTGCTAAGTTACCTTACTCGTGAAAAATTATTTTCGCTATCAGATGGATTAATTTATGGTACTGCTGCAATATTCTTAGGTTATATTATTGCGTGGTTAATGACAAAAGCCTTCAATATTCGTGCAGGGCGGAAAGGTGTTTTTATTAATACGATAGTAAACGCTAATACCATATTTATCGGCTTACCCTTAAATATTGCATTATTTGGTGAAAATAGTATGCCTTATTTTTTGGTCTATTATGTACTAAATACCATTTCCACTTGGACTTTTGGCGCTTGGCTGATTGCACGAGATAGCAGCCAATCACAATCATCACCACATCGCTTATTTAACTGGAAAAAACTTTTACCTCCACCGTTACTCGGGTTTCTTGTTGCCCTCATTTTTTTACTCATCAATATTCCTGTACCAAATTTTATTCATAGCGCATTAAGCTATATAGGGGCAATGGTTACGCCACTTTCACTCATTTATATTGGCATCACGCTTTATGATGCGGGATTAAAAAGCCTCAAATTTGATAAAGACACCATTACCGCACTCATCGGCAAATTTGCTATCTCCCCAGCGATTATGGTATTTCTCATTCTTATTGGTAAAACCGTGCTACCATTGCCAACGATTGAGGCACAAACTCTGATTCTACAATCCTCCGTTTCTGCTCTTGCCATATTGCCTATTCTTGCCAATGAAGCCAAAGGTGACGTGTCTTTTGCTACCAATATTGTTACCACAAGCACCTTATTATTTATTCCTATTGTGCCACTGATTGATGGTTTACTTGGGCTTTTAAACTAAATTTACGAAAAAAGCACCGCACTTATAAAAATGCTGTTTATCTGATTTAAACAGCATTTTGTATCATTTTATTTTTTCTAGGTTCTTTTGTTACTTAGAGATAATTCTTATAAAATCCTATTAATCTCTCCATAAAGCAAAATAATCAAATTCATCCTATTCCACTTTAATTTCCCTCATTATTTTTCTAAATAAAAAAATAATATATCTTGCACTTCCCCAGCTTTCCTTTTACTCTAATTGAGCTATAAATTAGTCTAATAAGGAGTTCCTATGTCACACATTTCAACGATTCATTACACTGGCAATTTGCACAATGATTTAATCCATTTACAAAGTGGAAACAAAATTTCCACTGATGCCCCTGTGGACAATAATGGTAAAGGTGAAGCCTTTTCACCAACAGATTTACTTGCTGCTTCACTTGCCGCCTGTGCAATGACAATTATGGGAATTCGAGCAAGAGATCTTGGCGTGGATTTGCAAGGCACACGCATCGAAGTAGAAAAAGAAATGGCGCTCAACCCACGCCGAGTCGCACGTATTGTATTAGATTTTTATCTTAACAAAGCGCTTGATGAACGCACGCGTGCCACGCTCGAAGCCGCGGCTCACACCTGCCCTGTTGCCAAAAGCCTCAGCGCAGATTTAGTACAAGAGTTTCGTTTTCATTACGAATAGTGGAAAAAAAGCCTTATTTTCATAGAAAATAAGGCTCTCACTTTCAATTATTTAAACCAGTCTTCATAAAACCGCAGTGGAGAAATCTCATTAATATCTTTCTCATAGAATAAAATATTAACTATATTTGACGTTGGTTTCCAATGGTTAAAATTTACTTGATCTTGACTATAAAAACCGATAATCGGTTTATTAAAGCCTGATGCAATATGAATAGTGGATGTATCAGGAGAAATCAGATATGCACAATGCTTAATTAACTCAATTGTATGGAAAATATTTTGTGTATCATAAACAAATACATTACAAAAATCTGAAGCGATATTGAGTAATTTTTTATTCACATCTGGATATCCCAAAATAATAATCTTTCGATCTGTTTTTTGACTTGTCAGATAACATAAGATTTTCGTTATATTTTCATCAGAAAATTTTCTTGAACGCGCAGCACCATAAAAATTAATTGCAACATAATTCTCAATATTATATTTTTGCAAAAATTGAATAACTTCATTTTGCTCTTTTTCTCTCATTGGCATATCATATTTCATTGACTTAACTGGAATAGCAATTTTTTCTAATGCCTGTCGATATATTTCGGAAAAATGAAGATCTGTTTGTGATAAGTTAAGATTAAACAATTTATAATCTTCTTTCTGATAGCCAAGATAATTTTTTGCGCCAATTAAACGTAAAAAAAGAAGATCTCGGTTGCGTAGCATTATCGTAGGATCGATAACTAGATCATAGCATTGCTTGCCTATCTTTAGCCCATTTCTAATATAGTCAATAATATTTTTCTTCTTCACAAAATATAATTGATCAATATAAGGATTTTGTTCAAATAAATAGGCATTTTGTTTAGTACAAACAACCCCAATCTTTATTGAAGCGTCAAAGTTTTTTATCTCTCTAAATACAAAAGAGCTAACAATATAATCACCTATCTTCCCATCCTGCCGAAGAAATAAAATACTCTTGGGTGGAAGTATACTATTATCATCTATTTTTTTATCTAGCAGAAATTTTCCCAAAGCAAGACGCCAACGTCTTAGCAAATCTTTTAATTTAATCATAACGGTTTTCTATTTCATCAATTTCTGAATCATAACTACCAAATACACAGGGAGGTTCTATGCCATAAGCATTAATATGAGTTAATTGCAATAGCCCAGTCAAATAATCCGCAGGCATCCTTATGGGATAGGCTTGTCTTAATAGCTTTTTAGCTCCAGTCAAAGTAATCAAATATGCTGTAGCTCTAATAATACAACGTTTAGAATTTCGAGATGGAGAACGATATTTCGCTAATCGATAACGTTCAGGTAAGTTACGCATAAAAGGCCATACTTTTGCTTTCCCATGATCTAAAAATAAAATTTCTTTAGCCGAAGATATTTTGTCTAAAGCAACTTTTAATACTTCTTCAAAATAGAGAGAAACAATAGCATCATCTTCAAAAATAATTGCTTCAGAAATATTGTTTTTTACAATATGTTCATAAAGCTTAATATGACTCATAGCACAGCCTATTTCACCTAATGTTAGAGGTTTAGGAGAATTATGCTCTTTAGGATAAAAATCAAAATCAACCTTAGATAATTGATCTTTTGATAATTCCTTTCCATAAACCGCGTCAAAAAATTCAAAATCAAGATTTAAACTACGAAGACGTTTTGCAATAACTTCTCGTCTAGATGAATTTTTAAGACTAATGATAAATATAGGAGGAAATTTTATTTTCTTCATAGCTTCACTCAATATAAACTCTAATTTTTTCAAAAATAAAATTTGAATATTTTATACAATTATTTACAATAAGGTAGATGTTTTATCAAAAATCTTATTTCTGATAAAAACATCTATTTTTATTGCTTTAACACATCAAAAAAGTAAAATCCAATTGACATATCCTAAATTGATTAAAAATATGATCTCTTCTTAAATAATTATTTTCTTTTAAGCTAATTACAAAAGTTTCCATTATTTATCCTTTACTAAATTAAAAATAACATTTCGCATATCTGAAATAAATCTAGGAATATTATGATATTCTTTTATATATTGATTTGCTTTTATTGCAAGCTCACTTCTTAATGGCTCATCTAACATCAGTTTTCTAATAGCATCTACATATTTATCCACACAATCAAAGCCATCCCCTAATACTGTTCCAACATAAACACCAAATTGAGAAGTCAAATTTTCTGGGTTCTGATTACTTACAATTAAAGTTCCATAAGAAAGCGCTTCTAAAAAAGATATAGGTAGAGCCTCATGTATAGATGTATTTACTAAGATTTTAGCATTTTTCAAATAGTTATTTTTTTCATCACCATCAACATGTCCCATAAAATGGAGATTAGAAATATTTTTATACTTACTCATAATAGAAGAGTTTCTTTCAAAATCATGGAATGATTGCCCTAACATATAAAAATCATACTCTGGACATTTTTTAGCAATCTCACAAAATAACCATCCTCTTTTTACTGACTCTATCCTACCTAAAAAAATTATATTATTTTTCTTAGGAAATTTTTTCACATCGAACTCATAGTCAATATCTATTGGATTAGGTAAGTATTGAATATCTACATTATTATCAAGAGAGTATAATTCTTTCGCTTTATCATTTAAAAAATATGCTTGGGATATAAATTTAACTCTTTCTTTTTTATATAGATTATGTATATTATCATATAATTTTTGATCATAATAATTTGGCTCAGGAAATAAATTTACTGTTTCAATTTCTTCCCAATCTGATTTAGGTCTAGGGTCTTGTATCCAGAATATTACTTTTTTATTCAAATCTTCTTGAAGTAAAGGATAATCAAAAGTGACTTCTATCGTAAGATAAAGATCATAATTTTGAGATTTTAACCATTTCTTAGCAAAAAAAGGCTTTTTAGGTAACTCATAAACATTTATACCATCTATAATATGCTTTTTTGCAAACATCCCAAAGCATTTAGATGTTGTTTTTAATAATACATCTATCTGTATATCATCGCTTGGTAAATATTTAGTAATTAGCCTTCTTGCTAAAAATCCATACCCTCCATAGCCAGTATTTAATGCGCCAAAATATTCATTAATTAAAAGTGCAACCTTAACTTTCTTCATATTTATTTCCTCAATAAATTTTTTAATAACGTCAAAAAGCGATATTTAATATTTTCCTCTGAGAATAAAGACAAATGTTTTCGAATCTCAATTTTATACTTTTCAAGTGAACTATTACATTGTGATAGTTTAAAACATTCTTCAATGAAACTTTCTTGATTAAAAAACTCTATGAGTTTTCCGCATTTCCCATAATTGAGAATTTCTTTGACTCCTGTCTCACAATTCATAGCAATAACAGGAACGTTTAAAATTAAACTTTCCAAAAGAACCGTAGGTAATCCTTCTCTTTCTGATACATGTAAAAACAATTTAGCATTTTTCATATATGGATATGGATTTTTTATTTCCCCTAATAAAAAACACCTATCTTCCAAATTTAATTTTTTTATTTGATTCATTAAATTAGAATATTCTTCTCCATCACCTATTATATAAAGATTCTCTTCAATTCCTAAATCAACTAACTTTGCATAAATATTAATTAAATCCTTATGTCTTTTTATCTTATCTAATCTTGCAACTTGAATGAAATAAGGTTTTTTAATATCTGGAATAGATCTTAAAGATTTTTCAATTATAGTAGAAAAATCTATTGGATTAAATAAAGTAAATAATTTTTCATCCTCTAACCCTGTATATCTTTTTATTTGCTCAGTCATTTCATTACAAATTGAAACCACTTTAGTATAATTTTTTAAGATATTTTTTTCTTTTTTTAAATTTACATTCCCAATATCTAACGCCAAATGCTGCCATCTAATAATTGGAACAGATATATTTTTAAATTCTAAATAAGGATCAAAGTGATTGCTAAAATTAATAATCACATCGTAATTACCATTCAAAATAACATTTGATAAAGTTCTTTTACAAAAGCTTTTATCTTGAAGCTTTCTTAACTTATAAAATACTCTATGTAATAAATTATTTTTTCTATATTTTTCACTATGTTCTATCTGCAGTGTTTTATCTTTATTAAAAATATAAGAAATATTTATATTATTAGGTATTTCCTCTATAAAAGGAGATTTTTCTTTTTCAAAGGCAATTAGAAGATCTATATCTAAGTTATCTATATCTAAGTTATCTATATCATATAATAACTTAAAATAATTAACTAGTACTCTTTCAATACCACCAACTATAAGCCACTTATGCAAAAATAATATTTTCATAATTTATTCTCCTAGAATTATTCTTCTACCAAAAACCTTTCCCTTAACTGATGCAACTGATCACGTACCGTAGCGGCTTTTTCAAATTCCAAGTTTTGGGCGTGTTTGTACATTTGTTGTTCCAGCTTTTTGATTTGTTGCTGAAGTTCTTTTGTACTGGTTGGTTGATAAAGTGCGGTAGGTTCTGCCACTGATTTTTGTTTTTGCTTGCTTTTTGCTTTGTTATTGGTTGCACTTTGTCCAATATCAAGCAATTCGCCGACTTTTTTATTCAACGCTTGTGGCACAATGCCGTGTTCTTCATTGTATTTCATTTGTTTTTCACGGCGGCGGTTGGTTTCGTTAATGGCTTTGTCCATTGATTTGGTAATACTATCAGCATACAAAATGGCTTTACCATTTAAATTTCGTGCCGCACGTCCAATGGTTTGGATCAATGATCGTTCGGAACGCAAAAAGCCTTCTTTATCTGCATCTAAAATTGCGACTAAAGACACTTCGGGAATGTCTAAGCCCTCACGTAATAAGTTGATTCCGACCAATACATCAAATTCCCCTAAACGTAAATCTCGAATGATTTCTACCCGTTCTACGGTATCAATATCAGAATGCAAATAACGCACGCGCACACCGTGTTCTTCTAAATAATCGGTCAGATCTTCTGCCATTCGTTTAGTGAGTGTAGTAACTAAAACGCGTTCATTTTTATCCGCTCTTTGGCGAGCCTCGGAAAGTAAGTCATCCACTTGAATCGCTACGGGGCGGATTTCAATTTCAGGATCGAGTAACCCCGTTGGGCGTACGACTTGATCGATAATCTCACTACCTGATTTTTCTAATTCGTAAGGGCCGGGCGTCGCTGAAACATAAATGGTTTGCGGAGCAAGGCGTTCAAATTCTTCAAAACGTAATGGGCGATTATCCAACGCGGAAGGCAATCGAAAGCCATATTCCACCAAGGTTTCTTTACGTGAACGGTCGCCACGATACATTCCGCCAATTTGTGGCACAGTAACGTGAGATTCATCAATAATCAATAAGCCATCAGCGGGAATATAGTCAAATAACGTCGGAGGCGGCTCACCTTCTTTACGCCCAGATAAATAGCGAGAATAATTTTCAATGCCTGAGCAATAACCCAATTCGTTCATCATTTCAATATCAAACTGAGTGCGTTGGGTAATACGTTGTTCCTCTAGCAATTTATTTTCTTTGATGAAATACTCTCGGCGCTGCGCCAGCTCCGCTTTGATTTGCTCAATGGCATCTAAAATCCGTTCACGCGGGGTAACATAGTGGGTTTTCGGATAAATGGTGTAACGCGGCACGGCACCGAAATTGGCGCCAGTGAGCGGATCAAATAAACTTAAACGTTCAATTTCATCATCAAATAATTCAATACGAACCGCTTGATCATCAGATTCTGCTGGGAAAATATCAATAATTTCTCCCCGCACTCTGAATGTCCCGCGCTGAAATGCCTGATCATTGCGAGTATATTGCAACTCCGCTAATTTCGCTAAAATTTGTCGCTGGTTAATAATCGCGCCCGTTTGTAAATGTAACATCATCTTCAAATAGCTATCGGGATCACCTAAACCATAAATAGCAGAAACGGAGGCAACCACAATGGTATCACGCCGTTCTAAAAAGGATTTTGTTGCAGACAGACGCATTTGTTCAATTTGGTCATTAATAGACGCATCTTTTTCAATAAACGTATCACTACTTGGGACATAGGCTTCTGGCTGATAATAATCGTAATAAGAAACAAAATACTCCACCGCATTTTCAGGGAAAAACGTCTTCATTTCGGCATAAAGCTGAGCTGCAAGGGTTTTGTTCGGAGCCAACAACATTGCAGGGCGATTAAGTTTGGCAATGACATTGGCAATGGTAAAGGTTTTACCCGATCCCGTTACGCCAAGTAGCGTTTGATGAGCCAAACCATCATTAAGATTTTCGCTCAGCTTTTCTATCGCCTGAGGTTGATCGCCCGAGGGAGAAAAATCGGAATGCAGAATAAACGGTTTGCTGTGAATTTTGTTACTCATAAAAAACGCCCTATTAGAAAAGTGCGGTCAATTTTAGCATAATTTTTTCCTTTCGGCTTGAACAAAACATTAAGTTTTACACAGAGTTATATTTGTCAAGATTGAAATCTCACAAAATCAAAAAAAATTTTAAAAAAATTTCTAGATTTTTATTAACCAATTGATAAATAAGGAAATGTTATTTTGCAATCAATTTTATTGCTAATCAGTAAACACCTAGTTTTTTCAAGGGATCAGCGATTTTTTCAAATAAGAACCCACAGACTTATCCACAGGCACTGTGGATATAAAAAAAGAATATAATTTTTCAACATTTTTTTAATTTCACTGTTGACAAAGGAAAGACAGATCATTATCATCTGCGACCAATTCCTTGTGATACAGAATTATTCCTCCTTAGTTCAGTCGGTAGAACGGCGGACTGTTAATCCGTATGTCGCTGGTTCAAGTCCAGCAGGAGGAGCCAATTTTCTCTTTTGGCAGTTTTTATTTGTCTCCTTTTATAAAAGCTATTTAATTCCAAAAGAGCTTAAAGCCCATATCCTCCTTATGGGCTTTTATTTTTTCTAATTAACCTTTCATAAGAATGATAATATCCGTTACTTTTCATCATTTATAGGACAAGCAAATGTTTTTATCTTTTCTCGCTATACTTATCGGATTAGTGATTTTAGTCTGGAGTGCAGATCGTTTTATTGATGGTGCTGCTTCTCTTGCCAGCTATTTAGGGATGTCGCCCCTATTAATTGGCATTGTTATTATTGGGTTTGGCACCTCTGCGCCTGAAATCATTGTTTCTGCCCTTTCAGCCCTCAACCACAGCCCGGGGATTGCACTGGGCAATGCTTATGGCTCAAACATCACCAATATTGCGTTAATTTTAGGTGTCACCGCCATTATTAAGCCAATTATCGTCAATTCACAAGTGCTAAAAAAAGAATTGCCTGTGTTAATGTTTGTTACCCTACTTTCTGCTTGTTTAATTTATGATGCCACCATTTCTCGTCTTGATGCCGTGATTTTATTGGCAGTTTTCACGCTCTATATGGGCTGGACAATTTGGCAAGGCACAAAACATTCAAGCGATAGCCTTGGGCAAGACATTACCGATGAACTCAAAGAAAAATCACAAATGCCGCTAAAAACCGCCTTATTATGGTTAGTCATTGGATTGGCATTATTAATGGGCAGTTCGCAATTATTAGTATGGGGGGCAGTAAATATCGCCACTTATTTAGGTGTGAGTGATTTAATTATCGGCTTAACCATTGTTGCCATCGGTACGTCATTACCTGAATTAGCAGCTTCTATTATGGCGGCAAGAAAAAATGAATTAGATCTCGCTGTGGGCAATATTATTGGTTCTAACTTGTTTAACACACTTGCGGTAGTAGGGATTGCAGGTGCTATTACCCCAATTCAAGCAACGCCCGAAGTGTTTAGTCGAGATATGCTCGTTATGATCGCCTTGACGGGTTTACTGTTTTTATTTGGTTATGGGTTCAAAGGACGAACAGGGCAGATTAACCGCCTTGAAGGGCTAATGTTATTTCTCGCTTATGTGGCGTATAATTCTTTGCTTATTTACACCGCACTTTGATTTGAATAATAAGACAATCAAAAGAAAAAAGGGGTGATCTTTCACCCCTATTTTTCACCGGAAAGATTATCCTCCAAATAGCACCGCGCCACCACGCATAGGCAAGGTTGTGCCATAAAAAAGTGCCGTAGCAAAGAAAATCACCACGCCGCCTGCGATCAATTTCACGACAATCTCAGCATAAGGCGAATTTTCCGAACTAAAATACCAACGCCCCAACTTCACCGCGGTTTGCCTTGCGTATTGCACAATCAACGCAAATAAAGAGAGCGTCATTCCTGTACCAACCGCCATTGCCATCGCGGCTGCGATTCCCCACTTATAAAGATTGAGCATATAGGAAAGAAAAAGAATAAAAATCGCCCCTGAGCAAGGTCGCATACCAATCGTTAAAATCACAAGCAAGCGGGATTTAAAATTTGTGGCGTGATCTAATTGCTGTGAACTGGGTAAATGTTGATGCCCACAGCTGCAACCTTTTTCGTGATCACAATGGATTTGTGCAACCTGGACAGGTTTCTCCAGTCTATTTTTTGCCGAGGTAGGCTTAATAGAATGAATTTTCCCCAGTGAAGCAGTGCGTTTACTCTGACGAAATTTGTGCAAAAATTTCACCGCACTTTGATAAATCCAATAGATGCCCAATAAGAACATCAAAATAAACGCAGAACGTTCAAGCCAAAGCTGGCTCAATTTGAAATAATGGGAAGACAATTGCAACCCCGCCACGAGAATAGATGTTGCCACCACTGCCACCAAGCCTTGCATTAAAGAAGACAATAAGGTGAGCTGAACACTGGTTTTCAATTGAGATTGATGGGTAGATAAATAACTGGCAATCACAAATTTACCGTGTCCGGGACCAAGGGCGTGTAGCACCCCATACAAAAAACTTATCAGCATTAAGCTTAACCCCGCTTGCACGGGATAGTGATTGATTTGGTGTAAATATCCAGAAATACTTTGGTTAAACGCTTTCTGCCAACTCATCGTTTGACCAAACAAATAAGGTAAGACATAAAACCCCAGTCCCACCAGTAACAGCAATATTGCGAGGTACTTAATCCCTCTTTTTGTGTGCTTGTTTAATTGCATACAATCTCCACTTTTTGGCTAAACACTTCGCCAAGGGAACTGTCCTCATTACGCTGACTGCGATCTAAAGAAGCCGCATATTCGCGCACCTTCTGATCCACATTCGGTTCAACTACTTTGCCCGAACATTGCGCAGGAAGTTGTGAAAAATCCACCGCACTTTGTTTGTTATTAAGTGTTGGATACGTCATTGCCACAAAATAAGTGGGATCGTATGTTGCTAATTCAAACTGATTTCCCTTTAGCAGTTGGGGGTTAGACAACAAAAAATCAAAATAGTACATCACTTGTGTACCATTTGATTTCATTCCATAATGCTGTGCCTGTGCTTTATATTTGATCTTGTTCTTATTTTTATCAAAGAGATAGCTAAAATAATGCTCATTCACAATATTTTTCATTGCCTCATCAATCAACTTTTGCTTATCACTCGGCTGAGTGGATTGCGCTAAATCATAAATAATACTGGCAGAACTTGCTTCATCCAACACCCACTGCATTGAAAAGCCCACTAATCTTCCGTCTTCTACCAATACTTTGTTGCGCATATCAATAAAGGCGTGAGGGTGGGCAAAACAAGATAAAGGCAATAGCACCAATACACTTAAGCACTTTCTTAACATAACTGACCTTAATAAAAATTATTCTCAAAAAACGAATCCTATCACTAAACCCCATTTGAAACAAAATGCTCGCTGGAAATTCACTTGCTTAAATAGTATAAAAAAACGGTATTTATGTGATTTACATCAAAAAAATGTAAGTTGATCATTTCTTTATACACAATTTCTTTGTAGTATATACACCGTCAAGTGACAGCTTGATATTCATAAAGTTCCTAAATAAAATAATCAAAATAAATAGCTAAACTACTTTCCTACCTCCCGTTTGGGAGGTTTTTTTTCGCTTTCAATTCGCCAAAAACAAAAACATCAAGTAAAATAACCGCACTTTTTACAGCTAAGAGAACAATTTATGTCATCACAATTTGTTTATACTATGCATCGTGTCGGTAAGGTTGTGCCACCGAAACGTCATATTTTAAAAGATATTTCCTTAAGTTTTTTCCCGGGTGCCAAAATTGGTGTGCTAGGGTTAAATGGTGCAGGGAAATCCACCCTGCTTCGCATTATGGCTGGCGTAGATAAAGAATTTGAAGGGGAAGCACGTCCACAACCCGGAATTAAAATTGGTTATCTCCCACAAGAACCTAAGCTAGAACCACAACAGACCGTACGCGAGGCCGTGGAAGAAGCCGTTGCCGATGTAAAAAATGCCTTAACACGTTTAGATGAAGTTTATGCGCTTTATGCCGATCCTGATGCTGACTTCGATAAACTTGCCGCCGAACAAGCACAATTAGAAGCTATTATTCAAGCGCACGATGGACATAATCTAGAAAACCAACTTGAACGTGCCGCTGATGCGTTACGTTTACCGGATTGGGATGCCAAGATCGAGCATCTTTCAGGAGGGGAACGCCGTCGCGTAGCACTTTGCCGCTTATTGCTTGAAAAACCAGATATGCTGTTATTAGATGAGCCAACCAACCATTTAGATGCAGAATCAGTCGCTTGGTTAGAGCGTTTCTTACACGATTACGAAGGGACTGTGGTTGCCATTACCCACGACCGTTACTTCCTAGACAATGTCGCAGGTTGGATCTTAGAGCTTGACCGCGGTGAAGGCATTCCTTGGGAAGGCAACTATTCTTCGTGGTTAGAGCAAAAAGAAAAACGCCTTGCCCAAGAAGCGGCGGCAGAATCTGCTCGTCAAAAATCCATTGAAAAAGAGTTAGAATGGGTTCGCCAAAATCCAAAAGGCCGCCAAGCAAAAAGCAAAGCCCGTATGGCTCGCTTTGAAGAATTAAACAGCGGTGAATATCAAAAACGCAACGAAACCAACGAATTATTTATTCCACCGGGTCCACGTTTAGGGGATAAAGTTATCGAAGTGAGCAATTTAACTAAAGCCTATGGTGATCGCACATTAATTGATGATTTATCTTTCAGTATTCCAAAAGGCGCGATTGTTGGGATTATCGGGGCGAACGGTGCAGGAAAATCGACCCTTTTCCGTATGCTTTCTGGGCAAGAACAACCTGATAGTGGAAATATTACGCTTGGTGAAACCGTGGTGCTTTCTTCTGTGGATCAATTCCGTGATGAAATGGACGATAGTAAAACAGTATGGGAAGAAGTCTCGCACGGACAAGATATTCTGCGTATTGGTAACTTTGAAATCCCAAGTCGTGCCTACGTTGGACGTTTTAATTTCAAAGGCGTCGATCAACAAAAACGTGTTGGTGAATTGTCTGGTGGGGAACGTGGGCGTTTACATTTAGCCAAGTTATTACAAGCTGGGGGGAACGTGCTGTTATTAGACGAACCAACCAACGATCTTGACGTGGAAACTTTACGTGCCTTAGAAAATGCGATCTTAGAATTTCCGGGCTGTGCGATGGTAATTTCCCACGATCGCTGGTTCTTAGACCGTATCGCTACCCACATTCTGGATTACGGCGATGAAGGCAAAGTTACTTTCTATGAAGGCAACTTCTCAGACTATGAAGAATGGAAAAAGAAAACCTTCGGTGCTGATGCCCTACAACCGCATCGTATTAAATACAAACGTATAGCAAAATAATGGCATTAAAAAAGGCGAAATGATGATTTCGCCTTTTTGTTATAAACGGTATATAAAATCAACGCCTTTAATCAATGGAAAAATTTGAAAATCGTAGATACCACGCCAATTTCCGACCCCAATATATAGCAACCAGTTTAATACGTCAGTCTGTCTACTTTTCTGTGAAAACTCTACAAGAGACATCCAAATAATTACGCTAATTTACTACAATGCCAGCTTTGAAAAAATATATTTAAATTTTAGCTCTCAAAAGTAGGATCAATACCTACTTTTGAGCTTAAAAACTTGCTACTCCCATTCAATCGTCGCAGGTGGTTTTCCGCTGACGTCATAGACTACGCGGGAAATACCATCAACTTCATTAATGATACGATTGGAGATTTTTCCGAGTAGGTCGTAAGGCAAATGCGCCCAGTGTGCGGTCATAAAATCAATGGTTTCTACGGCACGAAGAGAGACAACCCAGTCATATTTACGTCCATCGCCCATTACACCAACAGATTTTACCGGTAAGAATACGGTGAACGCTTGGCTAACTTTATAATACCAACCTGAGTTGTACAGTTCCTCAATAAAGATAGCATCGGCACGACGGAGTAAATCACAGTATTCTTTTTTCACTTCACCCAGCACACGCACGCCTAAGCCCGGACCGGGGAATGGATGGCGGTTGAGCATTTCAGCAGGTAGCCCGAGAGCTAATCCGATTTTTCGCACTTCATCTTTAAATAATTCGCGTAATGGCTCTACCAAACCAAGTTTCATATAATCCGGCAATCCGCCTACGTTGTGATGCGATTTAATCACGTGTGCTTTGCCTGTTTTACTTGCGGCAGATTCAATCACATCAGGGTAAATCGTGCCTTGTGCTAGCCATTTTACGCTGCTGAGTTTTTTCGATTCATCATCAAACACATCAACGAACACTTTACCGATCATTTTGCGTTTCGCTTCTGGATCATCAATGCCTTTTAATGCATTTAAAAAGCGATCTTCCGCATTCACATGAATGATATTTAAGCCAAATTTATCACCAAACATTGCCATTACTTGCTCTGCTTCATTAAGGCGTAGCAAACCATTATCTACAAAGACACAATGTAAGTTTTTACCGATAGCACGGTGTAATAATAAAGCCGTAACGGAAGAATCCACACCGCCTGACAAACCTAAAATGACTTCATCATTACCAACTTGCGCTTTGATACGAGCGATCGCATCTTCAATGATATTTTCTGGTGTCCAGTTACGTTCACAACCACAAATATTCACCACAAAATTAGTTAAAAGGGCTAAGCCGCTTTTTGTGTGGGTAACTTCAGGGTGGAATTGCACACCATAAAAGTGGCGATTTTCATCGGACATTGCGGCAATAGGACAAGTTGGCGTAACCCCCACAATTTGAAAGTGCGGTGGTAATTGGGTAACTTTATCGCCGTGACTCATCCAAACATCTAATTTATGATCACCGTCATCTAAACCGGCGAAAAGTGCGGTTGGATTTTGTAAAGAAACGGAAGCATAACCAAATTCACGGTGATCAGAGGTTTCGGTTAAACCACCTAGCTGCATTGCCATTGTTTGCATTCCGTAGCAAATCCCTAATACTGGCACGCCCGCATTAAACACATATTCAGGCGCACGCGGACTGTTTTCTTCCGTGGTGCTTTCAGGTCCGCCTGAAAGAATAATGCCTGTTGGGTTAAATTCACGGATTTGTTCTTCCGTTACGTCCCACGCCCAAAGTTCACAATATACGCCAATTTCTCGTACACGGCGTGCAATAAGCTGGGTATATTGTGAACCAAAGTCCAAGATTAAAATTTTATGGTTGTGAATGTTGTTCATTGTTTACCTTTAATGTGTTACACCCTTATTAGGGTAAATAAAAAATTATTTTCTTAATGCGATAAAACAGCCTGACATCACAAGTAACATTGCAATAACTTGAGTCATATTAACGGTTTCACCAAGTAAAATAAAACTGATAATCGCTGTTGAAATCGGTACTAAGAGTTGCAGAATATTAAAAAAGACTAATCCTTGTTGTTGTACAATATAGAATGCTAAAAACATTCCTGCCATTAAGCAATAAATTCCGGCAAGGATTAAGATAATTAACATCGTGGCTGAGGTTTCTGCTAATTGAATAATGACGCCATCATCTATTGCTAAACAAAGATAAATAATGCCTGATAGTATTGCTGTTGAGGCACTAATAACAATCGGGTGAAGCACAAGTGCGGCTTTTTTTACAACAAGATTTTGTAATGGTTGTACAATAATCCAACCTGTGAGAAGTATAATTCCTGTCGTTAAATTACTGCTTTCGCCTTGATGTTGCCCCAATAGTACGAAAGCAAATGAGCCAATAAGTGCGATAATTGAACCGATGTAAAAAGTCCGTGAAGCTAAATGATTACGCTCATCTTGATAGAATATTGCTGCCATTATTGTTGCCACAGGCATCATAATAATGCCAAAGATACTTCCCGTAAGTGCTGTCGTGTACTTTATTCCTTCCGTAGAAAGATAAATATTAAGCACCATAATCACAGCAATTAAGATTAAATAGCAAACTAACTTCGGTTGCTGAGCAATGAGTACCAGTTGTTGGCGATATTTCCATAGTACGATTGCAACAAATATCACACCCGCTGAAAGTAGCCTAACCGCATTATTATTCAAAATGTGAAAAGACAAACTCACATAGCGGATAATGGGGAATGCTAAACCAATGGCAAGCACATAGATAAAAGCGATGAAATAACGGTTATTTAGCATTATTTTCCCTCTTAATCATTAATTGATTAACTATCAAGGTGATAACTCTATAATTTGCCATTATTAACATCGCTTTTTTACGCTATTTTAAACAGATAAAAATCAAATCATTTTATCCCATTCTATAATTCGGTGCTTCTTTGGTGATGGTGACATCATGCACGTGGCTTTCTTTGATGCCCGCACCGCTGATTCGCACAAATTGGGCTTTGGTGCGAAGATCTTCAATAGTGGCACAACCTGTTAAGCCCATACAAGAACGTAAACCGCCCATCTGTTGGTGGATAATTTCTTTTAAGTAGCCTTTGTATGGGATACGCCCTTCAATGCCTTCTGGTACAAGTTTATCTGCAGCATTATCACTTTGGAAATAACGATCTGATGAGCCTTTACTCATAGCACCTAAGGAACCCATTCCACGATAAGATTTAAATGCACGTCCTTGGTAAAGTTCAATTTCTCCCGGTGCTTCTTCTGTCCCCGCAAACATTGAGCCAACCATCACACAGCTCGCGCCAGCGGCAATCGCTTTGGCAATATCACCAGAATAACGAATACCGCCATCCGCAATCACCGGAATACCACGATCTTTTAGAGCTTCCGCCGCATCGGCAATGGCGGTAATTTGTGGCACACCCACGCCAGTAACAATACGTGTGGTACAAATTGACCCCGGACCAATACCAATTTTAACCGCACTAGCCCCCGCATCCGCAAGGGCGATGGCACCTTCTGCAGTGGCAACATTACCCGCAATAATTGGTAAATTTGGGTATTTTGCACGAGTCTCACGTACACGTTGTAACACGCCTTCAGAATGTCCGTGAGAAGAATCAATTAATAATACATCCACCCCCGCTTGCACAAGCGCTTCGATACGTTCTTCATTGCCCGCTCCGGCGCCAACAGCCGCACCTACACGCAAACGACCAAATTCATCTTTACAAGCATTTGGTTTTTGTTCTGCTTTTTGGAAATCTTTGACTGTAATCATTCCTTTCAGTTTAAAGCTATCATCCACCACAAGCACTTTTTCTACGCGATGGTTGTGCATTAATGCTAAAATTTCTGTACGAGCTGTGCCTTCTTTTACCGTAACAAGACGCTCTTTTGGCGTCATCATTTTTTCTACTGTTTGGCTAAGATCATTAACAAAACGCGTGTCGCGTCCAGTAATAATTCCTACTAAATTCCCTTTGCTATCCACAACAGGGTAACCCGCAAAGCCATTTTTTTTCACTAATTCAGCCAATTCTGCTAAAGTGAGATCTGGTGAAACCGTAACGGGTTCAGAAACAATACCACTTTCAAATTTTTTCACTTTACGTACACGATCAGCTTGACGTTCAATGCTCATATTTTTATGAATAAAACCAATACCACCTTCTTGTGCAAGAGAAATGGCAAGTTTTGCTTCAGTAACGGTATCCATTGCCGCTGAAAGCATAGGTATATTTAAACGAATGGTTTTAGTTAATTGAGTGGATAGATCGGCAGTATTTGGTAATACGGTAGAATGTGCGGGAACAAGTAGCACATCATCAAAAGTAAGGGCTTCTTTTAGTACGCGTAGCATAGCAATATTCTCTCTTTTTATGAGGTTAATGTTAAAAAATATTGCGGCGAGATTATACAGAGTTTATGCTGATTTGGGAATGGCAAATTATAAATATTTTTTTAATTAAAAAAATTCGATATAAGGGAAGAAAATGTTTAAGCTTTTAACGTTGTTAGCCGATGGCAAGAAAAATTCTCGCCAAAATTTGACCGCACTTTTACATTGCGATGAACGCGAAATGAATACGCATATTCAAGCGTTAAGTGAACAGGGCATTCACTTTGAATTGAATGGCGATGAAATCCAGCTCAAACCCGAATTGCCGTTGCTTTCAGCCGAGCATATTAAACAGCGTCTTGCCCCTTATCCTGTTGTGGTTAAACCCGTGATTCATTCCACAAATCAATTCTTGCTAGAACAGCTTGAACAGCTAGAAAAAGGGCAGCTTTGCTTGGCTGAATATCAATATGCTGGGCGAGGCAGAAGGGGGCGAGATTGGCTTTCCCCTTTTGCTGGGCAGATCATTCTCAGTGCCTATTGGACATTTCCACCGAATATTTCCCTTAATGGGCTAAGTTTAGTTATCGGTATCGCCATTACGGAAACCTTACAAACCTTTGGCGCGCAAAGCATAGGGTTAAAATGGCCAAATGATGTGTTATTACAAGGGCGTAAACTGGCTGGTGTGCTTGTTGAAATCGCCAATCGTAAAAATGGTTTGCTGAATTTGGTTATTGGTATTGGCATTAATCTTGCCTTACCAAAACAGGCAAGCATTAATCAGCCTTGGGCAGAATTAAGGGAAATTCTACCGCACTTTGATCGTGATGAAATCATCATTGCTTTGGTACAACGACTTTACCACTATCTTGACCTGTTTGAACAAGAAGGAATGGAATTCTTCCATTCACGCTGGGAAGAGTGGGACGCTTTTCTTAACCAGCCGGTGAGTATGATCAGCGAAAATGGCAGCCAGCACGGTATTGAACGAGGCATAGATCGCGAAGGTTATCTTTTATTAGAAACAAAACAAGGCATAGTGCGGTTTAATGGCGGTGAAGTGTCATTACGCCGAAAAGTATAAATATAGAAAGCAACAAATAAGGGGAAGCGTTCCCCTTATTTTGCGTCAATTTATTAAACCACCCTTTGCACTAGCGCTGAAATATCTTCCGCAAAACGTTCTCGCGCCGCCATTTGTTCAATTTGTTGCGATGTATATTTCTTTCCGTTATACACAACCACAATGCTCACATCATCAGGCCGCAAAAAATGACTTGTGCCAAATTCTGTATAGCGGGTCGCGCCAATACTGACAATGGCTTTGGTTGGATAATTCGCATTCTTTAAGAATACTGCAATATCATTCATTGGTCCAAAATCAGGCTGATGATTCATTTGCTCCACAATCCAATCTAGCAATCTCTGATGAAAATAACTGTATCCCAAGGCTGGGCTATCCACGCCATAAGTATTCATCTCACCACGGCGTTTATGAAAGCAAGCAATACGATAATCATCAATTTCACTACCTAATGTAAAAGAAGTGAGCGGAATCGTTTTTTCTGCTAAACCTTTGGTTTCCTCACCCCAGTTTTTCTTTTCACAAATTTTATTGGCATTAGGACGGCGGATAGAACAATCGTTATAAGCGGCAAAAGCGTAAGGTAAAAGTGCGGTTACTTTTTCGTTAGAATATTGAATATCGCACAATAATGCAATTTCAGGCTCAATCTGCAAATTATCTGCGCCTGCTTGCGGAAAACGAATATGCGTGGCACTTAACGGATTTACCGCTAAAAAGTCATATTCCCCCAAATTCTCTGCAGGTACATAAAAAGGAAAAATCGCTTTCGGCTGATGCCTTTCTGCTGTTTCTACTTGCTCAAAATCCTTCGCCTCACCCGCTTGCTCTAAATGTCCCGCAAAATTGCCTGCGACACCAAGGCCGATAACGTTTTTTGTCATTTTATTGCTCCTTTTATGTTGATCATCTCTCTCAAATCCTACAAGGTTAGAAGGGATTTTCAAGAAGAAATTGAAGGGATTCAATCATCCATAATGGGAATAAAAGAAAAGCGAGAAACTCTCGCTTTTATCTTTTAGATTAGGCAGTTAAATCTTTAATTTGGGTAGTTGGTGCGTTGTTCATCACTGATTTTACACCATTTTTTGCCCCTTCTTGTGAAGCATAATATTGACTACGCCCAATTTCTTGATGGTTTTTTGCTTTCAATACAAAATAAGGTTTATCATTTTTCGCGACGCGGAACTCAAAATTTGCCTCATCACTACCATTTTTTTGCACAGATTCAATACCATTTAATGCTGATGCTTTGGTTTTGTACAATTCACTGGTCAAGATAATTTGTGAATTTGCTGCATATAAATTAAACATAAATTGACCATCGTTTGCTTGTTTTAGTTCATACCAACCTAATGCCATAATATTTTCCTTCTTAATAAGTCGTGGGATATTCCACGCGTTCATCATAAGCTTTTTTTCTGTTTTTTCAATGCGTTTATTAGAAACCTTAATTCAACCGATTAGGTGATATTACCAAAACTGAAACCAAGGTAAATGTAATACGCCAACGAGGGTCTAGGGTTATCAAATTAAAAAATCATCACTTTTTACCCTATACCTCTCCCATTCTATCTAGTTGCCTTACTTCAACGAGCGAATTTTATTAATCACATTACTACTGGAAAAACCATTTTCAAAATTTAACACTTTTACTTCACCGCCGTTGGCGATGACTTCTTTGCCACCGGCAATCTCTTCGGGTTTGTAATCACCGCCTTTGACTAATAGATCAGGTAGCACTTCACTGATTAAACGTTGCGGTGTGTCTTCAGTGAACTCAACAACCCAGTCCACCGCTGCAAGTCCTGCGAGAACAGCCATTCTGGCTTCTAATGGATTGATTGGGCGACTTTCCCCCTTTAAGCGTTTTACCGAAGCATCGCTATTTACTGCCACAATTAAACGATCACCAAGCTTACGGGCATTATCTAAATAAGAAATATGACCGGGGTGAATAATGTCAAACACGCCATTAGTCATCACGATTTTTTCGCCGCGCTGTTTAGCTTGAGAAACCACTTCTTTTAACTGTTGCTCATTCATTACCCCAAAGCCTGTGGTGGTACGCCCGTGAATGGCATTTTCTAGCTCCACGTTAGACACCGTAGAAGTTCCCAATTTTCCAACCACAATACCCGCCGCGACATTAGCCAAATAACACGCCTCCTCAAAACTACGCCCATCTGCCAATGCCGTTGCTAAAACACTGATTACGGTATCGCCCGCCCCAGTCACATCAAACACTTCCTTCGCTTCTGTTGGCAAATGGAATGGTGGTTGTTCAGGGCGGAGTAAGGTCATTCCTTTTTCTGAACGGGTAACCAACAAAGCACTTAATTCAATATCTTGGATTAATTTTAAGCCTTTTTCCACAATCTCATCTTCGCTATGGCATTGACCGACAACCGCTTCAAATTCTGACATATTTGGCGTTAATAAAGTTGCACCACGATAGCGTTCAAAATTCGTGCCTTTAGGATCAATTAACACTGGCACCTTAGCTTGACGGGCAATTTGAATCATTTTTTGCACTTCATTAAGTGTACCTTTGCCATAATCAGAAAGGATCAAAGCGCCAAAATTTTGCACCGCACTTTGTAATTTATCCAACAATAAATCGCTTTTTACATTGTGGAAATCTTCTTCAAAATCAAGGCGTAATAGTTGTTGATGACGTGAAAGCACACGGAGTTTAGTAATCGTTGGATGGCTCGCTAATTGCACAAAATTACAATCAATGCCCTGTTTTTCTAACATTGTTGAGAGTGCGATACCTGCCTCATCTTGCCCTGTTAAACCAAGTAACTGAACAGGAACATTCAAGGAGGCAATATTCATCGCCACATTGGCTGCACCACCAGCACGCTCTTCATTTTCTTGCACTCGTACCACTGGCACAGGGGCTTCAGGAGAAATACGATGCGTTGCACCAAACCAATAGCGATCTAACATCACATCGCCAAGCACAAGCACTTTTGCTTGTTGAAATTGAGTAGAATATTGCGCCATTTTGACCTCATTCTTTTTCATTAAATGACAAATTTTTGCAGATTTTACCATAGGATAAATGCTATTTACTAAAATTTCCGCTAAACTAGCCCTTTAATTAAACCAATTTTAACAAATAGCTCTTTTTTAATTATGGCAAATTCATCACTTCCAAAATTTCAACTCGCATTTCTTGCTCCAAAATACTGGGCATTTTGGATTGGTTTAGCCATTTGGCGCCTTATTCTTTTTCTCCCCTACCCTATTTTATGCAAAATTGGCAATAGGCTTGGCTGGCTATTTTCTAAATTATCTGTTGGCAAACGAAGAATGAAAATTGCCAAACGCAATCTCACCCTTTGCTTTCCTAATTATAGTGAACAGCAAATTAATGAAATTGCACAAGCGAATGTGAAAGCTACGGGAATGGCAATTATTGAAACAGGAATGGCGTGGTTTTGGTCGGATAAGCGCATCAAAAAATGGTCAAAAGTGGAAGGGATTGACTACCTAAAAACCTACCAAAAAGATGGCGTCATTTTGACCGGTGTGCATTTTCTTACCCTTGAGTTGGGAGCGAGAATTCTAGGGCTTTACACACCGGGTATTGGCGTTTATCGCCCAAATGATAATCCACTAATGGATTGGCTACAAACTTGGGGTCGGCTACGTTCTAATAAAGATATGCTCGATCGCAAAGATTTACGTAATATGATCAAAGCATTACGCCGTGGTGAAATTATTTGGTATGCGCCAGATCACGATTACGGCAGAAAAAATGCCGTTTTCGTCCCTTTCTTTGCAGTGAAAGAGGCGGCCACCACCACGGGCAGTTATTACTTATTAAAATCCTCACCGCAAAGCAAAGTCATTCCTTTTGCACCATTACGCAATAAGGACGGCTCAGGCTATACCGTCAAAGTTTCTGCCCCTGCGGATTTCTCAAACCTCAGCACTGAAATAGAAATTGCCACTCGAATGAATCAAGTGGTTGAACAAGAAATTTTGCAAGGTGTGGAACAATATATGTGGCTACACCGCCGATTTAAAACCCGTCCACAAGAAAGTGATACAAGTTTATATGATTAGAAAATGAAGGGTGAAGCAATACGCTTTCACCCTTTGTCATAAATATTACCAAATCTAAAGTGCGGTAAAATTTTCACAAATTTTTCTTACTCTAAAGGTTGGAATGAAATATTCAGGCTAAATAAGGCTACACGACATCACCTAGTTTTTCATAAAACCGCTAAGATTGCTGTTCTTCCAATTCATCAGCCATCGCAGAAAGAATTTCCCGTGAGAGAAAGGCAAGTGAGCGATAAAAAGGTAAATTTGCTTGGGTTTCTACTAAATTTAAGAATTTAGTCGCGCAAGGTAATAAAAATTCAGCAAACAAGGTTTGTTGAGCTTCAAGGGAATTAAGGTTATCCTCAATCCAAGACGCAGTGAGAAAAATTAGCGGAAAATTCACCGCACTTTGTTCCAGTTCTGGCATTCCCCGTTCTTGACGAAAAGCGATGAAATCAGCCGATTTAAGATCATAAGCGTCAATATTCATTGGCACGAGAGCATTTTTTCCGCAGAATAAACGCTGATATTCTTGATCTAATAAGGCTAAATCAATCTTCATTTGCAATGCCTCAAGGGCTTGTTCGCTTTGTTTATCTGTTTCTAACGGCCACAGTTCATTGAGAGGTTTTTGGTGCAACCACGCAAAGACATTTTGCAACGTGGCATCTTGCGGTGAACGGTAAAAGAGATTGCCAAATAATCGGCTAATTAACGAAAAATGGTTAAGGCTGTTTTCGTTGTTCATTATGCGCTTTCCTTGCTGTTTAAGGTTTCTTGAGTGGATAAAAGTGCAGTTAAATTTTGTGAAGTTATTTGTTCCACTTCTTCAAGCATTTTTTGGCGAGCATTATCATCAATAATATGAATATCACCAAAAAATTTATGCTGAATATCTTTAATTCCACAGAAATTAAACAACCCATCCACCAAGCAATCACGCAAGGATTTATCAATGCCAAACTGTTGATATTTTTCAACATTACTGCCGATGGTAATAAATTGTTGCATTTTTTTACCTTGTAATAATCCCACGGATTGCCCGTTTTCTGTCTTGTAAGCGAAACCGTGGCTTAACACGCGATCTAAATAGCCTTTCAAAATTGCTGGAAACCCCATCCACCATAGGGGATAAATGAGCGTGATTAAATCCGCCTCGCGAATTAACTGATGTTCATAACGAATTTCTTCTGGCGTAATCCCTTGATTCGCACCTTGTAATTCATTCCACGAAATCACAGGGTTAAAGTTAAGCTGATATAAATCACGTACTTGCGTTTCTACCGCTCGCTTTTCGCTTGTGGACTTTACGCGGTCTAAAATGCTACGATTAAAACTGCCCTGCCCATTTGGATGGGCAAAAATAATTAAATGTTTCATTTACTCTTCTACTTTCTTAACAAATAAGGTGATCCCTTCCACGTTATACACTTCAATCACATCATTCACTTGTAAATGCTTACCTTGAATTCGCCAAGTCGTATCGCCAAAATAGCCTCGACCAATGCCGTTTTCATTGATTTCTTGCACGCTCCCTTTTGTCCCAAGCATTGCGTGATCTCGTTGATTTAATGAGGAATGTGATTGATCTTGCAGATCTTTACCGTGTTGGTATTTCCACCAAGAAAAACTTAAAATAATGGCTAAAATGGCATAGCCAATCACTAAAAAAGTTAAGGATAAAGTTGCAAATAGTGCCATCACTCCAGCGATAATAATTGCGGCTAAGCCCCACCAGAGTAAAAACACGCCCGGAATAAGAATTTCGGCAATCAATAAACCGAAACCTAAAATAAGCCAATGCCACACTGACCAAGTTGCGAGCCATTCCATACTTATCCCCTTATTTTATGTATTGAAAGGGGCAAATGCCCCTGATAATGATTGGTAGATTTACTGCTTTTCACCTTTTAACAACTCAGCAATACCTGCCACAGAGCCAATTAAATTACCAGCTTCAAGTGGCATTAATACCACTTTACTATTATTCGCGCCGCCTATTTCTTTTAACGCTTCGGTATATTTTTGGGCAATAAAGTAATTAATCGCTTTGGTGTTTCCACCTGCAATCGCCTCAGAAACCATTTGTGTGGCCTTAGCTTCTGCTTCCGCCGCACGTTCACGCGCTTCGGCTTGTAAAAAGGCTTCTGCTCGCTCCCCTTCGGCTTTGAGAATACGTGATTGTTTCTCCCCTTCCGCACGTAAGATTTCAGCTTGTCGAATCCCTTCGGCTTCTAAAATTTCAGCACGCTTATTACGTTCCGCTTTCATTTGCGCATTCATTGCTGCGATTAATTCGTGCGGTGGACGTACATCACGGATCTCAATACGCGTTACTTTAATTCCCCAAGGATTCGTTGCTTCATCCACAATGGATAACAAACGTCCGTTGATATTATCACGCTGTGAAAGCATTTCATCCAATTCCATTGAGCCTAGCACGGTACGAATATTGGTCATCGTTAAATTGATGATCGCTTGCTCTAAATGGTTCACCTCATAAGCCGCACGGCGAGCATCGATCACTTGCACAAAGCACACCGCATCAATAGAAACATTGGCATTGTCTTTCGAGATCACTTCTTGCGAAGGAATATCTAATACTTGTTCCATCATATTAATTTTGCGACCGACACGATCAACAAAGGGAACAACAAAATTTAACCCGGGGGTAAGTGTACGAGTATAACGACCAAAACGTTCGATCGTCCAATGATAGCCTTGTGGCACAGTTTTAAGGGTAGAAAATAAAACTACGCCGACTAAGATTAAAAAAATAATGGCAGCCGTTGGCAACCCCTCTAATAATTCCATCTCTTTCTCCTACTATAATGATAAATAGTTATGCCGAAGTCTAACAATTACACTGGCTTTTGTATATAGTCGTATCCGCCATTTTTATTAACAAACTCAAATAAATGAGTGATACAACTTGGCACATCTTGCTCTTGATGTGAAACAAACAATAATTGCGTTTCGCTATTCATTACCAGCTGATCAATAAAGTGTTTTACCAGTTTACGATTCACCCCGTCTAACCCTTGCAAGGGTTCATCTAAAATCAATACAGGTGGGTGTTTTACCATTGCTCTTGTAATCAGTAATAAACGCTGCTGTCCCCAAGATAAAGATTTAAACGGCTGATTTGCTTGTGCGGTTAAATTCAATCGGGCAAGCCATTCCATTGCTTTAATGTGCAAAGCATCTGGCACTTTTTGATAAACACCAATACTGTCAAAAAAGCCAGAAAGGATTACATCACGCGCTGAGCAATTCACCCGATAGTCCATATGCAATTGGCTACTGACATACCCCATTTTTTGTTTGATCTGCCAAATGGTTTCACCAGAACCACGTTGATTGCCAAATAAACGCACTTTATTAGCATAAGATTGTGGATGATCGCCACTAATCACGGAAAGCAAGGTCGATTTTCCTGCGCCATTTGGACCTTTTATCCACCAGTTTTCCCCCCGCCTTACTTGCCAATTGAGCTTATCCAGAATTTTTTTATCACCATATTGAATGGTTACCTGCTCTAATTCAAAGAGCGGTTGATTTTCGTCAAGTTTTATCGCTGGCATCGCACGTTCAGGTAAGGGAATATGCTGCGCAGAATCCGCATAGCGAAGTTGTTGATAAAGGCTTTGTTGCGCAATGGTATTGCGTTCCCCCTGCAAAATCACTTCCTGATGCTCTAACAAGGCAAGATGATCGGCTTCATCAGGAATATCATCAAAGCGATTTAATATCAGCAAAATTGCGATTTTTGCTTGTAACTGTGCAAGCAACACTTTCCATTCTTTAGCCGATTGTTGATCCAATCCTTCAAAAGGTTCATCTAAAATGAGCAAATCAGGCTGTTGTACTAAGGCTTGGCATAGCAACACTTTACGACTTTCTCCGGTAGAAAGTTGAATAAATGGGCGATCTAAAAGTGCGGTAATTTTTAACAACGAACTATATTCTTCAAATAAAGCAAGATCCGCGTTTTCTGCAAAAATGGTTTGTTTGGCAGTTTTGCCAAAATCATCAGGGCTTACGCCGTCATTATTGCGATCTTTAAAGGTTTCACTGACAATTTTTTGCTGTTTTTCAAAAGAGAGGGAACAAACAGTTTGAAACCGATTTTCCATTTTCCCCTCAAGCAAAGGCAGCTTGCCTTCTAACGCCAATGCAAGTGCGCTTTTACCGCTGCCATTGCTGCCCACGACACTCCAATAGGCATTGGGCTGAATGGATAATTCATCTATTTTTAAGCGTTGATGATAAGCAAGTTGAAATCTTGCATTTTGAATCGTAATCATACTAGCCACCTATAAAAAAAGCGGAAATTTAATCCGCTCTTTCTTATTTAACATCTTTTCATCTTTAACAAAAAGATTAACCTTTTTGTGCTTCCTCTTCAGAGATACACACCGCCGCCGTAAATACTACGTCAGTAGATGAATTCAACGCGGTCTCTGCGGAATCTTGTAATACGCCAATGATAAAGCCTACGCCGATAACTTGCGCAGCAATGTCATTTGAGATACCAAACAAGCTACAAGCTAATGGAATTAATAATAATGAACCACCCGCAACGCCCGATGCACCACAAGCGCACACGCTTGATACCACACTTAATAATAATGCGGTAGGGAAAGATACTTCCACACCTAAGGTATGCACAGCAGCTAAGGTTAATACCGTAATTGTGATTGCCGCACCTGCCATATTGATACTTGCCCCTAGTGGAATAGAAACAGAATAAGTATCTTCATTTAAGTTTAAGCGTTTTGCTAACTCCATATTTACAGGAATATTTGCCGCTGAGCTACGCGTGAAGAACGCAGTTAAACCACTTTCACGCACACAAGTCCAGATCAATGGATATGGGTTATGGCGAGTTTTCCAATACACTAAAATTGGGTTTACGACAAAAGCAGTAAATAGCATTGCACCAATTAATACGCATAATAAACGCACATAATCAAATAATGCGCCTAAGCCTTTATCCGCAAGGGTTTCAGCCACTAAACCGAACACCCCAATTGGGGCAAAACTAATGATGAAGTGAACGATTTTTGATACCCCTTCAGATAGATCATTCATCACATTTTTAGTGGTGTCTGATGCGTGGCGTAACACTAAACCTAAACCAATCGCCCAAGAAAGAATCCCAATAAAGTTTGCATTAAACAGTGCATTGATTGGATTATCCACCACATTTAACACTAAGGTTCCTAACACTTGAGAAACTTCGCTTGGTGGTGATAAAGAATTTTCTTGTGTTTGCAATGCAATTTCTGTTGGAAAAGCAAAGCTAAATAACACCGCAGTTAATGCCGCAAGGAAAGTGCCTAACAAATATAAAATCACCACGGCTTTCATATTGCTTTGCGTACCAATTTTTTTATTCGCAATGGCTGAAATGACCAATAAAAAGACAAGAATTGGTGCAACCGCACGCAATGAGCGCACAAATACTTTACCTAAAAAACCCGCTTTTTCAGCAAGATTAAAGCCGAGCATTGATTGTAAGCTTGGTGCAATAATCGCCAAAAGTAAGCCTAGCACTAAACCGATAGAAATTCTTTTCACTAAGCTTCCGTGAAAAAACAAAGAATATAAACGAGATGTATTCATAATAATTTACGATGTTGTGTTTAAGCTGAACCGAATAAATGGGTCAGCAACGAGTTAAAATTCAGATCTAAAATTAGATCCCCCATAGCCCTTGTAAAGATAGCCTAATTTTTTACTAAAGAAAATATAAAATCGTAAATTAACGCATATTATTTACATAAAGATAGAAATATTTCCCCCTAAATTAAATAAAATTCATTATTTTCTCCTTTTTGCCCTAAATCTTGTGCAGTAACACAAAAATGTGAAAAAAATTTTTATACAGTATTGACGAGCTGTATAAAACAACAGTATTATTTTCACTGTATAAAAACCCAGTGAATTTAATGATAAGCGGAGCATCAAGATGAATTACCTCAACCAACAAACCCCGTTCTCCTATCAGCCAATGCCATTTTTAACTGATAGTAAATCTTTCAATTCCACCTTTAATAGAAAACTTGATTTAAATCTTTATTGCATTAAACACCCCCAAAAAACCTGCTTTATTCAGGTAACAAACCCAAATATGCTGGCGTGGGGAATTGAAATGGGCGATATGCTCGTGGTGGAACAAAATGATCATCTTAGCATTGGGGATTTAGTGGTAATGGAACAAAATCATCAATTCTGTATATATGAGTTTGTTGCTTATGAAGATAAAGCATTTATCTTTCTACCGCTGGATGCCAAAATGAAAAGCATAAAATGTGAAAAATGGTCTGCCTTACCCATTATTGGCGTAATTACAAATACCATTCATCAAATAAAACCTAAAAAGCAAATGCGATTTGCCGCTTAACTCATTGAAACGAAAAGTGCGGTGCAAATTTTTTCATTTTTACTGTTTAGGACAAATAAAATAGGAAGCATATAATGAAGCAGTTAGACATTCGTTTTATGAAAGAAAGCGACACAAAACGCCAAGAATACCAATTAAAAATCATTGCTAAGCTGCAAGACGTACTGCCTCGAAAGATCGCAGAGAAATTTGAAGATATTCACGTTCGTATCCGTTTTTCCAGTGCGGCAGGCGTGGAGATAACAGGTATCAAAAATAAAGACGAAAAAGAACGTTTAATGGAATATTTAGAAGAACTCTGGAACGACAGTTCGTTGGTTGAGCTGGATTGATAAAACAAGACAGAAGCTAATATCCATTGCGTTCATCATAAAAAATCATAAAAAAACCACCGCACTTTAGTTTATCTATGCCATTAGCTTCTAGGTGGATCTCTATTTGAATAATGCGACTAAAAAGAGACAAAATCGCTAGCAAAACTAGGTAAATTATGCAGAGAACTGGGATATTCTCAAGCTATTTCACAAAGTTTTGCAGGGTTTGGGAATTTTAGACCATTACATTATTCACATACCCAATAAGGTTTGCCCTAAATATTCATCGAAGAAAAAAATAAAGTGCGGTGTTTTTTAACAATTTATTCCAGCCAAGTGACCAATTCTTCCATCGGTTTTCTTGATTTCGCTTTAATCTCTTTCGCCCGATAACCAAAGGTAACGATCACAGAAACGCCCCATTCCACTGGATCAAATGCGCCTGACTGAGCTAAAATTTGATTCACTGCTTCGTAATTAAAGCCTTCTATTGGACAGCTATCCACACCAATAAATGCCGCGCCCGTCATCATATTTGCTAATGCGATATAGGTTTGTTTACTTGTCCAATCGAATAATGCCCGTTCACTTTCCAGCACGTTCATATCATTTTGTTGAAAAGTACGGTATTTTTCTTTCGCTTTTTCCATTTGTTCTGGCGTTAATCCACGCTTAATTAAGGCATTATGTAAATACTCTGAATCGTAACGCGCATTTTTCTTTGCTAAAATCGCCACCACATAACTCGCTTCATCAAGCTGAGTTGCCATTCCCCAGCTCACCGGTTTAAGTTTTTCACGTAATTCTGGATTTTGAATCACGACGAAATGCCAAGGCTCTGATCCCACTGAACTTGGTGATAAACGAGCAAGCTCTAAAATATAATCAAAATCCTCACGGCTCACTTTTTTATTTGGATCGTAATAACGTGTTGCGGCACGAAAACGAAATCTTTCTAATACTTGTTCTTTACTGATTACACTCATTATACTTTCTCCCGATAAGGTTAAATGCCATCATTATAGCAAGCACAGTAAAAATTCAGGAAATGCTATGACAATTAAAGTTGATAGGCATCAAATAAAAAAGTTACCTATTTTTGTTAGGTAACTTTTTTAATCTAGGTTTAAGTTCTGTTTAAAAAATCAGATTATTCAACCACTAATGTGCGACAAGTGTTTGTTCCACCAGAGGTTAGAAGATCACCTTGAGTTAATAACACAAGATCACCCGTTACTAAGTAGCCTTTATCTTTCAATAATTGCATCGCCGCTTTCAATCCTTCAATGGTACGGCTTTCTTGATCGAAATGAACAGGTACAACACCACGATATAATGCACAAAGATTTAATGTTTCTTGGTTACGAGATAAGGCAAAAATTGGTAAACCAGAGCTAATGCGAGACATTAATTTCGCTGTATGTCCGCTGTTTGTCATTGCAATAATTGCGGCAACCCCTTTCATATGGTTCGCAGCAAACATTGCTGACATCGCAACTGCTTCTTCAATCGTATCAAAAGTGCGATCAACACGGTGGCGTGAAACGTTTACGCTAGGCATTTTTTCTGCCCCTAAACACACTTTCGCCATTGCTGCCACGGTTTCAGCAGGATATTGCCCCGCAGCGGTTTCAGCAGAAAGCATTACTGCGTCTGTACCGTCCAATACCGCATTGGCTACGTCCATTACTTCCGCACGGGTTGGCATTGGGTTGCTGATCATTGATTCCATCATTTGCGTTGCGGTAATCACCACGCGATTTAATTGACGAGAACGACGGATTAATTTTTTCTGTACGCCCACTAATTCAGGATCGCCAATTTCAACGCCTAAGTCACCACGGGCAACCATAATCACATCAGAAGCAAGAATAATATCGTCCATCGCTTCATCACTCATTACGGTTTCCGCACGTTCTACTTTTGCCACAATTTTCGCTTTAAGACCGGCTTCTTCCGCTAATTGACGTGCATAGTTCAAATCAGCACTTGAACGAGGGAAAGACACGGCTAAGTAATCCACCCCAATACGCGCTGCAGTAATAATATCTGCTTTGTCTTTTTCCGTTAAGGCATCGGCAGATAACCCACCGCCTAATTTATTGATCCCTTTATTATTTGAAAGAGGCCCGCCGACAGTCACTTCAGTGAAGACTTTTGCGCCTTCAGTTGATAATACTTTTAACTGAACACGACCATCATCTAATAATAAAATATCACCCGGAACAACGTCTTGTGGTAAGGTTTTATAATCTAAACCAACGGCTTCTTGATCCCCTTCACCTTTTGGTAATTCTGCGTCTAAAACAAATTTATCACCCACATTTAAGAAAATTTTGCCATCTTTAAAAGTAGAAACACGAATTTTAGGCCCTTGTAAATCCCCTAAAATCGCCACAGTTTTACCTAATTTTTGTGCAATTTCACGCACACGTTGCGCACGCCCAATGTGATCTTCAGGCGTACCGTGAGAAAAGTTCATTCTCACTACATTAGCACCCGCTGCAATAATTTTTTCTAAATTATTACCACGGTCTGTAGAAGGCCCCATAGTACATACAATTTTGGTTCTTCTTAGTCTTCTAGACATTACTTACTCCATTGTTCTTCAAAATACAAACTAAAAATTGCGGGCTATTATACGCCTAAAACCCAGCAAGATCGAGATCGCCTACGCGAAAAACAGCAAAAAACGCTAAGCCATTGATTAAATTTATGGCAATTAATCATACAATATGAAAAATGCCCTTGTGTTACACGGCAAAAGTCGCTAAGATACGCACCAAATTTCAGTGCGACTATAGCTCAGTTGGTTAGAGCACCACCTTGACATGGTGGGGGTCACTGGTTCGAGTCCAGCTAGTCGCACCATTTCTTCTAATTCCCCCTAAATTTTCTCTTATTTAATACTCAATTTCTCTGCGCCCAGAAAAAGAATGTCCAAGCGTGTTACTATCCACCGTTTCTAGCTCTCCGCCCACTGGGATACCGTGCGCAATACGAGTGACTTTGATATTGTATTGCATACAAAGTTCTGCAATATAATTGGCGGTTGCCTCACCTTCCACCGTTGGATTGGTGGCGAGAATCACTTCATTAAAGGTTTCATTTTGCAACCGTCTATTAAGCAAGTCTAAACCGATTTCTTTTGGCCCGATACCGTCTAAAGGGGAAAGATGCCCCATTAAGACGAAATAACGCCCTGAGAATTGCCCCGTTTGTTCAATGGCTTGAATATCTGAAGGTTGCTCCACCACACAAAGCAAACCAGTGTTTTGACGACGTGGATTATGACAAATGGTACACACATCTTCTTCAGTAAAGGTTCTGCATTGTTCGCAATGCCCAATTTGCGACATTGCGGCGGTTAAAGCACGCGCTAGCTCCATTCCTCCGTTGCGATCCCGTTGCAGTAAATGATATGCCATACGTTGTGCCGATTTCGGTCCCACTCCGGGTAAACAGCGAAGTGCATCAATAAGATTTTCTAATAATGGGCTTGTTTGCATTGTTTTGCCTAAAATAAATAAAAAAACACACCGCACTTTGATTTTTAAGAAAAAATGAAGTGCGGTGCAAAATTAGGGGAATTTAAAACGGCATCTTAAAGCCGGGCGGTAATGACATTCCTGCGGTAACCGATGCCATTTTTTCTTTTTGCAATTCTTCTGCACGGCGAACAGCATCATTAAACGCGGCTGCAATCAGATCTTCGAGCATTTCTTTATCGTCTTCCATTAAAGAAGGATCGATTTCAATACGGCGACAGTTATGCGCCCCATTTACCGTAATTTTTACCAAGCCAGCGCCAGATTCACCCGTTACTTCCAACTGTGCAATTTCTTCTTGCATTTTTTGCATACGATCTTGCATTTGTTGGGCTTGTTTCATTAAGTTGCCTAAGCCACCTTTTCCAAACATAATTTTTATCCTCAGTGTTAATAAGTCGCAACATTCTAACGAAAAATTAATAAATTGGGAATAATGAAATCTGTGTTAGAATGCAGAGCTTTGTTTTAGCTAATTGATGTTGTCCCTATGCGATTATTTATAGCCGAAAAACCTAGCCTTGCGCGCGCCATTGCCGATGTGTTGCCCAAACCCCATCAGCGTGGCGATGGTTTTATTCGTTGTGGCGAAAATGATTGCGTAACTTGGTGTGTTGGCCATTTATTAGAGCAAGCCGAACCGGAGGCTTACGATCCCAAATTCAAAATGTGGCGCTTGGAAGATTTACCCATCGTGCCGCAAAAATGGTTGCTTATTCCACGCAAAGCGGTGAAAAAACAATTGGATACCGTAATCAAGCTCATTCATCAAGCTGATGAACTGATCAATGCCGGCGACCCTGATCGTGAAGGGCAGCTTTTAGTCGATGAAGTGTTTAGTTATGCCAATCTTTCTGCCGAGAAAAAAGCTCAAATCCAACGTTGCTTAATTAGTGATTTAAACCCAAGTGCGGTGCAAAAAGCAGTAAAAAAATTACAATCTAATCAACACTTTATTCCCCTTGCGACATCTGCCCTCGCCCGCGCTAGAGCCGATTGGCTTTATGGCATTAATATGACGCGTTCCTACACGAAACGTGGGCAAAATATGGGCTATCGCGGCGTGCTTTCTGTGGGTCGTGTGCAAACCCCAGTATTGGGTTTGATCGTTCGCCGTGATCTGGAAATTGAAAACTTCCAACCAAAAGATTATTTTGAAGTGCAGGCTTTCGTGCAAACAACGGAAGAAATCGCGCAAACATTCACCGCACTTTGGCAACCAAGCAAAGCCTGTGAAGATTATCAAGATGAAGACGGACGCGTACTCTCACGAGCCTTAGCAGAAAATGTCGTGAAACGTATCACAGGACAACCTGCAATAGTGACGGATTATCAAGACAAACGCGAAAAGGAAGCCGCTCCCTTGCCTTATTCCCTTTCTGCCTTGCAAATTGATGCCGCAAAACGCTATGGACTTTCCGCCCAAGAGGTGTTGGATGCCTGCCAACGTTTATATGAAACGCACCGCTTGATCACCTATCCACGTTCAGATTGCCGTTATTTACCCACAGAGCATTTTGCTGATCGTCACAAGGTGATGAATGCGATTTCCGCACAAGCCCCCGATTATCAATCATTACCCAGTATCATTAATCCTGAACAGAGAAATCGTTGCTGGAATGATAAAAAAGTGGAAGCACACCACGCCATTATCCCAACGGCAAAAAATACCCCCGTTAATCTCACACAAACAGAACGAAATATTTATCAGCTTATCGCTCGTCAATATTTAGCCCAATTCTGTATTGATGCGGAATATCGTCGCTGCAAAATCACCTTAAATATAGCAGGGGGAAAATTTATCGCCCAAGCCAGTAATCTACAAGTGGCTGGCTGGAAAGAGCTTTGGGGTAAAGAAAATGACGAGCAAAATAACGCCGAACCCTTGCTTCCTGAAGTAAAAAAAGGGCAAGAATTATTCTGTGAAAAAGGGGAAATTCTCAGCAAGAAAACCCAGCCACCGAAACCATTTTCTGATGCGACCCTACTTTCAGCAATGACAGGGATCGCACGTTTTGTACAAGACAAAGCCTTAAAAAAAATCCTACGCGAAACAGATGGCTTAGGCACAGAAGCCACTCGTGCAGGCATCATTGAGCTGCTATTTAAACGTGGTTTTATCTATAAAAAAGGGCGTCATATTCACAGTAGCGAAACCGGGCGAATTTTAATCCAAGCGTTACCTGATATTGCCACGCTGCCCGATATGACCGCACATTGGGAAGCCCAGCTCAACAGCATTAGCCAAAAAGAATTGAATTATCACCAATTTATGCACGAATTGGTACAATCCCTACCTGCCCTGCTCAGTTATACCAATTTCGATGCGTTGCGGCAGCTTAGTGCATTATCTCGACAACAAATGACGACAAAAAATGCAAGCGCAACGAAAAAGAAAAGTGCGGTGGAAAAATCATAAGTTTTACGGCAAGTTAAATTGCTTACAATTAAAACAATCGACAATTTTTTAAAGAAAATCGCTTGCGCGCTGTTTTAATATTCGCTAATATTCGCCCGTTAATTTTTGGTATCCAATAACAAGAGAAGAAATAATGTATCAAGCACTGTTAATTATCTACTTAGTTGTATCTGTTATTCTTATTGGTTTCATTTTAATCCAACAAGGTAAAGGTGCAAACGCAGGTGCTTCATTTGGAGGCGGTGCATCAGGTACAGTATTTGGTGCAAGTGGTGCAGGGAATTTTTTATCCCGTACAACCGCAATCTTAGCAGTTATCTTCTTTGTTACTAGCCTTGCTATTGCTAACATTAACTCTCACCACGGTGAGGTAAAACAAGGCAAATTTGATAATCTTTCACAAGTTGCAGAAAAAATTCAAGAACAGCAACCAAAAGTGGAAGAAAAACAAAATTCAGATATCCCACAATAATCTAAACCGAATTTTGCTCTGATGGTGGAATTGGTAGACACGCTATCTTGAGGGGGTAGTGTCCATAGGACGTGCGAGTTCAAGTCTCGCTCAGAGCACCATAACACTTAACTAAGCCTTTCGTAATCACTCGAAAGGCTTTTTTAATGCCTGTAATTTCAAGGCGTTAGCCTATTTTGCTTATCGCAACTAACCGTAGCTAATTGAGTTAAAGGGCGGATCGTAATAACTATAATGCTAACTATGAGAGGAATATCGTTACGATCTCATTTTTAATAGTGACTAAAAGTACACCGCACTTAATGGATATAAAAATAGCACCCATACCGAGTGCTATTTGCGTTTTAAATATCCACAGGTTGCCAATCTTGCCCTTTCACTGGTGGTAACCAAGGGCTGCCTTTTATACATAAAGACCATAAATAATCAGGTATGCAATAATGATCTGGCTGCTCAGGATCAAGTGCGGTGATAATTTCTTGCGTTTTTCCTTGGGCAATTAACGTCGCAAGATTTGGGTTAATCATTATAGACTTACCCACACCAACAAACTCTACCCATCCTGTATTCAAGGCGCCAACAAGCTGTTCTGCGCTGAATAAATTTCCCACTCCAATAAGCGGTAAACGGCCATTTAGACGTTGATGAATTAATTCAAGACGAGCAGAATGAGTATCTGCACCACGGCGAGCCTTTTTATAAAAATCCCACAATGACACGTGTAAATATTGTAATGGCTTCTCAGCTAAAGCGGACACCAATTCAAGCGTATCTGTCATTGTTAATCCATTCTCACCCGGCTCTTCTGGCGATAAGCGATAGCCAATAATGAATGCTGGGCATTGATGTTTCTCACGCATTGCATTCACTGCATCGATCACAGCAAGTGGGAAACGCAAACGATTTGTCAAATTCCCTCCCCACTCATCGGTACGTTGATTACTTTGCTTAGAGAAAAATTGCTGAATTAAATAACCGTTCGCCCCGTGAATTTCTACCCCATCAAACCCCGAGCGAATAGCAAGCTCTGTGGCGAAAGCAAAATCTTGAATAATTTGCAAAATCTCTTCTTGAGTCAACTCCCTTGTTTGTGTGTCAGGATCTGCTGAGGGAGCCACTTTCTCTTTTCCATTCAATAATTCAGATAGCGCTAATTTTCCGCCGTGATGAAGTTGCAGAATGGCTTTTGCACCTTGCTGTTTAATAATCTCCGCAGTTTTACTTAAACTTTCCAAATGAAATTCATTTAACGCTTCTGGCTGTCCTTGAAATGCCTTACCATTTTCTGACACCAATGTTGCTGCGGTAATAAACATTCCCATATTTTCTGCACGCCCTTGCAAAAATTGAGCCTCTTGGCTTCCTAATGTGCCATCAGGGTTTGATGCAAAATGGGTTAAAGGGGCAACCACTAAACGATTTTTGATTTCAACATTGTTATTCAAAAAATACGGTTGAAATAACGCTGAAAATTGCTGTTCCATTCGATTCCTCATTCATTTATTTATAAAATCTTTTCTATCATACGCGCCAAATGATAAGAAAAATAGTGTTTTCCCTTACAAGAGGAAAATTTAATACATATGAGGGATTTTTGCACCGCACTTTGATTTTTCTTTGCTCTTCAACGCTGACGTGATAACATTCAATATAATTATGCTAATTATTCTCATTTTTAAAATCTATTAATATGATTAAACGCCGTTATTTGTTTATCTTATTATTGTTACTTTCGGGTATTTCCCTCTTTTTAGGCGTAAGTACCGTTAATTTGCAAGGATTACTCAATTTTGATGCTCAGCAGTGGCAAATATTTTTGATTAGCCGCTTGCCCCGTTTAGTCAGTATTTTGATTGCTGGGGCATCATTGAGTATTTGTGGATTGGTTATGCAGCAGTTAAGCCGTAATCGGTTTGTTTCCCCAACCACGGCAGGCACGATGGATAGCGCAAGGCTAGGCATTTTAATTGCAATATTACTATTTCCTTCTGCTTCAATGTTACTCAAAACAAGTGTTGCAATTCTGGTTTCTTTTTGTGGCACATTGTTGTTTATGACGTTGCTTTCTAAGCTGAAATTTAAAGATAGCATTTTTGTGCCGTTAGTCGGCATTATGTTTGGCAATATTATTAGCGCTATCACCGCATTTATTGCCTATCAACAAGATTTGTTACAAAACCTTTCTGGTTGGTTGCAAGGCGATTTTTCCTTAGTAATGGCTGGGCGCTATGAAATGTTATATTTCAGCCTTCCGGCATTGGTGCTTGCTTATCTTTTTGCCAATCGCTTTTCCATTGTAGGAATGGGGCAGGATTTTGCAGTCAATCTTGGTTTGAACTATCAGCAAGTGCTTTATTTAGGCTTAGCCATAGTTGCAACGGTATCATCGATCATCATTGTCTCGGTGGGCGTTATCCCCTTTCTCGGACTAATTATTCCCAATATTGTTACCCTTTATTTGGGGGATAATTTGAAAAAAGTGCTGTCTCACACCGCACTTTTAGGTGCTGTTTTTGTGCTGTTTTGCGATATTCTGGGGCGCGCGTTGATTTATCCTTACGAAATTTCCATTAACGCCATTGTGGGCGTATTCGGCAGTGCCATTTTTCTTTATATGCTGTTAAAACAAAGGGTTCAAAATGGTTAAGCACGTTTACGATCCTAAAAAATCATTGATTTTACTGAGTATTTTCGCATTACTTAGCATAGTGCTGTATGTGTTTTATCATCTCCCTACTCGCTGGGAATATGCCTTATATAACCGCGCTCTTGGCGTACTTGCTATTGTAATGACAGGTGTGGCAATTGCACTGGCTACGATGATCTTCCAAACCATTGTAAATAATCGCATTTTAACGCCGAGTATTTTAGGCTTGGATAATCTGTATTTGCTCATTCAAACCCTGATTATTTTTCTCTTTGGTTCAAGCACATTAACCTCAATGAACCCCATTGTATTATTTTTTGTTTGCACCAGTTTGATGATGTTATTCGCACTGGGTCTCTATCATTTTTTGTTTAAAAATGAACAACAAAGCCTGTTTTTCTTGCTTTTAGTTGGGATCATTTTTGGCACCTTTTTCCAAAGTTTAACTTCTTTTATGGAAGTACTCATCGATCCCAATGAATTTCAGATCGCACAAGACATCGGCTTTGCCAGTTTTAACCGTATCAATCTTGATATTTTATGGATCGCGCTAGCTGGCTTACTTGCCACAATGCTTTATACCCTACGCTATGTGCGTTATTTTGATGTGCTTGCTCTTGGACGTGAACAAGCAATTAACTTAGGTGTGGATTATCCCGCGATCACTAAGAGATTACTCATTGTTGTGGCGATTTTAACGTCAATTTCCACCGCACTTGTTGGGCCTTTAACCTTCTTGGGCTTATTGGTGATGAATGTTACCTTTGAATTTATTCGTACTTATCGCCACACAATATTAATCCCCGCCGCAATGCTGATCGCCGTGATCACCCTTGTTTTCGGGCAATTACTGGTTTCCCAAGTATTCACCTTTAACACCACCTTGAGCATTATCGTGAACTTTGTTGGTGGCGTCTATTTCCTTTATCTGTTATTAAGGACAAATAAAAAATGGCAATAGAGATTAAAAATATTAATAAATCTTATGGTACTAAAAAAGTCGTAGATAACCTTTCGGTTACCATTCCGCAAGGTAAAATTACCTCGTTTATCGGCCCAAATGGTGCAGGAAAAAGCACGGTGCTTGCCATTATCAGCCGTTTACTGCGTGCGGATAGCGGCACGGTAAGCCTAAATGGGGTGCCATTACATCAGCAAAAAAGCAGTGACATTGCTAAACAACTTTCTATTCTAAAACAATCTAATCACATCAACTTGCGTTTAACGGTGGAAGAATTGGTTGCCTTCGGGCGCTTTCCTTATAGCCAAGGAAATTTAACCAAAAACGACCGCACTTTTATTGATAATGCGATTGCCTATATGGATCTAGGCGAGTTTCGTCATCAATATATCAACCAGCTTAGCGGTGGGCAGCGCCAACGTGCCTATATCGCAATGACCTTAGCGCAAGATACAGATTACATTTTGCTTGATGAACCACTGAACAATTTAGATATGAAACATTCCGTCCAAATTATGCAAGTGCTACACAAGCTCACTACTGAATTGAATAAAACGGTGGTCATTGTGATCCACGATATTAATTTTGCCTCTTGTTATTCTGATTACATTATTGCAATGAAAGACGGCAAATTAGTTCATCAAGGAGACGTTGCCACAATGATGCAAGAACCCGTTTTAGCGAGCATTTACGATATGCCAATCCCAATTCAACAAATTAATCAGCACAAAATTGCTGTGTATTTTCGACATCAATCAGCTTAATATAGGAGTATGCTATGAAAAAAACCTTCTCAACCCTTGCCCTCAGTCTTTGCGCCTTACTCGGCGTTGCCAGTGCGAATGCAGCGGATATTACCGTAGAAAATGCAGTTGGCAAACAAGTTGTGCCACAAAATCCTAAGCGTGTTGTGGTGCTTGATTTCTCAGCTGTGGATACCCTTCGCGCGCTAGGTGCAAAAGATCGCATTGTTGGCATCAGCAATGCCGGCAAAGTGCCTGAATATTTAAGCGAATTTAGCAAAGAACATTACGCGAGTGTTGGCGTGCCACCAGAGCCTGCGTTTGAGAAAATCAATGATCTTCACCCAGACCTTATCATCGCCACCGGTCGCCAAGAAAAAGTATTGGATCGCTTAAAAGAAATTGCACCAGTCTTTTTTGTTAAAGTGGACTACAATAATTTCTATCCAAGTTTCCAACAAAATATCCACGCATTTGGACAAATTTTTGATAAACAACAAGTGGCAGATGAAAAACTGGCACAGCTAGACAAACAAATGAAAGCCCTTGCAGAGAAAACCAAAGGCAAAACCGCCCTACTTGCTTTAGTCAATGAAAGCCGTATGAGTGCTTTTGGTGAAAACTCTCGCTATGGTATCGTTTATAGTGGTTTTGGCTTCACCCCTATTGATAAAAATATTAAATCCTCCACCCACGGAATGAGCATTGGGTTTGAATATGTGCTAGAAAAAAATCCAGATTATTTATTGATCGTGGATCGTACCGCAGCCATTACGGACAAAGCCAATAATGCCCAAACCGTGTTAGATAACGCTATTATTCACCAAACTCAAGCGTATAAAAATAATCATATTGTTTACTTAAATGCCGCAAATTGGTATTTAACTTTCGGTGGTTTGGAAAGTATGGGGATTATGATCGATGAAGTGAAAAGTGCGGTGGAAAAATAGGGCATTTTTTATCACAAACAACAAACTATGAATTCCCCCTTTTTAAAGGGGGAATTTTTTATCTCACATTACATTACCTCTCGCACCTCAACTTTACGATTTTCATAACGAGATTTTGTACAGGCATCAGCAGTTGCAATCGCCGCTCTTGCTGCTTCCCCTGTGAGTAATTTCTCAAATTCCTTACTTGGCTGCATACCGTGCATAATGTCATTGAGCTATGTGCGTTCTTTCCAAATGATAGGAAAATAACTTATCTAAACGTGAGAATAAAAAAACCGCACTTGGTTTCTCAAGTGCGGGTGAATTTTGTGGAGTTTTTTTAATTTCTGACTGTTTCAGAATCAGGATCACCATTGGAAATTGGTTTTAACAAGGTGAAGAAGCAAATGATCGCTAATAGTGTTAAGCCTGTACCTACCCAAACAGACACATCATAGCTTAAACCTAAGCCAATTTTTGCATAAGCAAGGAAAGTGGCAGAAACCATTGTCATAAAGATTGCTGGAATTGTACAAATCCAGTGGAATTTATGATAGCGATATAAATAAGCCGCTGCTGTCCATAACATAACCATTGCAGTCGTTTGGTTTGCCCAGCCGAAGTAACGCCAAATTACTTGGAAATCGAGTTTAGAAATGATGAAACCTAGTACGAATAATGGAATAGCGATCATTAAGCGTTTAACTAAATTACGCTGATCGATTTTGAAAAATTCCGCGATAATCAAACGTGCAGCACGGAACGAGGTATCGCCAGAAGTGATTGGTAATACCACCACACCAAGCACCGCTAAAATACCACCGAAGTAGCCTAGCATATGGGTGGCGGAATCATAAACCACTTTTGATGGTGTACCTGTAGTGATTGCATCATTCATTAGTGCTGGGCTATCATAGAAAGTTAAGCCAACCGTACACCAGATTAAGGCAATCACCCCTTCGCCGATCATCGCACCATAGAAAACAAAGCGACCTTCTTTTTCATTTTCCATACAACGTGCCATCAATGGAGATTGTGTTGCGTGGAAACCCGAAACCGCACCGCAAGCAATGGTAACGAAAATCAATGGCCAAATTGGTAAATCTTTTGGATGCATATTTTCAAAGAATTTCGAGAAACTCATCTCACCAACAGTATGGAATAAGGCTTTGTCTTCAAATAATAAGGCAAATAACATTCCAAAAGACATAAATAGCAATAACGCACCAAACAATGGATAAATGCGACCAATAATTTTGTCCACCGGCACTAAAGTAGCAATGATGTAATAACCAAAAATAATTGCTGTCCAAACTAATAACGTGCTTTTCGTTTCTAGGTTGAACATTTCACCGACATTATCCACTGTTAGATTGGTTAATAAGCTGGCTGGTGAAATGACGAATACAACCCCAACAAGAATTAACAATACAAGGGCAAGGGCATTCATAAAATGCTTAACTGGCGCACCTAAATATTTACCCGCAAGGTTAGGCACTGATTGTCCACCATTGCGAACACTTAGCATTCCGCAGAAATAATCGTGTACGGCACCTGCAAAAATGCAGCCAAAAACGATCCATAGCATCGCAACAGGTCCATATAATGCACCAAGAATTGGACCAAAAATTGGCCCCGTTCCTGCAATATTTAATAATTGGATAAGCCAGATTTTCTTTTTAGACATCGGCACATAATCGACGCCGTCAGCCATTGTATGAGCAGGGGTTGCACGGTTTGGATTGATCTTAAAGACACGCTCAACCACAGAACCGTATAAAAAGTAGCCCAATAAAAGCAAGGCTACGCAGGAGAGAAACCATAACATAAAGAACCTCATAAAAATTAAACATAAAATTTCGTGCGGAAGTTTAACAAGAGTAAATCTGATGTAAATATATTGTTGCAGTTTATGTGATCTTCCGCACAGTTTTTATGCAAGGATTGATAAAAAAGATCCGTCAATCCGATCCTTATACTTCTTTATGGGTATTTCGCGTGGTCAATATAACAATGAAGTGATGATTTTTTAAGCGAAAAAATGCCCTAATTTATCACCGCACTTTATTTTTTAGCCATAAACTGCGTTTCAAATGATTAAACTGGACGAACACTATCAAGTGCCAATACGCCATCAAATTCTTCGCAGAAGCGCTGTAAACGTTCATCTGCTTGTAAATTTTCTCGCGCCTGTTCGCTTAACTCTTGGTAGATTTGTTTACGGTAGTCCATTGGGGTGAGCTGTTGGAGATCTGCATTAGTTTCCACAGAAAGTGCCACATCTTGCTGATAAAATTGACTTAAGGCTGTTTGTAACTGAATGCGAAGTTTTTCATTATTCAGATGCAATTTATCTCGGTGCAAGCCTAGCTGAATTTGGTTTTCACTCTGGCTTAAAATTACGCAATTCATTGCCATTTGTTTTGCCAAGCCTGAAATAGCTAACTGTTCGATAATATCCGTCCATTTATCCTTCGCTTTTGCCATAGTCAGTACTTTTTCTTTTAGTTCTGGCGTTGTATTTTCTAAAATGGCTTTGCGAATTTCTGACGGACTTGCATTATCCTGTTCTTCTGCCATTGCTGGATTGCTCCAGTTCCAACGGTAGTTTTCAGCTAAATTGAGATCATCTTCCTGATCAAGATCAGCAGAAAAATCTGGCTGATTTTGCACCGCACTTTGAATGACAGGCATATCCATTGGTGGTATCTCTGCTTCTAGCGGTTGAGGAATTGATGGCTGAGAAATCTGCTGATGGATAGATCGCCCAGTGTTTTTCTGCTGGCTAAATTTGCGTTCTACCACAGGGAGATCCGTCACTTGATTGGTATTAGTGTTTTTTTTTTCGCTCGTTACCGGGGAAGAAAGTTGATCCAATGCATCCATCACTTCTAACGCTGCATTACTCATCGCAGAAGATGGACGATTTGATGTTGAATGTCCTTGTGGTTGCGCAACAAATTGCGTTGTTTTTGATTCTGGATGTGCCTTAAATTGTTGCGATACCACGGGCATTTCCACTAATTTTGTGTGATTTTGTACCGCACTTTGCACTGAATTCTGGGAGGAATTCACTTGTTCCACTGGTTGCATTTCAGGCGCTGCTTGGATAAGTTTAGGGTGAAAAGCCAACGCACGTAGTAAAATCATTTCTACGCCCATTCGCTGGGTTGGTGCAAAGGAAAGCTCTTTCTGTCCGTTTAAGATAATTTGATAGAAAAATTGCACATCTTCTGGTGGAAGGTGTTTTGCCAAAAAGCCAATATGGCTTTCATCACTAATTTGCGCCTGTGGTAGCAATTGACACATTGCAATTTTATGCAGGTTTTCTGCCACAGCTTTTAACAATTCGTTCCAATCACCGCCTTTTTCCGCCACCGCTTGAATTGCCTTCATTAAGCCTTCGCCGTTACCTTGCTGTAAGGCATACAAAATATCAATAGGCTGGCTATCATCGAGTAAGCCAAGCATTGTATTTACCACATCAAGGGTAATATTCGCGTTGCTCATTGCAATAGCTTGATCTGTTAAGCTTAGACTATCACGGATACTGCCTTGTGCGGCTTTCGCTAATTTTTCAATGGCAAGCGGTTCAAAAGGGATCTTCTCTTGCTGTAAAATAAAGGCTAAATGATCGGCAATTTGTTGCTGATCAAGTGCTTTAAGATGAAATTGAATACAACGTGATAAAATAGTAATCGGTAATTTCTGCGGATCTGTGGTTGCCAGTAAGAATTTGACATATTCAGGCGGTTCTTCAAGGGTTTTCAGTAACGCATTGAAAGAATGACGAGAGAGCATATGCACTTCGTCAATTAAATACACTTTATAACGCCCTTGCACCGGTTTATATTGCACATTATCAAGCAGTTCACGGGTGTCTTCTACCTTAGTACGTGAAGCGGCATCAATCTCAATAAGATCGATAAAACGCCCTTCTTCAATGGCTTTGCAATGCTCACAAACCCCACAAGGATTCGCTGTTACCCCTTCAACACAATTCAATCCTTTTGCGAACAGGCGAGCAATCGAAGTTTTCCCCACGCCACGCGTTCCCGAAAAAAGATAGGCGTGATGTAAGCGATTTTCATTCAATCCGTTAGCAAGTGCAGTAAGAACAGGTTTCTGTCCTACTACATCGGAGAACTTTTGCGGTCGCCATTTTCTTGCTAATACTTGATAACTCATTGCTTGCTCGCTTAGGATAAATTAGTGTCCGTCAAAATTCACTAAGGAAAATGGCGTTACCCCTAAATCACGTAACCGTTGTTCACCACCGAGTTCAGGTAAATTAATGACGAAAGCGGCATTTTTCACTTCCCCACCTAAACGTTCAACCAATTTCACGGTAGCTTCTACCGTACCACCTGTGGCTAATAAATCATCAATAATCAATACGTTATCGCCTGATTGAATAGAATCAGTGTGAATTTCTAAGGTATCTTGACCATATTCTAATTGATAGGATTGGGCAATCGTTTCACGAGGTAATTTACCTGGTTTACGCACTAATACAAAAGGAACATTTAACGCTAATGCCACGGGTGCACCAAAAATAAAACCACGGCTTTCTGTGCCAATAACTTTATTGATCCCTTTGTCTTTGTATTGCGCCACGATTAAATCAATAGTTGCCTTGAACGCCTCTGGGACTTCAACGAGGCTTGTAATATCACGAAAGATAATGCCTTCTTTCGGGTAGTTTGGAATAGATTTGATCGATGATTTAATCAGTTCTAATTGTTTGTTCATTTTCTTACCTAAAGTGCGGTCAAATTTTCGACCGTTTTCTATAAAAAAGAGCGGCACGCATATTACCACAGATTATTTAATTTAACGATAAATATCCGCACCATCTTTTCTGGTTTTTAATAAACGTAAAATCCATACATATTGCTCTGGCGTTGGGGTTACAAATTGCTCAATTTCTTTGTTCATTTCCCGTGCCATTTGTGCGGGATCTTCGCTGATTGGCATTGGTGGATGAATTTCCATTTCATATTTGCCCCGCTCTGCGTTATAACGAGGAAACATTGGGATCACCACGGCTTTAGCAAGTTTTGCCATTTTATTCAGCCCCGGTAAAGTGGCTTTATAAGTGGCAAAAAAATCAGCATATTCACTTAATTCTTCGCCATAATCTTCATCGGGCAAATAATACCCCATTTCGCCTTTTTTGACCGCATTAAGAAAGGGTTTGATCCCATTTTGACGAGCGTGCATTTTTCCGCCAAAACGCTGACGTGCCATTGTCCATAGCCAATCCACTAAGGGATTACGATGTGGATTATACATCGACGTCATTGGCATTCCATAAGTATGTAAAATAATACCCGAAGCATCAATTGCCCAACCGTGTGGCACCATTAAAATAATATTATGACCTGCCGATTTGGCCTGCTGAATAACGTCTAAACCAATAAATTCACTACGCTGTTGCAAATGTTTTTTGGAACGCAATGCAATTTCCCCAATGCCCAGCATCACTTGGCTTACGGTGATGAACATTTCGTCAATCACCTTTTCGCGTTGCTCTTCTGTCCAATCAGGAAAGCAATATTGTAAATTCACGCTCGCTCTATGACGTTGTTTTTTTGCTTTTTGCGCTACAATTAAACCAATTTTCGCCGCAAGCTTATCCCTGAAACGAAAAGGTATAAAGGCGAATAACGCCAAAGCCAAAATACCTAGCCAAACAGCCCAATATTTTGGCAATAAAAACGCCCATTGCCATTTGGGATCATAGCCTATGCGCGCGGTTAAACGTACATCATCTTGTTGTGTCATAAATCCTCAACTACCCAAACCAGCCTTGATCATAGGCCATTTTAGCCGTCATAATGAAAGACATCACCACCACCATCGGACGAATTAGCTGTTTGCCCTTGCTTAATACCATTTTCGCGCCTAAGTTTGCGCCAATAATCTGCCCTAACATCATTACCAGCCCGGCTTCCCACCAGATTTGCCCGCCAATCAGAAATAACAAAAGTGCGGCAATATTTGAGGTGAAATTTAATACTTTGGCGTGAGCAGTCGCTTTAGCAAGATTAAAACCCAATAACGTTACAAAAGCTAAACTCAATAGTGAACCTGTTCCGGGTCCGAAGAAACCGTCATAAAAACCGATCCCAAATCCCGCACTAAAGGCAAACGTTGCGTAAGAAATGCGTTTATGGCGATCTTCATCGCCCAAATTTGGCGTAAATAAAAAATACAGACCAATTGCGAGGACTAAAAAGGGGATAACCTTTTTAATCAATGCACTATCAACGAGCTGAATAAGTAGCGTGCCAAACACTGCGCCGATAAATGTCATCAGCACCAGTAACCAAATGGCGCTTAAATCTACCGCTTTTTTACGTAAAAAATAAAAACTTGCGGAAAAAGATCCGCCACAAGCCTGCAATTTGTTTGTGCCTAATGCCATTGCTGGGGGGATGCCTGTCATCAATAACGCGGGAATGGTAATTAAGCCACCACCACCTGCAATGGCGTCAATAAACCCCGCAATTAATGCGACAACAAATAATAAGGCAATAAGGTTGAGGCTGATTTCCATTTTTCGTTCCTATCTCGAAGGATTATTCCAACCATTCACTTTGGTTTGGTGAGCTGCTCACTTGCTGACATAAAAAAGGTTCAGGTGGACGTGGTTTGGGCTTCACACTGCCTGTTGATGGTTTGGCAGGTTTAAACCAAGAATATAACTCTTCACCACAGCCTTCACCCACAGGAATGGGGGCTTGATTTTCACAATATTTAGCGCCTTGCGGACAAGTTAAACGAACGTGAAAATGCGAATCGTGACCAAACCAAGGACGGATTTTTTGTAGCCAGCTACGATCCCCGCGTACCGTTTGACAAAGTTTCACTTTAATCGCTGGATTGACAAAAATACGCGCCACTTGCTTATCTTGTGCGGCTAGACGGATTAGATTGACGTGATTTTCTGTCCATACAGAATCATCAACACGCTGTGCTTTACGATCCACCACTAACAAGCCCATTCCCGCTGGGTTTTGTGCATCTTTATCGGATAAACGTCCTAAGCGTAGCCAAATATCCGCATCCAAGCCCATTTGATGGCTGGCGTGTCCAGTAAGAAAACGTCCGCCCCCCGGCATCGCAATATCGCCGATAAGCATTGTTGGAATCCCCGCTTGCTTCACTTTTTTACCTAGACGCTGTAAATAGGCAATCATATCAGGGTGTCCATAATAACGGTTTTTACTTGTCCGAATCACTTGGTATCCTTCCCCATTAAATGGCAAGGGTTTAGCCCCAATGATACAGCCATTACTATATGAGCCAACTGGCTCAGGTTCACCTGAGATAGGACGTTTTACTTTTTGCCAATATTCTGGACTAGCTATGACACTGCTAGTCGAAAAAATGCCACAAAAAAGCACCGCACTGACTAATTGAATTAACTTTTTCATTTACATTGAGCCTTAAATCTTAATAGGTGATCGAGTAAAACAATGGCGGTCATTGCTTCTGCAATCGGCACGGCACGAATCCCTACACAAGGATCGTGGCGTCCTTTGGTGATAACTTCCACGGCTTCATTATTTAAATTGACGGAACGTCCCGCAATGGTGATGCTAGATGTTGGTTTTAGTGCAATCGTCGCAATAATGGGTTGTCCAGAGCTGATCCCGCCCAAAATACCACCTGCGTGGTTAGAACAAAAACCTTCTGGCGTCATTTCATCGCGGTGCTGCGTGCCTTTTTGTTCCACCACCGCAAAACCATCGCCAATTTCTACCGCTTTCACTGCGTTAATGCCCATTAAGGCGTGTGCCAAATCCGCATCAAGGCGATCGAAAACCGGTTCACCTAAGCCAACTGGCACATTTTCTGCCACCACCGTTAATTTAGCACCAATCGAATTGCCTTCTTTTTTTAGTTCACGGATTAATTCATCAAATTTTTCCACCGCACTTCGATCTGGGCTAAAAAAGGGATTACTGTTTACTTGTTGCCAATCAATTTGTGTAATGTCCTCTACGGTTTTGGGATCGATGTTCACTGAGCCAATTTGTGAGAGGTAACCGCGTACTTCAATGCCAAAATGTTCACGTAAATATTTTTTCGCAATTGCCCCAGCCGCCACTCTCATCGCGGTTTCTCGTGCAGAAGAACGTCCACCTCCGCGATAATCACGCAAACCGTATTTTTGTTGATAAGTATAATCAGCGTGTCCCGGGCGGAAACGATCTTTAATTTCACCATAATCTTGTGAGCGTTGATCGGCATTTTTAATGATCATTCCAATGCTCGTACCTGTGGTTTTTCCTTCAAACACCCCAGAAAGAATTTGCACTTCATCATCTTCTCGTCTTGCGGTGGTATAGCGAGAGGTGCCGGGTTTACGGCGATCTAAATCAGGTTGGATATCCTGTTCAGATAGCTCAAGCCCCGGTGGAATACCGTCCACAATACAGCCCAAAGCAATGCCGTGCGATTCGCCAAAAGTGGTTACTCGAAAAAGTTGTCCGATGCTGTTTCCTGCCATTATTTTTCCTTCTGTTATTCCTTATGATTTTGCTAAATTTTCTGACATAATTTGTACTTCTTGTGCCGTTGCTTGATTTTTAATAAAGACATCAAGCTGATTAAAGGCGATTTCTACATTATGTTCTGCGAAGAGTTCATCAATTCGACGATTGAGATGATCGATCGTCATCGTTCTTTCATTAAGATTGCCCACATAAACCCGTAGTTCATGATCTAATGTACTTGCCCCAAAGACAAGGAAGTATGCCATAGGCTCAGGATCTTTCAACACATATTCACATTCATCTGCCGCTTGTAATAATAAACGTTTAACTAATTCCAGATCCGATCCATACGCTACGCCCACGTTAATCACCACACGAGTCATCGAATCTGTTAATGCCCAGTTAATTAAACGCTCTGTCACAAAGGCTTTATTTGGCACAATCACTTCTTTTTTATCAAAATCAATTAATGTGGTTGAGCGGATACGGATTTTTGAAACCGTACCAGAATATTCTCCAATCGTTACCACATCACCAATGCGCACTGGACGTTCAAATAAAATAATAATCCCTGAAATAAAGTTAGCAAAAATTTCCTGTAAACCAAAACCTAAACCAACAGAAAGTGCGGCAAATAACCATTGTAATTTAGACCACGACATTCCCAACACGGAAAAAGCCGCCCCTCCGCCTAATGCAACGATAAAGTAGGTTAATAATGTGGTAATCGTATAAGGGGTACCCTGTGAAAAACTGACTCGAGAGAAAATTAAGACTTCCAGCAAACCCGCGATATTTTTAACGATCGCATACGTCCCTATCAGGATAATTAAGGCAAATAACAAATTAAGTAAGGTTATTGATTCGGTTACCGTTCCTGAATCTGTCGTAACTTGTTGCTGCCATAAGGTTACGCCTTCAAGATAATAAGCTACGGTAATAAGATCTGACCAAACCCAATAAAATAAACCAAATAAGCTCACCCAAAGTAATAGATCAACGATACTTTTTACTTGGCTTTTGACTTGTGAAATATTCAGTACTTCTTCTTGTTGAATTTCCGAATTTAGCTCATTATCACTATTCTCTTCTTTTTGCGCTTGCATTTGCTCACGCTTTTCTAATAAACGACGATAAGATAATCGACGTGCTGACACGGTAAAACTACGATAAATCACATCTTTTGCGATCATCCAAAGCACCAATACAAAATAAGAAGACATTAAATGTTCCATCAAATTAAGTGCGGTGTAATAGTACCCCATTATAATCAACACAATTAATGCTATCGGCGCAATCACAAGTAAAATACGAGCAAATTTAAATAAATAGCTCCGCTCACCTGCTTGTTCTTGGGTTTTCTGATAAATACTTACCGCATAGCGTAAACGTGGCCCTACGATAAAAAGGGAAATCACTAAAATTGAAATGGTTAGCACTTCCCCGATCACATCATTCGTAATCCCCGTATCTAAATGGGTAAAAATCGAGGCATTCAGCCATAACGCATAGATCCAAACTGAACGTTTAGAAACGGAATAAAATAGCTGCACATTATATTGCGGCATATTAAAGTGGCGATAGGCTAATCCATTTGGGCGTAGCATTGCCAAAATAAACGCAAAGAACAACCAATACCCCGCCATTTTTAAAGACCACAACCAAAACGGTTCTGGATTTTCAAAACAGATTGACGCAATTAAAATTAAAAGAGAAAGAAAAATCAGTGTAGAACGCAAACATAAGATTAACGTCCATAAAATCGCCTCGGGGGTATAATGCTGGCGTTCACCTCTTAATGTATTGATTTTACTGTTAATATAAGCCAAGCGTTGGGTGATTTTTTCTTTACGCCACTGAATCAATGCCGCCAAAAGCAAAAGTAGAATAACCTGCAACACCGTTGGCACGAAGTTATCCTTCCAGTTCGCGAAATTGATCAAGCTTTTAATATCTTGCAACTGGTATTTCACTTTTGGCAAGAAATTAGTAAACCAATCCATATCCAACGGTGGATTACTTCTCACCCAGAAACTTTGCTGTTGTAATTTGCCCTGCAAAGCATCACTAATTGCCGTAACCTGCTGTTGGTTTAACTCGATATTAATCGCTAAATTTAGCTGATTATTCAGGTTCGTAATGGAATCTGACAATAATTTACGCCGCTCTTGTAAAATTGCAGTCAGCTGATTTTTTTCATCGTCCGTTAAATGTGCGTTGGCGTTTTTTTCTAAACTGACAATGTAGCTTTGGGTATCATATAAATTATCGCGCAACTCAGTTAAATCAAAAATTTGCACGCGTAAATCCGTAATCTGCTTTGCCAGCCCACGAATCATTTGATCTTGCGGTAAAAGTTGCTTTTGCTTATTGATAATACGTGAAAGCACTAACGTTCCTTGTAACGCACTAATTTGCTCGTTAATGTTTCGCTCTGTTTGTTGCAAATTATCCAGCACACTTTTTATCCGTAAGCTATCTTGTGATAGCACATTTAACTGCGCTGTCTGTTTTACCAAATCTTGGCTAATTCGCACATTTTGGTTTTGTTGTTCAACAATGATAGGATTGCTATCTTGCACATTCGTTTGCGATTGTTTTAACTGCTCTGCCTGCTCACGGGTTTCTTGCAAATTCTTTTCATTAATCACTTCTTGTAGCATTGCTAATTTTGTTTGCAACTGCTGCTGCATCAAGGTTTTTTGCTCTAATTGAATGGTATAAAGCGAAGTCAAATCATTATTGCCTTGCAATAACATTTGATTATAGCTGTTTTGCAAGCCGATCAATGCCAGCTCTGTTTCGAGCTTATTTTTTTCTACGGAATCTCCCGCACTAATGCCAAAGAGTAATTTATCAATTTCTTGTGAACGAATTAAATTCGCGCTCAATGCAGACTGCGCACGTTCAGGTGCGGCGCGTTGGCTCACTAACTGAGCATTAATTGCACCCAAATCCGCTTGGATTTGCTGTAAATGTTGCTGAGTAGCCATAGATTGTGTTTGCAACTCAGCCAACGATAATTTCTCAAACGCTTTTACCGTAACCGGTGAGGCATTTTTTAATTTATCTACCGCCGCCTGTAAAGCCGCAACCTGACTAGGGGCATTCTCCACAGATTGACTTAATGATGCGTTATCCGCTTTCTGCTTTTCAATATTTCCAAGCAACGTGAGGGTTTCTTCAAGATTTTGCACCAAGATTTTATTATTGACATCCGTTTGATCGGCCTCTTTTGCCGCGGCAAGCTGTGTTTGAATATCCGCTTCTTTTGGTAAATCTGCCCAACTTGTAGAAGCCCAAGCCAAGGACAGAAAAAAGATCGCCCAAATACGTTCAATTATTTTCATTTTATTTTCCTAATAATTCTTTTAAAGCCATTTTTAACGCATTACGCGAAATTTTAATCGTTCCCTGTTGCTGGCATTGTGCCACATCTAATGGAAAATAGTGTATCGGTTGTTTAAATTTTTCTAATCGCGAAGCAAGCCAAATTCGTAAATTTTCCACCGCACTTTGGCTAAATTCATCAATAAACTCAACCATTGCCACAGGGCGTTGCCCAAATTCCATATCCTCCACGGGCAGGATAACGACTTGTTTTACCTTAGGATAATGCAAAATAACCCGTTCAATTTCTTCAGGCTGAATATTTTCTCCGCCTGAAATAAACATATTGTCTAATCGCCCTAAAACGCATAGCTCATCATTTTGCCATTCACCGAGATCTTTGGTGTGAAGCCAACCGTCTTGTTGAACCAAAGGCAATATTTCACCCTGTTGCCAATAACCTAGCCCAAGCCCTGCACCACGCAAACAAATTTCTCCCTCAATCAGCGCAAGTTCTCGACCTTTGAGGGGTAAGCCCACACCACGATATTGATCGCTTTTTTTCGCACAGACTGTGGATGCCATTTCTGTCATTCCATAACCAGAATAACAAGTCAGACGATATTGTGCCGCCTGCTGCGTTAAGGCAAGGGGAATATGGCTGCCCCCTAATAAAATGTGCTGAGTATGTTCAGTCTGTTCAGAACGTTGTTGCAAATAAGTGAGAAAGCGTTGCAATTGTGTTGGCACAAGAGATAAATGTGAAACCTCAGCCGCGGCGGAATAAAAATTCTCATTCGGCAAATGCAATCTTGCTCCCGCGTGCAACCAGCGCCATACAATGCCTTGCCCTGAAACGTGATATAACGGTAAAGAAAGCAACCACGCATTTTCTGCCCCAAATGCCATTAATTCGCACACGCCTTGCGCATTATCCAAATGTCCTTGCAGGCTATGCACCACCGCTTTAGGGCTGCCCGTTGAACCGGATGTGAGTGTCATTGTCGCTGGACGATTGGGATCATAAGCCGCCGTGCAATTTTTTTTAGCTTGCGAAGCCGTAACGGATACAACAAGTGCGGTGCAATTTTGCAATATTTTTTCGCCCTTAGGATCATAATAAAAATGTACATCCGCATTTTCACATAATTGGGTAATCTTTTCTTCTGGAAAAGCCGGATTAATCCCCAACACTCTCGCGCCCAATTGAATCCCTGCTAAATAGGCAAGCAAGAGCGCAAAACTATTTTTTCCGCATAAGGCAATCCCCTCACCAACATTCACTCCTTGCTGAGAAAATGCCTGTGCCACAGTATTAATTTTTTCACTCAGTTGCTGCCAAGAAAAAAGTTCGCCTTGCTCATTGCGCAAGGCTACTTTATGTTGATAATCAGGCTGGGCGGCATAATGTTGCCAAAGATATGTCATTGTAATGCCAATTAATTTACTGTGAAAAATGTGCGCACTTCGTCAATCAATTCTTCTGGCAAGTGCATTGATTGCATTGCACCTTCCAACATTAACATTTTACGACCACTATTTGTATTGGTGATCACCCAATATGGCGTATTAGGAATTTGTTTTGGCTTAGTGTGATTCCCCGCCATTAACAATGTCCCCTCATCACGGGCAAAGTACACGCGCGTACGCCCTTGTAAGGATTCCGTAGCCTGTGCAAAACTTTCTGGATTGGTGCGATAAAGCACGCGTAAAATAGCCAAGAAGCGTACCACCGCTTTGCTTTCTTGCTGGAAATCAGTGGACTGGATCAACTCACGCACCTTGCTAACCACTTTTTGGATCGCCTCATCAGATTGCTTTTTCGTTGCCACTTTTTCTTTTGCGGCTGGTTTTTCTTCCACTTTTTCATTATCTCGTGCTAATTCGTTGGAAATTTCCACCGCACTTTGATTATCAGCAGAAAGGTTTGGTGCAAAGGTCACATTATGATCAGTACGCACCGCAGAAAAATTGAGTAAACGGCGTAAAATATCAGAAGCACTTTCACCGATAGATCGGGTTTGGCTGGCTATGTATTGATAAAGTTCTTCATCTACTTCAATAATTTTCATTTTTTCTCTCCAGTTGCTTGATCTCTTTACGCTTTTGCAACATTATAACGATTTATTTTCAAATACTCACGCAAAAATTATGTCGCAAACGCAATTACTCAATTTTCAATTTCATCAATTAAAACAACCTACTAGCAACCCAACCTTAGTGTTTATTCACGGATTATTTGGCGATATGAATAATTTAGGGGTAATCGCCCGAGCCTTTGCGGAAAATTACCCTATTTTACGCCTAGATTTACGCAATCACGGACAGAGTTTTCATTCTGAATCAATGAATTATGATTTAATGGCGGAAGACCTATTAGCCACCATTGAACAGTTAGATCTTAAACAGGTAATCTTGATCGGGCATTCCATGGGGGGAAAAACTGCAATGAAAGCGGCAAGCCTTCGCCCTGATTTAGTGAAAAAATTGATCGTTATTGATATTGCACCAGTGAAATATGGCGAACACGGACATAATAGCGTATTTGATGGTCTTTTCGCCGTGAAAGAAGCTCACGTTGACACTCGCCAGCAAGCCAAACCAATATTAGCTCAACACATACCAGAAGAAAGCATTCAGCAATTTATGTTGAAATCCTTTGATGCACAATCTACTGAAAAATTTCGCTTTAATTTGACCGCACTGAAACAAAATTATTCTCACCTTATGGATTGGCAAGATTGTTTTTACCCCAACCCGACTCTATTTATCAAAGGTGGACAATCTGATTATATTCAGCCTGAATATAGCAAGCAGATTTTAGCCCAATTCCCCCAAGCCAGCTCTTTCACCATTAACGGCAGTGGACATTGGGTACACGCCGAAAAACCTGAAGCGATTATTCGCATTATTCAGCGTTTTTTAGATAGCCAATAACAATCTCACCAATCAAAGGTTGAGGGTTTTAATCAACTATGAATTGTGATATAGTTCGCGGCGATGAGTAGTTGTAGCTTATCATTCTCAATTAGCTACATTTTAACCAGTTCAGTGATTTGAAAAATGGCAAAACAAGATGCAGATTGCATAACCTTAGATCTGTTTGCTAACACACCCAAAGTGGGACGCCCAAAAACAAATCCGCTGACCCGAGAACAACAACTCCGTATCAACAAACGTAATCAACTTAGACGGGATAAATCCTGCGGCTTAAAGCGTGTTGAGCTGAAATTGCATACGGATATTGTTCAACAATTGGAAGATTTAGCGTCTGTACAGCGTGTTAGTCGTTCAGAGTTAATCGTAACGATTTTACAAGAATATTTTAAATTTCAAGAAAATAGGAAATAAAAATGGCTATCGTTGGTTTATTTTATGGTAGTGACACGGGCAATACTGAAAACATTGCACGAATGATTCAAAAACAATTAGGCTCAGAAGTGGTAGATATTCGCGATATTGCCAAGAGTACGAAAGAAGATATTGAAGCCTATGACTTTTTAATGATTGGTATCCCAACTTGGTACTATGGTGAAGCCCAATGCGACTGGGACGACTTTTTTCCAACCTTAGAAGAAATTGACTTCACAGATAAATTAGTCGCCATTTTTGGTTGTGGCGACCAAGAAGACTATGCAGAATATTTCTGCGATGCAATGGGAACAGTACGTGATATTATCGAACCAAAAGGTGCGATTATTGTCGGTCATTGGCCAACGGAAGGTTACACTTTTGAAGTTTCACAGGCACTCGTTGATGAAAATACATTTGTAGGTCTATGTATTGATGAAGATCGTCAGCCAGAACTCACTGCTGAACGTGTTGAAAAATGGACAAAACAAGTTTTTGATGAAATGTGTTTAGCTGAGTTAGTTGAGTAACCCACCAAGAGCAAAAGAAAGGAAACATTATGTCTGAAGAAAATATTAAACTTCTTAAAAAAGCAGGGTTAAAAATTACCGAGCCACGCTTAACGATTTTAGCGTTAATGCAAGAACATAGTATGTCACATTTTTCTGCAGAAGATGTTTATAAACTATTGCTTGAACGCGGTGAAGATATTGGCTTAGCAACGGTTTACCGTGTACTTAACCAATTTGATGAAGCAAATATTCTCATTCGCCATAACTTTGAAGGAAATAAATCGGTCTTTGAACTCGCGCCAACAGAGCATCACGATCATATTATTTGCGTGGATTGTGGCAAAGTCTTTGAGTTTAATGACGAGATCATTGAACAACGACAAAAACAAATTAGTGAAGAACACGGTATTAAATTAAAAACACACAGTTTATATCTTTACGGTAAATGTAGTGATATTGATAACTGTGATGAGAAAGAAAAGAAATAATTACTCTTCTAAAAACTAAGCAAAAAATCACCGCACTTTTAAAAGCGTGCGGTGATTTTTTATCGCATTTTAAATGTTGCCATATAATTGGCACTTACGTCCTGATTTAATTTGAATGTTCCCATAAGTGGATTGTAATGATAGCCGACCATATTCACACAATCTAACTCAGCGCGGTCTGTCCAAGCAAGTAATTCAGCGGGTTTAATAAATTTTTCATAATTATGTGTGCCTTTCGGCAACATTTTTAATACATATTCCGCACCAATAATAACCAACGCCCACGCTTTTAAAGTGCGATTAATCGTAGAAAAAAACAATACGCCATTAGGCTTTAACAAGGCTTTGCAGGTATTGATGATCGAACTAGGATCAGGAACGTGTTCCAACATTTCCATACACGTAATCACATCAAATTTTTCTCCGCCAAGTGCGGTGTATTTTTCAAGAAAATTTTCTATGGTGGTCTGTTGATAATCAATACTTAGACCATTTTCTTGTGCGTGTAATTTTGCTACTTCAAGGGGGCCTGTGGTCATATCAATACCGGTAACATTTGCCCCTTGCTTAGCCATTGCTTCAGCTAAAATACCGCCGCCACAACCAACATCTAAAACGTTTTTACCAAATACCCCCCCAGCTTGTTGGCAAATATAATCCAGACGAAACGGATTTAAGCGGTGGATAGGTTTAAAATCCCCTTCTGGATCCCACCAAGTTTTCGCCATTTTTTCAAATTTTTCCAGTTCTTGTTGGTCGATATTTTGCATTAGGTTGTTCTCTTGTTTTTGATTTTTATTATTTTAGCGTAAATTTTCTATCTTTTTTATTCTACGGTAAATTTCTCTTTTCTTTGCTAAGATTATCACACGCTTTGTTTTATGCCCCTTATTATTGCCTAAGTGCGGTAAAAATTCATTACAAAATTAGAGATATTATCGGAATTATGATACAATCCGAGCAATTTTTTATGTAATTAGGGAATATTTCAATGACGAATTTGGTTTCAAACGTTACCCCTGTTAGTATCGAAGAAGAACTTAAATCTTCTTACCTTGATTATGCTATGTCGGTAATCGTCGGCCGTGCGTTACCTGATGTACGAGATGGCTTAAAACCTGTACACCGCCGTGTTTTATATTCAATGGATCAAAGTGGCATTACCCACAGTAAAGCCTATGTGAAATCGGCACGTGTTGTCGGTGATGTGATCGGTAAATATCACCCTCATGGTGACAGTGCGGTTTATGACACCATTGTGCGTATGGCTCAACCTTTCTCATTGCGCTATATGTTGGTAGATGGTCAAGGTAACTTCGGCTCGATAGATGGTGATGCGCCAGCGGCAATGCGTTATACCGAAGTTCGTATGCAAAAAATCACACAGGAATTGCTCACTGATCTTGATAAAGAAACGGTTGATTTCTCACCAAACTATGATGGTAAAGAAATGATTCCTGATGTGCTACCAACCAAAATTCCGGCCTTATTAGTGAATGGTTCCTCAGGGATTGCGGTGGGTATGGCAACAAATATCCCTCCTCATAATTTGGGTGAAGTTTTAGATGGCTGTCTAGCTTACTTGGATAATGAAGCAATTACCATTGATGAGCTTATGCAATTTATTCCGGGGCCTGATTTTCCAACTGCCGCGCTGATCAATGGACGAAAAGGCATTGAAGATGCCTATAAAACAGGACGGGGAAAAGTTTATGTACGTGCCAAAGCCGAAGTTGAAACTTCAGATAAAGGACGTGAAACCATCGTTGTTACAGAAATTCCTTATCAAGTTAATAAAGCAAAACTGGTAGAAAAAATTGCTGAACTTGTACGTGAAAAGAAAATTGAAGGGATCAGTAATGTCCTTGATGTTTCAAATAAAGAAGGGATTCGTCTAGAAATTGAGGTAAAACGTGATGCTGTGGGCGAAGTGGTGTTAAATAACCTCTACGCCCTCACCCAAATGCAAGTGACATTCGGGATCAATATGGTTGCCTTAGATCACGGTCAGCCAAAATTATTTAACTTAAAACAAATTATTGAGGCCTTTGTAAAACACCGCCGTGAAGTGGTAACACGTCGTACAGTGTTTGAATTACGCAAAGCTCGCGAACGTGCGCATATTTTAGAAGGGCTAGCTATTGCCTTAGCTAATATCGATCCCGTTATTGAATTAATTCGTGCCTCTAAAACAGGCGACGAAGCCCGTGAAGCCTTGCTTGCTCGCGGTTGGCAGTTAGGTAACGTAAGCGGAATGTTAGAGGCGGCGGGAATGAATGCCTCTCGCCCTGAAGATCTTGCTCCCGAATTAGGTTTACGTGATGGCGTCTATTATCTTTCTGAAGAACAGGCCCGTGCGATTTTAGATCTACGTTTGCAACGCCTAACCGGCTTAGAACACGAAAAAATTGTCACTGAATATCAGGAAATTTTAGTCGAAATTGGCGAATTATTGCATATTCTAAATAGTACAGAACGCTTAAGAGAAGTGGTTTGTGAAGAACTCGCGCGCATCAAAACAGAATTTAATGATGAACGCCGTACAGAAATTACAACGGCATCAGGTGATATTAATTTAGAAGATCTTATCGCTCAAGAAGATGTGGTGGTTACCCTTTCTCACGAAGGCTATGTCAAATATCAGCCACTTACCGATTACGAAGCACAACGCCGTGGCGGTAAAGGTAAATCAGCAACAAAAATGAAAGAAGAAGATTTCATTGAAAAATTATTGGTTGCGAATACACACGATACAATTCTTTGTTTCTCAAGCCGTGGACGTTTATACTGGCTCAAGGTTTATCAACTACCGCAAGCCAGCCGCGGTGCGCGTGGTCGCCCAATTGTCAATATTCTGCCACTGGATGAAAATGAGCGTATTACCGCAATTTTGCCGATTTCTGCTTATGAAGAAGATAAATTTGTAGTAATGGCAACTGCTGGGGGAATAGTGAAAAAAATCGCCCTTACCGAATTTAGTCGTCCTCGTTCTAACGGGATTATCGCCCTGAACTTACGTGATGAAGATGAACTCATCGGTGTGGATATTACAGACGGTTCAAATGAAATTATGCTGTTCTCTTCGCAAGGTCGCGTGGTGCGTTTTGCAGAAAGTGCTGTTCGCCCAATGGGACGTACAGCCACTGGCGTACGAGGAATTAAATTAGCCCTAACAAACGATCTTTCTGATGATGAAAGTGCGGTGGAAATTGAAGACATTTCTGACGATAATAACGAAGAAACCCTTGATCTCAATATCGACAAAGTGGTTTCGCTAGTTATTCCGAAAAATGAAGGGGCAATCCTCACCGCAACACAAAATGGTTACGGTAAACGTACCGTTTTAGCAGAATATCCAACAAAATCCCGTAATACCAAAGGGGTGATTTCTATCAAGGTCAGTGAGCGTAATGGTAAAGTTGTTGCAGCAACCCAAGTGGAAGAAAATGACCAAATTATGCTGATTACAGATGCTGGAACCTTAGTCAGAACCCGTGTTAGCGAAGTGAGTATAGTTGGACGTAACACCCAAGGCGTGCGTTTAATCCGCACCACAGAAGAAGAACAGGTTGTCAGCCTTGAACGTGTTTGTGATGTTGATGAAGAAGACAACGAAGACACAATAGAAAACACGGAAGAATAAAATAAAGTGGGCTATTGCCCACTTTCTCTTTTCTCAAAGCGGAAACCTTTTTTCACGCTCAATATGTTAAATTAAAAACTATCGTATAGGCTATTCGACAATGATTTTTTACACAATTTACACCCACCTTTTTTGTGCTTTTATTAGCTTAGGACTTTTTGTGATCCGAGCCTTAATGCAATTTGCTGGAAAAGATTGGCGTGCAATAAAATTACTCAAAATTTTACCGCACTTATCAGATACGCTACTTATCGTAAGTGGCGCAATCTTATTATTCACATTAAACGTGGGTTTTCCTTGGTGGATTCTCGCTAAATTTGGATTATTGATTATCTACATTATTTTTGCGGCGAAATTTTTCAAACGTGGCACAACGAATAACCCTATTGCCTTTCTGCTTGCACTCATTTCATTGCTCGGTGCAATCTTACTCGGCTACAACCATTAATCTCATCAAACTCTCAAGCGGTTTGGTTTAGTTTAAACCGCTTTTTCACTTCACCCAGCCTTTCATTCTCTATCATTTAAAGTGCGGTAGAATTTTGTAAAATTTCCCCACCTATTTTGAGTTACAAAACCTGATTTAGATCATAAGCTCACCATTTTTTTTAAAAAGAAGTTGGGATTGCCAACTAAATACCTTAGTATTTTTGTCAGGTTTAATAATCTAAATAAGGTTAAATTATGTCATTAGAAAACAGAATGAAACAAGCAGATGAACAATGGCAAGATGCCAGTTACCAAGAAACGATTTCGCATATTCTATCGCGTTTTCATCAACGTCATCGTGAACAATTACAAGAACTTATTCCTCTTGCAGAGAAAGTTGAAGCGCGCCACGGTGATCTGCCTGATTGCCCAAAAGGTCTGGCTGACGCATTAAAAAATGCCTATGCAGATTTATCTAGCCACATGATGAAAGAAGAACAAATTTTATTCCCGATGATCCAAGCGGGAAATTATATGATGGCAAGAATGCCTATTCAGGTAATGGAATTTGAACACGATGAACATAGTGCGACAATAGAAGTTCTACGATCCCTTACTCACAATATGACGCCACCTGCCGATGCTTGTACCTCTTGGCGTAATCTCTATCAAGGTATTCAAGAATTTTGTGATGATTTACAAGAACATATTCACACAGAAAATAATATCTTATTCCCTCGTGTCTTAAGCGAACAATAGAAATCGTTGCACCTTAATGAAAATTAAGGTGCTTTTCAATGAAATAAAATCTCCACCCAAAAGCCTTTCTCTCCACGTAAATTCTCTGCATTTTTATACCGCACTTGATAATGATGCAGTTGAGCGATGCGTTGTACAATAGATAGCCCCAAACCACTCCCTTTTTCATTTTGTCCCGCTGGGCGATAGAAGCGTTGCCCTAACTTCTCTAAAACATTATCAGGCACGCCTCCGCCATTATCCGCAATAATGAGTTTATCCTGTTGTAAAATAAGGCGGATTTCGCTTCCTTTCGGACAATAAGCAATGGCATTATCAATCAAATTACGTAGCATCAAAGAAAGTAATAATGGCTCACCTTGTTGGGTTCGGGGTGAACTGAGAGGTTCAAAAATTAAGCGAAATCCTGTTTTTTCCACCTCTAAATAACGTTCAGCTACAAACTCAGTGATTAATTTATCCCATTCAATGCGGTTGAGATGTGCCAATTCATTAAGATTATCTAGGCGGGAAAGGGTAAGCAACTGTTCAACTAATTGGCTGGCACGATCGATGCCTAACGTAAGATTTTGCAATGCCTGATTTCGCATTGCTTCATCTTTCCCCGCCATTTGAGCAAGTTCGGTTTGAATACGTAAGGCGGTGAGCGGGCTACGTAATTCGTGGGCTGCATCGGAGGTGAAACGCCGCTCTCTCAATAAACTGCTTGCCGTGCGAGTAAAAAATTGATTTAAATTTTGCACTAATGGCAAGATTTCCTTTGGCACTGGCTCAGTATTTAACGGCTGATCATCATCAGGACGACGCTGGCTGACTTGTTCACTCACTTTGCGCAATATCGCCAATTCACGGCTAATTGCCCAAATAATCACGGCAAGTAGCACAGGCAAGCTAGCAAACCAAATCCACATTTGCCCTAGCACCATTTTTTCGATTAATTCTTGACGATATTCAAGTTCCTGCCCCACGGCAATCATTAATCTGCCTTCCGCCGCTGGTAGCCAAAAAATTCGCCATTTATCGTCATCTCCTTGCAACGTGGTATTGTGAAAGCCTCTTTTCGGCTCATAAATGAAATTGTTGCCATTTTCACTATCACTCAGCAATATTTCACCATCACGATTAAAAATCGCAAAGGCAAGTGCATCGTCATCATAATTTTGTCTTTTGTGAAAGTGCGGTGTTTTTTGTCGATAATATTTTCCCTCTGGGCGAGGGCGTTCAATCAAAATACTTCTTAAATGAGAGGTTGCAAGCCGCTTGGCAAATAAAATTTGTTGTGTATCAAAGACTTCATTTACTTGACTGCGTGCCGCTGACCAAGCAATCGCGGTAGAAATCAGCCAAATAGTACAAGCGAATAGAGAGAGGATCAGAATGAGACGAAGGCGTAAACTACGAGCGTGCATTTTATTCCTCCATCATTCCAAGTGCGTAGCCTACTCCATGCACAGTGCGAATGAAAGGCTTGCCTAATTTTTGGCGTAAATTGTAGATATGCACTTCTAATGCATTACTGCTCACTTCATCATTCCAAGTGTAAAGCTTTTCCTCAATAAAGCTACGAGAAAGTACCCGCTCTTTATTATGCATAAACAGCTCAAGTAACTTATATTCCGTTCCCGTGAGAGAAATCTCTTGGTTGCGTAAAAAGGCTTTATGCTGTCCAAGATCAAGGCTCACGACGCCGTGCTGAAGAAAAGATTGTGCTTGTCCATAACGGCGACGAATTAAGGCTTGCAAGCGTGCCACCACTTCAGCCAAAGCAAAAGGTTTGCCGAGATAATCGTCCGCCCCAAGTTGTAAACCTTCAATCCGTTGTTCCAAGCTATCTCGTGCGGTTAAAATTAGCACTGGCACATCTTGATTTTCCTTGCGCCATTGGTTCAACACCTGCAAGCCATCTTTTTTCGGCAAGGTGAGATCGAGCACCACCGCATCATAAGGGGCATAACGCAAGGCTTGCATACCACTTTCCCCCTCTTTAAACCAATCGACACTAAAACCCGATTTACTCAACCCAATGTTAAGCCCATCACCAATTAAAGGATCATCTTCAATTAATAAAATTCGCATAATTTTAACCGCACTTTACTTAGCTTAAATCCAATCCCATTTGCCAAAAATCAATTTCCATTCGTGTCGCGGTAGTGAAAATATGCTGTAAGCGTTGTTGCTGTTTGCAGGAAAGATCGATAAATAATCCATTTAACATCGTCATAAATTGTTGTGCTGCCTGCTGAAAATCCTCTGCTCCGTAAGTGTCAATCCATTGTTGATAAGGATTGTTTGCCACTGGCGTTTGCTGACTCAGTATTTTGCCTATTTCCGCATAACCTAGCATACAGGGTGCGAGTGCGGTATAAAGCTCAGCCAATCCCCCTTTCATTCCACAATCTAAAACATAACGCGTATAAGCCACACAAGCGGTTGATTCTTGCACTTGATGCAACGTCTCTTCTGAAATGCCCCACGCTTTACAAAAAGCAACGTGTAGCTCAGTTTCTTTCAATAACACCTCATTCGCTTGATGTGCGGTCAAAATTTCAGCAAAATTTTCTGCTTTAAAAATACCTAAAGATAAGGCACGACTATATTGAAATAAATATAAATAATCTTGCTGCAAGTAGTGCTGAAAACATTTTTTAGCCAGTGTTCCCTGACTTAATTGTTGAACAAAAGAATGGTGAATATAATTATCCCAATACGGCTGGCTTTGGGCGATCAAGTTTTCTACGGTAAGCATTTGATTTTCCTTTTTTTTTATATTGAAGTAAATAATGCCATCTTGTCCCATTTACCACATAAACCCAATGAGAGAAAATGTCCCATTGAGTTTAGCCTAAAAAAATAAATTTGCGAATGAAATCTTTTCTCAATTAATGACTTTTAGCGACTTTCATAATGCGATGAACTTCCAGTTCTAATTTTTTATCGGATTTATCCACTTCAACCAAAATTTTTACCTCATCGTTCGGGGTAATGGTTTTACCACGCCACGCACGAGGTTCAATTTCTAGCTCAATTTCTCCGCTCTTATCACGGAATAAAAAATCATCTTTGCTTAGTTGTTTGACAATATGGCCTTGTAAAACAAGATGTTGCTCATCTTCCCAAGACGCTTGTTGGCTAATTTGGCTTATGGGTAAATTATTCATCACGGATTTTTTACCCTTAATTTGAGCTTGCGGATTATTAGGATCAACAAACCCTCCGTGCATTTTATGGGCTTTTTTATGCTTATGGTGATGTTTTTCTTGTGCTTTTTCTCCTTTCTCCGTATTTGACACGGGTTGTACTATCTGTTGCTCTCGTACAGGGGATTGTTCACTCGTTGTTGGCAAATTTTCTGCACTCACCATAAGGCTAGCAGTTGATAATAGTAAAATTGTTGCTAAACTAAGTTTTTTCATTGTTACACTCCTTTCAAATGGCAAGACGGCTGTCTTGCTGGAAAGATTAAAACAAAGAAATATTAAGAGAATCTTAAGATAGGTAAAAAAGGAAAAAGAATGCGTTGTGAAAATATGTCGGCATTTATTGTAATGGATATTGTGCGTGAAGCGGCGAAATACCCGAATGCCATTCATTTTGAAATTGGCCAACCAGATTTACCCCCATCTCCGAAAGTGAAACACGCCTTACAACAAGCCATTACAGACAATCAATTTAGTTATACAGAAAGCCTTGGCTTACCGGCATTGCGTGAAAAAATCAGTGAATTTTATTACCGCACTTATCAAGTGGATATTGCACCACATCGCATTATTCTTACCCCCGGTACAAGTGGTGCATTTCTTGTCGCCTATGCTTTAACGCTTAACCAAGGAGATAAACTAGGGCTAACCGATCCTGCATATCCGTGCTATAAAAATTTTGCTTATATGATGGATATTGAGCCTGAATTTATCCCGGTAGATAAACAAGATTGTTATCAGCTTTCCCCACAACAACTTGTCAATCGCCCAATCAAAGCCTTACAAATTTCCTCGCCAGCTAACCCTACGGGCAATATTTATACCCCTGAACGCCTGCAAGCGCTGAATGAATATTGCATTGCCAATCAAATCGATTTTATTTCCGATGAACTTTACCACGGCTTAGTTTATGATGAACAAGCCGCCACAGCCTTGCAATTTAATCCTGATGCCTATGTAATCAACGGATTTTCTAAGTATTTTTGTATGCCGGGAATGCGTTTAGGTTGGCTTATTGTGCCAGAAGCAAAAGCCCGAGAAGCAGAAATTGTGGCACAAAATATTTTTATTTCAGCCCCCACATTAAGCCAATACGCCGCATTAGAAGCCTTTGATGATGACTATCTAAACCAAATTAAAGCCAAGTTTAAACAACGCCGAGATTTTCTTTATGAAGAACTAAAACAACTGTTTAACATTGAATTCAAACCGCAAGGCGCATTTTATCTTTGGGCAGATGTTTCTGCTTACACCCAAGATAGCTATGAATTTGCCAAAAAAATGCTGGCTGAAATTCAAGTTGCGGCAACTCCCGGGATTGATTTTGGTGAAAATGGCACAAAGCACTACTTACGTTTTGCTTATACCAGAGATATTGAACATTTGCGCAAAGGGGTTGAGCGAATAAAGCGGTGGCTTACTAAACAGACTAATCACACAACAGCAAAATAAAAAGAATAAGGAATAGTATGAATTTTCAAGCAGATACAGAACAAGCTCTGTTGGATATCGTAAAGCAAGAAGTCGTGCCAGCGTTAGGATGTACCGAGCCGATTTCCCTTGCATTAGCCGCTGCCACGGCACGACAATATTTAAATGCAATACCAGAGCGTATTGAAGCAAAAGTTTCGCCTAATTTGATGAAAAATGGAATGGGTGTCACCGTACCCGGTACGGGAACCTTAGGGCTAACAATGGCGGCTGCGATTGGAGCAATTGGTGGTGATCCTAATGCAGGATTGCAAGTTCTAAAAAATATCACCACGGAACAAACTGAGCAAGCGAAAAAAATGATTCAAGAAGACAAGGTTTCTGTTTCTATTTTTGAAACGGAGCATATTTTGTATTCTGAGGCAACGTTATATCATCAGCAGGACAAAGTGAGTGTTCGCATTGCTGCACACCATACCAATGTCATTTACATTGCCAAAAATGATCAGCTGATTTTCACCAAACCTTGCGCCGTAGAAAGTGATAATTTATACGAAATTTTCACCGCACTTTCTGCGAAAGCCATTTTTGATTTTTCCATTCAAGTGGAGCTTGCCAAGATTAAATTTATTGATGAGGCAGAAAGGCTAAACTCTGCCCTTTCACAAGAGGGCTTGCGGCAAGATTATGGTTTGCATATTGGACGTACGTTACAAAAACAAATTGCTGCGGGATTGCTCGGTAATGATTTAATGAACCGCATTATCATCGAAACAACGGCTGCTTCTGATGCTAGAATGGGTGGCGCCAATTTGCCCGCAATGAGCAATTCTGGTTCAGGTAATCAAGGCATCGCTGCAACAATGCCTGTTGTGGTAGTGGCAAAACATATTAACGCTTCAGATGAGCAACTTACTCGCGCATTATTTCTTTCCCACCTTATGGCAATTTATATTCATAGCAAATTACCAAAACTTTCCGCATTATGTGCTGCAACCACTGCTGCAATGGGAAGTTGTGCTGGCATTGCTTGGCTACTTACGGGCAAATTTGAAACCGTGAGTATGGCAATTAGCAGTATGATCGGTGATATTAGCGGCATTATCTGCGATGGCGCAGCAAATAGCTGTGCAATGAAAGTATCCACCAGTGTAACCTCAAGTTATAAAGCCGTACTAATGGCATTAGATAATATGCAAGTAACAGGCAATGAAGGCATTGTAGAACATTGTATCGATCGCTCTATCAATAATCTTTGCAATATTGCTTCACGCAGTATGCAATATACCGACCGCCAAGTAATTGAAATTATGGTGAGCAAACCCAAAAAATAAAATAGAATAAATAAGCTTATTTAATGAATGGCAATATAAGAGGGGGAATATTATCCCCCTGCTAGCTTAACCTTAAAACCTTTTTGTTCTAATAATTGTTTGAGTAACTCTCGTTTTTCGCCTTGGATTTCAATCAAGCCATTTTTCACAGAGCCACCACAACCACAACGTTTTTTCAGTTCTGCAGCTAATTTTTTCAATTCATCATCGGGCAAGTCTAGACCTTTTATTACGCTAACGCCACTCCCCTTTCTTCCACTCACTTGGCGTTCAATGCGAATAATGCCATCACCTTTAGGGCGAACAGGCTGTTGGCTTTTTTCTTTTTTGATTCTGCCTATTTCCGTAGAGTAAACTAAAGTACTTTCTGACATATTAGCCCTCAATAGACGCATTGATTGCACGCAATACTTCTGCTGGATTTTCAGCTTGAGTAATTGGACGGCCGATAACCAAATAATCAGAACCCGCTTGAATTGCCGCTGCTGGTGTCATTACACGACGTTGATCACCAAAGTCTGCGCCAATAGGACGAATACCTGGGGTGATCAGTTTGAAATCGCTACCACAATGTGCGCGTAAAATTTCGACTTCTTGTGGTGAACATACTACACCATCAAGTCCTGCACGTTGAGTTAAATGAGCGAGACGAATCACTTGCTCCATTGGTGAGGCATTAATGCCAATTTGCAGCAGATCGAGATCTTCCATACTCGTTAGCACAGTAACGCCAATTAAAATTGGCGCATCTTTTCCATAAGGCACAAGAATATTTTTGGCTTCTTCCATCATTCGCAAGCCACCACTGGCGTGTAAATCCACCATCCATACGCCTAAATCTGCCGCAGAACGCACGGCTCTTGCCACCGTGTTAGGAATATCATGAAACTTGAGATCAAGAAAAACGTCAAAATTACGGCTATGTAACTGTTTAACAAAATTTGTGCCTAGTGTAGTAAACATTTCTTTGCCTACTTTTAAGCGACATTGACTTGGATCAAGCTGATCCACCAAAGCAAGGGCTTGTTCTTCTTTTTCATAATCTAAGGCAACAATGACTTTACTGCTCATTTTCTCTTCCTCGTTAGTTAATGATATTCAATATCTGGCGTGGGTTTGATGGTTTCCCATTGGCGACAAGAAGGGCAGCACCAGATGAGTTTATTGGTTTGATAACCACAATTCGTACAGCGATAATCAAAACCTTGTTTAATCCGCTCACCAACCATTTTTGAGAGTAAAATGAGGCTCTCTTTACCCCGCCCTTCTTCTGCACTTTCAATTTGATATTGGATAAAGCGATGAAAAACAATGGTTGTTGGGTTTTGATTAAGCTGTTGATAAAGTTTGGCTTGCGCAGCCACAAGGCCATCTTTTTCTGCAATAAAATCCGCTAAGGCAAGATCAACAGCGCTACTTTTGCCTACTTGGCTTGCTTTAATAAGAAAAAGCTCAAAATTATCTTGTTGATGTAATTCTTCATAGCAATATTTTAAGGCGGATAATGCCTCACTAATATAAGCGGGATTTTGCTGTAAAATATTTTCTAAATTTTTTACCGCACTTTGGTAATCCAGTTGCAAGATTTCATTTTGAGCCAATAATAGCGAGGCTCGGATACAATTTGGATAGACGGTTAATGCACGCTGTAAAAGCGCGGTGGTTATTTTTCTTTGTTCTGAATCTAGGCTCTGAGCATATTCACAATAGTAATGCGCCAAAGGGATAGGATCAAAGTGCGGTGAAATTTTGGCAAGTTTTTCTGCGACATTAATGGCTTTTTTCCATTCTTTCATTTTTTGATAAATCACCGCTAACTGCTGTAAGGCATTTTCAGCAAAATCGGGTTCATCGACTAAAAGAATATACAATGCTTCAGCACGATCAAAAAAACCAACCGTCATAAAATCCCGTGCAAGCTGTTGTTTGGCGAGAAGTTTTTGTTCAAAGCTATAATTTGGACTACGATCTAGGGCTTGGTGGATTCGCAATGCACGATCTACTTCACCACGAGAACGGAATAAGTTTCCTAATGTGAGTTCCGCTTCAAATTGCGAACTTTGTTCAATTTCATTTTCTTGCTCTTGTTTTTGTAAAATACCTAAAAACAAATCAACTGCTTTTTCTTGCTGATTAGAGAGAAGCAAATTCACCCCCGTTACATAATCACGGGATAATTTATTCGTGATGTCTTCCTGATCCTTTTTCGCACTACGATGCCCCATATACCATCCATAAGCTGCGGCAATAGGAAGCAGTAGAAAAAGCAGCTCGAGCATTATTGTGCAGCCTTATCTCGGCTTGAAGTTAATTCAGTAATTTGTGAGGAAAGGCGTTTTACCTTGCGTGCTAATCCCATATTTTTTAATTTTAATTTGAGATAAAAAAAGCCAGTAATAAACCAACCTAAAAGCAAGCCAAAACCAAATAAGATAGCCACTAAAGTAGAAAGCTGTAGTTCACTTTGAGCAACAATATAATTAAAGGTAATGAGTTGATCATTATTCGCCCCAATGGTGATGGCGACAAGTACAACGGCGAGTAAAATAATAAAACCGAAAATATACTTAATCATTACGCACTCCAAAAGATTTAAATAAATACAAAAAACGACACAAAGGTGCCGTTTAGTTAGCTGACTATTATGCTTGAATATCTACACGCATTCTAAGATCTTTACCAGCTTTAAAGTGCGGTACAGATTTCGCATCTAATTCAACTTTAGCACCCGTTTTAGGGTTACGCCCTACACGAGGCTGACGGAAATGTAGTGAAAAACTGCCAAAACCACGAACTTCAACACGCTCTCCATTTTCTAAGGTCTGCGCAATTTGCTCTAAAATCTCTTTTACTGCATTTTCTACCTCTTTAACTGAAATAGAAGGATGCTGTTGAACTAATGCTTCAATGAGTTCTGATTTAGTCATAATATTCTCCTAACTATCAATAAGTTAGCGTGAGTTTCCTCACGCCAACTTTAAAGGGAACTAAAATTATTCACCTTTAGCTGCTTTGAATGCTTCAGCCATTGCATTTGGAATAACCACTTCTTCTTTATTCACATTTGCAACTGCTGCCGCTTCTTCAGCTTGATCTTTCGCTTTCACAGATAAGTGAACTAAACGAGCTTTACGATCTACACCGGTGTATTTCGCTTCAACAACATCACCTTCAGCAACTTCGCTTGTTAAATCAGCAGCACGGATGTAACCTTCAACACCGCCGTCTAACTCAACTTTAGCGCCTTTTGCATCTGCTTCAACAACTTTAGCACTTACGATAGCGCCTTTTTTGTTTGCTGCGATGAAGTTATTGAATGGATCATCTTCAAGTTGTTTGATACCTAAAGAGATACGCTCTTTTGCTGAATCCACTTGTAATACTACTGCAGAAACTTCATCACCTTTTTTGTAGTTACGAACAGCTTCTTCACCCGGAACATTCCAAGAAATGTCAGATAAGTGAACTAAGCCATCAATCCCCCCTTCAAGACCGATGAAGATACCGAAGTCAGTAATTGACTTAATTTTACCTGTAACTTTATCGCCTTTGTTGTGAGTGTCAGCAAATTGTAACCACGGGTTAGGTTTACATTGTTTTAAACCTAAAGAAATACGACGACGTTCTTCGTCAATTTCTAATACCATTACCTCAACAGTATCACCTAAGCTAACCACTTTAGATGGGTGAATGTTTTTGTTTGTCCAATCCATTTCAGAAACGTGAACTAAGCCTTCAACGCCTTCTAAAATTTCAACGAAACAACCATAGTCTGTTAAGTTAGTCACTTTACCAGTTAATTTGCTACCAACTGGGTGATTTTCTGCGATAGCAACCCAAGGATCTTGACCTAATTGTTTTAAGCCTAAAGATACACGAGTACGATCTTTATCGAATTTTAATACTTTAACTGTGATTTCATCACCCACATTCACGATTTCGCTTGGGTGTTTAACGCGTTTCCAAGCCATATCTGTGATGTGTAATAAACCATCAACGCCACCTAAATCAACGAATGCGCCGTAGTCAGTTAAGTTTTTAACTGTACCTTTAACTTCAGCGCCTTCAGCAAGGTTAGCTAAGATTTCTTCACGATCTTGACTGTTTTCTGATTCAATAACAGCACGACGAGAAACCACAACGTTGTTACGTTTTTGATCTAATTTGATTACTTTGAATTCTAATTCTTTACCTTCAAGATGTAAGGTATCACGCACTGGACGAGTATCTACTAATGACCCCGGTAAGAATGCACGAACACCGTTTAACTCAACTGTGAAACCACCTTTCACTTTACCGTTGATTAAACCGATAACTGTTGCTTGTTCTTCATAGGCTTTTTCTAATTCAATCCAAGATTCGTGACGTACTGCTTTTTCACGAGATAATTTAGTTTCACCGAAACCATCTTCCACAGCGTCTAACGCAACGTTTACCACGTCGCCAACTTTAACGTCTAATTCACCTTGTGCATTTTGGAATTCTTCAGCTGGGATACGCGCTTCAGATTTTAAACCTGCATCGACATATACGAAGCCTTTTTCAATAGCAACAACTGTACCGTTAACGATTGAACCTAAACGAGTTTCAAGGTCTTTTAATGATTCTTCAAAGAGTTGAGCAAAAGATTCTGACATAATTAATCTTCTAAATTTAGTTAATAACGTCCACTTTATATCCATAAAAAGTGGGGCTGATAATAAATGTTTATCCATCCTTGAATAAACTGATGAAAATAATTTAAGCCTTAGAGACTAACCTTCTGACGAATATAATCAAGTGCTTGGGCTATTACCGCCTCAATACTTAATTCCGTGCTATCTAATAGCAATGCATCATCCGCAGGTTTAAGTGGCGCAACAGGACGATTTCTATCGCGAAAATCACGCTCTTTTATCTCGGCTAAAATCTGTGCAAAGTTACCACTAATTCCTTTATTTTGCAACTGTTTATAGCGTCTTTTCGCTCTTTCTTCGACACTTGCATCTAAAAATAACTTGACTTGTGCCTGAGGGAAAACCACCGTCCCCATATCTCGCCCGTCTGCGATAAGCCCTTTCTCCGTCGCAAAGCTTTGTTGTAACTGCAATAATGCTTGGCGCACTTGTGGAAACACCGCCACTTTTGAAGCCGCATCAGCCACTTCTTGAGTGCGAATTTGTCCACTCACATTTTCCCCTTCTAAGATAATTTTCACTTCATTATCTTCAGGTAAAAATGCCACATCTAAATGACGTGCTAAATTTGCCAACGCCATTTCATCATCTAACGACACTTGCTTTTTCAACGCCGCCAATGCCGTAACACGATAAATAGCTCCGCTATCTAACAAGGCAAAACCTAATTGCTGTGCCAGCGCATAACATAACGTGCCTTTACCCGCGCCACTTGGGCCATCGACGGTGATAATAATATTGTGCATAATTATCCTTATTTATCTTCTCATTTATGAAACTAAGCATAGCATAATTACCGTATTTTATCACCGCTATAGATCAAAGTGCGGTCAAAAATTTTCTTATTTTTTAAGACACTTGAGTCACGTCAATCGCATTTGCATTCCAAAAATCGACTGGGGCATTTAGAACAGGACGAACGACGCCAACACGAATAACAAAATCACCAAAACTTTCTTCGCTATTACGTTCAGTTGCCCAATAGCCAATCAGTCGATCAATTTCTGTCAAAATATCATCAAGGGTTTGATTTTCTTGATAAAGGCGAGGAATACGATAACCTTCACGATCTCCACCAAGATGAAGGTTATAACGCCCTACCGCTTTCCCGACTAAACCAATTTCAGCAAGCATTGCACGTCCGCAACCATTTGGACAGCCTGTAATACGAGTCACAATATATTCTTCAGGAATACCGTGCTTAGCCAAACTTTTTTCAATTTCAGTCGTAAAATCAGGTAGAATACGTTCAGCTTCTGCCATTGCTAATGGGCAAGTAGGAAAAGCCACACAAGACATTGAATATTCACGTTGTTTGGTAATTTTTTCCATTAATCCATACTGGCGAGCAATCGCTTCTATACGCGCTTTTTCCTCTTCTGGCACGCCTGCAATAATAATATTTTGATTTGCTGTAATACGAAAATCGCCCTGATGGATTTTGGCAATTTCCAGCATTCCTGTCATTAATGGTCGCTTAGGATCGTTATCTGTAATTCGCCCACTTTCAATAAATAAGGTTAAATGCCATTTATTATCAATGCCCTTTACCCAACCAATACGATCACCTCGCTCAGTAAATTGGTAAGGACGAATCGGTGCAAAAGCAAATCCCATACGGCGTTCAACTTCTGCTTTAAACCCTTCTAGCCCCATTGCTTGAATGGTATAACGCGTACGTGCATGTTTACGATCTGCACGATTACCGAAATCTCGTTGTGTGGTGACAATCGCCTCAGCGGCTATAAGGGTTTGCTCAAGGGGAATATACCCCAGTTCTAATGCCACGTGGGGATAGGTTGTTGTATTACCGTGCTCCATTGATAAGCCACCGCCCACTAAGACATTAAAGCCCGCTAGTTCTCCATTATCGCCTTTAATGGCAACAAAATTCATATCATTACCAAACACATCGACATCATTAAGCGGTGGGATAGAAACGGTGGTTTTATATTTACGTGGTAAGTAAGTTTTCCCTAAAATCGGTTCCTCTTCTGGTTCAAGTAAGTTTTCCGAACTCATCGCCTTCTTCCCGTCAATCCACACATCTAAATACCCTCGTGTACGAGGCAATAAATGCTCAGAAATTTTCTTTGCCCATTCATAAGCTTGCTGATGAAGCTCACTTTCAATTGGATTTGAAGTACATAACACATTACGGTTCATATCAGAGGCTGTTGCAATTGAATCTAAGCCAATGCGATGTAATAAACGATGCATATCCTGTAATTTTGTTTTCGGCACACCGTGATATTGGAAAGTTTGTCGATTAGTTAAACGAATTGAACGATAGTAACTATTTTCCCGTGCGAATTTGTCAATTTCGATCCACTGAAACGGCTTAATGATCCCTCCCGGTAAACGACAACGTAGCAGCATAAACTTGCGAGGCTCTAATTTTTGAGCCAAGCGCTCAGCGCGAATATCGCGATCATCTTGTTCATACATACCGTGAAAGCGAATAAGCTGAAAATTGTCGCCATTGAAGCCGCCGGTTAAACCATCATTTAAGTCTTCTAAAATCGTACCGCGTAAAAAATTGCTTTCTTCTTTCAGGCGCTCATTATCCGAAAGTGGTTGTGCTTTCCATTCTAAGCCTTTTTGTATGTTGTCTGTCATTTCCATCACTCCTCAATCTTAATACACATCACGTTGGTAGCGTTTTTCTTCGCGTAATCCATCTAAATACTCTTCGGCTTCATCAGCAGTCAATTTACCTTGCGTCGCAATCACCTCTAAGAGCGCTTGATTCACATCTTTTGCCATTTTAGTCGCATCACCACACACATAAATATATGCCCCTTCTTGTAACCATCGCCATATTTCTTCGCCATTTTCTTGAATCTTATCTTGCACATAGATTTTTTGTGCTTGATCCCGTGACCACGCGAAGCTGTATTTATGCAAGAAGCCTTCCTTGGCAAATTGTTGCCATTCGGTTTGATACAAAAAATCGAGGGCAAAATGCGGATTACCAAAAATAAGCCAATTTCGCCCTTCGGCATTTTCCGCCGCTCGCTGCTGAACAAAAGCGCGAAATGGTGCAATTCCAGTGCCAGATCCGATCATAATAATGGGGCTTTTTGGATCCTGTGGTAAACGGAAATGATCGTTTTTCTCGATAAAGACTCTGACCCGTCCATCTTCTTCTACACGATCGGCTAAATAGCTTGATGCGCCGCCAGCACGAGCTTTGCCTTGATAGTCATACCGCACAACGCCTACTGTTAAATGCACCTCTTCCCCTACTTCAGCTGCACTTGATGAAATGGAATACAAACGTGGTGTTAGTGGTCGGAATAAACTCGCTAATTGTTCAGCGGTTAGTTTGGTAGGAAATTGATGTAACACATCAACGATCGGCGTTTGTGCCACAAATTGGTGGCATTTTTCAACATCTTGCACGATCTCATTTAATAGATCATTTTTCGCCAATATGGCATAAGACTTCACAAAAGCCACATTATTTTGCGTTAATTCCAGCTCAGATTGAAGTGCGGTGAAAATTGATAACGTTTTTTCTTTTAATGTCACTTCTGCATCGCCCTCAACGCCAACGGCAGCTAAGATTTCTGCAACCAAATCAGGATCATTTTCAAAATAAACACCAAGTGCATCACCCGCTTGATAGTCCAACCCTGAACCAGACAGGTCAAGCTCTAAATGTCTAACATCCTTCGCAGAACGACTATCCGTTAAGCGTTGATTCGTTATTAAGGAAGCACTAAACGGGTTTTCTTTATTAAATGGTGATATTGAAGTCAGTGCAGCTTTTTTATGTTCTTGAATAGACCCCCCTTGAGTTTGGGGCTGTTGATTTATAACGTTTTCTTTAATGGCATTGGTAATATTATTCACCCACTCTTCAGCAACAGATTTAAAATCCAAATCCGCATCAACACGACTTAGCAAACGCTCTGCCCCTAAATTTGCAAAAGCGTGATCAAAATCTTTTCCAGCTTGACAAAAATGCGGGTATGAACTGTCCCCCAAGCTCAACACGGCAAATTTTATTCCCGTTAATTTCGGGGCTTTTTTACCTTGCAATAATTTCAATAACAATACGCCTTCTTCTGGCGGTTCGCCTTCACCTTGTGTAGAGGTCACCAAAATAACCACCTTTTCTTGTGCAATATTTTTCGCTTTGTAGTCAGCCAGTGATTTACGAGAAACTGCAATGCCTTCACTTTGTAGGCGTGTCGCAAGTTGATCAGCCACCGATTTAGCATTGCCTGTTTGCGAAGCTGACAGTACGCTCACCTCAAGAATGGTATTGGGCGCAGAAAAAGTGGGGGGAAAACCCACCGCACTTTCCATTGCCGCCCCGTTCACCTCTTGTGATTTCGCCCACGCATAGCCAGACAGCCAAGCCAGTTGAATATTGTTTAAACCTGAAAGTGTCTGTAACACTTCAGGGCTAAGTGGTAAAGTGATATTTGCCATCATTCCCCCCAATAATAAAAATAAAATACACTTTCTACACGGTTTGCTTATCAGCACAGGGTTTAAAAGTGCAGTCGTTTTTTAATGATTTTCTAAAATCATTCCGCCCGCAACCGTGTGATAGGTAACCTCATCAATTAAAATAAATGCACCCGTGGCTTTATTTTGTTCGTAGGTACTGGCAGTTATCGGTTGCTGTAAACGAAGACGTACTTGGGCAATATCATTCATTTGGATCTGTGTTGCATCACTATTATTCAGCAAGGTTTTTAAATCCAAAATTTGCTCAATCTCATTCACTTTAGCAAAAACCGTTTGTGTTCCCTGCTTAAGCAAATATTTACGCGCAGGATTAAGAGGCGTTTGGTCAAACCAGCAAAGTGTCGCCGTTAAGGTAGTTGTTGGAGCCAATGATGAATTAAGGGCTAAAAAGGTATCGCCACGAGAAATATCAATATCATCAGCAAGACGAAGTGTAACTTGTTCCCCCTCACTGGCTTGTGATACCAAGCCATTTGGTGAATAAATTTCAGCAATATGGCTTTGTAATCCATTTGGTTCAATTCTCACCGGATCACCCTGTTGAATGTTTCCCGCTTCAATACGCCCTTGATAGCCACGAAAATCATCTGCTTTATCGGGATCTAAACGTAAAACAAATTGAACCGGAAAATGAAATGTATCCTTTTTTTCTGAACGCGTATCATCAGTGGGTAAATTTTCTAATATCGTTAAAAGTGGCTCACCTTGATACCAAGGGGTACGTTCACTTTTATGCACAATATTGTCTCCCTGTAAAGCGGAGACGGGAACAAATTGCACTTCTGGTAATGCAAGCTGCTGCGCTAACCTACTATAAGCATTGATGATCGCGTTGAACTTCTCTTGAGAGAAATCCAATAAATCCATTTTATTTACGGCGACTAAAATATGCGGGCAACGCAAATGTTTTAAAATCGCAGAATGGCGTTTTGTTTGCGGCAGCAGCTCCACATTCTCTTGTGAAAAATCAAGCTGTGTCGCATCAATCAATACCACTGCGGCATTCGCTGTTGAAGCGCCCGTGACCATATTACGGGTATATTGTTCGTGTCCCGGTGTATCCGCAATAATAAATTTTCGTTTTGCGGTAGAAAAATAACGATACGCAACATCAATCGTAATGCCTTGCTCACGTTCGGCTTCAAGCCCATCAGTTAAAATGGAAAAATCGATCGCTTCCCCGTTTCGTTTAGATTGGTTTAGGCTTAAAAGCTGATCACTTAATAATGCTTTGCTGTCATAAAGTAAGCGTCCAATTAAAGTACTTTTACCATCATCAACACTGCCTGCTGTGATAAAACGTAACGGTGCATATTGGGTTAATTGGCTCATAGTTATTCCTTCTTTCTCTATCTTTTCTGAAATGCTGTTTGCTGGTAATTTTTTAGAAATAGCCTTGCTTTTTACGTCGCTCCATTGCGGCTTCACTCGTGCGATCGTCCATTCGCGTTGCACTACGTTCAGAAATTTCACTTAATGCAGTTTCCTGAATAATTTCACGTGGTGTTGTTGCGTGGCTTGCGACAGGGCAAGTACAACTAATGTCCCCTACCGTACGAAAGCGTACCGAACGAATGAGACTTTCTTCCCCTGCTTCCTTTGGGGTTAATGGCGTGATAGGAACCAAAAGCCCGTTTCGTTCCACCACTTCACGGTTATGAGCATAATAAATAGAAGGCAATGCCAATTTTTCTCGTTCGATATATTGCCAAATATCCAGTTCTGTCCAGTTAGAAATTGGGAAAACACGCATATTTTCACCTTGGTGCAGTTTTGCATTGTATAAAGACCAAAGTTCAGGACGTTGTGCTTTTGGATCCCATTGACCAAATTCATCACGAAAAGAAAAAATCCGCTCTTTCGCACGTGCTTTCTCTTCATCGCGTCGAGCGCCTCCCATCAAGGCATCAAAGCCATAAGCGTCAATCGTTTCTAGTAAGGTAATGGCTTGAGCCGCATTACGACTATCATTTTCTTTACGCAAAACGACCGTTCCTTTGGCAATGGAGTCTTCTACTTTGCCAACAATTAATTTTGCTTGAAGTGCTGCCACGGTATCATCACGAAATTGGATTACTTCAGGATAATTATGCCCCGTATCAATATGCACCAAAGGAAAAGGTAAAACTAATTTTCGTCCCGCTAATTGAAAGGCTTTGCGTGCCAATGCTAGCAACACAACACTGTCCTTCCCACCTGAAAAAAGTAAGGCTGGATTACGACATTGTGCGACGACCTCGCGAATAATATAAATAGCCTCAGCCTCTAGCCAATCAAGATGACCTGTTTCAATCTGATTTTGTGTTGTCATTATGCTTCCTTCTGTTTATTCTCATTAAAATCGGTATAGTAAAAATATGGTTAACATTTCATCTATTTATGTAATCCGCACTCTTTGCTATCTTTATTTTCCCACCACCAACGTCCAGCTCGAATATCGTCCCCTGCTTTTACAGGCGCTGTGCAAGGGGCGCAGCCAATACTTGGAAACCCCTGTTCATATAACGCATTGTAGGGAATTTGATACTTCAAAATATAAGCCCACACCTCGTTTTCAGACCAATCATAAATAGGGTTATATTTCGCAATTTGGCGACTTTCATCTTGCTCATAAAAAGGTAACGTAGTACGTGTCGTTGATTGCGAACGGCGCTGCCCTGTGAGCCAACAATCTGCTGAAGCTAATGCACGATTTAACGGTTCAATTTTACGCAAATAACAGCATTCTCTACGCAATGCTACGCTTTCATAAAAAGCAAATTTCCCTTTTTGTTCTTCATAGTGTTTTATGGCTTGAGTATCTGGATAGAACAGCTCAAAATCCAATTGGGGATAGGTATTTTTTAACACGCTCAGCAAGGCTAAGGTTTCAGGATTTAATTGCCCTGTTTCAAGAGTGAATACGGTAATTTTCGCTTTAGTTTTCGCAATGACATCGGTAATCACCATATCTTCCACAGCAAGACTGCTAGCAAATTTAATCTGTTGATATGCGTTGCTAATGTCTCGCAACCGTGCGAAAAGCTGCTTTTCTTTCACCTCAAGCTGAACAAAATCATCTTGTGTCGTTTGAGGGATCATCCATAATTTAGGTTTTTCCATTGGTTTGCCTCCTCTTTTAACCCTCAATATTCGTTATGCAACCTGCTTTGGTTGTAAACGTGTGAATGTAGAGTGCGGTGCTTTTTGAGCCTGTTTTTCTTCCCCAAACCACGCTAATTTTTCCTGCAAGGCGACCACTTCCCCCACAACGATTAACGCGGGGGTCGGTGCGTTTTCAGCAATTTCTGCCAAATTTGCTAAGATGCCTGTTTGTGTTTGTTGTGTTTCTAATGTTCCGTGAGAAATAACCGCAACAGGCGTTGTACTAGCTCGTCCAAATTGCTGTAATTGTGTGGCAATCTCTTTGGCATTTAAGGTTCCCATATAAATAACTAAGGTTTGCTGGCTTCGGGCAAGGCTTTGCCACTCAATCTCTGCCGCATCATTTTTGCGATGTCCTGTAACAAACACCGCACTTTGGGCATAATCACGATGCGTAAGCGGAATGCCTGCATAGGCGGTTGCCCCAATCGCTGCGGTAATACCGGGTACTACTGAAAATGGAATGTGGTGTTGTGCCAGAATTTCCAACTCTTCGCCAGCTCGCCCAAAAACAAAAGGATCCCCGCCTTTCAATCGAACAACACGTTTCCCTGCCTTGGCATACTTCACAAGCAAGGCATTGATCTCTTCTTGTGCCACAGAATTCCCCCGCCCCCGTTTGCCGACAAAAACACGTTGTGCATCACGGCGAATTAAATCTAAAACCGCTTCTGAAACCAACGCGTCATACAACACAACATCGGCTTGCTGAATTTCTTGTAATCCTTTTAAGGTCAATAATCCCGCATCTCCCGGTCCTGCCCCTACAAGCGTAACGCTCCCCCCTTGAAAATCAGCGCTGTCAAGTTGATACGCTAATTCTTGAGTTGCTTGTTCAAGCTGGTGGTTTTTGATGAACTGCGCAAATCGCCCATTAAATAATTGCTCCCAAAAACGGCGACGTTGTGTAACCGAACGAAAGCGTTGCTTAACTTTATACCGCCATTTCCCCGCAAGCGTTGCCATCGTCCCTAAATACTGCGGTAAGCGTGCTTCAAGTTTTTCTCGTAATAACCTCACCAATACCGGGGCTGTGCCACCACTGGAGATCGCAATTTGAATAGGATCACGATCAATGATTGAGGGAAAAATCGCACTGCAATGCGCTTGATCATCAACAACATTAACAAATTTATGCTGATTTTCGGCAAGGGTGAAAATACGTTGGTTTAATGTCTTATCGTTGGTTGCCGCAATCACGAAAAAAACCTGTTGTAACTGTTCTGAATGAAAGGTTTTCGCTAGCCAAATAATGCGTTCCTGTTGCCAAAGTGCGGTGAGTTCTACACCAAGTTTTTCCGCTACAACGCGTACTTCTGCATTCGCTTTCAGCAATAAGCTCACTTTGCGTGCGGCAACAGCGCCGCCCCCAACAACCAGAACGGGACGATTTGTTAATTCAGCAAATAATGGAAAATATTTCATAATCTCACTCCTTAAACTGTTTTTTAATCAGCTTGTGAATTGCAATACACGCAAGCCTGAAAATAAAGTTGATCAAACAACGCGTTATCTGCAAAATGTTGCTGATTAATTGTTGCCCAATCACCAAATTGTTCATTGACATCAAGCGCATTTACCTTTGGGAAAAGTGCGGTGAATTTTTGTGCTATTTTGGCATTACTTGGACGAAAGTGATGTTGAGCGGCGAGTTCTTGTCCTTGTTCCGACCATAACCCTTGCAAATAAGTTTGTGCCAGCTTATGCGTACCATTGATTTTTGTATTCGTTGTTTCCGCCACCAATACAGGGGTGTATAAAGTAAGACTCGGATAAATTACGCTAAACCCTTGTGTATCAAGACGCTGAGCTGCTAAAGCCGCTTCATTTTCAGGGGTTATCAACACATCCCCCAAATGACGTTGTGTGAATACCATGGTGGCACTTCTCGCTCCCGCTTCTAATACCGGCACATTGCGTAAAAGACGACGTATAAAATCCAATTGCTGTGCTTCACCAGAAAATGCCTGCTTGGCGTAAGAATACGCTGCAAGGTAGGCAAAGCGTCCATTGGCGGAAGTTTTAGGGTTAGCAAAAACCACACGAACATCATTACGCGTGAGATCTTGCCAATCTCGAATTTGTTTTGGATTTCCTTTTTTTACCAAAAACACCATTACCGAACCAAAGGGCGTAGCATTGTTTGGGAAACGCTGCGCCCAATCAGATGCAACAAGCCCTTTTTGCACCAATAAATCAATATCATTCGCTTGGGTTAATGTCACAATATCTGCTGGAAGCCCTTTTGCCACGCTTAACGTTTGCTTACTTGCACTACCATGGGATTGGGAGATTACGATGTTCGCGTGTTGCTGGCGAAACGCTTGATTATAATCGTGATAAAAATCGCGAATAACGTCATAAGCAACATTAAGCAACACCTTTTTTTCTGTTTGTCTTGAGCAATTTAGCAGCCCAAGCACAATCACAAATATGCCTGCCAAAAGCACAACACCTTTCTTCATTCTTGCTCTCCGAAAACAGCATTTGAAAACGATGAACAAGTTATAAAGCAAAAATTTACAATTCAAAAATAACAAAATTTTATTTTTTATAACAAAATAGAATTTATAAAGCCAAATACAACAGATATAAATTCTATTTAGGAATAATAAATGCATTTTTGTTCTTTGCGCTTGTAAAAAAGTGCGGTTATTTTTGACAATGTTTTTTGCTGATATGTCATATGAAGCAAAGGTACGACTAGAATTTGCCCTTCAATCAATCTATGAAGGTAACGTCGTGAAAAAAGAGAGTAATATGGAGAAATCAACGATGCGAACCGTTCTTCCTTTTTTTAAAAGTGGTATGACTATCAGTATTTTATGGATAGTTTCGATGATTATATTGCCATTGGCGCTATTAATTGCTACTGCATTACAGCTTAGCGGTAAAGAAATTTTAGCCATCGCGTTAAGTAAACCTGTTATTGCCGCGATTTGGCTTTCTTTTAAACAAGCTTTCATCGCTACGCTGATTAATATGCTGTTTGGTTTTTTACTCGCTTGGGTGTTAGTGCGTTATGATTTTATTGGGAAAAACCTCATTAATGCACTCATTGATTTGCCCTTTGCCTTACCCACTGCGGTTGCAGGAATTGCGTTATCTGCACTTTATTCGCCACAAGGATTGTTTGGAAAATGTTTATCTAATATAGGTATTCAAATTGCTTATACCCCTAATGGGATCACTGTCGCCTTAATTTTTGTTAGTTTGCCTTTTATAGTGCGAGCCATTCAGCCTGTTCTGACCGCTTTCGATTCTAGCTATGAAGAAGCCGCCCATCTTTTGGGAGCCAGCCCGCTCACAACACTCATTCGTGTCATTCTTCCGCCACTTCTTCCCGCTCTTATCAGTGGAGCAGGAATGGGATTTGCGCGTTCATTAGGCGAATATGGATCAGTGATTTTCATTGCCGGGAATGTGCCTTTAGTTTCTGAAATTGCACCATTGATTATTATGTCAAAATTGGAATTGTATGATGTTCAAGGGGCTGCCGTCGTGGCACTCGTAATGCTTTTTATCTCTTTTCTATTAATTTTGGCTATTAATATTATGCAATGGCAATTCAGCAAACACATTACAGAGGTGAAATAATGAAAGATTTTCATTACGCCAAATGGCTTCTCATTACCCTTGCTCTGGGCTTTTTTGCCATTGTGTTACTCGCCCCCTTATGCAGCATATTTTATTATGCCTTTGCACAAGGCATTCATTTTTTTCTCGCTTCTTTAAGCAATGAAGAAGCTTTAGCAGCAATTTGGCTTAGCTTAAAAGTGGCATTGATTATTTTACCAATCAACATTTTTATTGGTGTCGTAATGGCTTGGACGATTGCCTATTTCAATTTTAAAGGCAAAGCTATCTTGACCGCGATGCTTGATTTGCCCTTTTCTCTCTCGCCAGTGGTTGTGGGGCTAATGTTTTTGCTTCTCTTTGGCTTAGATGGGCTAGTAGGAAATTGGTTATTTGAACACGGCATTCGCGTGATTTTTGCTGTGCCAAGTATTGTGATTGTTACGCTTTTTGTTACTTTTCCTCTTATCGCGAAATCCCTTATTCCAACAATGAATGCACAGGGAAACAGCGAGGAGCAAGCCGCGATTATCCTTGGCTCAAATGGCTGGACGTTATTCTGGCGTGTCACTTTTCCGAAAATTAAATGGGCATTACTCTATGGCATCATTTTAAGTAATGCCCGTGCAATGGGGGAATTTGGTGCAGTGAGTGTCGTTTCAGGGCATATTCGTGGCTTAACCAATACCCTACCGCTCTATATTGAAATCAGCTATAACGAATACCAATTTGTTGCTGCTTTTGCTTGCGCAAGCCTACTGGCGCTACTCGCGCTATTCACACTCGGATTAAAATATTTAGTGAGCTGGCAAGCTAAACGCAAACTTAATAATACATTTAATAAATAGGAGGCGATGATGTCGATAAAAGTTGAGCAATTAGAAAAACATTTTGGCAAATTCCACGCCTTACAAAACATTCACTTACAATGCGAGCAGAACCAACTTACTGCCTTGCTTGGACCAAGTGGTTGTGGAAAAACCACCTTATTACGCATTATTGCAGGACTAGAATTTGCTGATCAAGGGCGAATTTTATTTAATAATCAGGATGTTACCCATCTTTCTGCCAAGCAACGTCAAGTGGGCTTTGTGTTTCAACATTATGCGTTATTTCAAAATATGACCGTATTTGATAATGTCGCCTTTGGTTTACAAGTGAAACCACGAAAAACACGCCCTACCCGTGAAAAAATCACACAAAAAGTTACCGCACTTTTACAGTTGGTTGAACTTGCCCATTTGGCACACCGTTATCCTCATCAGCTATCAGGTGGTCAGCGCCAACGCATCGCACTTGCACGCGCCTTAGCCGTTGAACCCAAAGTCCTTTTATTAGATGAACCCTTTGGCGCCCTTGATGCTCAAGTGCGTAAATCGTTACGCCGTTGGTTGCGTGATTTACACCAAGAATTAACAATAACAAGTTTATTTGTTACTCACGATCAAGATGAAGCCTTGGACGTTTCCGATCGTATTGTGGTGATGAATAAAGGAAAAATTGAGCAAGTCGATGTCCCCAATAAAATTTATCATGCACCACAAACGCCTTTTGTAACCCAATTTGTCGGCGATGTGAATGTTTTTCACGGACATATTGATCAGGGAAAATTAGTCGTAGGGGAATTTAGCCACCACCTCAATTCTGCTGCCAATACGCCAACACCCGTTGAAAATCAATCTGCTACGGCTTACATTCGCCCTTATGAACTCACACTTTCACGGCAAAATCAAAATGCGTTAGCATCAGGAATCATTACGCATATTAATGCGATAGGCTTTATTGTACGCATTGAAATTCAAAGTGAACAAAGTGAGCAACCGATCGAAGTGATTTTGACCCAACAAGCTTATTTAAAAGAAAAATATCAAGTCAATGATCAGGTTTACCTTGTGCCAGATAAACTTAATTTATTCCAGCAGATGAATATTTAAATAACCGCTTACTCATACAATGAAAATGGAAAATATTTAACCGATTTGCAAGAAAAGGAACGCACAAAAATTGTATTTTATCGCCTTGTTAAATTAATAGGCGCTATTTTGGCGCTTATTTTTTAGCTAAATATTGTATTTAAATCAGTTTCCAATTTATCCAACATTTCATACCGTTTACGATACATTGAACGTTTTTTGCTTTGAATATCTTCTAAAGGTTTGCGTTCTATCTCAAGTGGTAATGTCCAGTAACCTTGAACATTTAAATTACCGGCATTTTCTTGCCAGAACTCATCATAATTAAAAAGTAAACGCTTAGAATCATTCCAGCGAAATTTAGCTTGTCGTTTATGAGAAATACCAACTAAATCACAACCTAATTGTTTTGCTAATAATTTAAAGGCATTGACAAGCATAAACATTGGTCTCATTCCATGTAATTCTTTTGTCGCAAGGCGAACAATATCTTGTGCATTTTCCCCTTTCGGGCCTTGAATAGAAGCAATTAAGATTTGATGTGGTGATAAAAAAGTAAAAGAAGCATCATATACACTACGCTGATTCTCTTGATCATAAATATTCAGAGAGAAAAAACCTTCCAACGGATCAATTTGATTAAGATTAATCTTTAAAAACAATTTTTCCGTTAATTGTGATAGTGGCAATGTTTGCTGTTCAACCAGTTGTTGGCAAAATGCCTCTCCTAACTTATCTTCTGCAAGTAAAAAATGTTGTGAAATACTATCTAATCGCTGCTGCACATTAAAAGATTTATCACAATACGCATAAAGCAAAGCGTTAGTGCGATATAAATTTTGATTAAAAAACGTCGCCCATAATGGCTTTTCATTTAAAAATGCGGTGAATGTTTGACATTGCTTGGCATATAACGATGTCCTCACCAAATAACGTAATTTTTCTCTTATACGCTTTAGTACTCGTTTTTCAACAGGATAAAGTTGAGCAAAAGAAGGAAAAGAAAACGAACTGGACATAAAAATACCGATAAAAAGCCAAAATAAGATGGAAATTTTAATAAAAAATAACCGCACTTTCAATGTAATAAAAGTGCGGTTAAATTTTTACACGATTTTAATTAATCTTTTTTATTATTTAACTGTGGTAAAAAAGAGTCTTTTGAAATGCTTAACAAGCCAGTTTGGGTGTAAATACCTAATTTATCACGGGTATCGACAATATCTAAGTTACGCATTGTTAATTGACCGATGCGATCTAATGGATCGAATGGGGCATTTTCAATTTTTTCCATACTTAAACGTTCTGGGTGATAGGTGCTGTTCGCTGATGACGTGTTTAAGATGGAATAATCATTACCACGGCGTAGTTCAAGAGTAACTTCACCAGTGATCGCACGAGCAACCCAACGCTGCGCAGTTTCACGTAACATTAATGCTTGCGGATCGAACCAGCGACCTTGATACAATAAACGACCTAGACGTAAACCGTTAATGCGATATTGTTCAATGGTGTCTTCATTGTGGATTGCACTGAGCAAACGCTCGTAGGCAATATGTAATAATGCCATTCCCGGCGCTTCATAAATACCGCGAGATTTTGCCTCAATAATGCGGTTTTCAATTTGGTCTGACATTCCTAAACCGTGGCGACCACCAATGCGGTTTGCTTCAAGGAAGAGTTCGACTGAATCGCTAAATAATTTACCATTTAATGCCACTGGCACGCCTTCTTCAAAGCGAACCGTAACTTCTTCAGGTTTAATTTCTACCTCTTCGCGCCAGAATGGTACGCCCATAATTGGATTTACAATACGAATGCCGCGGCTTAATAATTCGAGATCTTTCGCCTCGTGTGTTGCCCCCAGCATATTAGAATCTGTTGAGTAGGCTTTTTCGACGGACATTTTATATTCAAAACCATTGGCGATTAAGAATTCTGACATCTCGTGGCGACCGCCGAGTTCCTCAATAAAGCGATCATCTAACCAAGGTTTATAAATTTTTAAATTTGGGTTAGTTAATAAACCGTAACGATAAAAACGCTCAATATCATTCCCTTTGAAGGTACTTCCATCGCCCCAGATATTGACATCATCTTCTTTCATTGCGGAAACCAGCATTGTTCCTGTTACCGCACGACCTAATGGTGTGGTGTTGAAGTAAGTTGCGCCCCCTGTAGAAATATGAAATGCCCCACATTGGATCGCCGCAATCCCTTCGTGCGCAAGCTGGCTACGACAGTCGATTAAACGTGCATTTTCCGCACCATATTCCATCGCTTTGCGTGGAATGGCATTGTAATCTTCTTCATCAGGCTGACCTAAATTTGCCGTATATGCATAAGGAATTGCCCCATTTTGACGCATCCAAAGCAATGCGGCACTGGTATCTAATCCGCCAGAAAAGGCAATCCCAACTTTTTGTCCTACTGGAAGGTTTTGTAAAATCGTGTTTGACATAGTAATACCTTAGTTGTTGCTTTTGTGTGAGTAATGTTAAATCGGTTTATTATCAATGAAATCGCCTTTAAAGTCCATTAGGCATTAAAGCGATTTTACTGCTGGAAGCATTAATTCAGGATCAGGATATTGATAAACAAAATCTAATTCTTGGCAAATTTTATTGCCTTCAATAATTCGCCTTGGATCCGTAGATGAACAAATAAAGTGCGGTGCAATTACACCAAGTTTTTCCGCCATTTTCCCATAATATTGCGCTTTGGTCGGATGACAAGGTGCAGAAAGATGATACAAACGCTGCCCACTTGGGGTTTCAAGCAAAAGCTGAATCGCTCTCGCACAATCATCAATATGCACTAAATTGACTGGCGTGTTACCTTGTTTCACGTCTTGCTTATTTGCTAACGCATAAACTGGATGGCGATCTGCCCCCACAAGCCCTGCAAAGCGGATAATATCGCAATCAACATTGGGCAATGTGGCTAGCCATTTTTCAATTTCAAGCAAGCCCTGCCCAATTTCACTGTCAGGTTGTGGCAACTGCGCTTCATCAAAATGCCCACTTTGCATTGGAAAAACGGAACTGGAACTAATAAAAATAAAATGCTGAACACCGTGATTTAGCGCCTCATTGACCAAATTTTTAATGCCTTGCACATAATCTTTGACATCAAAAAAATATTGGCTTGGCGGAATATTTATCACCAAGCTATCCACGGCCAAAAGCGCAGATAAATCATCAGGATCGGCATTGATTTCAGGCTCAAGCAACAAGTGATAGGTTTCCAATCGCATTAAGCGCATTTGTTCCACCTCATCGTGTGTACGTTTCGTGCCTTTTACTGTCCAGCCTAAATGTTTTAAATGGCGAGCAAGGGGCAACCCTAACCAACCTAATCCAACGATTGCAACAGATCGCATATTACCTCGGTAATCCAATTATTGTGTCGTCAATTCTAGCCGAAAAAGCACCGCACTTGAAAATAATTTGCTTCCAGATTGATTATTTCGTTAATAAATCCAATGCTTCTTGGTATTTATCCACCGTTTTTTGGATCACCTCAGCAGGAACTTTTGGGGCTGGCGGTTCTTTATTCCAACCGCTGTTTTCCAGCCAATCACGGATAAATTGTTTATCAAAAGAAGGCGGATTTATGCCTTCTTGATAGCTGTCCACCGACCAAAAACGGCTAGAATCGGGTGTTAGCACTTCGTCCATTAAGGTAAGCGTGCCGTTTTCATCTAGTCCAAATTCAAATTTGGTATCACAAATGATAATGCCTTTGGTTAAGGCATATTCTGCCGCTGCTTTGTAAAGTGCTAGGGCTTTTTCTTTTACTTGCGCCGCTAATTCCGCCCCAATGAGTGCTTCACATTCGGCATAGCTAATATTGATGTCGTGATTGCCCACTTCTTCTTTACTTGACGGGGTAAAAATTGGCTCTGGCAATTTGCTCGCTTCTTGCAAACCTTTCGGTAATTCAAGCCCACAGATCGTTCCTGTTTGTAAGTAATCTTTTAAGCCACTTCCCGTGAGATAGCCACGAACAATAGATTCAATTTTAATCGGCGTTAAACGCTGACATACAACAGCACGATCTTTGACTAAATCAGCTTCCGCTTTTGGCAATACATCATAGACACTGTCGCCAGTAAAATGATTTGGCATAATAGGGGCTAATTTATTAAACCAGAAGTTAGAAATTTGGGTAAGAATTTCGCCTTTGCGTGGAATGGGATCATCTAAAATCACATCAAATGCCGATAAACGATCGGTTGCCACCATTAACATTCGTTTGTCGTCAATTTCATAGAGATCACGCACTTTGCCTGAATAAATTTTTTTTAGACTTAATTCGCTCATTTTTACCTCGTTTAGCTCATAAAAAAACTGCCGAATATTGTACCGCACTTTTAATTAATTTACGCAAACGTTTGCTTATTTTTTTAGAATAATTGAATAAATCCTTATTACAAAGAGAAAAGAAAAAGAAAGTATTGAGAATCACACAAAGATCAGAGAAAATAACCCTCATTTTTTTCAGTATAACGAATAATAACCTATGTCTTTAAACGATTATCCACAACAAGTTAATAAACGTAGAACTTTTGCCATTATTTCTCACCCCGATGCCGGTAAAACCACTATCACAGAAAAAGTGTTGCTTTATGGAAATGCGATTCAAAAAGCAGGGTCAGTGAAAGGAAAAGGTTCAGCGCAACACGCCAAATCAGACTGGATGGAAATGGAAAAGCAACGTGGAATTTCCATTACCACTTCTGTCATGCAATTTCCTTACAATAATTGCCTAGTCAATTTATTAGATACTCCGGGACACGAAGACTTCTCTGAAGATACTTACCGCACATTAACCGCAGTAGATAGCTGTTTAATGGTGATAGACAGTGCCAAAGGGGTTGAAGAGCGCACCATTAAACTAATGGAAGTCACTCGCTTGCGTGATACGCCAATTCTCACTTTTATGAATAAATTGGACCGCGATATTCGTGATCCGATGGAATTATTAGATGAAGTAGAAAGCGTACTCAATATTCATTGTGCGCCGATTACTTGGCCGATTGGTTGCGGTAAATTATTTAAAGGTGTTTATCATCTTTATAAAGATGAAACCTATCTTTACCAAACAGGGCAAGGGCATACGATTCAACAAGTTCGCGTGGTGAAAGGTCTTGATAATCCTGAATTAGATCAAGCAGTAGGCACAGATTTAGCACAGCAATTGCGAGATGAATTAGAACTGGTACAAGGCGCATCTAATGAATTTGATCTATCTCTTTTCCTTTCTGGCGAATTGACCCCTGTATTCTTTGGTACAGCACTAGGTAATTTCGGGGTTGATCATTTCCTTGATGGTCTAACTGAATGGGCGCCAATTCCACAAGCTCGTCAAGCAGATACCCGAATCGTAGAAAGCAGTGAAGAAAAGCTTACTGGCTTTGTCTTTAAAATCCAAGCCAATATGGATCCAAAGCACCGCGACCGTGTTGCATTTATGCGTGTTGTTTCAGGAAAATATGAAAAAGGGATGAAACTGCGCCACGTTCGTATCGGTAAAGATGTCGTGATTTCAGATGCACTTACCTTTATGGCAGGCGATCGTACTCACGCTGAAGAAGCCTATGCGGGGGATATTATCGGTTTACATAACCATGGCACGATTCAAATTGGCGATACTTTCACGCAAGGGGAAGAATTAAAATTCACTGGCATTCCAAACTTTGCCCCAGAATTATTCCGCCGTATTCGCCTTAAAGATCCACTCAAACAAAAACAATTACTCAAAGGTTTAGTACAACTCTCAGAAGAAGGTGCTGTGCAAGTTTTCCGCCCTCTCACCAATAATGATCTTATCGTCGGTGCGGTAGGGGTGTTGCAATTTGATGTGGTTGTCGCTCGCTTAAAATCTGAATATAACGTCGAAGCCATTTACGAAACCGTAAATGTCGCCACCGCACGCTGGGTGGAAGGTGATGATGTGAAAAAATTTGAAGAATTTAAACGTAAAAATGAACAAAATCTTGCTTTAGATGGAGGGGATAATCTCACCTATATCGCCCCAACAATGGTTAATCTGAACCTCACTCAAGAGCGTTATCCTGACATCACTTTCTTTAAAACAAGAGAACATTAATCACCAAAATGGGCTTACTGCCCATTTTTCTTACTTTACCAATCCCTCTCATATACAGCAAATATTCCCCCTTTACAAAAAAGTGAATTAATCATTTTATCTATAAAATAGCAAGTTTATCTTTTCTAAAAAAACTTGAAATACCCCTTATTCAAGCTTACAAGAATATAGAAATGAAGAAAAAACGAAGCAATTACATCATTAAGCTACCATAAAATTTAAGAAATTATTAACTCTCACCTTATTTTTGCTACTAATAATGTTCTTTAAAGAAAAAATTACGCTGAATGAAGGTTATTCTGGTAAAAAAACTAGGAAGAATTTAGTGAGATTGAACAGTTTTAGAAAAAACCTTGCTTATCCAATAGTTAATAGGTTTTGTAATACTTCTTATAATTTTATAGTAGATACAAAAAGAAAATTACTCTATATAAACGTAAATGACGAATAGAAAAGCTGAATTTACAATTATCTTATTGATTTACTTGATATTTTAAATGGTGCCCGAGGGCGGACTTGAACCGCCACGACTCGAAAGTCGAGGGATTTTAAATCCCTTGTGTCTACCGATTTCACCACTCGGGCTGAGTGATATGCTGACTGCGGTTGAAATATGGAGGCGTGTCCCGGAGTCGAACCGAGCTACATGGATTTGCAATCCAGTGCATAACCGCTTTGCTAACACGCCGTAGCGTAAATTGGAGCGGGAAACGAGGCTCGAACTCGCGACCCCGACCTTGGCAAGGTCGTGCTCTACCAACTGAGCTATTCCCGCTTTCGCTGCAACACATTCGCTGTCAGTGGCGTGCATTTTACTAACTTCTTGAACGCTGTCAATTAAAAATATGAAAAAACATTATTGATTGATGAAAAAAAATGCAAAGCTAACAAACTTGTTTTAAAACAAAGCGATTTATGGATAATTTTAGATCGTTTTTAATCCTAGTGTCTTATCAGCAAACTAAATTTAAAATCTACTTTCAACAGGCGATCCTTTATGCCAAAATGGCACTATTCTATTTATCAAGACTGCACAAAATTGTTTTCTTTATGAATACAAAGTGCGGTGCAATTTTTTGTAATTTTTACGAGGAAGAATATGACACAACAATATAAGATTGAAACATTACTCGCGCAAGCAGGCAATCGCACAGATGAAAGAACCGGTGCCGTTTCCACGCCAATTTTTCTTTCCACTGCCTATGGACATCACGGTATTGGGGAAAGTACCGGTTATGATTATACCCGAACAAAAAACCCAACCCGTACCGTTTTAGAAGAAACTATTGCAAAATTAGAAGGCGGTGAAAGGGGCTTTGCTTGCGCCTCAGGTATGGCTGCCATTCAGTTAATTATGCAGTTATTTGCTTCTCCAGATGAATGGATTGTCTCTAGTGATGTGTATGGCGGTACTTATCGTTTATTAGATTTCGCCTATAAAAATACGCACGGTGTGAAACCTGTTTATGTCAATACGGCCTCTCTTGATGCCATTGAGCAGGCCATTACGCCAAACACCAAAGCAATTTTTGTGGAAACCCCTTCAAATCCGTTAATGGAAGAATGCGATGTGCCAGCTATTGCTAAATTGGCGAAAAAACATAATTTGTTACTTATTGTTGATAATACATTCTTAACGCCAGTACTCTTCCGTCCTTTAGAATGTGGCGCCGATATCGTGATCCATAGTGGCACAAAATATCTTGCTGGGCATAATGATGCGTTAGTGGGCTTAGTCGTTGCCAATGGGCAAGAATTATGTGATCGTTTATTCTATATCCAAAATGGGGCGGGCGCAGTGCTTTCACCATTTGATAGTTTCTTAACTATTCGCGGAATGAAAACCTTAGCATTACGTATGGAACGCCATCAAAAAAATGCACAAGAATTAGCGAAATTCCTTGCAAGCCAACCCCAAGTGAAGGATGTACTTTATCCAAATAAAGGCGGAATGCTCTCTTTCCGTTTGCAAGAAGAGTCTTGGGTAAATCCGTTCTTAAAAGCAATTAAGCTCATTACTTTTGCTGAAAGCCTTGGCGGTACAGAAAGTTTCATCACCTACCCTGCAACCCAAACGCATATGGATATTCCAGAAGCAGAACGTATTGCCCGCGGTGTGTGTAATTGCCTGCTACGTTTCTCGGTGGGATTGGAAGATGTGGAAGATCTCAAAGCGGATCTACTACAAGCCTTCGCCCAATTAAACTCATAAAACGGAGAAAAGATAATGAAAGTCGCTGTTTATAGTACCAAAAGCTACGATCGTAAATATTTAGAATTGGTCAATGTGAAATACGGCTTCGAGCTGGAATTTTTTGATTTTATGCTCACGGAATCGACAGCGAAAATGGCAGAGCATTGCGATGTGGTGTGTATTTTCGTGAATGACGATGGCAGTCGAAAAGTATTAGAAAAACTCGCCGCACTTGGCGTAAAAATGGTGGCGTTGCGTTGTGCTGGTTTTAATAATGTCGATCTCAAAGCGGCACAAGAATTAGGCATTCAAGTGGTTCGTGTACCAGCCTATTCACCAGAGGCGGTGGCTGAACATACCGTTGGTTTAATGCTAACGCTAAACCGTAAAATTCATCGTGCTTATCAAAGAACAAGAGAAGCGAATTTCTCTCTTGAGGGTTTAACCGGCTTTAATATGCACGGACGCACCGTTGGCGTGATTGGTACAGGAAAAATCGGCATTGCGGTAATGCGTATCTTAAAAGGATTTGGTATGCATATTTTGGCTTACGATCCGTTTAAAAATCCTGTTGCCGAAGAATTAGGCGCAGAATATGTTGAATTAGATGAATTGTATGCAAAATCACATATTATCACGTTGCACTGCCCTGCTACGCCAGAAAATTATCATCTACTCAATCGTGATGCCTTTGCTAAAATGCGTGATGGGGTGATGATTATCAATACAAGTCGTGGAACATTGATTGATACACAAGCCGCAATAGATGCGTTAAAACAGCGTAAAATTGGCGCATTAGGAATGGATGTGTACGAAAATGAACGTGAGCTATTCTTTGAAGATAAATCAAACGAAGTGATTCAAGATGATGTCTTCCGCCGTTTATCATCGTGCCATAATGTACTTTTAACAGGGCATCAAGCATTTCTTACCGAAGAAGCGCTAACCAGTATTTCTAATGTTACCTTAGAGAATATTTATACCTTGCAAACAGGTAAGCCTTGCCCTAACCTAGTGTTGCCTTCTTAACTTTTAACAATTGAACTGATTAGTGTGAGCAATTTGATTTTATGCTATGATGCCCACACTTTAGCAATCACGCCAATATGGCTAGAAACAAAAAATAAGGAAAATAAAATGAGTGAAGTATTACATACTACTGACGCCACTTTCGAGGCAGATGTTTTAAGATCTGATGTCCCTGTATTGTTAGATTTTTGGGCGCCTTGGTGTGGCCCTTGCCGTATGGTAGGCCCTATCCTTGATGAATTAGCTGCAGAACTTGGTGATAAAGTCAAAATCGTAAAAATTAACATTGACGAAAACCAAGCAACCCCATCCCAATTTGGCGTTCGCAGTATTCCAACATTATTAATGTTTAAAGAAGGAAAAGCTGTCGCAACACAAGTAGGTGCATTACCAAAAAATCAATTAGCGGCATTTATTGCACAAAATAGTTAATTTCCTCTAAAAAATAACCTCATCAAATGATGAGGTTATTTTCATTTCAATGGTAGAAATTTTGCATTCTCTCTCTTGCTTAACTTGGCAACATTCCCAAAATTACACAATATGCTATAAAATTTATCTACTTCAAACGCTCTTTCAACCAATGAAAAAATGTATCGCCATTCATAAATCCTGTAATTCGAGCGGATTCAATTTCATTACCTTGCTGATCAAAAAAGATAAGGGTTGGTAACCCTAGCACATTTAATTTTTCCATTAATGCTTTGTTTTCATTGCTATTTTTTGTCATATCAACTTGTAACAATAAAATATTGTCAAACGCCTGCTGAACCTTGGGATCAGAAAAAGTATATTTTTCAAATTCCTTGCACGCCACGCACCAGTCAGCATACAAATCAAGCATAGCAAAAGTGCGGTCGTTTTTTTGCAAAATTTTTTGTAGCTCTTCATAAGTACTTACTTTTTGAAAAGTATTTTGATGAGCGTTTGTTACTTGCACTAAATTAGATTCAGCCCACAGCCACCCTTGCAAGGGCTTAACCAACATCATTGCTAAGATGAAAAAGCCAATACGCAACACCCAGCCAATGCCTCGCCCCTGTATTTGCAAGCCTGCCCATAAGCAGAAAGACACACCAAGCAACGCCCATAAGCGGTTTTCCCAGATTTCGGGCAAAATGCGAGAAAGCAGGAAAACTGGCAAAGCAAGCATAACAAAGCCGAAAATCACTTTCACTTTGTCTAACCAATCACCCGATTTTGGCAAGATGCGATTACCGAAAACCGTCGCTAGAATCAATGGCACGCCCATTCCTAAGGCGAGTAAATAAAGAGTAATCGCGCCCGTAAATAAATCACCGCTTTGCGCAACATAAAGTAATGCCCCCGATAATGGCGCGGAAGTACAAGGTGATGCCACAAGTCCTGCGATCATTCCCATTACAAAAACGCCACCAAACGCGCCCCCCTTTTGTTTTTGGCTTAATAAGGTCAGCTTTGTTTGCAATGATGAAGGCAATTGTAAGGTGAATACACCAAACATTGATAAGGCAAGCAAAATAAAAATCAACGATAAACCGATTAGCACATAAGGACTTTGCAGTGCAATTTGAAACGGCAAGCCTATCGCAGCCACCGCTAAACCAAGCAAGGTGTAAGTCAATGCCATTCCTTGTACATAAGCCAAACTCAAGCCTAAGGCACGCACGGTGCTTGGGCGTTGCCCGCTACCAATCACCACCGCGGAGAGCAACGGTAACATTGGCAATACACAAGGGGTAAATGCCAAACCAACGCCTAATACAAAAAAGCCAAACACAGCATATTTGCTTTCAAAGAGACGTTGCGCCAAAGATTGCTGTTCATTTAATGCAGGCATAAGTGCGGTGTTTTTGGGCGAAGATTTTTCTACTGAATCTAATGATGAAGGCTGCCATTGCACAATTTTGGTTTCTGGCGGGTAACAAAACCCTTTGGTGCAACCTTGGTAGGTCACGCTAACTGTGTGTGGTGTTGTTGATGAAATCGGCACAGTTAAGGCTAAATGGTCACGATAAATTTCCGTTTCACCAAAAAATTCATCTTGATATTTTTCTGCGGGTGGAAACGGTAAACGTGCAATTTTTTGTTCCGCTTGTTCAACTGAAATTTCTTTTTTATAAAGATAATAATCGGGTGCAATTTGCCATATTAACTGCAAATTCTCCCCATTAGATTGGGTAGAAAATTGAAACGCCTCATCCGCGTGCAAAAATCGCGGTTTGCTATCAAACAGCCCTGCCTGTGCCACAAGTGCGGTACAAAAACAAAACAAAAAGGTAAAAATCTTTTTCATTCTCGCTTACTACCCTGATTAAATATTAAAACATAAAGCTCATTTGTGTGGGCTTATTCTAGCACAGTATCAACAGGCTAGATGGATAAAAAGTCTTGAGTTCTTTCACTTTATCTTATTTTCTTCGCTTACCTTCACCTTACTTAATTCTTAAAGAAAAATAAGAGTTGATAATCGTTATTATTTGATATAGTATGCCCACCTTAGTTATTTCGCAATAAAAAATAAGAGGCTATCAAATGAAAAAAGGAATTCATCCTGAAAATTACCGTACGGTACTTTTTTATGACAGTAACGCCAAACAAGGCTTTTTAATTCGTTCTTGTGCCAGAACTACACAAACGATGAAATGGGAAGATGGCAAAGAGTATCCCGTATTTATGTGTGATACCTCCTCTGCCTCTCACCCATTTTATACTGGCAAAACAAGACAAATTAATAATGAAGGCAGAGCAAGTAGCTTCCTGAACAGATATAGCAAATTTGGCTCACTCAAATCAAAATAAGGAGACATTATGCAAGTCCTTTCCTCATTAAAAACCGCAAAAACACGCCATCCTAAATGTAAAGTGGTTCGCAGACACGGTGTTGTTTATGTCATTTGCAAAGAAAACCCTCGCTTTAAAGCACGACAAGGTGGAAAAAAGAAAAAGCGTTAATTATTTGTAACATTATTTATCCATATCGCCCTCTAAGTTTACTAGAGGGCGTTTTTTCTTATCGCCTTAAATCCATTAAACCTATGATTTAGATCATAAAATTAAACAGAATTCACCACTTATACTTGTTACAATAATGTTGCAATTATACAATGGCGAACTTAGAATACCTCAGAATTATTAGTTTAAATCGCCAATAAAAATTGGAAAGGAAGACGTTAATATGGTTACAGCAAAAGTTTTAATCGTTGAAGATGAAGCCATTACAAGGAACACGCTAAAAAGCATTTTTGAAGCAGAAGGATATGACGTATTTGAAGCCAATGACGGCGTACAAATGCACAACATTCTTTCCAGCCAAGAAATTAATCTTGTCATTATGGACATTAATTTACCCGGCAAAAATGGACTAATGCTCGCACGAGAATTGCGTGAAACAACCAACACCGCATTAATGTTCCTCACAGGGCGTGATAATGAAGTGGATAAAATCTTAGGCTTAGAAATTGGCGCGGATGATTACATCACCAAGCCATTTAATCCAAGAGAATTAACGATTCGTGCGAGAAATTTATTACAACGCACTATGGCTGAAAACACCAAACACACCTCTCAACAAGTGGAACAATATCGTTTTAATGGCTGGACGTTAGATCTCAACAGCCGCACATTGATTAATCCAGAAGGTGAAGAATACAAACTACCGCGTAGTGAATTCCGTGCGATGTTACAATTTTGCGAAAACCCGGGGAAAATTCAATCTCGTGAAGAATTATTGAAAAAAATGACTGGGCGTGAACTAAAACCGCAAGATAGAACCGTGGATGTAACCATTCGCCGCATTCGTAAGCATTTTGAAGATCACCCTGATACCCCAGAACTTATCTCCACCATTCACGGTGAAGGGTATCGTTTTTGTGGGGAAATTGAGGCATAAGATAAGCGAATTTTTTAAGTGCGGTATAAAAAATAAAAATTTTTCCACCGCACTCATTTTTTGCTTTCTCTTCAAACGGCTTGCCTTTACTAATTTCCACTAACCCCTTAAAATGCTCCAAAATTTTTCTGGTATCACATAATGAACTCCTTAAAAACCCTTTTTATTCCTTTAATTATCAGTTTGTTACTGGCTGGCTGTGCGCTTGATATTGATGAGAACCGTCCAACCAATGTGCAATATATTGAAAAAAACGACCGCACTTGGCAGCAACATTTGCAACAAATTCAACAAATCCAAGCCTATCACGCAGAAGGGCAAATTGGCTATATCAGCACCAAACAGCGCTTTTCTACTGCCTTTGATTGGCAATATCAAACCCCCACCGCCTATACACTGGTGCTTTCTTCCGCCCTAAGCCGCGCAAAACTTACCTTCAAAATGCACGCGCAAGGTTTAACCATTTCTGATGAAAAAGGTAATCAGCGTTCTGCAAAAGATGCGCAACGATTATTACGTGAAATTATCGGAATGGATATTCCTCTCACCCAACTGGCCACTTGGCTAAAAGGGGAACCAAACAATCAGCAAGATTACAACGTAGGGACAAACCATTTGCTGGCGAACTTCACTTATCGCATAAATGGTGAACAATGGACGGTAGATTATTTAAATTATCACCAAGAACGCTCGCCCGCCTTGCCGAGAGATATTTTGCTAAAAAACGCCCAACAAACCTTAAAAATTCGCGTTAATCATTGGAAATACTAATGAAAAATTATCATTTTTCCACCGCACTTTTAAATCCATCAAAAAATGGACGATACCGCTTTCCTAGCCCTGCAAAATTAAATTTGTTTCTTTATATTAATGGCCGCTTGGAAAATGGTTACCACGAATTGCAAACCCTGTTCCAATTTCTGGATTTTGGCGATTGGCTAGACATTGAGGTAAGGGAGGATTCACAGATTCTTCTCTCGCCAGAGATACCTCAATTAAAACAAGAAGAGAATCTCATTTATCGTGCCGCGCGTTTACTCCAACAGCATACAGGTTGTCAACTAGGCGCGAAGATTCACTTGGATAAAATCTTGCCAATGGGAGGTGGCGTTGGCGGAGGCTCATCAAATGCAGCGACGACACTGGTAGCACTTAATGCGTTGTGGAATACCCAATGTTCTCTTAAAGACTTAGCGGAATTAGGCTTACAACTAGGGGCAGATGTGCCAATCTTTGTTCACGGTAAAGCGGCTTTTGCTGAAGGAGTAGGAGAAAAAATTGATTATTGTCATCCACCAGAAAAATGGTATATGGTGCTAAAACCTGAGGTTTCTATTTCAACAGGGCTTATTTTTCAAGATCCTCATTTGCCACGCAATACCCCCAAAAAGCCTCTTTCACAACTTTTAGCTGAAAATTATACAAACGATTGCGAAAAAATTGTGCGAGATCATTATCCAGAGGTTGAAGAACTACTGGGCTGGTTGTTACAATATGCCCCCGCAAGACTAACGGGAACAGGGGCTTGTGTTTTCGCAGAATTTGACGATGCTCAATCTGCTCAAGCAGTATTTCTAAATAAGCCAAAAGACTGTTTTGGTTTTGTTGCACAAGGAGTGAATGTTTCGCCATTGCATCAAGTGATGAAACATTTATTCAAATAAGATCAATATGTTACACATTCTTCCATCTAAAATTCTGAGGTTAATTTTACAATGCCTGACATAAAACTTTTCGCTGGTAATGCAACGCCAGAACTAGCAAAACGAATTTCTGAACGCTTATATCTCTCACTGGGTGATGCCACTGTGGGACGTTTTAGTGATGGAGAAATTCAAGTTCAGATCAATGAAAACGTGCGTGGTAGTGATGTTTTCATTATTCAATCAACCTGCGCGCCAACAAATGATAACCTAATGGAATTACTTGTGATGGTTGATGCCTTACGCCGTGCATCAGCAGGCCGTATCACTGCGGTAATCCCTTATTTCGGCTATGCGCGTCAAGATCGCCGTGTACGCTCTGCTCGTGTTCCAATCACGGCAAAAGTCGTGGCAGATTTCTTATCAAGCGTTGGGGTGGATCGCGTTTTAACTTGTGATCTTCACGCGGAACAAATTCAAGGTTTCTTTGATGTACCAGTGGATAACGTATTTGGTTCCCCAGTGTTAATTCACGATATTTTAAAGAAAACCGATCTTGAAAATCCAATCGTTGTTTCGCCTGATATTGGCGGTGTGGTTCGCGCTCGTGCAGTTGCTAAATTGCTCAATGATACCGATATGGCAATCATTGATAAACGTCGTCCAAAAGCGAATGTCGCACAAGTAATGCATATTATTGGTGATGTGGCTGGACGTGATTGTATTCTTGTTGATGATATGATCGATACAGGGGGAACACTATGCAAAGCAGCAGAAGCCTTAAAAGAACGTGGTGCGAGACGTGTCTTTGCTTACGCAACCCACGCAGTATTCTCTGGCTCAGCCGCGAAAAACCTTGCCAGTGATGCCCTTGATGAAATCGTCGTAACCGACACAATCCCACTTATTCCTGAAATCAAAGCGTTAGGTAAAGTGCGGGTGCTTACGCTTTCAAGTATGCTTGCTGAAGCCATTCGCCGTATTAGTAACGAAGAATCGATCTCTGCAATGTTTAGCTAGTTGCATAGATACACAAAACAGAAACAACAAAACAAAAAGCTGATTACATTGTAATCAGCTTTTTTCATCAAGATCTCAGTGCTTAAAAATTGACATTATCCCCACAGGTTCAGCAAGTTAGCCTTGATAATGCCCTACACCAAGTTCATCTTCCTTGCGCGTGCGGTTAATCACGGCTTGTGGGGATTGCACGACACGCAAACCCATTTGGTCTTCGGTGCGCACAACATCACCACGCAGAGAGTTGGTGAATACATCGGTGATTTTAATATCAACAAACTTACCAATCATATCTGGTGTTCCGACAAAATTCACAATCCGATTTGTTTCAGTTCGACCAGTCAATTCCATAATATCTTTTTTAGAGGGGCCTTCCACTAACACGCGCTGTTCTGTGCCAAGCATTGCCCTGCTAAATTGTGCCGCTTGATTGTTAATGCGTTGTTGTAGCACATACAGGCGTTGTTTTTTCTCCTCTTCGCTCACATCATCAGGAATATCCGCTGCTGGTGTTCCCGGGCGGGCAGAATAGATGAAGCTAAAGCTCATATCGAAATTTACTTGTGCAATCAGATTCATTGTATCTTCAAAATCTTGCTCTGTTTCGCCGGGGAAACCAACAATAAAGTCAGAGCTAATCTGAATATCCGGGCGTACTTTGCGTAATTTGCGAATAATGGATTTATATTCTAATGCCGTATGCCCACGCTTCATTTGATTTAGAATACGATCTGAACCACTTTGTACAGGTAAATGTAAAAAGCTAACTAATTCAGGGGTATCCGCATAAACCTCAATAATATCATCCGTAAATTCAATCGGGTGGCTCGTGGTAAAACGCACACGATCAATGCCATCAATCGCCGCCACTAAACGCAATAATTCAGCAAAAGAACAAATCCCCCCATCGTGCGTTGGCCCGCGGTACGCATTCACATTTTGCCCTAATAAATTCACTTCACGTACGCCTTGTTCGGCTAGCTGTGCGATCTCAAATAGCACATCATCTAGCGGACGGCTCACTTCTTCGCCACGGGTATAAGGCACAACACAGAAAGTGCAATATTTATTACAACCTTCCATAATCGACACAAAGGCCGTTGGCCCTTCAGCGCGCGGTTCTGGTAAACGGTCAAATTTTTCAATTTCAGGGAAACTCACGTCCACCACGGAACTTTTCCCGCCACGAATCTGATTGATCATTTCAGGCAGGCGGTGCAAGGTTTGTGGGCCAAAGACAATATCAACATAAGGCGCACGGCTACGAATATGCTCGCCTTCTTGTGAAGCCACACACCCCCCTACGCCAATCACTAAAGCAGGATTTGTTTTCTTTAATTCTTTCCAACGTCCTAACTGATGAAACACTTTTTCCTGCGCTTTTTCACGAATAGAACAGGTGTTTAACAGCAACACATCTGCTTCTTCAGGAATCTCAGTTAATTCCAAACCGTGCGTACTATTTAATAAATCTGCCATTTTTGAGCTATCATACTCATTCATCTGACAGCCCCACGTTTTAATATGTAATTTTTGCGTCATAATTTGCTTTAAAATCGTTTAACCTGTAAAAATCAACTGGCTATTTTACCGACTTGTGCGAATGGTGGCTAGTTAAAATAATCTTTTCTTTTGAATTTTACTCATAAAAGGTAAACTAACGGGCAATGAAAAAGGTCTGTGCGGTATAAAAATAAAGAAAAAAAACCACCGCACTTTTAGCTAGGATAAAAAGAGGCAAAAATGGATACACAACGCGATGTGATTATTGTTGGTGGTGGAATGGTAGGCGCCGCTTGCGCCGTGGGATTAGGGCAACAAGGATTAAATGTGCAACTGATTGAAAGCGCCCCATTGCCAACCTTTTGTGCAAACTCGCCTTATGATTTACGCATTTCCGCCATTAGTCTTGCCTCAGTACAATTATTGCAACAATTACAAAGCTGGCAATATATCGAAAAAATGCGTCTTTGTCCCTATCGAGCCTTAGAAACGTGGGAAATTGATGGGTTTTCTACCTACTTTCATTGCGAAGAATTAGCGCATTCCGAACTCGGTTATATGGTAGAAAATAATGTTATCCAGCTTGGTTTATGGCAAGCCTTTTCATCACTTGAAAACGTGCAAAGTCGCTTACAAGCGAAAATAGAACGTGCAGAAAAGTGCGGTGAAAATTGGCAGATTTTTTTAACCAATGGCGAACAGTATTCCGCCCCTTTAGTGATTGCCGCAGACGGGGCGAACTCGCAACTTCGCCAAATAGCTGGCATTGGTGTAACCGGCTGGCAATATCGGCAAGATTGTTTATTGATTTTAGTGGATACGGAATTGCCACAACAAGATACTACTTGGCAGCAATTTTTCCCTTCAGGTCCAAGAGCCTTTTTACCCCTCGAGGGGCAACAAGCTTGTCTTGTGTGGTATGACAGTCCTGAAAAAATCAACCAACTTAAACAATTATCCAAAGAAAAATTAGCCCAAGCCATTGAACAAGCCTTCCCTGCTCGATTAGGTCGCATTAAGGTGCAACAAACGGGCAGTTTTGCGCTCACCCGCCGCCACGCTCAACACTATTATCGCCAAGGCATTGTCCTCGTAGGAGATGCTGCCCACACAATAAATCCATTGGCTGGACAAGGCGTAAACTTAGGTTTTAAAGATGTCAAAGCCCTATTACAAGTCATTGAAAGTGCGCGACAAAATCAACAAAATTTGGCTTCTGATGAAGTATTAAAACGCTATCAAAATTTGCGTATGAAAGATAATTTACTGATGCAATCCGCGATGGATTTATTTTATAAAGGTTTTAAAACCGAGTTATTGCCAGTTAAAGTAGCCCGTAACTTAGCCTTATTCCTTGCAGGAAAAGCTACGCCACTAAAAAAACAAGCATTGAAGTATGCCTTGGGGTTGTAATAGTAAGTGTAAAAATGCGGTGAAAAATCACCGCACTTTATCTTTATTTATTCATAGCCTTCACCTAACAGATTCGGCAAAAATTGAGCTTGTTGGATTCGTTTGACACGTGTTTCAATACGTCCATCACTATACAATTCAATTTCACGCCAGCCCGGTTGTAGCGTATCCAAGGCAAAGCTATTGCTATCAGGCTTAAATTGGATACAGGTAGATGGCGTTGCCATTACTTTGTAGCTTTTCCATTCGCTATCTACCGCTTGGTGAATATGACCATATAAAATGCCTTTCACATTATTAAATGGCGATAACGCATAGGCTAAATCTAAAGAATTGCGTAAATTATGCTGATCTAGCCAAGCAGAGTTGGTTGATAAAATATGATGATGTAGCACCACCAAAGAATAACGTTCAGGATAATCTTTTAGCTTGGACAACAACCAATCAATTTGATATTGTCCTAACTGTCCGTGAGGCACACCAAAAACTTGGCTATCAAGCATTAAAATTTGCCAATGTTCGCCAATTAACAAATGTTTGAATGGGTTAATATTGCCATGGGTATGATTCAAAATATCAAACATTTTTGGCTGAAAATCGTGATTGCCGGGGATCCAAAACACCATTTTCTCAAGTGTTTGCACCATTTTACAGAAACGGAGATACCCCTCACTACTGCTATCTTGTACTAAATCCCCTGTTGCAAGGACAAGTTCATAATTAAAATTGCTTTGTTTAATTTCACTTAATACTTGGCTGAAACTGGCTTGTGTATTAATACCAAGCAACTCACCACTTTCATCCTTAAACAAATGAGGATCTGTAATCTGCACCAAACGGACAACTTCTTCTTCCGTTGGGTATGTATAAGTATTCATAAAAATACCCTCTCCTCTTGTTAATTTATAATAATACATCGCTATACGTTACAAACTTCAAAAAAATTTGCATTACCTAAATCTGAAAAATGTTAACTGGATCATAGTTTATGGCTAAATTTCTGATGAAAATTCGATTCAGCTCACATTTTTTTCCATTGTTTCTGTAAATCAAGGTAATTTAGTTGTAGCCATAATAAGCCTGTAACCGCAAGTCCATTATCAATCTTACCATTGCAAATCCATTCATAAGCGGTTTGACGGGGGATCACGTGAACACGAATATCTTCATTTTCATCTGCCAATCCATGAATGCCTTGTGCCTTACCACTATCTACCTTGCCTACAAATAAATGAATACGCTCTACAATGCCACCGGGGCTATCCCAAAACTGCATCACTTCACGCAAATGTTCTACTTGTACGCCTGCTTCTTCTTGGCTTTCTCGTTGGGCAACCTCATTAGGCAACTCACCGTCTTCAACCATACCTGCGATGAGTTCTAATAGCCAAGGAGATTGACTAAGCTGTGGATTATAAGCCCCTATGCGTACTTGCTCCACCATCACCACGCTATCCACATCAGGGTCATAAGCGATCACCACAGAGGCCGCACCTTTTACGAGCAATTCACGGGTTACCACCCCACTTTCACCACCAGCAAAAAGTTTATGCTTAAAATAGACCTTCTTTAAATTAAAAAAACCGTCATAAAGCGGTTCTTCCTTGATAATTTGAATATCTTGCTGAGTAAATTGTTGCAAATCAGACATAAACAATCCTCGTTATAAATTGTTTGCTAAGAATACGCCAGTTTTTTACAAAAAAAAATGTAATTCTTCTTACTTTTGTTGAAAAATTTGACCTTGTTCACAAAATTTTTTCTTAATAGGCTAACTTTTTCTCAATCGATCTGAACTGACTAAAAATAATGCCACAACCATTAGCAAAATCGATCCAGAAAAGAGTAATGTATTCACTGGGCTAGAATGATCGACAATAATTAATCGCACCATTGCGGTAATTCCGATATATAAAAAATAGCGTAACGGAAAATGATAGTCAGTTTTAAAATATTTCACGATCAGGGCAAGAAACTCAAAATATAAAAAATACACAACGATTTTTTCGACCAACAAATAGGAGGCTTCTTCTGAATGCTCAAATAGCACTAATGCTAAGCCATAGGTTTCTTTGGCAAGAAAAATCACCAAAATTAAGGCAAGAATTAATAAGGAAATGTTTAATGTCCACTGTAAAAGCGAAGAAATTGCTTGTGGGAAATAATTTTTTTCATTCATCGTGATTCAATCAAATAAAAAAGTGAGTAAAAATTTGTGGTAGGCGTTCAATAAGTAAAGCTTTTCCTGCCACCTCTTCATCTTGCCAAGCTTGCAATAATATTTCAGGGCTAAACATTTGGCGAGCCTGCTCGGTTAAAGGTAAATAGCTAATATGCCAAGGTTCATAGCCAATCTGCAAACGTTCTGGCATATTAGAAAAAGGGAAATAAAAATCAAAGGTTTGTACATTTTCTTGTAACCATTGACTCAGTTCCGCAAAATATCCCCCTTGTTCATATTCCCAAGGCTCTAATTGTAACTGCTGATGTTGGGGTAATAAATGAGGATCAAAAACATCAATTTCAGTTCCCCAATGGTGTCGACTTCCGCCCGGTAATGCTGACCAGCGTAAAATGGCTTGACACTTTTGCCAATCAGAATAATTCGCTAACGCTAAGGCTTCCCCCTGATCATTATGCACCTTTCGTTTTCCTTCAAATTTTTCATTCCAAATTACCTGTTGTCGCTGAAAATCCCGAAAACTACTGGCAGGCTGTAAATTAAAGCCATTTTTGACCGCACTTTGCTGTAATGCTTGAAAAGCCTTTACAGCATCAGGCTGAAGGAAATGTTGAAGCGAAAACGGACAAGGTAAAGAAACTAAATGCTCACGAGATTTTCCCGTGAGCATCGAAGATGTTAATGTTTTTGCCATAAATTCTCCTTATTCCGCATTTAGCAAATTGATGAGCATTTGCTGATACACATCACCTAATGTGGCAAGATCTTGGCAACTTACACATTCATTGACTTTATGAATCGTGGCATTTAATGGCCCAAGTTCCACCACTTCGGCGCCCATTAAGGCGATAAAACGTCCATCGGAGGTGCCACCTCCCGTTTCAAGTGCGGGGGTAATTTTGGCAATTTTTTCTAAGCTATCCACGACAGCATTCACTAATTTACCCGGCTTTGTTAAAAAAGGTTTACCCGATAAATTCCACTCAATGCGATAATCAAGTTGATGCTTTTCTAGCATTTGCTTTACGGTTTGCTTAATTAGCTCGTCCGTTACTTCAGTGCAATAGCGTAAATTAAACTGCACATAAAGCTCGCCGGGGATCACATTATTACTGCCTGTTCCTGCTTGAATATTGGCGATTTGTAAGCTAGTTGGCGGGAAAAACGCATTACCCTGATCCCATTGGTAGGTGGTTAATGCTTTTAAAAAATCAACGGCTTTATGCACGGGGTTATCCGCTAAATGAGGATACGCAACGTGTCCTTGTACACCTTGAATATAAAGGTTACCTGTAATCGAACCACGGCGACCATTTTTTACTACATCACCTAATTTTTCAGCACTTGAAGGCTCACCAACTAAACAATAATCAATCAGTTCACCTCGTTCCATCAGGGTTTCCACCACGCGTACTGTACCATCTTTTGCCGCGGCTTCTTCATCAGACGTAATTAGCAATGCAATCGTTCCGGGGTGATTTGGATTGGCTTTCACATATTGCTCTGCTGCAACCACCATTGCGGCTAATGAGCCTTTCATATCAGCTGCACCACGTCCATAAAGCATATCATCAACAATTTGTGCGGAGAAAGGGGGATAATCCCATTGCGTTTCATCACCCACTGGCACCACATCAGTATGCCCAGCAAAGGCAACCACAGGGCTTTTTGAACCGTGTTTTGCCCATAGATTTAATGTATCATTAAAAGGTAGCCATTCAATCTCAAAGCCCAATGCTTCTAAGCGCGTAGCAATAAGTTGCTGACAACCTCGATCATCTGGACTAATAGAAGGACGTTGGATCAACTGCTGTGCTAAAGTAACGATTGTGTTTTTCATTATTTAACCCTTCTTATTTACCAAAAGCCTTTGCATATGCCGCAACGTCAAAACCGATTAACGCAATGTTATCTTGTAAAATAATTGGACGTTTAATTAGCGTAGGCTGTTCTGCTAATATCTTAAGTGCGGTGCTTTTTGATAGATTTTTTTTCACCTCTTCCGCTAAATTACGCCAAGTAGTACTGCGTTTATTCAGCAAATTTTCCCAACCAAATTGACTTTCGGCTGTTTCCAACCAGGCCTGTTCTAATCCCTCTACACGATAATCGTGCAAACGGTATTCAATCCCATTATCTATTAGCCATTTCAAGGCTTTTTTCACTGTATCGCAGTTTTTTATACCATAAACTGTAATCATTTTTTGTCCTTTCCTAAAGCTTCTCACATAAATGTAAATATTCAATTGTAGAATTAGCGCTATAAGAGCGATTTTTAGAAGTATCTGAACGAAAGCGTTGATAATCTATAGAAAAGCAATCATATCTACCGTATTTGCTCATTATTTGTTTTATTTGTTCTAAGCTCATCAACCCCTCATTATTGTAACTCAAAAATATATATTTAAATTTTGCTGATTGTATTAATCGTTCAAACTCATCTTCAACATTAGATCTACTGCAATATTTAGATCTCACATAATCTCTTAACCCTGTTTTCCCTTTAGGCTGAAATTCTTTGTATTCTGAAATTGTATTTAGCAAATGATAATTTGCTCCATATTGCCTCGCATTATAAGGAGGATCTAAATATAATATATCTCCTTCAATCCGATTAATTAAATTATTGGCGTTTTCATTATAAACCTTATGAGAATTTGAATTTATTTCAAATAAAGCAGGCTCAATAACTAATTCTTTTTGTGCCGATCGTTTAATTTTTTTCAAAAAAGCGCCATAGACAGAAGCTGTATTAGCTATTTTATCGGCACTTTCAAGTAAAGAGCATAGTAAAAAGTAATATTGGCTATCTGATATGAAGTATTTATTATACCAGTCTTCTATTCTTTTTCTAATTGCATCTATTTTCTTCCCATTATTCTCTGAAAAATAAAGACGATTAGCTTTTCCATTTTCAGAATATTCTTCAAAAATAAACCCAGGGATCCCTTCTAAATTATTTAATTCATCTAATAACGCTTCATACGATATAGAGGTATGATTTTCTATATAATTCTTATTTAGAATATAACTATACAACTCTATATCGTTACTAATAACCTGTTTAACTAGAGGTTTAAATTTTCTACCAATAATTCCCGTACCAGCAAACATATCACAAAATACCTTATCAGATAGTTCATATCCAACAACAGATGTTATTCTATCAAAAATAAAGTCTGATAATTTATTCTTTGAGCCAATATAATTCATTATTCCTCGTCATCTGGATATAATGTTTTAAACACAGAATCAATTGCTTGATGTGCAGCTAATTCACTTACTTTCTTAATTACCGTTTTTCTATACTGCACAGGATCATATTGATAGCAACCTATGCAACCAAGTTCATCATTATAATTCTCATTTCCTTCATAAAAATCATATGGATTACCTTTAATGTTTTTAGCACTCCAACGAATATTGGTTTCTTTACAGCGTTTGCATATTTGCCTTTTTATATCATTCGCAGCTTTACATAGAGGTTGGAAATCATCTAAAGATTGAGAATTCATATCTGAGACTCTCAAGTCATTCTTTCGTCCATCTTTATGATCGATTTCAATTTTTGTATTTTCTGAAAATCCTTTTACTCCTAACATCACACAAGGTTTATCTTTATAGTGATTTTTAATATCTGACCTAATTGCTTGACTAAAAGAATTCTGAGTATTAAAACCGTTTAATCTAATAGCATCAATACCATTACCTGAAGAACGACTTTTATCTGTCTCTACAATATATTCTTTTGCTAGACTAGAGCTACCTCTTCCCCAGCTAAACCCATTTCCTAGCTGAAGTTCACTATAATTACCAATAAACTCATTGACAAATACCCATCTACTTACACCTTTATCATCTGGATTAGCTAATTCAAGGAATAGATCTTTTTTTGATTTTCTCTTCATTTTAATTTCTTAAAAACCATTATATATTCATGTTTAAACAAAAAATAATCACTTTTTAATGCTCTATATCTCCAAATATCTTGTTTACCAAGCTTTCCTCGATTTCCTTCTATATTTTTTACCACAATTCCTTTAAGCTTAACTTTAAAATGCTTTCGTATTGCATACATTAAGTAAAACCCCAAAGGAATAACTTCACTATTCTTATAAACGTCTCCGATAACAATAGCAAAATATCTATTCTCTGCAAGAAAAGAGAATGCATTAGCTATTACTTGAGTAAATTTATTAATAAAAATATTAAGATTGGATATCTGAGATAAATCTTCCGTTCTATCAGTAAATTTAATGATATCCATATAGGGAGGATGAGCAATAAAGAAATCTATTTGATCCTTATTCAATTCTTTTAAATTACTTGATAAACACTCAGAAAAAAGACAAGAATTTGAGACATCATAATGATTAATAAAATATTTGATAGAATCTGATTCTTTCATTTGAGATCTTACATAATCAATAATAGATTGATTAATATCAAACCCTATGAAATTTCTATTCAGACTTTCACATTCATATAGAGTAGTTCCACTCCCCATAAATAAATCTAAAACCGTATCTCCTTCTTTAGTGTAACGTTTTATTAATTGATAAGGAATTTGAGGAATAAAATTCCCATGATAAATATTCTTATGTTTACCTTTTTTATCCCTCTCGTTGAATAACCAAAGGCTCTCTACATTAATATCTGTAGATTTCCAATCTTCTTGCATCATTATTTCAACAAATATGCTCTTAATGTCGCAAAATCATTGTCCATTTCATCAGAAAGTAATGGCAATTTATTGTGTTTATCCAACGCTTCAGGTAATGGAAGTTCAAGGGATAAAATTCGTTCGACACTTTCTTTGAATTTTGCTGGATGTGCGGTACAAAGGAATAACCCCGTTTCTCCCGGTTGTAAATCTTGTTTCAATACGCCATAGGCAATTGCACCGTGTGGTTCACATAAATAGCCTTGGTTATTCATTGCACGTAATGTTTGTTCGGTCTGTTCATCATTCATTGCTACAGAATGAAGATCAGATAATTCCCAATGATTGCGTTTAAATAACTCTTCTACACGTGGCCAGTTATTCGGGCGACTCACATCCATCGCATTGGATAAGGTTGCAACGGTGTCATTTGGCGCCCATTCGCCAGTGCGCAAATAACGTGGTACCGTGTCATTCGCATTAGTTGCGGCGATAAAACGTTTAATTGGTAATCCCATTGTTTTAGCGATTAATCCTGCTGTAAGGTTACCAAAATTGCCACTTGGTACAGAAACCACAAGATTTTCACGCGCTGCTTTAGGAAGTTGCGCCACCGCTTCAAAATAATAACAAACTTGTGCCAATAAACGACTAATATTAATCGAGTTGGCTGAATTTAAACCAATCGCTTGACGTAGCTCAGCATCATCAAATGCTTGTTTTACTAAGGCTTGGCAAGCATCAAAATCACCATTAATGGCGATAGTACGAATATTTCCACCTAGGGTACAGAATAATTTTTCTTGTAGTGGGCTGATTTTTCCTTTGGGATATAAAATCACCACATCAATATTTTCTAAACCATAGAAAGCGTGCGCCACAGCCGCCCCTGTATCGCCTGATGTTGCCGTTAAAATGGTGATTTTGCCATCTCCACGCACAGTCGCGAGCGCTTGTGCCATAAAGCGTCCACCAAAATCTTTAAATGCAAGGGTAGGTCCATGAAATAATTCTAAAGCATAAATATGATCTTCAACTTTTTCTACTGGTGCAGGAAAAGTAAAGGCATTTTTAACCATTTGGGCCAATTTATCCGCTGGAATTTCATCACCAATTAACGCCCCTAAAATTTTTTGACTACGTTCAACAAGCGGTAAATCAAGTAAAGCATCAATATTCTCTAAGTGTGGAATAATTTGCGGAAAAAATAAGCCTTGATCTTTGCCTAATCCTTGACGAACTGCCTGTGCGAAATTCACTTGTTCTTCGGGGTGTTTGATGTTGTATAAATTCATAATTAATCCGTTTGAGTTTTGATTTTGTCTAAAATTTTTTATCTTTGATAATTGATAACAGGTTTCGCTCGTTAAGCAATTTAGTTTCTTTTGCTTACCCCAAAAAAAAGTAAGCAAAGAAAAGGGAACCTGCGCAAACCCCTTTTCTCGTTTTATTGCCATTTGGGCAATTTATCTGGGCGTTTAGCCCAATTCCCTTGCGCCCTGATTATCTACCTTACAAACATGGACGAAGCCTTCGTTGTTTTGTAAATAATGGTTTTCTAAATAAGTGGCTACTTTACTTGCCGTTCCTAAATCAGGGGCAATAGCAAACATTGTTGGCCCCGATCCAGAAATACCAGAGGCTAATGCGCCCAAATCACGTACCGCTTGTTTTACTTCCGCAAAATTAGGTAATAATGCTTCACGATAAGGTTCTGCAATCACATCTTTCATCATATATGCAGCGAGTGCTTCTTGCTGTGTATGACAAGCATGAACAAAACTACCTAAATGACGACCGTGCGTAATCACATCTTGACGTGTGTAGCTCTTCGGTAAAATCGCACGTGCTTCAGAGGTTGAAACTTCAATACCCGGGTAGGCCAACACCCAATACCAATTGTCAAAAAAAGGTAATTGCTGACAAATATTGCCGAGAGATTGTACCATTAATTGCACCCCACCTAAATAACAAGGGGCAACATTATCATAATGAATTGAACCTGAAATACGCCCTTCCAGTTCCCCCATCATTTCTAAAAGTTCCATTTTAGAAAAAGGCTCATTATGAAATTTATTTAATGCCACCAACGCCGCCACAATAGAACAAGCACTTGAGCCTAAACCTGAGCCAATTGGCATATTTTTTTCCAATGTTAGGCGTAATGGCTTGATTGTACCATTGCGTAGCTTTAACCGTTCACTAAATAATACATAGGCTTGATAAACAATATTTTTTTGCGGTTCTTTTGGCAATTTACGCACAAAATACCCCGCACTTTCTAATTCAAAGCCTTGCTTGATTTCCTCTATTTGTACGACATCACCCAGTAATGAGCCATCAATAGGTGATACAGCCGCACCCAAAGTATCAAACCCGACACTAATATTCGCACTTGAAGCTGGGGCGTAAATTCGTAACATAAATGCTCCTTAATGATGTAATGTTCTTAAAATATCCGCAAAAATACCGGCTGCAGTAACGGCATTCCCCGCCCCATAACCACGTAATAATAATGGAATAGGTTGATAATAACGGGTGTAAAATGCAAGGGCATTTTCACCATTTTTCACTTTATATAGCGGATCATCTTGCCCTACTGCCACAATAGACACTTTACATTTTCCATTTTCAATTTGTCCGACATAACGCAAGACTTTACCCTCTGCTTTTGCTTTTTCTACACGATCATCAAACTCGGCATCAAGCTGTGGTAACATTGCCATAAATTCATTCACCGATTTACCTTCCGCAAATCCTTTTGGTAACACGCCTTCTACCTCTACATCGGTTAATTCCAATTGCATTCCTGCTTCACGTGCTAAAATAAGCAATTTACGTGCCACATCTTGCCCTGATAAATCATCTCGTGGATCGGGTTCAGTAAAGCCTTTTTCTCGTGCGAGTGTGGTTACTTCAGATAATGACAAACCTTCTTCTAACTTACCAAAAATAAAGGAAAGTGAGCCTGATAAAATACCGCTAAAACGAATTAACTCATCACCTGCTGCGAGTAAATTTTGCAGATTTTCAATCACAGGTAAACCTGCCCCAACATTTGTTTCATATAAGAATTTATGCTGGCTTTGGCGTGCGTTCTCACGCATTAAATGATAATAGGCAAGTTCTCTTGTGTTGGCTTTTTTATTTGGTGTAACCACGTGGAAGCCTTCACTTAATGCCCGGGCATAAAGCCCCGCCACACTTTCAGCAGAAGTACAATCAACAAAAACCGGATTCACCACGTGATGTAATTTAATAAAAGAAAGTAACACGTCAAAATCAGAAGGCTGTGTCGCATTTTCGAGATCCTCTTGCCAATGGGCTAAATTTAGCCCATTTGCGTCAAGTAACATTTTATTTGAATTTGCAATAGCGCAAACCCGAATCTCAATGTCCTTCTTTGCTAAATAATCACGCTGATTTTTTACTTGTTCAATTAATTCACTTCCCACACCGCCGACACCGACAAGAAAAATATCTACCACTTTTTTATTGTTAAAAAGTGCTTGGTGAGTTGCTTTTACCGCTTCAATCGCTTTATTTTGCGGAACAACGGCAGAAATTGACCGCTCAGAAGAGCCTTGTGCGATTGCAACAATACTGATATTCGCTTGGGCTAGGGCAGAAAAGAAACGCGCGGCAATCCCTTTCGCCTGTCGCATTCCTTCGCCCACGACGGAAATAATCGAAAGATCTTTAATCACCTCAATCTCTTCAAGATCTTGATTTTTAAGTTCTTGGGCAAATTCCACTTCTAAGGCATTTTTAGCAATATCAACTGCTTTTACCGGCACACAGAAACTAATGCTATATTCAGAAGACGACTGAGTAATCAAAATAACCGACACTTTTGCTTTAGACATTGTTGAGAACACGCGTGCTGCCATTCCCACCATTCCTTGCATTCCCGGCCCTGATATGTTGAACATCGCTAAATTATCTAAATTCGTGATCCCTTTTACTTGTAATTGTTCAGATTGTGCATTGCCATCAATAATTGACCCTTTGGCTTCAGGGTTACCGGTATTTTTAATTAAACAAGGGATATTGGCTTGGACAAGTGGCCCGATAGTCCGTGGGTGAATCACTTTTGCGCCAAAGTAAGAAAGTTCCATTGCCTCACGATAGGAAAGGCTTGGCAATAGGCGTGCATCAGGAACCAAACGAGGATCGCAAGTAAACACGCCATCTACATCCGTCCAAATTTCACAGACAGAAGCATTCAAACACGCAGCTAAACAGGCAGCAGAATAATCCGACCCATTACGTCCTAATAGTACAAGTTCCCCCTTATCATTACCTGCGGTAAACCCTGCCATTAACACAACATTTTTCTTTGGAATACGAGTAGCATCAATACGTTTGGTCGATTCCTCAATATCCACAGAGGATTCTAAATAACTTCCTTGTGCCAATAATTTTTCCACCGGATTAATCACCGTTACTTCGTAACCACGTGCTTCAAACCACGCTTTCATCATTGCAATAGATAATTTTTCACCACGGCAATCAATGGTTGCTTTTACTGCATCGTCTAACACGCCTTTGGCACGAATTTCGGCTAACAATTCTGCAATTTGTGCAAATTCTGCATCAATCACGGCCTTACAACCGGCAAGATCAAACTTCTCATTTTCTGCATATAAGCCATTAATAATGGTATAGAAAATTTCACGTGCTTGATTAAAATCGGTATCGGTAGGAAGGTTTTGACTGGCTTTTTCAGAAAGGGCAACAAGATAATTTGTAATCTTCGCAGGCGCGGATAATACCCCTGCTACTTGCTCTTCTAAATGAGCTTTTTCAATCAATCGGGCTGCTTGCGAAAAGCGTTCTGGATTGGCAAGCGATGTGCCACCGAATTTTAAAACGCGCATAGAAATCTCCTAAAAATAATGTTGTGAAAGTTAAAATACTTATAAAAAAACCCGCACTTTAGAATGCGGGTTTCTTGTGTTCCTGTGTTTAACGCACTACCCCGCCCCATTCATTGTAATAATGGTAATCATCGTGGTGGTAAGCATTGTGATAGTACGTTGCATTGTTAATTTTTTCTTAATAAAAAATGTGCTGTTAGAAATACCGAAATTTTCACGCCTTGTCAAATAGAAAATGAATAATATAGAATATTTCCTTAAGGTTTATAAAAAATAGGTTATTCCCGACAATGGATATTCAACATAATTTGCAACAGGTACAACAACATATTCAGCACGCTTGCCAACAAGCACAACGTCATTCAGCAGAAATTACCCTCCTTGCTGTGAGCAAAACCAAACCGGTCGAAGCCATTCTTACGGCTTATCAAGCTGGACAACGTCAATTTGGTGAAAATTATGTGCAAGAAGGGGTAGAAAAAATTCAACAGCTTGCTGACAACCATTTAGATCTAGAATGGCATTTTATTGGTCCATTGCAATCAAACAAAACACGTCTTGTTGCGGAACATTTTGATTGGATGCAAACTCTTGATCGTAGCAAAATTGCAGATCGTTTAAATGAACAGCGTCCTCATTATAAAAAACCACTGAACGTCCTTATTCAGATAAATATCAGTGATGAAAAAAGCAAATCAGGTATTCAGCCTACGGAAATGTTGCCTCTCGCAAAGCATATCAAAAACTTACCACACTTATGTTTACGAGGGTTAATGGCAATTCCCGCACCGACCACCGATATTGCACAGCAAAAACACGCATTTCAACAAATGCAACAGTTATTCCAGCAATTACAGCAGGCGTTGCCTGAATGTCAAATTGATACCCTTTCGATGGGAATGTCTGATGATCTGCATTGTGCCATTGAATATGGCGCAACAATGGTTCGCATCGGAACGGCAATTTTTGGGGCAAGGGATTATAAAGCCTAAACTGTATAATGCTTTTTTATTCACGCTATGGCATAATGCCTGTTCGTTTAAGCAAATAAGGGGATAAATAATGCGAATTTTACATACAATGTTACGCGTGGGCGATTTAGATCGTTCAATCAAATTTTATCAAGATGTATTAGGTATGCGTTTGCTACGTACCAGTGAGAATCCCGAATATAAATATACCCTTGCATTCCTTGGCTATAGTGATGAAGAGACCTCTTCCGTTCTTGAGCTGACTTATAACTGGGGCGTCAATGAATACGAGCTAGGTAATGCCTATGGTCATATTGCTATTGGTGTTGATGACATTTATGCGACTTGTGAAGCCGTGCGTCAAGCTGGCGGTAAAGTAACCCGTGAACCCGGCCCTGTAAAAGGCGGAAAAACCGTGATCGCGTTTGTTGAAGATCCCGATGGTTATAAAATTGAATTTATCGAAAATAAAAACGCTCAAGCTGGCTTAGGCAATTAACCCCTTAAGAGTTATACAAAGTGCGGTGAAAATTTCACTTAAATTTTACACCGCACTTTTTATTAATAAATAATATGATGACTGATACCCCCACAGAACCGATAAACTATAATTTATTAAAGCACCGCTTTCGTGGTTATCTCCCTGTTGTGATTGATGTAGAAACCGCAGGCTTTAATCCACAAACAGATGCGTTGTTAGAATTAGCCGCGATTACACTAAAAATGGACGATGAGGGGTTACTGATCCCTGATCAAAAATGTCATTTTCATATTAAGCCGTTTGAAGGGGCGAATATTAACCCAGACTCATTAAAATTTAATGGCATTGATATTGATAACCCATTGCGAGGGGCAATTTCCGAAAATATCGCAATCAGTGAATTATTCAAAATGGTTCGTCAAGCACAAAAACAAGCAGAATGCCAACGTGCAATTATTGTGGCGCATAATGCCACCTTTGACCAAAGTTTTCTGATGGCAGCGGCAGAACGTGTAAAGGCAAAGCGTAACCCTTTTCACCCTTTCGCAATGTTTGATACCGCAACCTTGAGTGGTTTTATGTTTGGACAAACTGTTTTGGTAAAAGCTTGCCAAGCGGCAAATATCCCCTTTGATCATAAACAAGCACATTCAGCTTTATATGATACTGAACGCACAACGGAATTATTCTGTTATATGGTCAATCACCTTAAACAACTTGGTGGTTTCCCTCACCATATCACAGAATAAGTGCGGTAATTTTTTTATTTATTTTTTCTATTATTTTAAATAAGGACTATGCAATGTTACTCTCTAACCCTGTTGTTATCTCGATCATTGTATTGCTTGCATTAAGCCTATTGCGTATCAATGTGGTTATCGCCTTGATTATTTCCGCATTAACGGCTGGTTTATGCAGTAATCTTGATCTTAGCCAAACGATTCAAACCTTCACAGGTGGCTTAGGTGGCGGTGCCGAAGTGGCAATGAACTATGCTATTTTAGGTGCTTTTGCTGTTGCAATCTCGAAATCGGGTATCACCGATCTCCTTGCCTTTAAAGTTATCCAAAAATTAGGCCATTCGCCAACAGGGCTTTCAATGGCAGGCTTTAAATATTTTATTTTAGCCGTGCTTGTGATTTTCTCTATTTCATCACAAAACTTATTGCCTGTGCATATTGCCTTTATCCCCATTGTTATTCCCCCACTTTTAGCTATTTTCAATAAACTTAAGCTAGATCGCCGTGCGGTTGCTTGCGTGCTAACCTTTGGTTTAACCGCAACCTATATGCTTTTACCGGTGGGATTTGGGAAAATCTTTATTGAAAGCATTTTAGTAAAAAATATTAATCAGGTTGGCGAACCACTAGGCTTACACACCAGTGTTGGCGAAGTCTCTCTGGCTATGGGCTTACCTGTTATCGGAATGATCTTAGGCTTGCTCACGGCGATATTTATTACTTATCGCAAACCGAGAGAATATGCGGTGGCAGACAAAACACTTAGCACCGCTGAAATTGAACAGCATATTGCAAATATTAAACCTTTCCACGTCATCGCAAGCCTCATTGCGATTGTGGTTACCTTTGGCTTACAGTTGTTTACCGATTCCACCATCATTGGCGGTTTAGCTGGTTTAATCATTTTTGCCCTATGTGGTATTTTCAAACTCAAAGAAAGTAACGATATTTTCCAACAAGGCTTACGCCTTATGGCAATGATTGGCTTTGTGATGATTGCGGCCTCAGGTTTCGCAGCGGTGATCAATGCCACAGGTGGCGTAACCGAATTAGTTCAAACCTTCAGCCAAGGTTTAGGGGCAAACAATAAAGGATTAGCCGCATTCTTAATGTTAATCGTTGGACTATTTATCACAATGGGCATTGGCTCATCTTTCTCAACGGTACCAATTATTACCTCAATCTATGTGCCACTTTGCTTAACCCTTGGCTTCAGCCCACTTGCAACAGTCTCTATTGTTGGTGTCGCCGCGGCACTTGGTGATGCAGGCTCACCGGCTTCGGATTCTACATTAGGCCCAACGTCAGGCTTAAATATGGATGGCAAACACGATCACATTTGGGATTCCGTTGTCCCTACCTTTATTCACTACAATATCCCACTCATTATTTTTGGTTGGATTGCTGCAATGTATTTATAAATTATGTTATACACAAAATAAGCTACAAAAGGACATCACAAGATGTCCTTTTTTATGCGATAATTTCCCACTGCGTAAATCTCACTAAATCAATATTGAACAGAAAGATGAACAAAACCCAACTTATTCAAGCATTACGCCAAAAAATAGCACAATGCTACCAACAATATCCCGTATCAGACACACAAAAAATCTATGCAAAATTTGACCGCACTTTATTTAGTGAAGATTTTCAACATTTCAAATTTTATCGCGCAGAATTAAACAACACACTCGCCCAAATAGAACGCCTGCAAGAAAACGAACACACTCAATGTCAATTTTATACTGAAAAACTGCTCGCCCAGCTACAAGCCTTATTAGATGCCCTCAAACAACACAAAAGAAGAGATAAAAAAACCTTTACTAATCCTTCTCCACAATCAGCTCAAAACAAACAACAGCACGCCATCCATCGCCTTCCACCAAGAGAACGATTAGCTAAATATTACGAAGCCTTACAAGCATTAAACCAAAAAATCGCTCACCAACAAGATCAATATGTTCAAACACAAAACGAATTAAAAAAACAACAACTTCAACAACTTATCCGCCACACAGAACAACGCCGTACCCGTTGTTTAGAAGCGATTGAATTATTAGAAGAGCATTTAGATAATACGCAATAGAAAATCGCCGTATCAAAACACGGGCTTTATTTTTCAGAATAGGCTTTCCATTTTAACATTCGCTCAATAATTGTGATTAATTCTGCGCGTTCATAACTATCTAAACCGTGCAATAATTGTTCTAATTGTCTTGCTTGATCCATTGAACGATTACTACTACTTGTTAATAAATCCGCAATTTCACAATGAAAGATTTCTGATAATTCTAATAAACGCAAAATATTAGGTACAGACTTGCCTCGTTCCATTCTTGACACCGCATCATTACTAATATCTAAAATTTCTGCCAACTGTGCTTGAGTCAATCCTACCGCTTGACGATATTTTGCAATCGCTTGACCTATTGTAAGTAATAGCTGTTCATCTTTATCAAGCATTGTTTCCTCTCCTTATAATAAAGAGAGAATAATAGATATTGACTTCTATACATAAATAGCGGAACATACTTACATTAGATCTTTAACATCTAATATTATATTTATTACAAATCTATTTTTGAGCGAAAAGCGAAAAGCGAAAAGCGAAAAGCGAAAAGCGAAAAGCGAAAAGCGAAAAGCGAAAAGCGAAAAGCGAAAAGCGAAAAGCGAAAAGCGAAAAGCGAAAAGCGAAAAGCGAAAAGCGAAAAGCGAAAAAATTTTTATTGGACGACACAACCTGACGCAAGTCTTTTTTTAACTTAATTTAGAATAACTTTTAATGAATAGCCCATAAGTGAAAAGTTATGAAGAAAACGCATCAGCTTGCACAACGCTTAAGCATAATTTTATCCCAGCTCAATTTGGGAAAACGTCTTGATATTAATGAGTTAGCAGAGGATTTTGATGTATCAATCAGAACCTTACAACGTGATATCAACGAACGCCTTAATTTTCTTCCTTGGGCAGAGCTAGGGCCAAGATTTTATAAACTAGACCGTCAAAAATTGGATATTCTCACCGAAGAAGATATCCAACGTTTTGCCCTTTTCGCCAGTATCTCCAATCTTTTTCCAAGTGTCGATAAGGCCTTTTACCAAGAAAAATTAACTCAGTCAGTGCAAGTTAAAGGTTTTCAATATGAAGATGTATCACATCTTCAAGCACAATTTAATCAATTAAAACAAGCCATTAGCAACAATAATTTTATTTCATTTAAATATTGTAAACTCACCACTCAGCAAACAAATTTTTACCAAATTGCGCCCTACTCACTGACTAACAAAAATGGAATCTGGTATCTAATTGGCACCGATCAACATCAAGACAACAAACAAAAAACCTTTTGCTTTACCCAAATTAGTCAGCTAGAGGTACTTGCAGAAACCTTTACCCCAAATCAGCAATTTATCGAAGAAATTAAAAGGAATGATTCACTCTCGCACGGAAATATGATTGCTGAAGTTGTCATTCAAGTGTCAGCTTTTGCTTCACCTTTTTTCCTGCGCCGTAACTTACTCCCTAATCAAAAATTGGTGCATAAGTTAGAAAATGGTGAGTTACTGCTTGCTGCTCAAAATGTAAACCCATTAGATATTTTACCGATTGTGCAATATTCGATTCCTCATCTTGTGATCATCAGCCCACAAAACTTACAAATAGAATTGCAAAATAACTTAGCACAATACTTAAATAAAATGGAAAGTAAATAGGAAATATAAAGTAAATGAAAAGAAATCTATTCGAGGTAATCGTAGTTGGCACAATGAGTGCAGGAAAATCGACATTTATCAATGCCCTTATTGGTACGGAATTATTACATTCAGCTAATCAAGCTACAACAGCAACCATTACACGTATCCACGATAAAGATAATAAAAGTTTTTTTTCAGGTTCTGCTTATAATTATGATGGTAAGCTAGTTGAAAAATCTCGTAATATCAATGCAGAAATTTTAAAAAAATGGAACAAAGCTCCTGAAATAAAAAAAATTAATATTGATGGCGATATCCAAACTATTAAAAATACTCGTGCCGAATTAGTAATCTATGATTTACCCGGACCCAATAATAGTCAAAATGATAATCACGAGTTATTAACAATGGAAGTCATTAATGACAAGGAATATGGATTGATTCTTTATTTATTAAATGCCACACAGTTCGGTATCAATGATGACCGATTATTATTAGAAAAAATCTATAATACAATAAAACAAGATACCAAAAAAGAAATTATTTTTATCTTAAATAAAGCAGATGAAATTGATACAGAAAAAGAATTAAGCATTGTTCAACTAATTAAGAATGTTGAAAAATACTTAAACGAAATTGGATTTAAATCCCCAAACATTATCACAATCTCAGCAAAACAGGCGTTACTATTTCAAAAACTACTAAATAGCGATGTTTTTTCTAGAAGTGAAAAGTATGATTTATCTGTTTTACTCGAATCCCCAGAGTTTTTATTTAAAGGTGCATCAAGCCTATCAAGAAAAAATAGAAAATTAGCTCAATCATTCATACAGACTAATCTCTCTCAAGAAGATAATGAGATTTTAGCAAATAACAAATCAATAAAAGAGATTAAAGAATATTATTATAATACTGGATTTGGTGAGATTTGTTATTTATTACAGAATAAAATAGATCATACATTTAATAAAATAAAAAAAGTTTAGAAAGCTTTTTTCTTATCTAATAAACAAGAGTAAATCTATTTTTATACTAACAAGCTTAAATTGGCTTTATTAAAATGCAAAACTTTGATTAATCAACTTAAGTAAATAAAAGGAAAAATTATGAACTCCATTTATATCGAACATAATCCGTTTACAATAAAAACAACATTTCTTATTAATGATGAAAAACCTGATGAACAGATTTTCCTAAATAATTATGTAAATCGAAGAATTCAACTTTGGATTGAAGGATTCTTTAAAAAAGTGGGAGATGAATTATTCAATGGCACTAACTTTAAAGTTATTTTTAAAGGACTTGAAAATGATGCTGTTGATGTAAAAGCAGATATTGAAAAAACCAACTCAAATATTAAATTTGAATGGATTAAAGTTGCTGATAGTGATAACCGTTTAAATGATATTAAGCATCTAATTCATAAAGCTGAAAAACATCCACTGTTTTCAGAACAAATGAAGCAACCTAAAACCCAAGAAAATTTAGAGAAAGCATTAAGTAATGATTTTGATATTTATGTTGCAGCTACAATGTCTGCAGGTAAATCTACCTTCTTAAATTCATTATTAGGGAGTGAACTACTTCCCGCGGCAAATGAAGCAACAACCGCAATTATTGCTGAAATCACCGATAATAAAGAATTAGATAAAGGCGTGTTTAAAGGGCAACGTATTGATAAAGCAGGAAATTGTGTAGAAAAATCTGATGAGGTTACTCTTAATATATTAAAGGATTGGAATAGTACCGAACTTCATAAAGATACCGCTATTATTAAACTAGAAGGAAATGTGCTTGGTATAAATGCAAGAGAGAACATTCGTTTAATTTTAACAGACACTCCCGGTCCAAATAATAGCCAAGATAAAGATCACGAGATCGTAACATTTAGAAAAATTCAAGATAATACTAAAAAGCCATTAATTTGTTACTTGTTAAATGCTACACAAATCGGTATTAATGATGATAAACAGACATTAACTATGATTGCAGAAACAATGAAACAAGGTGGGGTACAGAATAAAGATCGTTTCTTATTCTTATTAAATAAAGCAGATTCTTTTGATGAAGAGAAAGGTGAAAGTATTCAATCTATTTTAGAAAAATGCAAGGACTATATAAAAAGTTTTGGCATTGCTGATCCTTTAATTTTCCCAATTAGTGCCAGAAATGCTTCTTTACTTAGAAAACGTCAATTTAATTTTACCTTGAGTCGTGCAGAAATGAGCGACTTGAGAAACTGGGAATTTCGTGCCTTAGATGATAAAGAAGATAATTATATTGGCATTGACTTTACCAAATATATGCCATTAAGTACGCCGGTGAAACAAAAATTACAGAATGAAGAGAATATCGCATTATTACACACTGGTATCCCAGCCATTGAAGCAGTAATCGATAACTATATTGATAAATATAGCATACCTGAACGTGTTTTCCGTGCTTATGATGCCCTTAAAAATGTAACAAATATCGCAAGAAATAAAGAAGATCTTATAAAAAACTTGGAATCATATCAGGAGCAAAGAGAAAAGATAAAAGATGCGCTACAAAGCTTAAAAGATGCTAAAAAAATAAGAGAAAGCACCGAAAAAGATTTAGATAAACTAATAGATCAAGCTAAAAAAGATCCTGATAAACTTTCACTAGCTAAGCCATTAAATAAAATCAATACGCTAGAAGCACAGATTCGTGAAATGATCGAGCTTGAGGGGGAAGCATTTAAATCTGATAAAAATAGAAGCAAGTATAAAACAGATCATGGGATTAACGAAGTTATTAAACAAATTGGTAATAAATTTGAACATCAAAAAGTTGAATTAATTTCAGAATCTGAAAATTTAGTCTTAAATACCCAAGATAAGATTCAAGAGGAATTGATAAAAATTTATAAAGAACATCTTGAGGCTTTCTTCAGCAATATTAATATGCCTAAGGTTCCACTAGCAAACCTAAAAAAAACAATGTCTAGCATTGGTTACAACTTTAGTTTAGAAAAATTAAAATCCGCTAAAAAAATAACACAAACAGAAGAGGTAAAAGTCGGAGAAAGATCAAGAACTGTATGGTGGAATCCATTCACTTGGTGGGACGATCCTGAAGATATTTACGAAGAAATAGAGATTTTCGATGCGAATACTACCTGGGACGATGTTATATCTCCTATGCTTGATAACGAATTTAACTCATTTTTTAGATTAGTAGCCACTAAAACTGAAATGGATATTGAAGAGCAAATTAACACTTTTAGTGAGTTTATTAGTGAAGAATTTGCTAAACAAATGACTAACATCAGTCAAGATATGGAAGCCAAAATGAGAGATGATAAAAATCTTAAAGAGGCAATTCAAGAAGCAGAAAAAAATCTGGAAAAAATTAAAGCGTTTGAAAAAGAAATTGATGATGTTATTGCTTTATAAAGGATAGATATAAAAGAAAGGATTTTAAATAAAGAATAAATATTTTTCTAGATGAAATTTGACCGCACTTAAAAAAATATGCGGTCAATTTTAAACAACTAAATGAGAGAAAAAACAATGGATACACAAAAAAGACCAAACCTCACAGACTTTATTCCCGTTGAATATTTAAAAAAGGCATTAGATAAAAATGATTTATCTGATATTCGTTCTGCATTAATGACGATTTTGAAGAATTTTTCGCTTCCTATCGAAACGGTACTAGCATCAATTTATTATGTTTATGAGAAAAATAACGCAGTATTTGAAGAGGCTGAAGAAAGTATCTATGTTTCACCAATTAGCGATGATGAAAATGATTGGAATAAAAATTATTTTTACCAACAGCAAGTTTTCTTAAATCGTAATTTTACTTTAGAGCGTATTCTACACTTACTAAACGTGCGTGAGACGTTGATGAAAAAAGGCGATCCTGATTTCCAAATGTCCAATAGATCACAATCTAGCATAAATAGAGCAGAAATGAGTACAACACTGAAAATAAATACATCTGAATCAAAAGGGAATAATGGCTCACAAACATTTAATAAAACACAATCAGATATCAAGAGAAAAGAGAATAGAAAAACGGCTAACTCATTGTATGAACCTAAGAACAACAATGATTTTATAAAAACTGTTTGTTTAATTGGTGGAGTCGTATTAGTTGTAGCTACAGCCTTATTCTTATATCTAAAAAACGGAGATTAAATCAATGTCTGATAAAGTTAAACTGGCCGAACTTAGCCAAAAAACACAATCCTCATTAGATAGTACATATCAATTATTAAATAAACAATATTTGGCAACATTAAACAATGAGGAATTACTCCCTTTAGTGCATAATGAAAGTATTCATCTTGCAACTGATATACGCATTTTCCGTATTGAACGTATTATTTTAGAAAATAAACAATCAATGCTAGAAAGTTTAACTGCAACCTATGCTACATTAGGTACAGCCGGACATTCTGTCTTTCTATTTCTAAATAGTGATGGTAAAGAGACAACCATTTATCTAGGAACAAAAGGTAAAGCCAAAAAATCTTTAGGAAATGCAGCAGGAAAATTACTGAAAGAAACAATTAATGGACATTTCTCAGGCACTCAATTAGTTTCATTAAATGGTAACGAAATTGAAGAATTAGTAAATAAATTAGATGAAAGTGATAAAAATATTACTGCTGTAACCAGTGTTCCATCCTTATCTACCGATGAACGTGAATACTTTATGCAGGGATTAGAGCATTTTATTGATGCTGCTGAAGGACGCATATATCAAGCATTAATTCTTGCAGAACCTGTAAACACTATGGAATTAGATTTAATTCAACAAGGGTATGAAGGAGTAGCAACCCAGCTTTCTCCATTATTAAAAACAACCTTATCTTATGGTGAAAATGAAAGTGATAGTGTAGGACTTAGTATTAGTGAGAACATTAGTCAATCACTTGGTAAAAGTTTAGGTCTCACTGAAACCAGAGGAACAAGTGAATCGCACTCTGAATCAACTGGTACAAGTGTTGCATATTCAATGGGGGGAAATTACTCTAGAAGTATAACTGGCGGAGTAAGTATCGACTTTGCATCAATATCATCAACTTCATCAATTGGCGTTTTTGCCAGTAAAACAAATACTAAGAGTACGACATTTACCACAACAACAGGAAGCAATGAAAGCCAAAGTCAGTCCCAAACTACCTCAACGACTGATAGTTACGGAACAACAACAGGAAGAAATGTAAATCGCACGCTTGGTACAAGTAAGCAACGTTCGATTGAATTTACGAATAAAACCATTGAACTATTGTTGAAAAAGGTGGATCACAACTTAGAGCGTATTGATGAAGCACGACGTTATGGCGGATGGAATTCTGCTGCTTATTTTATTAGTGAGGATTTAGCCACTTCACAAGCACTTGCCAGTATGTTTTTTAGCTTAATGCGTGGTAATACATCAAGTGCAGAAGATTTTGCCTTTACAATATGGAATAAACAAGATCCAAACAAAACAAAAGAAGTACTTACATGGCTGAAGAATTTTTCTCATCCAAGAGTGTCAGGGAATTTTGTAAAAGGTGTTGATATTCCATTTTTTACGCCCGCGGTCTTAGTTTCAGGAAAAGAAATGGCCATTCAACTAGGTTTACCACGTCGCTCTACATCTACGGTTTCCGTATTAGAAGGAAAATCTTTCGGAAGAAAAATTCAAGTCATAGATGCAGTAGGAAGTGTAAATTCTTCTAATAAAGATAAGCCAAAAGTCGAATTAGGTAAGATTTTCCATTTGTGGTCAGAAAAAGCACAAGTAGTTAATTTAGATTTGCAAACTCTATCTAGTCATATTTTTGTTACAGGTTCCACTGGCTCTGGAAAAAGTAATACCGTCTATCAATTACTTGATCAATTCAATAAAAATGAAGTGAAGTTTATGGTCATTGAGCCAGCCAAAGGGGAATACAAAAATGTATTTGGACATCGTGAAGATGTTGCTGTTTTCGGCACAAATCCAAAACAAGCCAAGTTACTAAAAATCAATCCATTCAAATTCCCAGCTGAAGTACATATTTTAGAACATATTGATCGTTTAATTGAGATCTTTAATGTTTGTTGGCCAATGTATGCTGCGATGCCAGCAGTACTTAAAGATGCAATACTTTCAGCCTATGAAGCCAGCGGTTGGAATTTAATTTCTTCTACAACAAGAACACCAAATCGTTTTCCTAGTTTTGTTGATTTGCTACATCAATTAGAAATTGTGATTGAAAAATCAAATTATTCAAGCGAAATGAAGAGTAATTATAGTGGTGCATTAGCAACTCGAATTAAATCATTAACAAATGGTTTAAATGGTCAAATTTTTAACGCTGATGAATTAGATAACTCATTACTCTTTGATGAAAATGTCATTATTGATTTAAGCCGTGTCGGTTCACAAGAAACAAAATCGCTGATTATGGGAATCTTAATAATGAGATTAAGTGAACATAGAATGGCTACAGCAACAGGAATGAATGAACCTCTGAAACACATTACAGTTTTAGAAGAAGCCCACAATATCTTAAAACGCACTTCAACGGAACAAAGTTCAGAGGGTTCTAATGTTGCTGGTAAATCGGTTGAAATGCTTTCAAATGCGATTGCTGAAATGCGAACTTATGGAGAAGGTTTTATCATTGCAGATCAATCACCAAATGCAGTGGATATTTCTGCAATCCGAAATACTAATACGAAAATTATTATGCGTTTACCAGACGAATCAGATCGCCGTTTAGCCGGAAAAGCTGCTGGAGTTAATGATGAACAATTAGAAGAAATAGCTAAATTACCAAAAGGTATCGCTGTTGTTTATCAAAATAACTGGCTTGAGCCAATCCTGTGTAAAATTGCGTATTTTGATAGTGAAGAAAAACCTTATCAATATGTTGCCAATGAAGAAGATGAAAAGAAAATCTTCAATGAACATTTAATCCGTTTCTTATTACATAAACAGCTAGAAAATGAAAGCCAATTTGATATTAATGTATTAAAAAAAGGGGTAAATCGGTTTAGTTCATCAGCTCGTAAAAGCTCATATTTACACAAATTAATTCAACATTATGAACAAAAAGGCAATTCTCCATTTTGGGACTGTCCAGATAAGACATTTAAAATTCTACTAGATTTTTTTGATTTACAAAATGGAGTAACTCAACGAATCAAAGAACTTCAATCTAGACAAGATAATATTCAAGAAAAAGAGGTTAATGAATTAATTCAACTTATTATTGAGAATTTACATCATAACTTTGAAAACACGAGGAATATTGAAGGATTTATACATAATACAATCAGAAAAAATCTACTATAAGTCATATATTAAATTCTCATTCAGCTGAGAATACCTAACAGAATATAAAATAACTTTATAAAGACTAGGAGTTTATATGCTCAATAAATTAGAAACACAAGAAACACCGTCGATAGACACAAAAGAGGTCAATAGCAAAGAGTTACCAGTATGGGCTGATGATAAAATTACTATTGAAGATATTTTTGATGAAGCTAATATAACTGACAAAGTCGCTACTGACACTAAAAATCCTTCTAACTCAGAAAATGTTATGGATTGTTTAGCTAAAGAGCATTTTACGCCAGTGAAAGAAGAAACCATTGAAAAACTCACATTAATCTGGCCTTCCGAAATTGTTGCGCTGATAAAATCAGAAGAAGAGGCTGATATTTATCAAGGAGCAAGCTTAATGCCAAAAGAAATTAATGGGAAATTTGTTCTATGCAAAGAAGATATTGATCTTAATCAAAAAGATGAATTAGGGAGAACTAACCTAGGTAGAATGCAACAAGGACTTGCACCTTTAGATAAAGGTGGTAAACCAATTGAGCTTCATCATATTGGACAAAATCAAAATTCACCTCTCGCTGAATTAACTTCAAGAGAACATAGAGGACCAGGTAACCACACTATATTGCATGATGTGAAAAAAGAATCTGAAATAGATCGTGAGAGTTTTAAAAAAGAAAAAGAAGAACACTGGAAAGAACGTGCTGCTGAAATTATAGAAAAACAAGGAGTATAACAATGAAAGAATTAGCAAATAAATTTGTAGCAAAAGGTGCTATTATTCGCCCAGCTAATGAAAACGAAATTTTATCAGCTGAAAGACAGTTAGGTATAAAATTTTCATCTGAATATAGAGATTTTTTATCTAGTTTTGGTATATTAAGTTACAACAGTGATGAAATATATGGATTGGGAGTTTCAACTGATTACTATCTTAATATTCTTAACTTACTCAAAGAATTTAAAGAATATAATGTAAACATTCCTAACAATCATATTCCTTTATTAGACATTGGAGATGGTCAATATTATATTTATGATAATAACGATGGTAAAATATATGTATGGTCGGCATCCAGTAACTCTATTATAAAAAACAAACAAAATTCATTAACAGAATTCTTATTAGATATATTAGAACAATAACCGTATGCTAATATCTTAATATATGCTATCCTACTAATTATAAATTATATTTAGTGAGGATAGCTTTATGAGAGATATATTAACTCTTACCACTTATTTTAAACAAAATAAAGATTCCCAAAACTACTCCGACAACTTTAAACTCCGTATCCACCGAGCATTAAGTTGGTTAAAGCAGGCTGAAGCCACTGAAGATTTAGATACTAAATTTATTTTTCTTTGGATAGCGTTTAATTCTGCTTATGCTAAAGAAATGAAGAACTTAGAAAATAAAGAGCGGGTTAATTTAAATGAGTTTTTATTACGGATTTGTAGTTTAGATGAAGAGCAAACTATTTATACTCTAGTATGGAGGAATTTTTCCCAGCCTATTCGTTTACTTACAAATAATCAATTTATTTTTCAGCCATTTTGGCGTTTTCATAATGGTGATATTACCGAACAGCAATACCTTAAAGAAGAGAAAGATGAACAAAGACATTTGCTTTCTGCATTAGAAAAACAAAATACACCTCAAATTTTGACTATATTATTTGGGCGTCTTTATACGCTGAGAAATCAGATTATTCACGGTGGTGCAACTTTTAATAGTTCTGTTAACCGTGAGCAATTAAAAGTAAGTTGCCAACTTCTTTCTTTATTTTTACCCACAATGCTTGAAATTATGATGAATAACTACGATAAATTAGATTGGGGTAAACCGTTTTATCCATTAGTAAAAAATAAATAAAAAGTATCACTAATCATACAAAAAAATAAAGCAGGTATTTAACCTGCTTTATTTTTATGTCTTTTTAATGAATATTATTTTGTATAACGTCTAAAAACTAAGGTTGCATTGGTGCCACCAAAACCAAAGCTGTTTGACATCACGGTATTTAAGCCCGCATTTTCTTTGGTTTTTGTTACGATATTCATCCCTTCAGCTTGTGGATCAAGAGTTTCAATGTTAATGCTTGGGGCAATAAAATCGTTATCTAACATTAATAATGTGTAGATGGCTTCGTGCGCACCTGCAGCACCTAAGGAGTGTCCTGTCATTGATTTTGTGGACGAAATCGCAGGTTGGCTTTCACCGAATACGTTTTTAATTGCACCAAGTTCTTTCACATCACCAACGGGTGTTGACGTGCCGTGCACGTTGATGTAATCAATCGGAGTATCTACGGTTGCCATTGCTTGTTTCATACAACGCTCTGCCCCTTCTCCACTCGGCGCGACCATATCATAACCATCTGAAGTTGCGCCATAGCCTACGATTTCTGCATAAATTTTTGCACCACGAGCAAGGGCGTGTTCTAATTCTTCAACGACAACCACCGCGCCACCACCTGCGATAACAAAACCATCACGGTTTGCATCATAAGCGCGAGAAGCTTTCTCTGGCGTATCATTATATTTTGTCGAAACCGCACCCATTGCATCAAACTCTGTTGCACATTCCCAAGAAAGTTCCTCAGCACCACCTGCAAATACAATATCTTGTTTACCTAATTGGATTAATTCTAGTGCGTGTCCAATACAATGTGCTGAAGTCGCACAAGCTGAACTAATGCTGTAATTGACACCACGAATTTTATAAGGGGTCGCTAAACAGGCTGAAACGCTTGATGCCATTGTTTTGGTTACCGCATAAGGCCCAACGGCTTTTACACCACGAGGCCCACGCACAGCATCACAAGCGATTAATTGGTTATGTGCCGAACCTGTTCCAGCACCAATGACCAAGCCTGTACGATCGTTAGAAACCTGTTCTTCTGTTAATCCGGCATCTTCAATGGCTTCTTTCATTGAAAGATACGCATAAGCGGCTGCATCGCCCATAAAACGGTAAACTTTACGGTCAATTAATTCTGAAGGAGTAATTTTAAGTGTTCCTGCGATATGGCTACGCATACCCATTTCGACAAATTCTGGCACTAATTCAATGCCTGATTTGCCCGCTTTTAATGAAGCTAGCACTTCTTCTTTATTGTTACCGATACTAGAAATGACGCCGAAACCAGTAATTACCGCTCTTTTCATAAATTATTCCTTTTGGGTTGAAAGAGTAAATAGATTTGTCGGTCGCTAACTTACTACGAAATGAAAATATTGCAAGCATTTCTTTGAAGGTTCGACCAATCCAGAAAATTCCGTTATTATAGCAAACTCAATCAGTACAACAAAGATAACCACACCGATGTTTAAACTTAATCACGCCGAGATTTATTTTAACCAAGAAAAAACGCCTGTTTCCGCTACATTTAACGATGTTTATTTCTCTAATCAAGATGGATTAGCAGAAAGTCGCTATGTTTTTCAAGAAGGAAATCAATTATGGCAACGTTGGCAAGATTTTGAACAATCTCATTTTGTGATCGGAGAAACAGGTTTTGGTACAGGGCTGAATTTTTTTGCCGTAACCACGCTCTTTCGCCAATTTAGACAAGCTTACCCCCATAGCCCATTAAAACGTCTGTTCTTTATTTCTTTTGAAAAATATCCATTGAATCAAACGCAGTTAGCCGAAACGCACCTGCTTTATACGGAGTTTACTGAGTTAAGCCAGCAACTTTGCCAACACTGGCAACCAATGATTAGTGGCTGCCAGCGTTTCCATTTTAATGAAAGCACATTAGATGTTTGGTTTGGCGATATCGCAGACAACTTACCGCAACTTGGTGATTATATGCAAAACCGTATTGATGCGTGGTTTTTAGATGGCTTTTCTCCGAGTAAAAACCCGCAAATGTGGAACGCGCAACTTTATACTGCAATGTTCAATTATTGCAAACCTAATGGAACATTTGCCACCTTTACGGCAGCCAGTGCGGTGCGAAAAGGGTTAGAAAGTGCGGGGTTTTGCGTACATAAACGCAAAGGCTATGGTAAAAAGCGTGAATGTTTAGCTGGAGTAAAACCAGAAAATGACAAAAAAAATCACCGCACTTTGGCAATCTTAACCCCTTGGTATTTGGCTCAATCAGCTCCGCTGAGCAAACTGCGCCCTAGCAAAGTAGATCAACAAGATATCGCAATTATCGGCGGGGGAATTGCTTCCGCCTTTACTGCGCTGTCTTTATTACAACGAGGCGCAAACATCACCTTATATTGCGAAGACGAACAAACCGCCCTCAATGCTTCTGGCAATAAACAAGGGGCTTTTTATCCACAACTGAGTGATGATGATAAACGTAATATTCGTTTTTATATCCACGCATTTTTATATGGGCAGCAGCAATTACATTGGGCTATTAAACAGGGAATTGAATTTGAACACGCTTTTTGTGGCGTTGCCCTTTGTGCTTATGATCATAAAAGTGCGGTGAAATTAGATAAAATTTCTGCGTTAGATTTGCCTGAAACCTTATTCCAACCACTTTCCCAAACTGAATTAAGCGAAAAAGTCGGTTTACCACTGCCTTGTGGTGGGGCATTTCTTCCACAAGGGGCTTGGCTTGCTCCCCGTCAATTAGTGCAAAATTTATTTAGCTATCTAGCCGAACAGGGCGTAAGCATAAAAACATCGCAAAAAATTACCGCACTTTCACTGCAAGATGAAAATTGGCAATTGACCAACGCACAGGGTGAAACCTTTTCTCATCACATTGCCATTATTGCCAATGGACATCAGCTAAAAAACTTTCATCAAACGAAAGAATTGCCGGTTTATCCCGTGCGTGGACAAGTGAGCCAAATTCCCACAACACCACAATTAAAGCAACTGAATGCCGTGCTTTGCTATGATGGTTATCTCACTCCCGCCGATCAACATCAGACGAGCCATTGCATTGGGGCGAGCCACGTTCGCGATAATCAAGATCGTCAATTCAGCTCACAAGAACAGCAACAAAATCAATATAAAATTCAACATAATCTTGCGGGTCCTGAATGGGTGAACGCGATCGATACATCTGACAATCTTGCCCGTGTTGGCGTGCGTTGTGCGGTGCGAGATCGCATTCCAATGGTCGGTAACGTGCCAGATTTTGCTCAGCAAGTAGCAGACTACAATAATTTGTTCAATCTTCGTCGTCGAAAACAGCCCATTCCACCAGCCGCAATACATCGTAATCTTTATTTAATCGGGGCATTAGGCTCAAGGGGATTAACTTCCGCCCCTTTACTTGGCGAAGTTCTTGCTTCATTAATTTACGACGAACCCCTGCCATTAAGTGAAGATATTTTGCATCAACTCAGCCCAAATCGTAGTTGGATAAGGAAATTGCTAAAAGGCACGCCCGTTGCATAAACAAAAAAGGCGAACCTGATGTTCGCCTTTTCGCTATTTCCTCTTACGCTTGATTACTTCACGCGCGCCCCTGCTTTTGCACCAGAATCAACATCAAGTAAGAATAAATCTGCGCCGCCACTGCCCGCAGAAAGAATCATTCCTTCTGACATACCAAATTTCATTTTACGCGGTGCGAGATTGGCAACCATAATCACCATACGCCCCTCTAATTCTTCAGGTTTATTGTAAGCCGCCTTAATCCCAGAGAAAACTTGGCGTTGCTCAACGCCTAAATCTAAGATAAATTTCAATAATTTGTTACTTTCAGGCACGGCTTCACATTTTAGCACTTTGGCAACGCGCAAATCTAATTTGGCAAAATCATCAATGCTAATCGTGTCTTCAAAAGGCTCAATATCTTGTAAATTTTCCACCGCACTTTTCTCACTATGGGATTGTGGAAGTAATTGTGCATTTTCAGCTTTAGATGCCTCAATCATTTGTTCAATTTGTTTCATCTCTAAACGAGAGAACAATGCCTTAAATGGTGCAATTTTATGCGCGAGCAAAGGCGTTGCAAGGTTGTCCCAAGTAATTTCGGCTTGTAAAAAGGCTTCGGCACGCTCTGCCAATTTCGGTAACACTGGTTTTAAATATCCCATTAATACACGGAAAAGTTGGATACCCATAGAGCAAACTTGCTGTAATTCTTGCTCTCGCCCTTCTTCTTTGGCAATAACCCAAGGTGCTTTTTCATCAATATATTTATTCGCTTTATCCGTTAATGCCATAATTTCACGGATCGCTTTACCAAATTCGCGATTTTCATAATAGGCTGCAATTTGTTCAGATTGTGCGGTAAATTCAGCAAATAATTGTGGATCTTGCAAGGTTGCAGCAAGCTCGCCATCAAAACGTTTTTGAATAAACCCTGCATTGCGTGAAGCAAGATTAACTAATTTATTCACCACATCGGTGTTTACTCGTTGAACAAAATCCTCTAAATTGAGATCAAGATCGTCAATTCTATTCCCCAATTTCGCCGCATAATAATAGCGTAAATACTCTGGATCTAAATGTTTTAAGTAAGTTGCTGCTTGGATAAATGTGCCACGAGATTTCGACATTTTTTCGCCATTTACGGTAACATAGCCGTGAACAAAAATATTATCTGGCTTACGCAATTCAGCCCCTTCTAACATCGCGGGCCAAAACAAGGAGTGAAAATACATAATATCTTTACCAATAAAATGATAAAGCTCCGTTTGGCTGCCTTGTCGCCAAAAATCGTTAAAGTCTAAATCCCCTTTACGCTCACAGAGGTTTTTAAACGATGCCATATAACCAATTGGCGCATCAAGCCAAACATAGAAATATTTGTTTTCTGTATCAGGAATTTTAAAGCCAAAATAAGGGGCATCACGAGAAATATCCCACTGTTGTAAACCCGCTTCAAACCATTCTTGCATTTTGTTCGCCACTTCCTGTTGCAAAGATCCAGAGCGAATCCACTCTTTCAACATTGCTTCAAAACTTGGTAAATCAAAGAAAAAATGCTCACTCTCTTTCAGCACTGGCGTTGCACCTGAAACCGTAGAGCGTGGATTAATTAATTCTGTTGGGCTATATGTGGCAGAACAAACTTCGCAATTATCACCATATTGATCAGGGGATTTACATTTTGGGCAAGTCCCTTTAACAAATCGATCAGGCAAGAACATTTGTTTTTCAGGATCGAATAATTGTGAAATAGTACGGCTTTTGATAAAACCATTTTCTTTTAATTTGCGATAAATACATTGTGCCAATTCACGATTTTCTTCACTATGGGTAGAATGATAGTTATCAAAGCTAATATTAAAGCCTTCAAAATCTGCAATATGTTTTTGCTGTACATCGGCAATTAACTGCTCAGGCGTAATGCCCATTTGATCAGCTTTCAACATAATTGGCGTTCCGTGCGCATCATCGGCACAAACAAAATAAATTTCGTTGCCACGCATACGCTGGAAACGCACCCAAATATCGGCTTGGATATGTTCAAGCATATGTCCTAAATGGATAGGGCCATTGGCATAAGGCAATGCACAAGTGACTAAAATTTTACGAGGTGAATTTGACATTATCTGTTCCTTTATCATCAGAAAAATTGTGCCGAATTTTACCTTATTGACGGTATTTTTTCCAGTTCAAGGCGGTTTATCTCAATTTATACTTAACAGCACCGCGTTGCCGTGTTTAAATATACCAACAAATTTACTCAACTATTTACTTACGATCGACTTAACAATAGGAAATAATGATGAGCATTCATTTTTCAGCGAATTTAAACGAGGCGCAACAAGCCGAGATTCAACAACGATTCCAACAATTTAAACAGCAAAGCTTACAGCGTGATTTAATTAACCTCAATGCAATCAAAAAAGTAGAACTCGGTGCAGGCGTTTTACGCATTGAAATTGCGATGCCTTTTGCTTGGAATAGCGGTTTTGAACAATTAAAAGCCGCCCTAACTAAGGAATTAGAAAAAATTACCCAAGCACAAGAAGTAAAATGGGTGCTGAACTATCAAATCGCCACATTAAAACGTGCCAATAACCACCCCGCAGTGAAAGGTATTAAAAATATCATTGCGGTGAGTTCAGGCAAAGGTGGTGTGGGCAAATCCACGGTTTCAGTAAATTTAGCTTTAGCCTTACAAGCGCAAGGGGCAAAAGTTGGATTGCTTGATGCCGATATTTATGGTCCTTCCGTACCTCATATGCTTGGCGTAGCAGATCAACGCCCAACCTCTCCAGATAACAAACACATTAATCCTATTGAAGTATATGGACTACGAACCAATTCAATTGGCTATTTAATGGACCCAGATAATGCCACCATTTGGCGTGGACCTATGGCAAGCAGTGCATTAAGCCAACTTTTGCAAGAAACCCTATGGGCAAAAGATGGCGTAGAGCTGGATTATTTAGTGATTGATATGCCGCCGGGAACGGGAGATATTCAGCTTACGCTCTCACAACAAATCCCTGTAACTGGGGCGATTGTAGTTACTACCCCACAAGATATCGCCTTAATTGATGCGATTAAAGGGATTTCAATGTTCCAGCGTGTTTCTGTCCCTGTGCTTGGTATTGTGGAAAATATGTCGGTGCATATTTGTAGCCACTGCGGTCATCACGAACCGATTTTTGGCACTGGTGGCGCTGAAAAAATGGCAGAAAAATATCAAGTAAAAGTCCTCGCACAACAACCATTACATATCCGCCTACGTGAAGATATGGATAACGGTAAACCTACGGTAATTTCTGCCCCAGACAGCGAAATTGCCCAATCTTTCTTACAGTTAGCAGAAAACGTTGCCAGCGAACTTTATTGGCAAGGTGAGATTATTCCAAGCGAAATTTTATTTAAAGCGGTGGAATAAACCTATTCGCACTTCACCAAGTGCGGTGCTTTTTTCACAAGTTTTTCAACGCATTTAATTTCAATATAAGGGCGGTTTGATGTATTCGCCCTTATATCGCTTAACTAAACGACTGGCGATAAAGCACTAAGCCTGTACCATATGATGTAAAATTGCCTCATTCTCTCATACATTAGTGCGGTGTTTTTTTCGGCAATTTTACGCATAAAAGAAAATTCATTCTGCACATCACCCAATCCCGGGCATAAAAAAACGCTCAATCTCTTGAGCGTTTTCTTTACTTAATTTAATGATTAGCGACGTAAACCTAAACGCGCGATAATTTCGCTATATTTAGCTAAATCAGTACGTTTTAAGTAATCTAATAATTTACGACGACGAGAAACCATACGTAACAAACCACGACGACCGTGGTGATCTTTTTTATGAACAGCAAAATGACCTTGTAAGTGGTTGATTTGCGCTGTTAATAATGCAATTTGAACTTCTGAAGAACCAGTATCTTTTGCATCACGACCAAACTCAGCAACGATTTCTGCTTTTTTTTCTGTACTTAGAGACATAGTTAAATCCTCAATTATAGGGGTTAATCATACATCAAACGCCGATCTCTAATTCAGCGCCGACAAGGAGCGATAATTGTAGCGGTTAAGCAAAAAAATGCAATAAATATCTTGGGGAAATACATATTTTAATTATATGATTTAATCAAGTTTGATTTCATTTTCAGGTGGATTATGGAACTAGATCAACAAGTCGCACAGAAAATTGTGAAACGAGCAATGCATATTATTCCGAACAGCGTCAATGTAATGGATAAAAATGGGATCATTATTGCTTCAGGAGATACCTCCCGTTTAAATCAAAAACATATTGGTGCGGTGATTGCAATTCGAGAAAATCGTGTTGTGGAAGTTGATGAGCTCCTTTCACAAAAATGGAATCAAGAAGCGAAACCAGGTATTAATATTCCGATTAATTATCTTGGTAAAATTTTTGGCGTGGTGGGGGTCTCAGGTCATCCAGAGGAAGTGCGTCCTTATGCCGAATTGGTAAAAATGACTGCGGAATTAATTATTGAACAATATATTTTAATTGAGCAAGAGCGTTGGTCTCATCGTTATAAAGAAGAATTTATTTTACAGTTAGTCGATAATTCACAAAAATATCCTTTACTTGCTCAACAAGCACATTTCTTTGGCATTGACCTATCCCTTGATTACATAGTCGTATTGATTAATCTATGCCATTCCAATCAGAACCAATTACAAGAATTAGTGAACTACTTACAGCAGCAAAATGTGCTTTTTGCCATTCATTCTCTGGACTCAGTACTCATATTATTCCCCGCCAGTGAACGCCAAAATAAAAGATTACTGAAAACACTTGTTCCACTGTTGCAAGCCAAAAAAACTGCGAAAAATAACCATTAAAACTACGAAAATTTAGAATTATTTTTTTTCGCTGTTTTAATGGTTAAGTGCTGTATATATTGACATATCCAAGGTAGATTTATTATACTGTGTTTATAAACAGTGTAATAAGGAGTCTATATGAAAGTTGTTGATATACGTTTTGTTAAGGAACGGGATAGTAAGAAACTTGCTGAGCAAGAGAAAACTATGCAGAAATTAGCTCGTCGTATCTCTGAAAGAATAGCATCAAAATTCAGCGGTGTTGAAGTTAAGGTTAGGTTCTCAAGCTCATCTGGGATTGATGTATCAGGCTTTAAGGGTAATGAAAAAGAAAAATTTATGTCATTTTTAGAAGAATTATGGGAAGACCCGTTTTTGCTTGATGATTAATTTAAACGCCCTTTAAACCAATTTTAAAGGGCGCTATTTTAGAATTTATACACCATATTATCTTCGTATTTTTTGTCACAACTTACAGGAGCACTCACCACGATCCGTTCCACCCCATCAAAAGCCTGCCAATTATCCACTTTATCTTCCTGCATATATTCAATAAATCGAATAAACTCCGATTCCTTTGAGCTAAAGAAGATATAAGGTGGTTTGGTAATATTGATTAGGCGTAGAAAATCAATTAAATCAAAATACTTCTCTTGCCTATAACTCTCTTGTCTTGTATAAAGATATGGCGGGTCAAGGACAAGTAACACTTTTTCTTTCCCTGAGAAGCGTGGCACTAATTGATGGAACGACTCACAAACAATTTCCACGCCATCAAGATAACCCTCCGCACTTGGATAGTTACTCTGACGTAAACAATGCCAGAAATTATGTTTATACAAATCTTCAATGTTTTTTACTTGTTCTCCGCTAAATAATAACCATGAGCATAAAACATGAAGGTCTTTATATCCCTTAAACGCCTCAATAATCCCAATTAGTTGCAATTTTTTCGTCTTATCTAACCGCTTACCTTTGGGGCAATCAGCAAGGGCAACAGCTAATTGTTGGCGTAGTTGATTAATGTCAGGGATGTATTGTAAACGTTCGGCATAATTGTCAAAATCGTTGTAAATCACCCTTGCTTGTGGCTTGAGTTGTTTGGCGGCATGAGATAACAAACCGCTACCACCAAACACATCTACAATCGTCCAGCCTTCGCCGTCACCGTCGATATTATCATTTAAAATTTGACTAAAATGCTTTAAGAACATTCTTTTTTGCCCAATGAATGGGAGTGGAGCTTGCTTAAACATAGCACGCTCCTTTACACTCATTTTGCTTGCTTGCTTGCTTGCTTGCTTGCTTGCTTGCTTGCCAGTATTTTGCTCTTTTTCCATTATCACAACATCTCCTTTTTATTTAAAATCACAGCCAACTGATTCGGGCTAAACCTCCAGCCCTGTTCGCTATTAAAAATGGCATTAAAACACCATTCAGAACAGAAGAACCGCTCTCCACGTTGCTTAAAGCCAAGCACTATACCTAAAGCTCCCCACAGGTCATATTTCTTGCATTTGGTCTGCTTAAAATAGGCTTTCACTTGTGCTTCTGTCACATTTTGTAACTCAACCAAATCCCACTTAGAGCGGTCAGACACGTTGATAATTCTGCAACACACACCACCATCACGAGGGCTTGAGCTGTAACACTCAAACCACTCATCTCGGTGATAATGGTCGAAAATTCGACTTTTATGTATTGCAATCTCGCAATGCGAGTATTGTCCTTTGGTTGCTTTGCGAATCAGCCAATCTTTAAAGCGCTCTTGCCACTTTTTAGTTCGGCCTTTGTAAAGTGCTAAATAGATAACTGCCATTTATCTACCTCTATCTCAATATCTGTTAATTGCTCAAGAGTTTCAGCACTTAATGTGCGGTCTTCGAACTTCTGGCGTTGTCCAATAACGTTGCCCATAATTGATGCAAATAGTTCCGCTTTTGCAAGTACTTTATCCACTAGGTTATCAAGAGACACACCTCGACTAAGCGCAATCGAAGACAACATCGGTGTCTCTGCATTTGGATTGGCTTTTTTAGTTAATGCTTCTTTTTCTTGGCGGTAAAAGCTATCAATCTCAGCTTGCGGATAGGCAACTAAAATAGAGTCTTTCAAGCGGTCGGTTTTGTTTGCAATTCTGCGAATTAGCGCTTCTTTTTTTTGATTGAAAAACTCTGCTTGTTTATCTTGGGAAATTACCCACTCACGTCCATTCCACTCGTGTGCTTGGCTTGGACGTGGAGATGTAAGGGTAAGAGTGTTGCCCATTAACACGATCTCACGACCTTTGTTACGACCATCTATCAATAAGTTAAACTCTTTCTCTGTGACCGCTTTAGCTGTTGTAGGGATTTGATGTAATCCCTCAACTAAAAAAGCTTTTTTTTGCAAATCATAAAAATACATACTATCTCCTAAACACCAATTGCAATAACAGAAAATAAGCCCACATCACCACCTGATGTTTGTATCTGAAAAGACTCAGCATTTTTATTAGTCCCTGTAATCATCACGAGATTTTGACCAGTTGAGTTATAGTCGACAGGCAATACTAAAAAACAATTTTGCGTAAAGGCAATCGGAAAGTTAAAGACAGATTGACTATTTGCGTTATAGGTTCCCCATTGCAGAATTAACCCCGATGGAAATTTTTGCCAACCATTGCTAGAAAGAGATTGGGTAAACTGTGATTTAAACCAACTAGCAGTAACCAACTCATTTCCTACCGCATCAATGGTCGGTGTTGTACCAGCTTTTAGTATCCCGTCACTACCAACCATTAATAACCATTTCGAGAGAGTATTATCCCAAAGTCCTGCATTTCCACCTGCAGAGACATTTAATGTGATTTCTCTTAAAGCATTAGCAATTCTGATTAAAGCTTGAGAATTATCTTCTTTTGCTATAGATAATTCTCTTGAATAAATATTTTTAATTCTGTTATTTGTTGCACCTAGATCATAAACTCCATTACTCCAAGGGATGAAATGCCCTGAATTTAATATTGCCCAACGTGCTGTGCCTGCCTCGCCTTTATTTTCAGCCGTGAAAAATCGAATCTGATTCACACCTTCATAAACAGAGCTGCCCCCACCAATAAATGCGTTATTGTTAGAAGCCCCACTCTGCACATCAGCAAGTAACACGTTTTTACCTTTGGTAAAGTTTTTTGTGCTAATCCTTGCCAAGATGGTTGATTCCCCATTAGAGTCTTTGCCGAAAACAAGATCCCCACCAATGGATAAGTCGCATTTATTTTTTGACCACACTCGACCATCTGAAGATAAAGTAGCAGCATATGATGACGGCAAGTTAGGTAGTGTGGCGTGGTTTCGGTTTGTAATTTCGACATACATCACCGTATTTTGATTGACTACCCGAATGATTAAACCTCTACCTAATAACTCTCCATCAATATCTGTAATATTTGTGAAACCACCTGTTTCAAACATCAGATCGGGGATGTTTAGCTCACGGATGAACTTAAAAATCTCACTCATCTGAGTGATTTCTCTGCCAGTTAGCGGGTCAATCATTTTGCCTGATGTACCACGAGGCATTCTGCGCAAGCTCATGAAATCTGGTTGAGCTGTATATGTGACAGCCTCTGAATAATCTACACAATCGCCAGCATCAGTTAATTCTTGAAAGACGACAATGCCTTCTTTCTTGCGAGTTTCGAATGATGTTGCCCGCGAATGATAAATGTACAGTGTGTAAACTTCGCCTTTTGAAGTGACAACAATGCCTTCATTCTCAATTCGTCTAAGCTCTGATTGCTTGCCTAGATGCTGAGTCAGAATTTTTCTCATTGCGATAGGTTCTAGCATTGCTTCTTCTAAACAATCGCCAGCTAAATTAAAAATCTTCGTGCCTTGATACTCACAACATACCGCAGGCGTGTTGTTATCGTGAGCACCACCAAAAGCACAGAACAACTTATTGCCTTTTAATGCAAAGCCTTGGCGCTTATTTAAGTACGGTGCATAACTATTAGTTGTTTTTGTGACATACCCACTTGACCAAATCGGCAAGGAAACAGAATTGAGTAAGTTGAAGTTTTTATCATAAAAATCAATCGTATTACGAGCAATATAACCAGCGACAAATGGCGCATTTCGTTCCACCGCCCAAACGCCATTATCGTAGCTAAATTGATTATAAATACCAACCTCATGGCTTGATGCAATCTCAAGCGTAGTGCCATTTGTAACATTCGTTAGGTCAAATGAGTATAAATACCCATTCTGTCTCCCCGCAACAAATGCTTTGCGTGAGCCGTAATCGTAGTTAATACTAATGCCTTCGCCAATTGACGTTGTGCTAAGTTTTACCCACCATTTCTGCTCGCCAGTATCAAAATCTCTTGCCACAAGATACATTGGTGCATTGTCCCAGCTACCGCCATACAAAATAACCAGCTCATTTGTTTGCTCATCAATCGCGAATGAACCTGGATAGATATATCCCGTTGAGTCTGTTAGGTTTGCCGCCAATAACTCACTTTCGTACCCGTCAAAAACTAAAGGGATGTCTAGTTTAATTCGCTTTTTAGTAAGAGATGGTCGGCGACGGTTGATAGTCTGAATTGCCTGCCATAACTGATCCAACGACTTCTTCTCAGGCTCAATCCCAGCCTCTTTCAACACATTCAAAAGCTCTGCCTGGACAATGTTAAACCAGTGCGCACCAGGGTAACTTGGCGAGTTCCCATCACGCCCTTCGGTAAACCAAAGCGGATTTTTACTAAATACTTCAGGGATTTCAGGCATCTGTTCAATGCCAGACTTATTGTCTAATGCGTACATTTAAGCTTTATCCTTATAAATAAACACCATCTCAATATCGGCGTTGCAGTAACGTTTCAAAATTTGTTGTAGCTCTTCGTTTTTATCGACAACCTCAGTCGGGTTGGTCTGCAACTTTTCTGTGTAAATAAAAATTCGCCAAGCGTTTTCGTATTCATATAGCGGGTATAAGCAATCCCGCAAGCAGTGGTGCGGGTAGTAGTTCACAATCTCAATCTGATATCCCGCTCGCTTTGCTGCTTCTTCGAGATAAATTTTGCTACTCGAACCGAGTTCTTCCTCTTTCTCTTTTACTTGTGTTTGGCGTTGTGTAATGCTTTTTCCAACAATCTGTCGCCCTGCTTCAGGCAGACCGAAAAAACTTTCCCATTCATCAAGCAATAGTGTGGCTTTCCCTGGCATTCGCTCTTTAATCAGTTGGTGGGCTTTACTATTCACCTCGACGAGTTGGTCACATCGCACTGCAAGCACTTTAGTTAAATTACTATTTAAAGCTCTCTTCCAAGCTAATCCCACGGGGAGTAATTTCACCGCAGCATCTAAATACTGCTTATGTGTCATAGCCATGTAATATCTCCAAGAACAGGGATATTGTCACTCAACAACTGCACATCCGTAGCTGGATAAATCACACTGTTATCTACCTCACCCGCAGTATTTGATACCGTAGCTCGAATTTGGGATAAATAGAGTAATGCGCCAACCCCCGCATTTGATAAATAAGCCTGCAGACTTTTCTTTACCGCTTGGCGTAACGTTTCTGTATTTGGTGACAATCTGATAGAAAAATTAACTGTCTGGAATTGTGGAGCAAACACATAAAGTTCCACATTAGCTGGCATCCCTTCAAATTGTCCTGTGGCTTCGTTTTTATGTCCTGTGATATAAGCACGCACACGGTCAATATCTTCGTCCGTGGGTAAAATGTCTTCTCGGTCATCGCAAGCAAAAGCGACACCTACCGAACCACCTCCTAAATAACGCTCAAAACACCATGCCCGAGTCACTCCAGCAACTTCCGTTGCCCAACGAATATAATCGTGTGGAGCACCACATGCGGGTGGGTTTTGTACTCGATATATCAAGCGAGCAAGTAAGCGAGATAAAGGCTCAATATCCGCACCACCTGTCATTGATTTCACGGTTGCAGTAAGCTGTAAACCCAAAATTGCTGAGGTTAATGAGAGAGACACACCTGCCGATAAATTTCCATCAGCACCTTCTATTTCGCATTGCACGGCAATATCCGCCGTACCAGCTTTCACACTCATTTCGGCTGTTGTAATGTAAGTTAAGCCACTTGAGCTATCTTCAAACACCGTACCTTCTGGAATGGTAGTATCAATGGCTGCGGTCACAGTGAGATACCCCGAAGCAGTAGTTGCTTGCTTACGCACAATACCTTTATAAAGGCAGTATTCAATTAAGTATTCTTCTTCAGCTGTAGTCGGGATAATCTGACGAGCAAGCCAATCAAGGTGCATATGCTCCCCAGCACTCATTGCCGCACAAATACGGTTGATCACACTTAAAACATTATTACGTTTAAGCGTTGGGAAACGGTGCTGAAATTGTTGTTCACCTTGTTTGATTAAACTTGATAATGTCGGAGAGTTAAAAGACATTAAAGGCTCCAGTTTGCTGTGAAAGTACGTTGTTCTGTGCTACCGTTTGGCATCACACACGAAATTTCTAACAACAGAACTGAAGGGGCTGGATTAGAAGCAAAAACTTGATAACTGCGAACTACCTTATCATCAAGCATCCACTGCAAGGCTTCGGTAGCAAAGCGTTGTGCATCATCAAGTACACTCGCTAATTGTTTAGAACGGCTCAATGTCCATAACTTTGAGCCCATTTGATAATCATCAGAATTAAAAGAATTACCCCACCAACCACGCTCGCCATCCACACGTAAATCAGTGAAAAGGCTAATGACAATGGCATTGGTAAGCGTATCATCTAATAAAAGCGACTCGTTATCTAAAACCAAGTCGCCTTCGCCATCTCGCCATTGCAAGGCTAAATCTGACATTTACTGCTCCTTACGGAACAGGTTTACCCACTTTTTGCTCGTGGTCGTGGTCTTTTGCACTGATTCCGCCCGACATATGATCTGTTGCTGTTGATGTTCCCATAATAACAACATCGCCTTTAAACGTTGTTTGCTGGCTATCAAACGTAACTGTCTGAGCTTTGCAGTCAAGGGTTTCAGTTTCAATAGTGAATTTTTTACAAGAAAGGATGGCTTCGCCATTTTCGGTGAGTCGGAGTTGGTGACCTTCTAAATGATACAACACAGAATCGCCTGCAATCAACCCAGCGGGACGCACACTTTTATCATCCACCACAACAGCAACCAAGTGCGAACGTTTCCCGCCCACCGACACCACAATCGCTTCGCCCGCCTTTGGTACCGAATAATGTCCGTAATTTTGAAACCGCTCCACATCATCGGCCACCTCGTCGGATTGTAAGCGGAGCTGTAAATTTTGCCGAGCATAAGCATCATTAACAACTGCCACAACCGCACGGCTCACTAATAACTGCAACCCTCGTTTAAGTGGGGCAATCACACGATTTAAAGCTTGCATAAATCTCCTTTAAATAACGTTTAAATTCGTATTAGACAAAGCCTGTAAATTCAGCTACGTTATCTTTATCAGATTTTTTCGCTTTCTTCGCTTTAGCTTTTTTGCCTTTTTTCGATGATTTTTTACCGCTTGTACCGTCCACATCGTCCAACGTTTCATCGGCTGGTTCATCAAAGGCATCACGGTGCATTAATGTCATCACGGTCACCATACCGCTATCATCAAGGGTATAGTTGCAATCAATAATTAAACGCTCCACTTTGTTAATGCTAAACAGTGGGGCATCAAGTACCACGACCTCATTAGGTAGCCAAAGCGAACCATCAGGCTTAAACCAACCCCGAACCTTTGCTGTGGCTTTCGAGCCTTCTGCAGTACGTCGTTTACGTTCCCAATCGGCACGCTGATAGCCACTTGCCCCAGTCATATTATCATCGGCAATAATAACGGTCGGACGATAACGAGTAATTACAGGATCTGCTACTTCAACTTTTAAACCACTTGCACTCATTCTTTACCCCACAAATCCTGTAAACTCGGCTACGTTATCTTTATCTGATTTATTTGAATTAGAACTTTTGACCGCTTTATTTTTGGTTGCTACATCGCCTTTTTCACCGCCTTGCTCTGCATCACCAATGACCCGATAAAGCGAAAAACGTTGGTGCCAGCTATCCATCTGTTCTAATTCCAACAGGTTTACACCAAGGGTTAATTCACCCACGTGGGCAGTACTTGGTTCAGTAAACACTAAATTGCCGTCCACATCGCTTGTGACCAACACACCTTTATGGCGAGCGATTTTGCTTAAATTATCAAATGCCGTTTCCCCAGGTTCCACTTGCCATACTGGGATACGCTCATTAGCTTCTGCCGTGGTCACATTCCACACCACCTTAATCCCAAACGGCTTGCAAATCGCTTCAGCAATCTGTTTTGCCGTCTGGTTTTTAAATTGATAGCTATTGTGAATAATGGCACAATCCACCAAGTCGCAGGTTTTATCTCGTCCGCTAATATCAATCTGCTTATTTGTGCCTGAGATACTTTGCTTTAACTCATCTAAATAGCCTGTAATTACCGTTTGACCGCCCACTTTCAACACTAAAGACGCTCCAACTTTCAGTACCGATATATCATCCTCAGGACGTACTGCAATACCTAAATCAAAGCGACCGCTCATTGATTCAAGTGAACGTTGGATATTGACCGTTTTCCAACCAGAAAAGATTTTACCGTTTAAATACAACTCAATTTTAGGTAAGTTTTTTTCTTCTGCCATTATTGCAACACCTCAATGGTTGAACCGCCCAAACAAAATAACGGATGAGCAATGCCATTTCGCAACGCCAAGCGTTTCCACGTTACCGCATTACCTGTATGTTGGTATTCCAACAATACTGCAGGGAAGGTATCTTTTAACGTAATATCCGCCGCATTTGCTAACCGTTCGCCACGCACTCGCAAGTCTTTTAACAAAATCAAACGATAAGTTTCAAGGACTTGATAACTTTTCCATTGTTCTGCATCGGCGTTATCCAAAATAACCGCTTCCAGTTGCTCATCGACTTCAGTGATATAGCGTTGTACATCGGCTTTCGACTCAATTAACCCCGCTACCGTACTTTCTGTTACCGCTTTTTGTGCCACCGATTCCGTAACAGCATCGGAGATTGCCTTGCCATATTCAACTGCAAGCGTAGACAGCACCAAACGTTTCAACAAGAAGGTGGTCTTATTCATTAAAGCATCAAAGATCTCTTGCTCGTGTAAATTACGAAACTGACGGCTTAAAATATCACTTTCACTCACATTGTTCGTTTTCGCTGCCATCATCTCATCTAGGGTACTTTTGCTGATTTCCGTTTTCCCTGATGTGAGATTGCTTAATGCTGTGTCGATAGAGTCAGTAATAACAATATGCTGTACAAATTGTCGCTGTGAATTTACCGCACTTTTTACATTAAGCTTGGTCAAATCTTGCAGTTCTCTAGCCAACACTTTAGGGGTAAGTAGCAACCCGTATAAACGATTTTTTATTGATAACGCCTTATCTTTTACTGCGGTCAAGCCGCTTACTGTATTTGCCACACCCTCAAAGACATTTTCAATAAACCCCATCGTCGTATCTGCTAAGCGATAAAGCGGATTATCGACCATTGACTCAATAAAGCCCGATACATCCTCCACCATTTCCGCAAACTCGTCTGCAAGGCTATTCAGCACATTTTCATATTCCGTGAAGACCGAATAGGCGGTATCTTCCGCAATTTCAGGGGCATTACTATCTAGTGCAGGTAAAAAAGTAATATCAAACCGAGTAACTCGCTGATGAGCGGTAGAGTGACGCATCCGATAATCATCAACACGCACTTCGAGCGTACCAAAATAAGGGTGTTTTAACGTGCCTACACCATCTGCTTCTAATGCATCAACTAATGCTTCAGCTTGTGAAATATGGTCATCGCCAATCACCAGACAGCTTACTGAATAATGACGTAGGCGTTTGCCCAAATCTTCTGTTAAACCATCATTGCGTAAAGGATATTCATGCGTAACAACACGACGTCCACCATTTTGACTCTGCTCATCTTCAATTAAAAACGGTACGCCACGATAACTACCTTTGCCTGTCATCTTTGTCATTCATTACTCCTACCACATCCCCATACCAGGCCCAAGCGTCCCCATTTGTACGGCAATATTCATATTGTCTTGTTTTTGGTTGGTTTGCACTTTACTTGCCGTTGCAGTCGCAATCAGATGTTCAGATGCTTTCACTGCCACCTGAATAGTGCCATTTAACTCATTTTTTATCGGTTCAGGATCAGATAGATATTCACCCACCTCAGAGCCAAGCCATTCACCTAACCAACTGCCCACATAAGATCCAACAGCGGCCCCCACCACAGGAATAGGAATAAGAGCTTGTCCGACAATAGCGCCTGCGGTTGCCCCAGCAATAGAACCAATCGCTTCCGATTTATCTTGAGTGCTTGATTGTTCATCCATTAAAACCATAGCCCCCTCTACCGCAGAAGCAGCCACATTCAAATAAGGTACCGCTCGGGTTGCAGTACGACTAATGGCGGATGTTGCCGCTTTGGTGGTTGCACTAAGTGATTGGCTTGCAGATTTCACTGTGTTTCCGACCGCTTGTGTTACCCCTTTGTTAGCCACAGCTTTTTCTGCATTACTCGCCACAGCAGTGGTTACACTGGCAACACGGTTTTTGCCATTGCCTTTTTTATTGTTTTGACGTTTATTTTTACGTTTATCCTGTTCAACACCACCATAACCGCCACCAAAACTCGCAGGGAAGTTCGTGACATAAACAGGCGTAACGCCCGCTACCGAACCTAAAGCACCTGCAACCTCTTCAGCCGCTCCGCCTTGTCCGCCTTTACCCTTACGGAATTTACCCAAGCCCCATTTCGCCAGCCCCCAGCCACCTTTTACCGTTTTCTGGGTAATCCCCCAATTAGCTACTTTATTCGCAAGATAAAAGCCGCCCACAAACTTAGCAATATTGCCATAGCCACCAGCTTGCTCTGATACCCACCCCATCACAGAGCCGACTTTCTCTAAAATCGGCTTAACATCATTCGCAGTTTCTTTTAGTTGTTTCAATGCATCGGTTAAAGTTTCGCTCACGGTTTTGGCAAATTCATCTAACGTGCCATCATCAATTTTGCTATTCAGCCATTCTAAAAAGCTCCCCAGTTCGGCTTTTAAGCTGTCAAATGCCCCGTGCTCCATAAATTGAGCTTGCATTGAGACCCAAGTATCTTCAAGGTTTGAGACCAAACCATCCCAAGTTTTCATCTGTTCTTTGGCTGCACCTTTAGCATCCTCACCCATACCTTTTAAAAGAGCATTAATAGCAGCACGTCCTAATTGACCTTTCTCCAACATTTTTTGCATTTGATCAGCGGTATATTTACCACCGGTTTGCTTAGCTAAAATATCAAAAACCTTAACATTTCGCTCGAGCAATGGATTAACCTCTTCCATTGTCAGCTTGCCTTTAATAAACCCTTTACTAATTGCAGAAATGTAGCCATTTAAGTTATCAGCATTACCACCTACTTTGGCGTTATAGTCCACTAATGCCTGTAAAGAGCCGTTCATAGGATCAATGCCAGCAGTCATTAAACGCATTGAAGCATCTTGCACATCACCGAATGCCATTGGGGTATCAGTCGCAAACTTCTTCAGCCACGCCATTGCTTCATCGCCACGTTTACCGAATGTTTGCTTCATTCTAATGTTTGCCATCTCAAAATCCGCAGCCACACGGATCATAGATTTACTCACGGCTGCAGCACCAGCACCAACCCCAACGCCCAAAACAGGCAAGGCAATATTGCCAACGTTATTGATTTTTTGAGAAAGCGATGCAAGCCCAGAACCGACTTTTTTCACCGAATTACTGAGCTTATTCATATTGGAAACGCCCTTATTTGCCATCACCGAAAGTGAATTGCCAAACTTGGACGCTTGCGAAGAAACATTGCCCGCTAAATTGACATAAAACGAAGTAGAATTATTTGCCATCTTTCTCTCCTGTATTTATGTACCCAATGTAGCGTGGCAAGTTAAAGATAGGTTGAGCAAGCAACCACGCTGGGTTGCTTTGATAGTGTTTAGCGAGCAGCAGGCAGGTCTTTTCCAGTTTCGCTATCTGCTGCATCCAGTCGCCCCCGTTCCACCACCTGTGCGGCTTTGGTCGCTTCCCAGGTTTCCGCAAACACGGAAATGCGGTTTAAATCTTCTGATGTGAGCGAGCGGAGCATTTTGAGCGAAATCGGGCCGTTGATTTTGCCAATAGATGCAATCTGACGGCGTAAAATCTCATAGCCAAAAAGCGCAGGGGATTTCACCAATACAGGCACGCCATCAGGCGACATTACCATACGTTCAGCAGCAACTTCTGCATCAAGCAAATCGCCTGTGGTTAATTCACGCAAGGTGACTTCGGTTTGTGGCTCATCGCCAAACATTAAGCCTGTCTGTAATACTAATTGCATAGTTATACTCGCTTACACTGCACTGCAGCAAACTTGATTTTAATTTCACCCTTGCTTGACAAGGTTACCGCATCCACCACCCATGCATTCGCTAACAGGTAGGTTTGTCCAACGTCCGTTTCAAACTCAATCGTGGCATTGGTAATATCTTTTAATGCCAGTACATCGGTTTCGGCGTTGTTGTAGAAGGTCGCTTCAACCGTGGCTTCTTCAGGGGTTTCTTGGTAGCCATAAACACGACTGCCTTTCACCGTTGCACGAGTTACACCACCAGGGGTAAGGGTGGCATCATCGGCAGAAGCATACTCCGTGCCATTGCAACGCACGTATGCCACGCCTTGATATTGATTAGCCATTTAAAGCTCCTTATAAAATAAACTGAATTGCGTGTGCGTAAATACGGAATTGATTTACTAAATTCTCGTTTGAAAGCACATTTAAACGACATGGATTATTATCATCACGCTCAACTAACAACGTTTTGGCGAATGCATCAAAGTCTTCTACTAGACCTGCCCATTCTAATTCTGTAAACAATGCTAAAAGTTCGCTACGGATAATTTTCGGAGTTACAATCGCTTGCCCTGGTGCCACACGTGTGCCGTCATTGGCTAACTTGTGGCGTGGGTATTTCTGCGTAATGCGAGTGCGAATCGCATAACGGATATAACTTAACGTCGCAATAGTTTCCACATACAGATAACTTTCATCGTTATCCCCAAATGCATTTTTACGATACATCGTAATCGCCGCTTCAATTTGTGGCTGACTATTAGCATTGACGGTATAGGTACTTAAACCGCTATAAAGCAAAGTATTGCGTTCAGGTAAATCCCAACGGTCTGACATTGCAGGCGGTAATAAATCCATCACTAATGTTTGTACAGGACGAGCAGGATCAATAGATAAAGAGCCAGCGACCACTGCACCATAAGCCGCAGCCCAAATATAAGCAGGTTCAGGGCTATTGCTTGTCGGCATCATACTGAATAAGTAATCATTACGTTGCTCTGCAAATGTGGTAACGGTGCCGTGAGTACCACGTTTTGCCATAAAGCAAATACCATCAATCTGTTTGAGAGGCCCCCAACGGTTCACTAATTCTGTGCGTAACAGATTTAAGCTCTCTGTATCCGTAAATGGATTAATCACATAATGCCACCACTCAGCCCCAAAGCCAGTAATTGCCTCTGACATAGCAGGGTTTACCGACCCACTTTGCATCGCAGTAATATTGACCTTAATCCCTTCGGGTAAAGTTTCGCCAGAGTAATAGTTACAACGCACATCAATGTCGTTGCCCGCTTCGCCTTTAAAGCGACAAGTGAGCGTAATAGTGCTATCGGAAACCGTTGCAGTAACAGGTACATCACTGTCTGCAGCAATCAATTTTTGTAATTTGCTTGCAAGCATTGCAGCCGTATCACCACTTGAAACCGCCTGCTTATAGTTTGTCCCTGCAATCATCAGGCTTAATGTACCTGCTTGTGTCGCTGTACCAACCAACTGTACCGAACCTGTTGCTTTGGCACCGCTTTCCGCTTCATCTAACGGTAAACACCACAAATCCAACATATTGTTGTGAGCTTTAAAGGTTTTCACCATTTCAGCCAACTGCGACCCACGACCAAACAAGGTTTTTGCTTGTGAATGAGCAGTGACTCGTACGGCTTGTCCTGCTGTTGCTGTACCTGTTGGCAATTTCGTGCCAAGCATTAACACTTTTTGTAATGCTGATGGCGTACCACTTACTGCCTTGCTATTATCAAATTCAATATAGGTCAATGGCATACGAATTGCAGAAGGGATATGATTAAAAGAAATCGCCATTATGCGTTCTCCGTCTTAGTTTTTGTTTCTTTTGTGGCTTTCGTTTCTACTAATTCCACATCACCGTTTTTTAAATGTTTCAGCCAATAACTGCTTTGTGTTTTTTCTTCCCCTTTATCATTTAAGGGTTCAAAAGTATCAGGATCTCGAATAATCAAGCCTGTTTTAGGTCTAATCTTAAACGTTGGCATCAATTCCCCCTTTATTCATCTGCTTGGGTTGGTAGTTCGATATGTAAACGAGTTTTACCATCAATGGTTCGTTCATCAGTGTCTTGGTTAAAGGTATGGTCGTAAATTTTGAAATCCGCTAACACACTCTCATCTATAGCATTTGGTAAAGGCTGAGCTGCATTAAAAAACATACCATAAACCGCTACGCCCATACCGCTTTGAGTATCGCTCCACAGATTTTGCACTGTCTGCAACTCAAACATCCCCGAAGGGCTTATTTGTTGTTTGTGTATGCCTGCTGTTAAGATTTCGACAATTTGATAAATCCCCACATCATCTTTTCGCTGACCGTTCAACACATCAGCGACCACAAATATCCCCCAGCGAGCCGACACTAAACGAGCATTTGCATTTGGCATTTGTCCAAGCCACGCCACATAAACTGCAGGTGGATTACGCACAATGCGACGGATAGAGCTGTCATCCCATTGCCCTGGGTGCGTTTCGACTTCTCGTAGATAATCGCCACATAACCCTTTAATTTTGGCAATTAAAGCCTCACTGGTTTTGGCAATAATACTCAAATGAACCCCCGAGAATGTTCACGACTCCATACAGAGCCTGCACTTTCCATTACCGCTGAATTATCTGTTTCCACCGCTTCATCGTTTTCTGATAGCCCAAGAGCAATAGAGCCTGAAGCAACCTTTTCCAAAAACTTAATGCTATCTTCATAATCCAAACGAGCTTGGTCGGTTGCACGGTTTTTTTCTAAGAAATAACGAGCAATGTAGCAACAATGGCGTTCTAACACGGCTGGCACTGTTTGCAATGGTAAGCGATAACGACCAGCCAAGTAGCTATCAATGGTTTGCGACGCATCTTCTAACGCTTCTTGCACCTTGGTTTCGTCTAAGGTGCGATCAGCATTTCGAGCAATACTCAGTAACACATCAAGGGTATAGCGTTTAATAAGACTTGCTTGGCTGGCATATAACATTATTCACCTTCTTTTGACGTAGTAGATGACATAGCCGTTTCAAGTAATGCCACTAAATCTGATTTTTTCGCATCCTTAGTAAAGGCAATATTAAGCTCATTGAGCTTTGTTTTTAATTGCTCAACGGTTAAATCGGTTGGAACCAAGCCACCGTCCACACGGTGTTGGGTTTTGTCATCCGAATCGTCTTGAGATAACCCTTTTGATAAGTCATCAACTGGTTCCGTCGGCATCGGGTCTTGAGAGCCAAATACCAAACGTGGGTCGGCTTTGAATTGCTCAATTTGTGCCGCCGTGACATCCATAAGCAAGTTAGTGCCTTTTTGTAAAGCGAAACCAGCACGGCGATAACCATCTTGCACTTTGCTGTGAACCACAACTTGATAGCGTTGCTCTTTTTCCATTTCATTTTTCCCCCATTAAAACCTCTTTAAACACCATTTAAACGGCGGTCGAATTTGCAAAAAATAGCTCAAATCCGACCGCTTGCAATTAGAGATAATCTGCAACGATAAGCTCTAAACGCCCTTTAAATTCGTTGTCTACGGTTGCCCCGTTTTCAACACGGAATTCACGTTCAAGTAATTGCGTAGCTTCTTTTTCAAGAGATGGAGGCACAACAATATGCGTTGGTTTAATCCCTAAACGCTTATCGCCATCACCACGCACCGCACGCATTGCCGAAATGGCTTTCCAAAGGTTCTCCGCAGTCAATGCACCTTTCACGGCATGAGCCTGTTGCCAAAAGCCATATCCCACATTTGAACGACTATCTACACCGTAGGTAAACGTATTTTTCATAAATACTTTTTCATCGTTTAAATCAGTAATTTGTGCTGGAGTAGGTGCTTTACGCTCTTGGAAAATAATCGGTTTTAGACTGCGAGAGCAATCTAACAAATACCAAGCCTTATCTGCAGTAACACTGGTGCCATCATCAGTAATGTTGCTAACGGAGACAGGACTTGTTCCATCCACATTTGCACCGACAGGGTGATCGGTGTCAAAGAAATACTGCCCGTCATAACAAACCGTGGTAAAACCTGCTTTTAATGCACCAAACACTAATTCATCAGGTTTTTCTGCTGCGGCACGCCCAAGTTCTTCAATCAATGGGCTATAAACACCAACATTGTCATCTTCAATGTCAGTTTTCTTAATCTCTACACCACTTGCCCAATCTTTGTTTACAATCGAATAACCGTGAGACTGAATAGCGGTTAAAGTACGATCACCAATCCATTCGGTTAAACCAGGCATTTGACCTAACCACGCATAAGTATTTGATGCGGTGGTAGATTTCACTAAAGTCGCAATCTTGCTATATTGTGAAGGTGCTTTTGCCAAACCTTCTTTAAAGTTTTTACCAAAGCCAACAAACAGGGCTTTGACGAGTTCAGGGGTTACATTTGCCATTATTTAGCCTCCAGTTCTTTTGCGTAATCGGCTTCGCTAATACCGAGCAATTTCGCAGCTTCTTTATCTGCTGCACTTAACACGGCTTCGCCTTGGGTTTCTTTCGTCACTTTCGTGGTTTGCGTTTGCATTGCGGATAAGGCAGCAATTTGCGGGCGTTTTTCTAGCATTGCGGATAACGCTACCGCACCTTGTTGTTTGCCAAAATCTTTTAAGTAATCCACTTCGGACTCAATCGCTCGCCCCTCTTGACGGGCTTTCGCAATCGCATTATCAATTTCTACTTCATCGGTTTTAGCGGAAAGTGCTGCAACCTGTAATACCATTGCATCATAAGTGGCTTTTGGCACATAAGCGGTTAAATCAACCTCTTTTGCTGCCGCACTCAGTGCTGCAACTTGACTATCTGCGTGGGCTTTATCTGTTTGCAAGGCTTCCAACGCATCTAGGGCGGTTTTCGCTTGTTCTTCGGTAAGCTCTGCACCTTCGGCGATTTCCACACCGAGTTTTGCGAGTAATTTACGCAACTGTTCTGGCATTTGATTTTTCTCCTGCTGGTCTGTCATTGCCGAAAGCACCGCTAACCGTTGAATACCTGTAATACCAGGGTCATTGGTTAAAGCAGCCATTCGGATTTCTAATGGTTCGCCTTTTTCGTTGTAAGGGAAAACGGCAGAAAGGAAAGCAAACTCACTCTCTTTAATTTGCTGATAAGCCTTAGGTGTCCAACGTGGCTTAATGTATAAACCTTGACGTTCGTCATCATCAAACCACTGCATTTCCTCATCGCTAAACCAGCCAGCTGCAACCACATTTCCCTCATCAAGGCCTTTTTTGGCTTTAAGCAGAGTAGCGTGGTCATAATCAACTAAGATGTCTTGCTTGAGTGTTTTAGCTTGTTGAATTAAGCGGTTAGCAATGGTTTCATCAATAAACCAATGCGGCACATCGGTCGGACGACCATCTCTTGCCCGAAATTCACCTTTGGGCAAAAGTTGTTGCCAACCATCAGGGCTTGTAAGCTGTGCCGTTAATACGGCTAAAGGGCATTTATTTACTTTCATAGCCCTATAATGACAGGAAAAAAGAAAAGGTTAGTTTGCGGTGTTTCAAATGAAAAAAGCCTCCGATTTCTCGAAGGCTATAAAAAGAATAGAAATGTAATAACGGAATACCGTTTAAATGCCGTTTAAATCGCTCTACAAGCGTTTAAATTATTTTGACCGAAAAAGAGTACCAACAAGCAATAAAATTCGCTTAGCGTGCCTCTGTGATGTTTTTAGCTATTTTACATCAAGCCTGAGCGACTTTCGATAATTCACGATTTAAAATAGCCGTAATTTCTTCCACACCATCATTACCCAAACCAAGAAACGGACGAGCAGGCATTTTCTCTGTACCCATTTGGTGAAATTGCCCATAAGGTTCTGAAGCACCGATCACCGCAAAACTATCGCCATAATCAATGTTAAGGCTTTTTACCAAATCACCAGAGATTTGTAAAATATTGCCAGTGTAACCTCTATTATGCCGATATTTTTTATAACGTTCATCCAATTTTGCCCACGCTCCACCCTCAGGTGTTTGCTCTTTGTCAAAAGCTGTTTCCGCTTCTTGCATTAAAACACCAGCAATCTTGCGAGTAATATCACGTCCTTCTACTGTTTCAGTGAGCTTTGTAAATTTGTTTTGAATGGCACGGGTATCAAATTTAAATTCAAGGTGCATAGAAAAATACCCTTACGTAAAATGGCAGTGGGCAATGTCGCCCACAACCAAAAGGAAAATAAATATGAATGAAAAGCAACTCAAAGCCCTTGAACGTTTTAAAGAAACAGGAGAGAAAGCATCTCTTCAAGTTGCATTAAGCGAATGGGCTTATGAAAAACTCGTCAATCACGAAACCTTAGACGAGAATTCACTCAGAGCGTGGGCAAACAACCCTAAATGCTCAAAAGGTAAGTCCGTTGCTGTATTGAATTTTTTAGCTAAAATCAATGCTTCGGCAAACGCTGCCAAATAAAAATAATCTGTATCATCAAGCTCTGATTGCACAGCCACCTGTGTGCGTTCGAAAATCGCTTTGGCTGTACTACTTGGAGCTTGTTTTTCTCTTTCTTGCAGTTTAGTTACGGCCTCATACAAAAGTACGACATTTTGCATATTTTTCTCCTGTTTAAAATTTGACTTTTTAAAAATTTGAGCGTAAATTTTAACTACACAATAAATGACGGTGCGTTTGCTAAGGGTAAGCATCAGGCGGTAAACCGCTGAGTATATAGGTTCGATTCCTTTCCGCTGTCATTCATCATTCTATGCGTCGTGTGGCTTAATGGTAAAGCAATGTCCCCCTGAAAAGGGTAAACATCTATGCACGGTTCGACCCCGGTCACGACGCATCTCCTACAAACTTCCCTGAATTAAAATCAATTCACCACCGCGAATTCCTTTTTTAATTTCTTCTAAATTGATTTTATATGCGTTGATTATTGAATCTACTTTTTCATTCGGTTTTACCTTATCTTTATTAGGAGCATCAACTATTACCTGAATACTCAAATCGCTATTAAGATAAATTAAATTGTTATGTCTTTGTCGTTTATCCCATAATACAGCTTTAGGATTTGCAATAATCCGTGAAATAGACGCATATTCTTCAATTGTTAAGCCTATGTTTCCTTGATGATGCTTAAGACTATTGGCATGCTCTAACCGTCTCTCCGTCATCACTAACACCAGCTCTGACATTTTCTTGCCCTCTGAAAGTGCGGTTACTTTTTCTGCGATCTCTGTTGTCACAAACCCTGCTGACATATAACGTCCACCAGCCCCACGTTGTCCTAAATGAGCCTTAACCCAATATTCAAAGGCCTTATGACGTTCTTCGCTATTATTAATCGCTGTAATCGTCTGTTGGCGTAACTCACGATTTTTTAACTGCGTGATTTTCCGAATTAACTCCACATCCGTCCCCACAGCCGCACTGCCCACATTGTAATTCCAACCTGCACCCACTTTCATTTCGCCTTGGTCGGTTTTGATTTTACTCACTTCCGTGCGGATTTCTTCGCCTGTGTCTTTGTTTACGCCAGCCACCGCACTTTCAGTTTTAATCTCGCCACTTTCTGACACCGACAAGCCGTTTTTCTTCAAACGAAACTCACTCAACGCACGCACACGGCAACGACACCCCCAATCATTGGGCGGGTACATCGTATCCCAAATAGGATCATCAAAACGATAAACTTTACCGTCTAACGCTAAATGGCTCGCTCTTGTGCGGCTGTCTTTTACGGCAACATATTGCCAATAGGGCTGTTCATCGCTGTTTGCCATTTGCTCCATATACCGCCCTGCGTGATATGCCGTGCTTTTATTGGTGCGTAAAATGGTTTTTAAACGGCGTGGGCTACCTAACTGCACTGTGTTGCCGTTTTCGTCCACGGTTTTTCCCCACCAACCTAACTCTTTTAACATAGGCTCAAGGTTTTTAATATAATCACGTTCTGGCACACCGTCTGCAATCGCTTTTTCCGTTGCCCAGCGAAGCGTATCTAACACTTCTGCCCGAGTCGCTTTTGCAACGGTATAGGCCCGAGCGTGAGCTTCTGCTAATTGCTCGTGCCAATCCCAAGTAATATTCACGCCCTTTGCCTTTAAATAGTCCACGGCTAATTCAGGCTCAAGGCGTAATACATACCCCATATCAAGTTCGTTATTATCGTTTGGCATTGGCTCGTCCTAACAAATCGCTCACAAAAATGGCACGAGTAAGGATTTTCTCCAACTCACTATCGTCCATATCGGCATAAAGGCTGGCTAATTTTTCTTGGGCAAATTCATAACCGCCTTCGGCTAACGCATTCACCACTGGTTTTAACATTGGGTCAATAATGGCTTGATAAGCTTCCGCTGACGGCTCTAACTCATCAAGTAAATCATCAGGATCACGTTGTACGGATAACACTGCCATTTTTTGATGAGATTGACTATTAAGATAAGCGGTCGGATTTGGTTGATTTCTTGCAAGCACCTCTTCATTCTCGCCTGCAATCGGCACTTGTAATTTATCGTGAGCCCACTGTTTAGGAATTTTAAAACCAATATCCACTAATTTATTTAAGCCCTCCGCAAAAGCGTTTAAATCTTCACTTTCTGCAATATCAAATTCTAAGCGTGGAATACGGCGAGCATCATTAAACGACTTACAATTCAAGGTATAAAGCGGATAAACAATATCACGAGTTAAGGTAGCAGCAAGGCGTTTTAGGTCTGCATTGCGTACCTCTAGTCGTACATCGTTATGCACATTGCCTAAAGCGTTGGTAGATGTTGCTCCGTCTGCTTGACTGGTGAGCGTTCCGCCTAAAATCGCTTTACTCATTGACTTTTCTGCCCAGTCAATCATTGCCATAAAAGTAGCATCGGAACCATCTGCCGCTTTCTGAAATTCGATCTCCATTCCTCTTGGAATAATACCGCCTGCGTTATGCCCAATAGACATCACCGCTCGCAATAATGTCTGCTTTTCCTTTTCACCGGCCCCTTCGGGGTATTTGCCTAAACGCAATGGTAAGCCATAGATTTCTAAAAACTCCGCAAAATCACGCAACGAATAATTTTTAAAAATAAACGGCCATACTAAAGTACGTACCAAGCCAATACGACTTAAATAACCCGTCTTGGCTTTAGCAATATGTTTCACCCAGCCAAAAGGCTGTAATTCAACACCGTGAGCGGATCCATCTCGTAAACGTAAACTATTACGCTCAAATTGTGGGGTCATAAACCACGCAGGATCACGCCAATGTACACCTTTAATCAAGGTCATATTGCCGTGCGTTTCCCATTCAATTTCTTGGCAAGAAAAGCCTTTTAAAATGGCATCGGTAGCATCAAAAATACAGTCATCAAACCACACGGCATCACGCAAGATTTCTTCAATCATTTCCGCATCACGCTGTTCTTCGGGAGTCGCATTAGCGGGTGGTACAATTTGCCATTCTACGTTCAGCATTGCCCCTCGACGTTTACCGAGTTCAGATTGCAAATGGGCATCTTTTTCTTCCATATCCTCGGCAAGCTCTGCCTGTGCGACCAAATCTCCTTGCTCTGCATTGCGTAAAATACGAGCCGCTTTCATCGGGGTTAAACCACTGGCAGGGTGTTCACTGTAGTGGTGTTGTAAAGCAGCCAAACGGCTCTCATTTTCCGTTTGTAGCGTGTCTTCAAACCGAAACGGATTACCGTGAATATCTAAAATTGTGCTGGTTTTCATTGTTAACAATCCCATTCTGAGCGAAAAATACTGTCATCATCTTTGTTATCATCGGAGTGTTTAGCGGGTAGCGGAATAAAATCAATCTCGCCCCCAGTCATATAACTCGCTCTCACAGCCATACAATAAGCAACCGCACTATCGCCGTGGCGTTTACCTGATTTACCTTGTGTGCGGTTTTTATCAATCTTCGGCACACCGTTAATCACAACAATATGACCTTGGTCTAAGATGATCTCTTCATTTTGAGGAATACGGATTAAATCCGCCTCGTATAAGGCTTTATATTTCGGCATCCACTCCCGATACCATTTATCATTTAATTGCACTGTTTCCACCATCGACGAGCCATAACGGATTAAGGCAGCCTCAGCTAAGTAGCCTCCGTTACCTGTCGCGTCAAATGCTGCACCGATAAAACGAGGCAATTTGGATAACACAAACAACATAATCTGCCGTTGTTGGTTGTATGGGCAATTACGAATTTCTAGGGTGATTTCCACATTGCGAGCAGTATTGGGTAATGTCGCTACCACGGCGAAAACACTCAAGTCTCCAGAGCGAGCAAAGTCCACACCAAAACTATGACGATAATCTTTATTTAAGTTTTCTAACTCAGGTAAAACCTCATTTAAAAGCCATTCCAATGTTAATATTTCACGCTCTTCTTCGGTCCATTCCATAAACCGAGTATCACATTCAAAACGTAAAATCACCTTGTTTCTATCCGCAGCTCTATCGACTAACGGACGAGGCAAATAACCGCCTGAACTGCGTTTTGGCACGCAGTAATACTCTTCGAGAGCATCTTCTTCCGTTGCGGTTTCACGCAATAATCCTGATTTCCATTCCTCTTCTAATTCCGCTGACCACGGACGTTTACTTACCTGACAAATACGTTGATAAAGCCCTTCACGGCAAGCATCATCAAGGGTAATCGTATGGATAGAGTAACTTTTACGCCCAGCACGGCTATCTTGGATCAGCTGATTAAAGAGATTATCGACACCATTATGGGTTGAGATTAAACGGACTTTCGCTCCCCACATTGTTAGTGCAAGTGCAGCTTTCAAGACTTCAGCAAGCTTCTCGTGGAAAGCGGCTTCATCAATACAAACCACCCCTTGCATACCACGCAAGTTCTTCGGGTTCGAAGACAATGCTTTAATTTTGAAACCTGAAGCAAAGTAGATAACGTAAGTTAAAATATCCTTGTCTTCATCTTCGAAAAGTTCTTCTTGAATTTGACCGCTTGCACGGTTGAATTTACTTGCCCACATTGCACAAGCATCAATAAATTCACGAGCCATTTCTTTGTTTGAGCCGATATAAAACACATCTGAGCCACCATCAGACTTATTTCGGCTTGCAATCAGAACATCATCAGCTGCTTCCGCCCACGTTAAACCTGTACGGCGAGATTTTTCCGCAATCTTGAGTTGGCTCTCATCAGCAATCCAACGTTTTTGATACCCAAGCAACAATTCATTCGGGTCAAAAGGGATAAAATCAGGCAGTTTCATTATGCAATTCCCAAAATTTCGGCTTTCAGTTGTGCGACTGTTGCTTGAGATAACCCAGCTTGTACCACCACTTTTTCTGCGGTTTCTGCTGCTTGCAACGCCACTTCTTTCCGAATAGCTTGTTCACGTTTAAAGCTCAAACTTTCCGCTTGCTCTAAACGTTGCACAGCAGAAGAAAGCAAGGCGATAGATTTCGGGTCTGCCGTGCCATCTTCACTCATTCCAAGCGAGGTTTCAAAGGCAATGTTTTTGACGATTTCCATCAACATTTTGCCAATGTCTGACTGCGGTGCTTCGCTAAATTGCTTCGTCCAAATTTCCGCAATCTCACGGCTTTGTCGGATTTTGGCTCCCATTTTTTCCATTCGGCTGGCATAACGGTTTAACCCTGTTTTACTCAACTGCATTTCTTCAGGTAAGCCACAATCACGAATTAAGTCATTGATTTCGGCTAAAATTTCAGCCTGCGAATACTGCTTATCACGCAACATCATCGCAAGCTGAGTTTTAATATTCGGTGGTAATAAATCGACCTTACTGGCACGTCCACGAGTGTTTTTTTCTATCATTTAAACGCTCCTTAAATATCGTTTAAAAACCGTTTAAATTTTTGGACGAGGGCGTTTAACACCATCTACAAAAGCTTCACCGTTAGCCACATCTAAACCACGCTGAGTAATTTTAGCCACCATAAAATTGCCTTGTAAACGTTCGATTTGTACTAGCCCTTGTTCTTCAAGCCAGTTTAAATGATTACGGACAAGATCTCGGCTAATTTTATGCCCATAGAGAGCAAGGCAGTCATCTAAAATGCTTTCGTTTGCATCGTAGCCAGCGTCAGCCAATGATCGCAAAATCACAAGCCGTTGGTCTTGGGTAAAAATATCTTTCATCATTTTTTACTTACTTCCTTTTCAATCAACAACTGTACTTGGTGCGACAAGCCTTTTACTTCGGTGCGTAAGGCTTGCGTTTCCCCTTTCATCTCCACCACCGCAATGCGTAAATCAGTCACATCCTTTGAGCTAGGCAAATGTAACAACTCATTTTCGACTTCATCTACTCGGTGCGTGGTTTTCGTCACCGTCTCTTTTAACTCCGAAAAATCACTTTTTTTGACATAGCGGCTGTCCATTTTTAACCAAAAGACAGACGCTAACAGTCCAGCCAGCGTTAAAATAATGCCCCAGTGGGCTTTCAGCGTATCTAATACTTCAATCATTTGCCGTCCTCGTAATCTTGTTGGCAACAGATACAACGCACGGCAAAAGGCACAGCTCGTAAACGTTGAATAGGAATAGGTAAGCCACATTCAATGCAATCACGACCACTTAACACAATCTGTTCAATTTCATCATCGGATAATTGATTTTCTAAATGTGGGGCAAGTTGGAGCGAAAGCAGTTGCTCGTCTTGCTCCGTAATACGATCTACATCATCACTCATTTTGTTTCTCATTTTTCTTACCAACAACACAGATTTGTCGATAAGTATTGTTATGCACTAAGACTTGACGCAGTGTTTCGGTTGTATCCTGACGACTGGCTTTAATTAAATTAAACCCAGCACAACTACTATTCGTTACCTCGTAAGTCACCGTTTTGCTGCAACTGGTCAAGAATGCTGTCACGGCTAGAGCTACTAATGTTTTCTTCATGCTGTTTTCTCACTTCATAATTTTTCACTTGAGCTTCTGCTACTGCTTTTTCTGTTTGTAACTGATGGTTTTGCTCATTTAATTTCTCATTTTCTTTACGGGCCTTTGCTACTTGCCAGCTTTTATAACCCACAAAACTCGCCAAAGAACCAGCCAATAAAGCGAGAGGGATAATCTTTTCTACAATCATAGTCATTCCTTACGTTGTAATGCGTTGGCAAAACCCTTGGTCGCAACTTGTCCTCCGCAGAACAAGGCAAATACAGTAAATAATTCGCCCACGTTGGCACGATCTAAATACACCGAATACGCCAAGATAATTGCCATTAAAATGGCACCAAAGAACTGGATAAAAGCAGTGGTCGATAGTCTGCCATTATCATTGGTAATCAATTCAGAAAACTTAGCCATTGTTATTCCTTAAATAAATGCTCCACAAACACGGTTTCACCACGGTCAAGCCATTCCCATACGTCAAAACACGGGCAGTCTTTTAGCCATTCGTTTTTAGTGATCTTGCCATCGTTATTTAGGTCTGGAGATAAGTCACGATGACCATAGATTTTTGCTTTTGGATGCTTGGCTTCTAGTTCACGTAACAGCTTATGTAATGATTGCCACTGTGCTTCAGTGTATTCAGCGTGATTTTTACCACTTGCACTAATGCCACCGATTAAACAGATACCAACAGAATTGCTGTTATGACCTTTCACGTGAGCCCCGATTTCCCCAACTTGACGACCCGTTTCGACCGTGCCATCTACATCAATCACAAAGTGATAACCAATATGCAAGAGATGAGAGTTAAAATGACGCACCGCATTGGCTGAACGACGGAAGCCTCGTGCTTTATGCCAGCTGTCAATGATTTGTGCGGCTGTTTTGCCATTTTGTTTAAGGGATTTGCCGTTGCGTGTTGCGGAGCAATGCACCACGATTTTTGTGATAGGTAAGGACATAAAAAAACTCCAACTGTCAATTTAAAGTTGATAGTTGGAGTTTAATGATCTGAAGATAAATTTGAGTTTGCGACTACTCAAACTAAAGGTAACTCTTTTTGATAACGCTTGCGATGTAACGCCCGTTGTTGGCGTAAGATCGCATAAATAGTAGTCTGCGACAAGCGATATTTTCTAATTAATTCGGGAATATTTTTTCCATCAAATTCCGCATAAATTTGTACATCACGCAAGGCTTCTTTGATTTTATCGCCTGCGGGCAAATAAAACGACTTTCCACCAAAATAGTGAGCCATTACACCCACTAATTTAGACGCAGTAAGCTTTGCACTATCTTCCTCAAATTTTTGACGAATAAGCTCCGCTTGCATAACATCAATGACCTCAACAAGCAATGATGGCCAACGATTTTGTAATTCCACATCAGGAATATGGTCTAAATGGTCGAACAACGCTCCAATATTGGCGTGTTCATCATCAAATAAGCCTGTTTGTTGTAATGTTTGCGACATAGCGTACCCAATTCAATTTATCAATGTGACTATTGTACAAAAACTAAAATTTCCCACTAGCACAAATTTTCTTAACGTAAGGTAAAAAGTGGCTTAAATCCTGATATAGCAAGGCTTAGCGAAAAATAAAAAAGTCTGAAAAGGGAGATTTAAGGCAAGAAAAAAGGCGGTGTGAACCGCCTTGGGGAAAGTTTAAAGAGAGTTTAAAGGGCTTGTTTTTGCTGTTTGTGTTGCAGCCAGATTTGATATTCGGGGCTGCTTTTCACAAATTTTTCCTGTCCAAGTTGTACAAAACGTTCAACGTATAAAATCGCATCTTGCGTTTTCTTCTCTTCCGCTTGTTGGGCTTTGACCGCTTCCGACTGATTTTTATCGGTGCGAATGACAGCAAAGTGAGGCTTTTGCGTTTCATACACCGATTTCAGGTAGTTATGATTGGCAAGCGGTTCAATCTTTTGCCCTGTTTGCAAGGCTTGTTGGCGTTTTTTGCGGATACTTGCCACTGTTTCTGTTAAAGCTTGAGCCAGCAATAATGAGCAAGGATATAACTCCAGTACATCGGTTAAAATCTTCAAAGCTCTAGCGTTATTAAGGTTGCTTTTTTGTGGCTTGAACAGTCCTAAATAAGCGACCATCGGCTTGGCGACTCCATGCGTGAGCTGTGATATTTGGACTAACAGTTCTCTTCCTGCTTCATCTTCAATCAAGCCTTCAAGATGAATATCGCTGTGGCAAATGGGGCATCTACAAAGTTTCATTAAACAGCTCCTTATACCACTCAACCACACGGTCATAACTGATTTTAGTCTGAATTTTCTCGCCTGTTTTCCCTTCGATTCGTTCAATCAGTACTCGCATATGCCATTTCTTCAAAATTTCTAAAATACGGCTGGCATCGTTTACATTTAACGCCCCGACATTTAACACTAAAATAGCACGAGATTTATTGATAATCTTACGCATATAAGCATTTAATGCTTGTTCACTGCTATCACGCAATAAGCCATCTTTGCCCATATTGATCCAAATCGCACGGATCTTATGCACGACCTGTGATTTCACTTTAACATCACCAGTCACAGGGCTGTAAGCGGTCGGATTTTTACGATTTTTTGCAAAATAAGTGACTTTAGCCCCTTTCTGCTTTAATTCGTGCAACACTCGGTGTAATTCCACTACGGTGAGTTTGGTTGCACTGTCTTTATTTGTGAGCCGTTTTAAAATTTCACGATAGCTAAAATCATCCATATTCAGCTGTTTTTGCCCGATTTTCACCAGTTGGATCAACCTTGCTTTTTCTGATTGTAAGGTCATCTTCTTCCTCCTATCCATAAATAAACAGTCAAAAACAATGCTTAAATCATTACTTTTGACTGCTTACTTAACTCACCGCCCCAAGTGCATTTCACAATTTCATTAGGCTATGCCGATAAAAATAGTGTGGGGCGGTGTGAGTTTTGTTAGTGATTACATAGTTTCCTCCTTCATTGTTTTTTTACGTTTTTTAATAAATCGTTTAGCATTCTTGGCTCTACTGATAATTTCATCTAATGTATCAAGCATGGACTCAATAAATTCTGATTCAGTCATATATTCATCTAAGTACTCTACAATAAATTCGTTTAATGGGAGATTTCTATACGCCAATAATGCTTCGTAACAAAATTTGCTATCATCGTCATTTGCATCCAAATCCAAAATAACTAGTGAACCATCCAGTTGGTATTTCTTGAAAAATTCGTCTTTATTCATTTGGGTACACCTTACACAAAACTCTCTAACTTCGTTTCCCCTGTAAACTCCAGCACCGTAGCACTTGCAATTTTGAGTAAGGCATTAAGCTGACCTTCAAGGTATTCCGTTAAAATAGCGTGCTTATGTGCTTCTCTTGTACCGTTTAAATGACGAGCAATATCGGCATATTCGGTAAAACGCATCGAGCGGATTTTTAAATGTTCGTCCAACTTAAAATTTACAATAAACGCTTCTTCGCTTTCATAACGCATCGCCATAGATTGCACACGAAAACCATTTTGTAACGCCCCTAACGCTTTTTCCTTGCCCTCTAACGTATCCAAATGGCGACAAGTCAAAAACTCTTCATTGTCGTTTGCCAACTTACGCAAAGTCGCTTCGTGCTGGAAATGTAGATATTTAAAAAGCGGTTCACCTTTTTCCAAAAATTTAGTCAATTTAGTGTTTAAACCCAACTTTTCTTCCGACACAACAATGCTTTTAAAACCTGCAAGTTCAAACAATTTAATCAAATGTTTCAATGCCAAACGGCTGTGTTTAGAGCGATTATTCGTAAAAAGTAGCTCTTTTTCTGGGCTGTAAAACACATTGACTAATTCACTCGAAAATGGCATAACTTGCAGTAAATGAGCTTCGGCAATTTGTCGCCACTCTTTATCAGTATTCGGTACAATCTTCGGCATTCTTTCATCTCGAAGTGATTCTGATTTTTTCAGCTCATAAATTTTGGCTGAAAGTAACTCTTTAGTCACTTTTTTAAAGGTTGTCCGCAAAGTAAAGAACAACCCATTATCCAGTTCTAACACTTTCGTGTTTGTCATCGGATTTTTGACTAACTCAATGGTGGTATAAATGTCCGCAGGCTCAAAAGTAGCCCCTTCTAACACTTCTTTCACATTGTCCACAGGGAACTTAATGCTATGAATGTTGCATTGTGTCATTTGAATAAAATCACTGTTTTTCATCTTAGTTTTCCTCTTGGTTAGTTGATAATTTAAGCTTCACCCGCTGAATTTGCCCTGCCACGTCCATCAAAACCACGCCAGCCAGTGCCAAATCGTCCATTTCGACTAATTCCGTCGCCCCTTGTAGCTTTTCAATCAGGTCATACAAGCGGTCTTTTATTTGTCCTTTTTCGCTATCAGTCATCATTACTTGCTCCAACGTGAGGGATGCTCTAGCATATATTTACAATGTGCGATGCGAGCCTCACACCACGCCACATTACCGCCTGTTGCCGATAACTTCGCTACTTCCCACTGTTTAATCGCATGGTTAAATTTGCCATTTTGCTCCGCTTCTACGGCTTGAGTTGCATAATAGTGATAGCGATTAAAAACTTTCTCTGATGTTGATTTTTGCGTTTTCATACTTTCCTCCGTTAAAACACATTATGAACGCCCCTTAAAATCGGGTTTAAAGAGCGTTTAAATGGGTTTTAAGCTGCCTGCTCAAACGGCTTAATCACAAAATCTTCCACCCCTTGCTTAATCGTCACCCCAGCAATCCCTTTTGCCACTTCAGGCTCAAGGAGTAGGGCTTCTTTGTTGATCTCGTTTTTGGTGCGAATAAAGCGGTCAAAGCCCATACGTTGCATAAAATCAAGCACCGCATCCGCCCCACGAATTGCCACAGAAGGTGGGCGTTGTCGCCATTGCACTTCGCCTGTCACAAAGTTAGCGGTTTTACTCTTGCCGTTTTCCGTCAATTCATCACGGTGTGCTTCGCAGTATTCCTGCACCGCTTGCTGTAACGGCTCAATCTCTGCCTGTAAACGTTTCAACTCGGGGGCGTAACGCTCACTGGTTTCTGCGATAATATCGTTCATCTCCGTTGTTAAACGGGTATGTTCACGACTTAAATCCCCGATCTCTTTAATCGCACTTTGCACTTGCTCTTCCGTGGTAAAACGCAGTTTTGCTGGTTGTTTTACTCGGGTTTTTGTGGGTTGTTTTGCCATTGATATTCTCCTTATTGGCGTGGGTTAATGTTTAATGGTGTCAGTGCTCCAAATCACCTTCACCCCTTTAATCGTCATTTGCATTAAGTAACGGCGGGTACCGTTTTTAACTTCTGTGCCATAATTAAATGCACGTTGATTTTGTGCCATTTTGCGTGTGGTCGTGTTATCTCTTGCCACTAAGCGAGGTCTGCCGGTGTCGAACCATTCCACTTTTTCTACCTCAATACCCAAGGCTTCACATTCAAGGGTCGCCAGCTCAAGCATTGCAAGGTGCATATAAACTTCGCTGTTGCGTGGGGTCATCATTTCGCCTGCCAGTGGGTTGTATTGTTTTTTCATCGTTACTCTCCTTTGCCTAATAACTCTTGGCGTGCTTTAACAATTAAATCAGCAGTAATCAGGCTGTTTGTGCCTTTTGCCACCATTCCTGCAAGGCGGAGGGTTTGGGTTAAAATTCGCAAACCACCGCCTGTTTCAGTAATGCTTTGCATCACTTTCAAGGCTTCTTCATCTTCATTTAGCCCCCACGCTGTTGCCACCGCTTTGGTATCTGCCTGTTTGGTTTTTTGAATGCTGGTATTTTTAGCAATGCGTGACCATAATCTTGCGTATTCGTGGGCAGGGTGAATGCCCCCTTTCATTCGGCTGTATACCTTGTCATTGCCCACTAACACTAAGCCAATTCCTGCTTCTTCTTGCATAATGCGAAGTTCTTCCAAGGCTTCGTAAGGTAAGTGGTCGGCTTCATCCACAATCAGCAAACCTTCCGTACCTTTGATTTTGCGAGCAATCAAGCGTGAGAGCGTGCCTTTGCGACGTGGTGCATCACTAATCCCAAGCTCTAAGGCAATTTCGTACAAGATTTCACTGAGGCTTGAGCGACTTGGGCTTGCGGTAACTAGCCACACATTTGCACGACTGCCAGCGAACTGTTGGATCGCTTTGGTCTTACCTACGCCACTTGCACCGTAAACCGTCGCCATACAGTTGGCGATTTGGGCAAATTCAAGGGTTTTAAAAATTTGGCGAGCCGTTGCGGTTTCGATAAATGCAGGCGCTTCTACAAACTCACGCTCTGCGGTTTCTTTCTTTGCAAAAAAAGCGGTAAGTTTTGCTTCAATTTCTGCAATATTGCCCTTGTAGTTTTCGTTTAAGTAAGCACTTAACGCCCCTGCGTTAATGCCTGCTTCTTTGGCGATTTTTGCCTGACTGCTTTGGGTGTCGGCAATGTGTTGTTTGATTTGGTTAATTAGTGTCATAATGTTGATCCTGTTTTCTTTTTTTAGGGGATATATGCTTAACTTATTTAAATTACCCACTGACTTCGATAAAAGAGAAGTAGAAGAAGCTGCTGAATATGCCTTTGATATTTGTTTTAAAGATTGGTCTGCTGTCGATTTTGAGCAGCTTTACGATCTGTTAAAATCAAAGATAGGCATTGATAAATATCTTGAGCTGGAAAGAGACATTTATCGCCCTTTCTGGCAATCTTTCTACGTTCTTCCAGTAAAAGAACGCAAAAAGCTAAATAGTTCGCAAAAATATCCGCAGAGATTGGTAAGAGCTTATTCTTATTGGCGCTGGGTAACTGCGGCATTAGTGGTTCAAAATAGGCTACTAGAGCTTGAAACTGTTCGGACTGCATCTGCTCAAAAAGTTGTTGATATATCGCTGAATTTTTTAAGCGACATATCTCGGATTTATGCTCATTCACCAGTTTGGTGTGACAAAATGCCGTTGCCTTCGCCGTTTCTTGCTGAAGATGGTGAAGAAATTCATCATATGTATGATTTGTCATAATCTTTCTCCTTAGGGCGTTTAAACCCTGTTTAAATCTGGTTTAAATGGTTTAAAGTGCGGTCAAACTTGCAAATTTTTGCGATTATCTGACCGCTTGTAGTTACAGTCCTTTCGCCTTTTTCATTAGCGTTAAGCCTTTTTCCCAGCCTTGTTCAAACCAGCCTTGCTCCAACTCATTGACTTCTTCAACTACAATCTCTTCTTGCACTACTCGTAATGCATTGCGGTCTTGAATAACGGTATCAATCAGCTTCGTTTTCACTCGTTCTTCAATCGGTTCTGGTACTTCAACCTGTGGTTGTAAACTTGCCAACTCGTGAGTCTTAAGCAGTTCAAGTGTTTCCGCTTGTTGTTTCGCACCTTTAACAAGTTTTTGGTAAAGTCTGCCTTGCTCTCGTGCGGCACTCGTATCGCCAAACCCTTTCGCTTCTCGACATATCGCTTCGGCTAAAAATCTGCCTTCAATGTCATAGACGTACACGTTGCCGTGTAGATTGTCAGGGTCAAAACGTGCGACCACTTTTTTATCGGTGATGCCGATTAAACTCTCTGCCCAGTAAGTGTTGGTTAAGCCGTAAAGTTTGCCTGCCGCTTTCAGTTTAAATTCGCCGTTACGCTTAATACTGATAGTTTCGGCTTGTAAAAACAGCAGTCGTAACTGTTCAGGACTGGCTTGTCTTACATTGCTTGGGCAGTAATCTCGCTCCCACACTTTGTCAAAACTCAAGGTTTTGTCGTGTTGGCAAAGCTCGGTTTTACGGTCTAATTGTGCGTTGTACTCCGCCACACCTGCGGCAAGGGCTTGTAAGAAAATCTCATAGTCCACGCCGTCTTTACCGCCGTTATAATTGTCTGGTTTCTCTAATACGTTTTTACCTGTATAGAAACCTGCAAGTTCAGGGCGTTTATCAACTTTCTCGCCAATGCCACCACGTCCGAATGCACGCTCAATCGGCTTCGCTTGCCCGTGTCCTTCACCGTATAAAACACTGGTGAAATGCACTTCAATCCCCAAAATCGGCAGAATACCTTTCGGGTCAAGTTCGTTATGTTTAAAGCGGTAGCGGTTTTCAATGCCCCCCGTCATTGCTTTATTCGCTGCCGCACGGGTGTTATCTAAGGTGATGGTTTTCGGTATGCCGTAGCTAAAAATCACATCCATTAAAGCGTGACGAATACTGTCGGTGTTTTCCGAAATTGCCGTGCGGTAGCCCAATATTCTGCGAGTTCGCACATCCTGCCAAAACCACGTTTTCGGGCGGACAATCTCGCCGTTGTGCCATTTCACAAAGACGTTATGTTGATAACCATCGCCGTTGATCCATTCGCCTGCGAGAATATCTTTCACCGTCCGTTGTAATGCTGGCACTAATTTCGCCACCGCATTTGCTCCTTCTCGTTTCAGTAAAATCACTTCGTAAGGAATTTCTTCAAGCACACGGCGTTGAAAGGTTTGCAAACTTGCGATTTCCCAACCGTAATGCTTGGCTAATTGCTCGGTGCGGCGATAACATTCCCTTAAATCAGGCTTTTCAGGGCGGAGATAATCCGCCAAAAAGCAGTCCCACGCTTCCTGTTCGATAAAGGCTTTGCGACTTGGTTTTTTCGCTTTGCCTGATTGCGTAATCAATACCGCTTGCCATTCGTGGACAGGGTAGGGTTGAACCTTGTAGTACCAATTTTTTAAAGAGCCTGCCGACACATCTTTGGCTTTTGCGGCTCCCTCAAGTGCCGACATCATTGGGAAGCCTTGGTCGAGAAAGGCTTTAAGCTGTAAGCACGCTTCGGCTTTTGCTTTGGCTTTTTCTCGTGCTTTGTCGCTTGCTTCATTAAATTTGCGACTAAGCTCTAAATTAGGTTGTTGCACCGTCATTTCAGCAATTGGCACAACCGCTAAAGCGGCTTGCAATCTAAGTGCTTGTTGAGTTTCAGGGGGAAGGCTGGAGATGTGGTATTCAAGTCCACCACCTTTACCATTTCTTTTTCTAGCCTCCCAGTTTTCTCTAGACGCTTTGCTTAAAATAGCTTTTTTGGTTGATGGTAATCCGTTTAAATGAAGTTCAACTAACTCTTGAGAAGAATAATATGATTTAAGTTCACTCATATGAATTCCTTAATTTTCAATATGAATACCAAGTTTGATTGCTATATCTCGCTCTCTTCCATAATTAAGTTTAGATTTACCATTTAAAACCCGACTAATTTCATTCGAGTTATAGCCATTTCTACGCCCCCATTCTGCTTGAGTTATGTTTTTCTCTCGAAACCAAGCTTTTGCTTCTTCCCTTGTTCTTTTTTGCATAAAACCTCTCATACTATGGACTAAAAACACTTTATGAACTAAAATCACTAATTATGATTTAATACAAAATCATATAGTTCATTATTATTTACTAAGTTCATATTAAATATGAATTTTATGAATTGCAAGGTTTTTTTATGAAAAATTTCACAGACATACTCAACAGATTAAAAACTGAACTTTCTTTAACTATGGATAAGGATGTTGCTAGTTTCTTAGGTTTAACAAAAAGTGCTTTTGCAGAAAGAAAACGTAGAGGAGTTTTCCCAGAAGAGGCATTGCGATTAGCTGATTTAGCTAATCCACATTTAAAACTAAATATTGAATATATATTGACTGGTAAAAAAGATGATATTCATTCATTTCTATCTAAGCATTCGAAAGAGAAAACAAAACTAAATTCAGAAGATTATTTCACAGAAGAAGTTTTTATTACCCCAGAAAATGCTGACACAACTGTTTTGTTGAATTTTGAAGAGGTTCTCCTGTTAAGCAACTATCGAAGAAGCGATAGTAAAGGCAAGAAAGCTATTTTTGATATGGCTCAGATGAGTTGTGAACTTTCTATTGCCCGAATGAGACTAAATGAATACACAGAAAAGGATCAGCTTAGAAAGAAAGACTTCACAGAATGAAAAGAAAGAGCTCTACTAAAAAACTAAATATTTCAATTGGTTAGGTTAATTTTTACTTTTATGAAGTTACTACACAGAAAAATTATCATTCTGTTACCAGTCGATAACTTCGATATGAGTTAAACATGCGCAAGGTATTATCAATGGCATCAGACTTATTAGCGATAGCCCCATTGATGTTTATTTTGACGAGAGCTTAGATTTTGAAGTTATCGGGCAGGTAGTTTTCATTGGGCGAGATACCATTTTAAACACCATTTAAAGCCTTTTAAATGGCATAGTGGCTTTTCGTTGTTTTAGTGGTGCAAGCGGTTAGTTTTAGCCATTTTTTCGCAGTTTTGCATTTTCGCAATTTCAGGCAATGAAAAAGGGGCTGATTAGCCCCCTAAATTGTGTTGCTGTTCCGTTATTTCCCGAATACGGTTTAAAATCTCTTGCTTGCGGTATTCCAACCGACCAAGCTCTTTATATAATAAATCCAGATTACTATCCGAAGCCGTTAAACTTGCATATAGCCTCAATGAACCTGACACGCCATTATGCCCATTAATAGCCTTTAATTCCTTAATATAGCGGTGCATAGCAGTTTTTGACGTTTTATAGCCTTGTGCTTTGAACCAGTCCGCCAATCGCTGAGCATCGCCATAGTTTGCTTCTATAATGCGTTGGTTTAATTCATAGATGGCTTCTTCAGGTACATCAGATAAAAATGAAACTCGCCCCATTTACTTCTCCCTTAGTATTTCGATAATCCCATTTTATCCCGATATTATCCCGAATACAAGACCCGCCAAATTTCGGAAATTTCAACCAAATCCCTATTTGTTTTTATTTCTTAGTTTTTATGGTTTTATACATCCACCGCATTGGAATCTCCGCGCCTATAAGATTGTTGTAGGTGGCTTTTTAGGCGGAAATGAAAAACTCTCCCTTTCTTATAAAACCGCATTAAGTACGTTAAACTATGGATTAAAATTTTTTCCGAAAAAAGCAGTTTACTTTTTTGAACAGTGCCAACTGCCCGTTTTATTAGATGATTTAACGGATTCTTGGCAAGCTAAGGAATTGTTAAAACCAATTAATAAACTTTATACTCAAGATACTAATCAACAATTACACAAAACTTTACAACAATATTTTTTGTCAAATTGTGATCTCACTCTCACCGCTCAAAATTTATTCATTCATATTAATACGCTACGTTATCGCCTTAATAAAATTGAACAAATAACTTCTTTATCTTTCAATAGGATAGAGGATTTGTTTATCTTTTATTTAAGTATATTATTAAAAAAGTGATTTGTCCTTTTTGACAAGTTATTACTGATTTTTATCCTATTTTTTGTATCTTCGGATAAAGCATTCTCTATTAGGAAAAACAATAATATGAGTGATGATTAATCCTATAAAGGAGAAATAATATGACAGGCATCGCACTCATTATTAGCTTTATCCTTGCTATCTTGATGATGATTTTTATGATAGCGAAATTAAAAGTTCATCCATTCCTCGCTTTAATGAGTATTTCCCTTGCTTTAGCTCTTCTTGCTGGCATTCCCCTCATAAAAATTCCCTCAATGATTGGGGCGGGTTTTAGCGGAACATTTAAAAGTATCGGAATTGTGATTATTTTTGGTGCAATTATCGGTATGGTACTAGAAAAAACAGGCGCAGCCTTAAAATTGGCAGATATCGTCGTTAAACGGGTTGGACAAAAACGACCTGAACTTGCAATGCTTATTATGGGCTGGGTTGTGGGCATTCCTGTATTCTGTGATAGTGGTTTTGTTGTGTTAAACCCAATTCGTGAAGCTATTCAGAAAAAAATTGCCGCAAATCCTGTTGGCACAGCGGTTGCGCTTAGTGCCGGTCTCTATGCCGCACACGTATTCATTCCACCAACACCGGGACCAATTGCAGTAGCTGGTGGTTTAGGCTTAGAGCATAATTTATTATTAGTGATTCTGATGGGAATTACAGTGTCTATTCCTGTATTAATCGCAAGCTATCTTTTTGCCAAATTTATTGGCAAGCGAGTCATCTTACAAGATGAGACGAACGATGAACTTATTGCTCAAGGCTATGAAGCGTTATTGCAAAAATATGGCACGTTACCCAATGGTTTTCTGAGCTTTGCCCCTATATTTGTACCAATTATTTTAATGGCATTAGGTTCAATAACTAAAATTTCTGGCATAACAGGAGATATAGCTAACTTCATTTTATTCTTAGGTAATCCGATTATTGCCTTAGGTGTTGGGCTAATTTTCGCTATTATTCTGATTTTTCAATGTAGCAAAATCAAAACATTTAAAACCTTAACAAATGATACCCTAAAACTTGTTGGCCCTATTCTGTTTATCACTGCAGCGGGTGGCGTATTAGGTAAAGTCATTGTTGAAGCTGGCTTTGTAGAATATATTAAAGAAAACGCACATATTATTAGTAGTGCAGGTATTTTCTTTCCATTTATCATCTCTGCAATTTTAAAAACGGCACAAGGCAGTTCAACCGTAGCGATGATTACCACCACAGCAATTATGGGAATGTTTAATGTCGATGATTCTCTAATGAATGCTTTGGGTTTAACCAGTGAAATTGCGGCTGCACTAACCGTAATGGCAATTGCAGCAGGCGCAATGTGCGTTTCTCACGCGAATGATAGTTACTACTGGGTAGTTACAAACTTCAGCAAGATGACCGCACAACAAGGGTATCGTACACAAACCGCACTGACTTTTATTATGGGAATCGTGGGGATTAGCACGGTTTATGTTCTTTCCTTAGTTTTACTTTAATGGAAATTGATAATGAAAATACTCATTGCACCAGACTCATTCAAAGAAAGCTTAACCGCTCTTGAAGTAGCGGAAGCGATTGAAATTGGCTTTAAAAAGATTTTTCCACAAGCTCAATATTGTAAAATCCCAATGGCTGATGGTGGTGAGGGTACGGTGCAATCCTTGGTGGATGCCACCGAAGGAAAGCTAATACAATGTACTGTCACTGCCCCGTTAGGTAATAAAATTGATGCATTTTGGGGGCTTTCTGGTGATGGTAAAACCGCATTCATTGAAATGGCAGCGGCTTCTGGATTGCATCTTGTTCCAATGGAAGCACGCAATCCATTGAAAACCACCAGTTTTGGTACGGGAGAATTGATTTTAGAGGCGTTAAATTATGGCGTTAAAAAAATTATTCTAGGTATTGGAGGGAGTGCAACCAATGACGCAGGTGTAGGAATGTTGCAAGCCTTAGGCGCACGTATTCTCAATGGTGAAAATCAGCTTTTAGGCTATGGTGGCGAGCAGTTAATTAACATCGCTCATATTGATTTACACCAGCTTGATCCACGTTTAGCCCAAGTACAAATTGAGGTTGCTTGTGATGTGAGCAATCCAATGTGTGGTGAGACAGGGGCATCAGCAGTATTCGGGCCACAAAAAGGGGCAACGCTTCAAATGGTTCAGCAACTGGATGTCGCACTTGCACATTTTGCACAAACCGTGTGGCAGCAACTTGGTATTGATATTGCTAACCAAGCAGGAGCTGGCGCGGCAGGAGGAATGGGCGGTGGCTTATTACTTCTCCCTAAAGTGAGGTTGAAAAAAGGGGTAAATATTGTATTAGAAACCTTAAATTTTGCCACACAAGTACAAAATGCAGATTTAGTGATTACAGGTGAAGGCAGAATGGATGGGCAAAGTGCATACGGAAAAACGCCAATTGGCGTCGCTAAAGTAGCCAAACAATTTGGCAAACCTGTTATTGCTATCGTAGGTTGCCTACGAGAAGATTACGAAGTGGTGTATGAGCAGGGTATTGATGCGGTATTTCCCATTATTCGTCAGCTAGATAGCTTGGAAAACACCTTACGATCAGGAAAAGAAAATCTGATTTCAACCGCACAGAATGTTGCCCGATTTTATCAGTTAGTAACAAGATAACTTGAGTTAAGATCAGAGTGCGGTGCAAAAATTAAGAAAATTTGTACCGCACTTAATTTATCTATGGAATAGTTTTTTCATCCGCTTTTCTGAATTAAATGTGATTACCACATCTTATCAGGGCTAAATATAATGCGATCCAAAATCCTCTTTTATCCCATTATACTTTGAGTGAATATTTAGCTAATTTGCGATGAAATTTTATTGTCCTATCAATCTTGCAAGCAAATGGTTCGCTCCCCTACTTGCTCCTTTCTTTTCTTGCTTAGTCGGTGAGTTTATTGACACCAAAATGGCGATAGGTTCGTAATGTGGCGATACGTCCTCTTGGTGTACGTTGCAAAAAACCTTGCTGAATTAAATAAGGCTCAAGCACATCTTCAATGGTTTCGCGTTCTTCACCAATGGCGGCAGCAAGGTTATCTAACCCCACAGGGCCACCGTCAAAACGTTCAATAATCGCGCTTAATAATTTGCGATCCATAAAATCAAAACCAGCCGGGTCCACATCCAACATTGAAAGGGCTGATTGCGCAATTTGTGCGGATATTTGGCCTGCATTTTTTACATCCGCATAATCACGCACGCGACGTAGTAAACGGTTTGCAATACGTGGTGTGCCACGGGAACGGCAAGCAATTTCTTGTGCGGCATCTTGTTCAATGGCTAAATTTAAACATTGCGCACTGCGCGCCACAATAGACGTGAGATCTTCCACTGAATAAAATTCTAAGCGTTGCACAATGCCAAAGCGATCTCGCAAAGGGGAAGTGAGCGAGCCAGCTTTAGTCGTTGCACCAATTAAGGTAAAAGGGGGTAAGTCTAATTTGATCGAACGTGCGGCAGGTCCTTCACCAATCATAATATCAAGCTGATAGTCTTCCATTGCGGGATACAGGACTTCTTCAATCGCAGGGGAAAGGCGGTGAATTTCGTCAATAAATAGTACATCGTGCGGTTCAAGATTGGTAAGCATCGCAGCAAGATCACCTGCTTTTTCTAATACTGGCCCAGATGTGGTACGGATATTGACGCCCATTTCATTGGCTACTATATTCGCCAGCGTGGTTTTTCCTAAACCCGGGGGGCCAAAAATTAAGAGGTGGTCGAGCGCATCTTGACGCAACTTTGCTGCTTGAATAAAAATTTCCATTTGCTCACATACTTGTGGTTGCCCCACATAATCAGTGAGTAATTTAGGACGAATCGCACGATCAATATATTCTTCATCAAATTTTTCTGTTGCGCTAACAATTCTATCTACTTCAATCATTATTCTGCCTTATTTATAACGCTGCTTTTAGGGCTTCGCGGATTAATTGTTCACTATTAAGTGTTGGATCGGCGACTTTTTTCACCATTTTTTCCGCCTCACTTGCTTTGTAACCTAAAGCAATTAATGCCGCTACCGCATCATCAATATGCATATTTTCTTTGTTTGATGATTTTTCAACCATAGGCAAATGGGTACTTTCAATAAAGAAATCGGCTTGTTGTAAATCTTTAAATTTCCCTTTTAATTCAACTAGTAAACGTTCTGCTGTTTTTTTTCCAACGCCCGGAATTTTAACTAATTTAGACAATTCTTCACGTTCTATGGCATAGGCAAATTCATTTACTGACATTGCAGATAAAATTGCTAAGGCTAATTTAGGCCCAACGCCATTGGTTTTAATCAGTTCGCGAAATAGACTACGATCTTGTTTATGAGAAAAACCAAATAATAAATGAGCATCTTCTCGCACCACCAAATGGGTGAATAATGTGGTTTGTTGCCCTGTTTCTGGTAAGTTATAAAAGCTGGTCATTGGCAATAAAAGTTCATAGCCGACGCCTTGTACATCAAGTAAAATTTCTGGTGGTTGCTTCTCGACTAATAATCCTGTTAAACGGCCTATCATAATTTCCCCTTAAAACGATTTGCCATAGAATAAAATAAAACTGGATAAATATCCAGTTTTAAACAATAAATTTTCACCCTCAACGACTATAAACGAAAACGCCCTCGGCTATATCTAGGACGTAAAAGTGCGGTGCTTTTTACGCCTGTTTTTTGCATATTTTGATTAACTTGAGCAAGCTGGGCGGCAGAATGAGCGTGAGTGATGGCGATAGCTAAGGCATCTGCCGCATCGGCTTGTGGCTTTGCAGATAGTTTGAGGATTCGCATTACCATTTCTTGTACTTGGGTTTTATCCGCAGCGCCTGTTCCCACCACCGTTTGTTTCACTAAACGAGCCGCATATTCAAACACTGGTAAATCTTGGTTCACCGCAGCGACAATCGCCACGCCACGTGCTTGCCCGAGTTTTAATGCAGAATTGGCATTTTTTGCCAAAAAGACCTCTTCAATGGCAAACATTGTAGGGTGGAATTGGGTGATAATTTCACTCACGCCAGCATAAATTCGTTTTAAGCGTGTGGGCATATCTTCTGCCTGAGTACGAATTACGCCGCTGCCTAAATAGTCTAATTTAAGTCCAACTTGGCGGATCACTCCATAACCCGTTAAACGAGATCCCGGATCGATGCCTAAAATAATTGCCATCTTTTTTCCTAAATGAAAAAGGTGCTGATGAGATCACGCACCTTTTAAATTATCGTCAATAAAATCAATGTGAAAAATTAAAGCAGTGCCGCCACTTCATCACTGATTTCACCATTGTGATAAACGTTTTGCACATCATCACAATCTTCCAGCATTTCAATTAAACGTAATAATTTTGGTGCAGTTTCTGCATCAAGATTCACCGTAGTAGATGGGATCATTGTGACTTCTGCTTCTTGAATTTTAAAGCCAGCTGCTTCAATCGCTTCACGCACGGTGCCTAAATCTTCCCACGCAGTATAGATTTCAAAGCTACCATCTTCTTGTGGTTGGATATCATCTGCGCCCGCTTCAATCGCCGCTTCTGTTAACGCATCTTCATCCGCTTCGGCAATCAAAATTAAGCCTTTTTTACTGAATAAATATCCTACCGAGCCTTCTGTGCCTAAGTTTCCGCCACATTTGGTGAAACTTGGGCGAACTTGTGAAATCGTGCGGTTTGCGTTATCGCTTAGGCATTCCACCATAACCGCTGTGCCGCCCGGGCCATAGCCTTCATAGACTTTGGTTTCCATATTCGTATCATCGCCACCGCCTACACCACGGTCAATTGCACGATTAATGGTATCACGTGTCATATTGTTAGAAAGGGCTTTATCCACCGCCGCGCGTAAACGTGGGTTGGCACTTACATCACCACCACCTAATTTTGCTGCGGTAACTAATTCACGAATTAATTTAGTAAAGATTTTTCCACGTTGGGCATCTTGGGCGGCTTTACGATGTTTAATATTCGCCCACTTACTATGTCCTGCCATTTTTTTTCCTTCTATTTTCTGTGATCTTTTTGATCTTGAGTTTAATTAAATTTGTTTGTTTTTATAAATCGGGTTTCGCCGTTGCGACTGACTTTTTCTTTGCTCGTGCAAAGTAAAAGTAAACAAAAAGAAAGCACGCCCGACTTCACTGCTTTTCTTCACTTAGTTGAAATTTTCTTTACGCAAAATTCAGAACTCGCTACGCTCAAACACGCTGAATTTTGCTAAAAATTTCAGTCGTTCAGGCAATTCAGACGGGATCAAGCTGAACGCTGATATTATTTATATTATTCCCCAAGTGCGGTGAAAAATTCTCTTATTTTTTCATCGCATCTTTCCCCTTTTTAGCAAAAAGAGGCTAGGGGAGATTTATCAGCCTTTATTTATTAAATATTTCTTTATCGCTGCGGCATTATTTGGCGATTTTGTTAGCTGTATGGCTTCTTGCGCCGAAACCCATTTAAAAGCTAAATGCTCAGTTAATTGAGGCTCAAATTCTTGTTCAACCGCATATAAAAACCAATATTCTCGACAGTGCGTGATATTCGGTGCGTATTTATAGCGGAAATGAGGAAAAATTTCAAATTCTACGCTTTCATTGCAATCAAAAAGTGCGGTGGAATTTGGTGAAATTTTTAACCGCACTTCTTCCCAAAGTTCACGAATCACCGCTTCTTTTGGTGTTTCGCTCTTTTCTATTGACCCCGTTACCGACTGCCAAAAATCAGGATCATCTTTGCGTTGCAACATTAAGACCAGATTTGTCTTTTTAGCATAGATAACAACTAAAATACTTTGCGGATTTTTGTAATTCATACAAGATAAGACGTGGGTGTCCCCACGCCTATTTACCTAAAGTTATTTCTCGTTTTTTACCACGCTAATCCCTAATTCGGCTAAAGCTTGTGGATTCGCATAGCTTGGCGCTTCTGTCATTAAGCACGCCGCGGCGGTGGTTTTCGGGAAGGCGATCACATCACGAATGTTGTCTGTGCCAGTTAAAAGCATCACTAAACGATCTAACCCGAAAGCCAATCCTGCGTGTGGTGGCGTACCGAATTTTAAGGCATCAAGTAAGAAACCAAATTTTTCATATTGTTCTTCTTCATTAATGCCAAGAATACGGAAGACCGTTTGTTGCATTACTGGGTCAAAAATACGTACAGAGCCACCGCCTACTTCGTAACCGTTAATGACCATATCATAAGCATTTGCTACTGCTGAGGTTGGATCTTGCTCAAGTTGTGCTGGGCTGAAATCTTTCGGTGAAGTGAACGGGTGATGCATCGCGGCAAGATTGCCTTCTTCATCACGCTCAAACATTGGGAAATCAATGACCCAAAGTGGTTTCCATTCGTCTAAACGGGTTAAGCCTAAATCACGACCTAATTTCAAACGCAATGCACCCATTGCATCTGTTGCCACGTTCCATTTATCCGCACCAAAGAAGAGAATATCGCCATTTTGTGCTTGTACACGTGTTAATAAAGCATTCAGAACATCTTCAGATAAGAATTTAGCGATTGGGCTTTGCACCCCTTCTAAGCCTTTTTCAAGCTCATTCACTTTCAACCAAGCTAAGCCTTTTGCGCCATAAATGCCGACAAATTGAGTATATTCATCAATTTGTTTACGCGTAATGTTTGCGCCATTTGGCACACGAATCACGGTAACACGGCCATTTGGATCATTAGCTGGGCCGCTAAATACTTTGAAATCAACCTCTTTAACTAAATCAGCCACATCGACCATTTCTAATGGATTACGCAAATCAGGTTTATCTGAACCAAAACGTTGCATTGCTTCTTGCCACGTCATCATTGGGAATTTGCCGAGATCTACGCCTAAGATCGCTAACCATAATCCGTGGATCATCTGTTCCATAATTTCACGCACTTCTGGTGCGGTTAAGAACGAGGTTTCCACATCAATTTGGGTAAATTCAGGTTGACGATCAGCACGCAGATCTTCATCACGGAAACATTTTACAATCTGATAATAACGATCAAAGCCAGACATCATCAATAATTGTTTAAACAATTGTGGTGATTGTGGTAAGGCATAGAATTTCCCTTTATGGACACGGCTTGGTACTAAATAATCGCGCGCACCTTCAGGGGTGGCTTTCGTTAGCATTGGGGTTTCAATATCTAAGAAACCGTGATCATCCATAAAACGGCGTACGAAACTGGTAATCTTCGCACGAGTTTTCAAGCGTTGCGCCATTTCAGGACGACGTAAATCTAGGTAACGATATTTTAAGCGTTGTTCTTCTGTATTATTTTGGTTGAAATCCAATGGCAATACATCCGAGGCATTATAAACAGAAAGAGATTTCGCCAACACTTCCACTTCGCCTGTTGCCATTGTTTTATTAATTTGATTTTCAGGGCGTGCAATGACTTCACCTTTAACTTGAATACAAAACTCATTGCGTAAATTGGCTGCCGCGCTCAATGCTTCTTGATATTTAGGATCAAAACAAACTTGCACAATCCCTTCGCGATCGCGTAAGTCAATAAAAATAAGTCCACCTAAATCACGGCGTTTATTCACCCAGCCACTTAGCGTAACCTCTTGCCCAATGTTGTTGCGGTTTAATGCCCCGCAATAATGAGTTCGCATCATAATATTTTCCTTTAAAATTTTAAAAAGTGATAACAGCGGAATTATAGCGGAAATCGAGGGCGGATAGAATTGTTAATTGAGAAGTTATGCAAAAACTTCTGAATGTGTGTTTAACCGAACTAATTTTAGGCATTGTTGTTCAATTTTATAAATTAGCACGAGATCATTGAGAATATGGCAATCCATATAGCCTTTCAAATTATCTTTAAGTGGATGATTTTTATATTCGGCAGGCAGGGTTATCCCATTTGTTAAGTAATGCATTACTTCCAAATAGCGGGGATGAACAAACAAGTGTGGCATTTTTTTGGCAAGTTGTACTAAATCTCGCTTAAATTCTTTTGCCATTTCAATTTCATTAATTGGCAATGGCTGGCTCATTTATTCTTTTCCTTCGGCTTTTTGTTTTAGTAAAGAGGCAAGATCAGTATTAGCATCAAGAGAAAACCGCTCAGCTTTTCCATTTTCAATTTCATTCATTGCCATTAACGTTTTTGTATTAGGTTGCAAATAATTCAAACTTAAAGGAATAGCTTTAGTCGCAACAATTTCCGTTAAAAACATATTGAATACCTGTGAGGGAGTAAGGCCATATTGTGCAATCACTTCAAACGCCTCGGTTTTTAAATGCTGTGGCAAACGAAAATTCACCACCGCATTATTATTCGTCATTGTTGCCATAATAAACCCCTTGACAGATTAAGTTAAGTTTATAGCATTATATTGCATATACATTATCATTACAAATTAAGCTTAATCTATTTTCATTTGTGAGAAGCACCGTCTTACTCTAAAATACAAGCAAAATAAAGTGCGGGGAAAATTTTATTAATTTTCAGCACATTTTAGTGAAAAATTTAGGATAAATAATGACTAAAGATACCCTCTTTTCTGCCCCGATTAAAAATTTAGGCGATTTTACTTTTGATGAAAATGTCGCGGAAGTGTTTCCCGATATGATTCAACGTTCTGTGCCGGGATATTCTAATATCATTACCGCAATTGGTATGTTGGCAAGCCGTTTTGTTACGCCTAATTCAAATGTGTATGATCTGGGTTGTTCCCGTGGTGCAGCAACGCTTTCTGCCAGACGTAATATTCAGCAACCTAATGTGAAAATTATTGGGGTGGATAATTCGTTGCCAATGGTAGAGCGTTGCCGTCAGCATATTCAGGCTTATCACAGTGATATTCCCGTTGAAATTTTATGTGATGATATTCGCCAAATTCACATTGAAAATGCCTCAATGGTGATTTTAAATTTCACCCTGCAGTTTTTGCCACCGCAAGATCGCACCACGCTACTGACAAAAATCTACCAAGGTTTAAACCCAAATGGGGTGTTAGTATTATCGGAAAAATTCCGTTTTAATGATGAAAAAATTGATGATTTACTGATTAATCTGCACCACGAATTTAAACGAGCCAATGGTTATAGTGAACTAGAAGTTAGCCAAAAACGCACCGCACTTGAAAATGTGATGCGAACAGATGAGATTGAAACGCACAAAGTGCGGTTAAAATCCATAGGATTTTCTCACGTTGAACTGTGGTTTCAGTGTTTTAATTTCGGTTCAATGATTGCCATTAAATAATGAAAAGGCTTTCATTCGTTTTGATTGCACTATAGGAACGGTAATTTATCCCCTTTATGCTCGAGATAGGGGAGTTACCGGCCTTTCACAACTGAGTATAGATCCGATTTTCACGCGCGATTTTATTATTTTTTACGACCGTACTTTAACAAATCCACAACAACTTATTACTGCCAGCCAAAAATTAGGGACTGAATTGCTTTACGAATACCAGAACCTTAATGCTATTGCAGTGCATATTCCTGAGAAATAGGATCTTCAATTGTTAGAAAAGCAGTTAGCAAACCTTAACGGTGTATTACAAGTAAACCCATCGCAGGTCATGCAATTGCATGAAAAATAGAAATTTAAAAGTAACCGATTCAAAGTTAGAGCATACTAAAAAAGCCACGTCAAACGTGGCTTTTGGGATAGATAAATATCTAATCTAACAATTAGAAGTAAACGCGTAAACCAACACCGTAGCGGTTGTCTTTAGCAGAATGTCTAGCTTTAGTACTTGCTGTAACATCATCAAGTTTAGCTACATCATAGATAGAGCCAGTACCTTTAGTACGAGAATGTGCATACTCTACATAAGCTACTACATTTTTGTTAAATGCATAATCAGCCCCGATAACATATACATTCTCTGTAAGTTTTTTATCTTTATCTACTGCCAATGCTCCAGAAACGGTGCGTAAGAAATTAGCATCACCTTTATCAAAACCTAAACCAGCTTTATTACCTTTATATTCATTACGCTCCCAGATTGCATATACAGAAGCATTCTCTAAATATTGGTATTTAGCCGCAACTTCTAAGAAACGACCTCTTCCTTCTTGATCTTGGGTTTGGTGATCTTTGTAATAAGATTGACCATACTCAGCACCGAAAGTTGCTGGTCCATAAGTAAATTGAGAAGCTACACGCCAAGATTGAACTTTACGACCTGTATCATTTGACAATGCATCACCATTATCATTCACTTCTACAGTATAGCCAGCGTTTAAATTCACACCAACATCAGCGAATTGACCTGCATAAAATGCAGATGCACCGTAAGCATATTTAAGTTTCTCATCTGCATTATTTTTCTTAGCTTCACCAAAAGCGTAGTCAGCACCGAAACCTAATGTTTGACCTTCAGCTAATTGGAAGTCAGCAGTACGGAAAGCAACCACTTTATTTCCACCAGTGAAAAGATTATTATTTCCACCAAATAAGTAAGAGTGATCATTAATTTCTACCGCATCACCAGAAGTATTTTGTTTACCAAAAGATACGCGACCAACACCCTCTTTTTCTAGTGCTAACCATAATTTATTAGTTGTAATATTGTTGAATGATGAACTTGTATCCCAACGATCACCACCTTCATTAAAACGGAAACGAGTATAAGCAACTGCTTTATAACCATCACCTAAATCGTGTTGTGCTTGGATAAATACACGTGATTCATTGTTACGTAAATCAGCACGTTGATCATTACCAAATTTACCTAAAACCACATCAAAACGACCGCCTACATCTACTTGTGTGCCATCGTTGTTATAAACTGTTGCTGCGCTTGCTGAAGTTGCTACAGCTGCAACTGCTAATGCTAATAATGTCTTTTTCATAATTAAATTCCTTTCAGAATTAAGTTGTTATAACAAATTTTAAAGTTAGGCTAAAACTTTTCTTAAAAGAAAATGTCAAAGCTGACTTCACTTGAAGCACGGCTATATTGGCAAAGAAATATTCAAGTGTCAATGTAAAATCTGAAAAAGTTCATTGTATTTAGTGATCAAGATCACATATTTTAAGAAAAAATCCATCTCTATATTTGCTTAATGCGGAATTTGTATGAATTTGCACCTAATGTATAAAATATAAATAATGATGATGACTTATCAAGATTACTTAAGGCATATAGGAGCTAAAGTTAATAGCAGTATTAAATTCTCTTTCAAATTGAGCAAAATCCCATAACCCCTGCCACTCATTTCCCGTTTGGCAAATTGATGCCCCAGTTTTTCAGGATACAGATCTAAATTCGGCTTATAACTACTGCGTCCTACATTGTAATCAAACCCACGGTCGGTAATTACCCAACGCTCTTCATTCACTTTAAGCGCCCTGGTTTTCTCGGTTTCTCGTTGGTTAATTTTACGCTCATATTCCTCCAATCGCCCTTCGCTTTGGCTCACGGTTAAATTACTCCGCTTAATATCCCGCTCGGCAAGGGCAATCACCGTACAACGGCAATTAAAGCCATTAGGCGGGTAAAAGGTGTGCCAGAATGGATCATCATAGGCATATACTAAACCATTCATTGCGCTATGACTTGGGCGGGTGCGATCATCATTGACGGCACTATATTGCCAATAAGGGCGACTATCAACATTATCCCGCATTTGTTGATACCACTGAGCAAAATCACCATCCTCAAAAAAGTAATGATTTTGGCGAGTAAATAATTAACAAAAAAGCACCGCACTTAAAATAACACTCAAATATGACTTATTTGAGTGAATTTTGGGTATTACGCGTAAAAAAGACAGCCCGCTATAAAGGAGAGCAAAACCAGAGCAAGTAGCCGCTTATCAACAGGTATTGGCACAATACTATAAATATCAAGCCATTTTATTGATGAAACAGAATTGGATACCTTTTATTACCGCCCTTATGCCTAATAATTGCTAAACGATACCTGCGCACATCATCTGTTGCAGCTCAAATCAAAGAGCAAAATAGCTTAATTACATTCACGATTTATTCAGCTACGATGGATAGGCGTTTATTTGAAGCAGGGTTTGAATGAGTATTGCGACTAATCCATCAATTACATGATCGACAAATTTGCTACACCAACCTCAACACCCATACTATTTTAGTACAACATTTCGTCACGCCAGAACAAAAATATTGGATCTTAGATTTCGATAAATGCACAGAAAAATCGGGTAATAGTTGGAAAGTCCAAAATCTAACTAAATTACACCGCTCTTTTAATAAAAAGGGAAATAAACTGGCAATTCAATTTACTCAGCCAGATTGGAATGAAATTTTAGTTGGATATCCTAAATAATTTAGCAGCTATATAAATCCTTTTCTCTTATTTTGAATAAAAATAGAAATTTTTATTTGACTTTGCAAAAAGTGAATTTTAAAAATTTAATAACCTACTTAGATTTCAATCCTCTTTTATCCGATGCTTATCTGCTTTTATTCCCTAAAAAACAAAAAACGCCACTGAGTTCCCTCAATGGCGTTCTTCTTTCATTCAAAACCTGGCGGTGCCCTACTCTCACATGGGAAGCTCCCACACTACCATCGGCGTTACAGCGTTTCACTTCTAAGTTCGGCATGGATTTAGGTGGGTCCACTGCACTAACGCCGCCAAGATAATTCTTTATCTCACATCTAAATCTTATCTCTATTCTCTAAAGATTTTAAAACCTTCCGCTCTAAAATCCCTACTCTCTCAATCAAAAACAAGCCAAAACCCTTGAGTGTTGTATAGTTAAGCCTCTCGGGCAATTAGTACTGGTTAGCTCAACGACTCACATCGCTTACACACCCAGCCTATCTACGTCTTAGTCTCAAACAACCCTTACCAACTTAAAGTCGGGGAGAACTCATCTTAAGGCAAGTTTCGTGCTTAGATGCTTTCAGCACTTATCTCTTCCGCATTTAGCTACCCAGCAGTGCCTCTGGCGAGACAACTGGTACACCAGTGATGCGTCCACTCCGGTCCTCTCGTACTAGGAGCAGCCCCTCTCAATTCTCCAACGCCCACGGCAGATAGGGACCGAACTGTCTCACGACGTTCTAAACCCAGCTCGCGTACCACTTTAAATGGCGAACAGCCATACCCTTGGGACCTACTTCAGCCCCAGGATGTGATGAGCCGACATCGAGGTGCCAAACACCGCCGTCGATATGAACTCTTGGGCGGTATCAGCCTGTTATCCCCGGAGTACCTTTTATCCGTTGAGCGATGGCCCTTCCATTCAGAACCACCGGATCACTATGACCTGCTTTCGCACCTGCTCGACTTGTCTGTCTCGCAGTTAAGCTTGCTTATACCATTGCACTAACCTGACGATGTCCGACCGTCATTAGCAAACCTTCGTGCTCCTCCGTTACGCTTTGGGAGGAGACCGCCCCAGTCAAACTACCCACCAGACACTGTCCGAACACCCGTTTCAGGCGCTTCGTTAGAACATCAAACGTTAAAGGGTGGTATTTCAACAACGACTCCACGATAACTGGCGTTACCGCTTCATAGTCTCCCACCTATCCTACACATCAAAATTCAAGGTTCAGTGTCAAGCTATAGTAAAGGTTCACGGGGTCTTTCCGTCTAGCCGCGGGTACACCGCATCTTCACGGCGATTTCAATTTCACTGAGTCTCGGGTGGAGACAGCCTGGCCATCATTATGCCATTCGTGCAGGTCGGAACTTACCCGACAAGGAATTTCGCTACCTTAGGACCGTTATAGTTACGGCCGCCGTTTACTGGGGCTTCGATCAGGAGCTTCTCTTTCGATTACACCATCAATTAACCTTCCAGCACCGGGCAGGCATCACACCCTATACGTCCACTTTCGTGTTTGCAGAGTGCTGTGTTTTTAATAAACAGTTGCAGCCAGCTGGTATCTTCGACTGGTTCATGCTCCATTCGCAAAGAACTTCACACTACGCCAGCGCACCTTCTCCCGAAGTTACGGTGCTATTTTGCCTAGTTCCTTCACCCGAGTTCTCTCAAGCGCCTGAGTATTCTCTACCTGACCACCTGTGTCGGTTTTCAGTACGGTTTAGTAAAGCCTGAAGCTTAGTGGCTTTTCCTGGAAGTGTGGTATCAGTTACTTCAGCTCCTTAGAGCCTCGTCATCATCTCTCTGTGTTGACAGTAGACCGGATTTGCCTAGTCTACCCACCTACCAACTTAAACGTACATCTCCAACAGTACGCTAACCTAACCTTCTCCGTCCCCACATCGCAGCTTTACCAAGTACGGGAATATTAACCCGTTTCCCATCGACTACGCTTTTCAGCCTCGCCTTAGGGGCCGACTCACCCTGCCCCGATTAACGTTGGACAGGAACCCTTGGTCTTCCGGCGAACGGGTTTTTCACCCGTTTTATCGTTACTTATGTCAGCATTCGCACTTGTGATACGTCCAGCAAACCTCTCGATTCACCTTCTTCCGCTTACACAACGCTCCCCTACCCAACAATCTTTCGATTGATGCCGCAGCTTCGGTACTATATTTTAGCCCCGTTACATCTTCCGCGCAGGCCGACTCGACTAGTGAGCTATTACGCTTTCTTTAAATGGTGGCTGCTTCTAAGCCAACATCCTAGCTGTCTAAGCCTTCCCACTTCGTTTCCCACTTAATATAGATTTTGGGACCTTAGCTGGCGGTCTGGGTTGTTTCCCTCTCCACGACGGACGTTAGCACCCGCCGTGTGTCTCCTGTGCAGTACTCTTTGGTATTCGGAGTTTGCATCGGTTTGGTAACCCGGGATGGGCCCCTAGCCGAAACAGTGCTCTACCCCCAAAGGTATTCACACAAGGCTCTACCTAAATAGATTTCGGGGAGAACCAGCTATCTCCCGGTTTGATTGGCCTTTCACCCCCAGCCACAGGTCATCCGCTAATTTTTCAACATTAGTCGGTTCGGTCCTCCAGTTAGTGTTACCCAACCTTCAACCTGCCCATGGCTAGATCACCGGGTTTCGGGTCTATACCTTGCAACTAGCCGCCCAGTTAAGACTCGGTTTCCCTTCGGCTCCCTTATTCAGTTAACCTCGCTACAAAATATAAGTCGCTGACCCATTATACAAAAGGTACGCAGTCACCCCAAAGGGCTCCCACTGCTTGTACGTACAGGGTTTCAGGTTCTATTTCACTCCCCTCACCGGGGTTCTTTTCGCCTTTCCTTCACAGTACTGGTTCACTATCGGTCAATCAGGAGTATTTAGCCTTGGAGGATGGTCCCCCCATCTTCAAACAGGATTCCTCGTGTCCCGCCCTACTTCTCGTAAGCTTAGTACCACACGCGATTTTTCAGATACGGGGCTATCACCCTGTTTCGCTTGACTTCCCAGTCAATTCTCCTAAATCACTCGCTATCACTTACTGGCTCCTCCGCTTTCGCTCGCCGCTACTCACAGAATCTCGGTTGATTTCTTTTCCTCGGGGTACTTAGATGTTTCAGTTCTCCCGGTTCGCCTTGTTTACCTAGTTTATTCAGTAAACAATGATAGGTTCTTCACCTATCGGGTTTCCCCATTCGGACATCGTGGGTTAAACGCTTCTTATCAACTCACCCACGCTTTTCGCAGATTAGCACGTCCTTCTTCGCCTCTGATTGCCAAGGCATCCGCCCTGTACGCTTTCTCACTTAACTATACAACCTCAAGGATTTTTTTCCTTAAAGCTATCATCGTCATTCGTTGAGAATCGCTTACTTGCTTTTGTTCAAGTAAGTCTTCTTCTACTCAGACTTCTTCAATTCAATGATAAACTTTATCTTTTATCACCGGCTTGAAAGTCTCTTCAGTTTTCAGCTTGTTTTTTAATTGTTAAAGAGCAAATAGGATAATACTGATTATGTGTACTATCATTACTAAATTCTCTGACTAAAATCTATCTTAAGTATATAGACTTAAGATATACCTAAAAGAACTTACTAATGATTTACATCTTATCAGATGATTTGGTGGAGATAAGCGGGATCGAACCGCTGACCTCCTGCGTGCAAGGCAGGCGCTCTCCCAGCTGAGCTATATCCCCAATCATTTCTTCTTCATCACTTGAGTGGTGGGTCTGAGTGGACTTGAACCACCGACCTCACCCTTATCAGGGGTGCGCTCTAACCACCTGAGCTACAGACCCTCAAGGGATTCGGGTATTCCTTTGCTTCTCATTGTCTAACATCAATCAACCAATCTGTGTGAACATTCGTCTTCTCTTCGGTAAGGAGGTGATCCAACCGCAGGTTCCCCTACGGTTACCTTGTTACGACTTCACCCCAGTCATGAATCATACCGTGGTAAACGCCCCCCTCTCGGTTAAGCTATCTACTTCTGGTACAACCCACTCCCATGGTGTGACGGGCGGTGTGTACAAGGCCCGGGAACGTATTCACCGCGACATTCTGATTCGCGATTACTAGCGATTCCGACTTCATGGAGTCGAGTTGCAGACTCCAATCCGGACTTAGATGCACTTTCTGAGATTCGCTCACCCTCGCAGGCTCGCTTCCCTCTGTATGCACCATTGTAGCACGTGTGTAGCCCTACTCGTAAGGGCCATGATGACTTGACGTCATCCCCACCTTCCTCCAGTTTATCACTGGCAGTCTCCTTTGAGTTCCCATCTCTACATGCTGGCAACAAAGGATAAGGGTTGCGCTCGTTGCGGGACTTAACCCAACATTTCACAACACGAGCTGACGACAGCCATGCAGCACCTGTCTCAAAGCTCCCGAAGGCACAGTCTTATCTCTAAGACCTTCTTTGGATGTCAAGAGTAGGTAAGGTTCTTCGCGTTGCATCGAATTAAACCACATGCTCCACCGCTTGTGCGGGCCCCCGTCAATTCATTTGAGTTTTAACCTTGCGGCCGTACTCCCCAGGCGGTCGATTTATCACGTTAGCTACGGGCGCCAAGCTCAAAGCCCAACCCCCAAATCGACAGCGTTTACAGCGTGGACTACCAGGGTATCTAATCCTGTTTGCTCCCCACGCTTTCGCACATGAGCGTCAGTATCTCCCCAAGGGGCTGCCTTCGCCTTCGGTATTCCTCCACATCTCTACGCATTTCACCGCTACACGTGGAATTCTACCCCTCCCTAGAGTACTCTAGTAAACCAGTCTGAAATGCAATTCCCAAGTTAAGCTCGGGGATTTCACATCTCACTTAATTTACCGCCTGCGTGCCCTTTACGCCCAGTTATTCCGATTAACGCTCGCACCCTCCGTATTACCGCGGCTGCTGGCACGGAGTTAGCCGGTGCTTCTTCTGTGACTAACGTCAAATCAACGTGCTATTAACACGTCCACCTTCCTCATCACCGAAAGAACTTTACAACCCGAAGGCCTTCTTCATTCACGCGGCATGGCTGCGTCAGGGTTCCCCCCATTGCGCAATATTCCCCACTGCTGCCTCCCGTAGGAGTCTGGGCCGTGTCTCAGTCCCAGTGTGGCTGGTCATCCTCTCAGACCAGCTAGAGATCGCAGGCTTGGTAGGCCTTTACCCCACCAACTACCTAATCCCACTTGGGCTCACCTTATGGCTAGTGGCCTTGCGGTCCCACTACTTTAATCCTCAGATATTACGCGGTGTTAGCCATCGTTTCCAATGGTTATCCCCCTCCATAAAACAGATTCCCAAGCATTACTCACCCGTCCGCCACTCGTCAGCATCGAAAGCAAGCTTTCAACCCGTTACCGTTCGACTTGCATGTGTTAAGCCTGCCGCCAGCGTTCAATCTGAGCCATGATCAAACTCTTCAGTTTAATCTCGCTCAATGAATACATAACGTTATATTCTTTTCGAATTTCAAGTTAAGCATCATTGATTTCTAAATTTTAAATCTTTTTGAAAATCAACGAATGCCCACACAGATTGTCTGATTGATTGTTAAAGAGCAAAAGTGGTCGGCGAGATAGGATTTGAACCTACGACCCACTGGTCCCAAACCAGTTGCGCTACCAAGCTGCGCTACTCGCCGACATAAATTGGGGTGGCTAATGGGACTTGAACCCACGACAACCGGAATCACAATCCGGGGCTCTACCAACTGAGCTATAGCCACCATTGTTGTTTGCATTGACTCTGGCGCGCTCGACAAGATTCGAACTTGCGACCTTTGGCTCCGGAGGCCAACGCTCTATCCAACTGAGCTACGAACGCGTTTTATATCTCACTGCGTCGTTGCGGGGCATATATTAAGAGTTTCCAAATAGCTTGTCTAGTATTTTTTTTATTTTTTTTATCACAAGATAGTTTTTTGTTCAATTTGTTTATAAAACGTAAAATACTTGTCTATCTTTTATAAAACGCTAAAAAATCCAACCGCACTTTTTATTCTTCAATACTTTCTTTTTTAGATTTTGTTGTGAGTATGTTTGCGAAGAAAATACCTATCATCAGCCCCAATAAACCTGCAAATAATACCCAATATAATGCCTGACGTTCAGGACGAAGCGGTTGAATTGGTGATTTAAGGTAACGATAAGCAGTCAAATTATTATCAAGCGGATTGACTGATTTCATCATATTTAATTTGCCTTGCCAATCTTGCTCCCCCAGTGTATTAGCCTGTAAGGTTGCGCCTAGCTTTAATTGAGCCGCACTATTTACTTGATTAAACAAATTTTTCCACTGCCCGATCAATTCATTGTAAATCACCTCTCTTGTTGCAAGATTACTTTGCTCAATAAATGCATTGAGCATTTCCAGCGCCTGTTTAGGGTTATCTAATTGAATAGAAAGTGTTTCTGGCTGTCCTTTAAGTGCGGTGGAAAATTTGACTGTTTTTACTAATTGTTCGAGTAATTCTTCATCATTTTGTGCATTCCCTGTTTCTCGTTGTTTATAGTAGGAACTTTGCAGCCAAAATTGACGGATATTGTCATAAGCAGAAAGCTGGCGTTTAAATTCATCATACACGTTGTTCACTAACAAGGCTTCTGGCTCATTCTTACCTTGAATAAACTGATACATTGATGCCAACGCATAATAATTGCCTAATTGATTTACGGTTGGTTGAGAGATTTTCGCTTCCGCCTTCCACTGTAATTTCTGTAAAAAACTTGTCCCATACCCAGCCAAAGCAAAAATAATCGTAAATAAAATAATGATAAAAGATTTTTTTGCTGTATTTTTTGATTGCATCGTTTTCTCCTTATTGTTTTGCTAGACGGCGATGGCGGCGTTTTAGGCGTCTTACCCAGCGAGTAATACGCCACGCTCTGGCGATAGAAAAGACATAAATGAAAAACAGAAGAATAAAGCCGAGAAACATTATCCATTCATTGATGTAATAAATTTCACCTAAAATCCCAAAACCTGCACAGAGTGCGGCGATAAAGGTGATAAATAAAAAGGCTTGGCGTGAACTTAGCCCCGCACGCACCATTAAATGGTGAATATGCAAGCGATCAGGACGAAATGGGCTTTTACCTTTACGCAAACGGCGGTAAATAATCGCGATCATATCAATCACGGGAATGGCAATGATCCATAATGCCGTGATTGGATTCATTGGGTGACCTTTACCCTGTGTGCTAAGCAGTAAGATCCAAATAATCGTAAAGCCAATCAGTGTGCTGCCAGCATCCCCCATAAAAACTTTAAATCTCGTACCAAAAGGAATGCCAAGATTAAGCATTAAATAAGGTAAAATAGCAATAATTAAGGCAAAACTCCAATAGGCGAGATCCATTTGATTATCCATAACGAGTAAGATGCCTATCGCCCCAAAAGCAACACTAGATAAGCCACCAAGCAAACCGTCTATACCATCTATCATATTGAAGGCGTTGATTACAGCAATCGTTGCAAACACGGTGATCATCAACCCAATTGAACCGAGTGTTAGTTGGAATGGACCTAAAATTTGCCCGAGATGATCGAGATAAATATTGCCCATATCAATCATTAAAATAGCTAAAAAGGCTTGAACTCCCGCACGAATGAAAGGGCTGATGTCAAAGCGATCATCTAAAATACCGATGGCTAACAACACAAATATACTGAAAAGATATAACGCTGGCAGCCGCATTTGCTCCCACTCAAGAAAATAGAAGACACAGTTACCGATAAATAGCGAAATGCCCCCAATCAGAGGGATTGCGCCTTTGTGGCGTTTGCGATAATTTGGTTTATCCACTAAACCGATTTTTTGCGCAATCGGACGCATTGCAAATAAAGAAAGCAATGCACCGAAAAATGTGAGCAGAAAACTCAACAACATAATGAATAATTTCAGTAAAAAATAAGTGGCAAAAGCATACCATAAAGGCAAACGCGTACATAAATATTTTTATAAATTTACTCAGTTTTACAGTACAATATTTCAGTTTTATGCAATTTCTCTTAGACAAGATAAAGGACAAATAGTAATGAACCATTCAGAAAGCCTCTTTTCCCAAGCGCAAAAAGTCATCCCCGGTGGGGTTAATTCGCCTGTCCGTGCCTTTAATGGCGTCGGTGGTACGCCGGTATTTATTGACCGTGCAGAAGGTGCTTATATTTTTGATGCGGACGGCAAGCAATATATTGATTATGTGGGATCTTGGGGGCCGATGATTTTAGGGCATAACCACCCCGCCATTTTAAGTGCGGTGCTAAAAACTGCCGAAAAAGGCTTGAGTTTTGGGGCGCCTACCCCATTAGAAATTGATTTAGCCACCTTAGTTTGCCAGCTTGTGCCTTCTATTGAAATGGTCAGAATGGTAAGTTCTGGTACCGAAGCCACAATGTCCGCCATTCGCTTAGCGCGAGGTTATACCAAACGAGATAAAATTATTAAGTTTGAAGGTTGTTACCACGGGCATTCTGATAGCTTACTGGTAAAAGCTGGCTCTGGTGCATTAACCCTTGGGCAACCTAGCTCACCGGGCGTGCCAGCGGATTTTGCAAAACAGACGTTAACTTGTGAATACAATAATATTAATTCTGTTAAGCAAGCCTTTGAACAATATCCCGATGAAATTGCCTGTGTCATTATTGAACCAGTTGCAGGAAATATGAACTGCATTCCACCTAAAGCAGGCTTTTTACAACAATTACGTGAACTCTGTGATCAGTATGGCGCATTATTAATCATTGACGAAGTGATGACCGGTTTTCGTGTTGCCTTAGGCGGTGCGCAACAATACTATGGCGTAACCCCTGACTTAACCACCCTTGGCAAAGTCATTGGCGGCGGAATGCCCGTAGGTGCATTTGGCGGAAAAAAAGAAATTATGCAATATATCGCACCAACAGGTCCGGTGTATCAAGCTGGCACGCTCTCTGGTAATCCAATTGCAATGGCTGCGGGGCTAGCCTGTTTAACAGAATTGAAAAAAGCAGGTAACGAACAACGCCTTGCCACTTTAACGGAAAAACTCGCCGTTGGCTTAAAAGCCCTCGCGGACAAACATCACATTCCATTTGTGGTGAATTATGTAGGAGGAATGTTTGGTATTTTCTTCACTGACCAACCTGAAGTCAGCACTTATCAGCAGGTGATGAAATGTGATGCGGAAAAATTCAAACAATTCTTCCATAAAATGCTAGAACAAGGGATTTATCTCGCCCCTTCCGCTTATGAAGCTGGTTTTATGTCTTTGGCACATACTGATGAAGATATTGAACGCACCTTGCAAGCAGCCGATAATGCCTTTGCCACAATCAAAAATGCTTAAGGAAAAGTAGGAAGAAATGATGGAAAACGCCAACAAACACTATCAGCTTGCATTGCTAAAAGTACATAGTACCGCAGTGTTATTTGGTTTAACGGGCGTGCTGGGCGTGCTGATTCAAAGCAGTGCTGGCGTGTTAGTGCTTGGGCGTGTATTTATCGCTCTTATGGCACTCTCCCTCTTCTTCCTCTATAAGAAAATGCCTCTCAACAAGCTTTCTGCACAAGGCATTTTATTACAATTTGTGCTAGGTAGTTTACTCACTGCCCATTGGGTCACCTTTTATATTGCAGTTAAAGTTGGCGGTGTCGCAGTGGGAACACTGGGCTTTGCCAGTTTTCCCGCCTTTGTCTGCTTATTTGAAATGCTCATATTCAAAGTGCGGTTAAAATTAGGTGAATTTTTCTTATTACTCGCCATTACATTTGGATTAATCCTTGTAACCCCTGCCTTTGAATTTGGCAACCAATCCACACAAGGCCTATTATGGGGCATTTTTTCAGGGGCGATTTACGGCTTACTTGCGGTGCTAAATCGCAAAAATCGAGGCCTCCTTTCAGGTAGCCAAGCCAGCTGGTGGCAATATTTGGTGGGCGTTATTGTGCTTTTACCATTTTACGCCAATGAATTGCCAAGTGTTTCTTTACAAGATTGGTTTTGGATCGCCTGCATTGGCTTGCTTTGCACCAGCCTTGCCTACACGCTCTTTGTTTCTAGCCTTGATGTGCTAAGCGCAAGAACGGCGGCGATGATTATTTCCCTTGAACCAGTTTATGCCATTCTTATTGCTTGGCTATGGCTTAATGAAGCCCCTACGCTCACAATGTTACTTGGCGGTGCAATTATCATCACCGCTGTCGCCTTAGAAAATTTACGCAAGTAGTAAGAAAAAATTCACAAAAAAACACCGCTCTTTAAAAAAGCGGTGTTCAATTATATTTGATTATATCGAGGCTAAAATTCGCTGCTCTAACGCCTCTCTTTCCTGTTGCGACAATGCCTTCCCTTCGCGATTGGTTAAAATAAAGAAATCCTCCGCTTTTTCACCAATTGTGGTAATTTTAGCGTTTTGGATATTTAACTGAAGTGCGGTGAAAATTTGGCTGATTTCTGCTAGCAACCCTGCTTTATCAAGGGCAAACAGTTCCATTTCTGTGTGTGTGCTTTTCGCTAAATGCAAGAAGCGTACTTCGGTTTTTACACGAAATGGCTTAAGCTGATGGTTTTTCATCGTGCTGATTTTCGCGATTTTGTTCGCACTCAGAGCCTTTTGCAAGGCTTGCTCTAGCTCGCGGCGGCGATCAAATTTCGCGAGTGTTCCATCTAATTCAGTAACAATAAAACTGTCAAACACCTTGCCGTCTTCAGCCGTGAGAATTTGTGCGTCGTGAATACTAAAACATTTTGCGCCGATGGTGCTGACAACTTTATGGAATAAATTGTCTTGATCTTCACAATGAATAAAGATTTCCGTCCCCCCTGCGGAAAAGCGGTTACTGATTTTTACTACATTTTGCACCGCACTTTGTTTTCGACTTTCCGCAATGAGTGCGCTATGCCAGCAAATTTGCTTTGGATTATTGCGTAAGAAATAATCTTGTGGGAACGTTTGCCATAAGCACTGAATGGCTTCTTGTAGAAGTTCGGGCTTCTCTTGTTGTAATAATGCCAGTGCCTGATTTTTATGCTGTGCGATTTTGTTCTGATTATCCAACAGGTTTGCCATTCCTAGGCTAAATTGCTCGGTAGTAGATTGATAAAGCTTTGTTAATAAAGAACGTTTCCAACTATTCCAAAGGGTTTCATTAGTCGCACAAATATCTGCCACCGTTAAGCAAGTGAGCAAATCAAGGCGTTGTTGAGTCGTAACTTCCTCAGCAAATGTAAGGACGATATTGGGATCGTCAATATCTCGCCGTTGTGCCGTTACCGACATCAATAAATGCTGAGCGACTAACCATTGCATTAATTCACTGTCTTGAGCAGAAAAACCGTGTAACGCGGCAAAATCCGCAATGTCTTTTGCACCAAGCTCGGCGTGATCACCTCCCCGCCCCTTGGCAATATCGTGGAATAACCCTGCAAGATAAAGCAAAGCACGCTGTGATAATTGAGTAAAAATGCCATAGCAGATAGGGTGCGCAGATCGGCTTTCTGGCTGGGTAAAACGTTCTAATTTTTGCATCACACGCAAAGTATGCTCATCAACGGTATAGCTATGGAATAAATCAAATTGCATTAATCCTTCAATGGCTTGCCATTGTGGTAAATAGATGCGTAACACGCCATATTGATGCATTGGCAAAAATGCTCGTTGCACGCAATTGGGTTGTTGAAATAAGCGGAGAAATTTTTCTCTCGCTGGTGAATTTTCACTTAAATAGCCTTGAAATGTTTCAATCGTGCGGATTAATTGGCGTAGCGTGCTGGAATGAATTTCTGCTGTTGGGTATTGAGTGAGATAGAAAAACAAATCTAAAATACTGTCTGGCTGTTGTTGAAAACAGTCTTTTTGCGTTAAGCAAATGGCATTATTCGCAACGTGAAAATGACGATCTAACGGAAAACAGGTTTGCTGACTTGGCTTGTCTATAAAATGTTCACGATAATGTTTCGTTAAGCTATGCGTCAGAGTCGCAATCGTTTGTAAAGATTGAAAAAATGCTTTCATCATTTTTTCTACGGCTTCATTACCTTCCCCTTGATAGCCAAGCAATTGGCTCACTTTTACTTGGCGATCAAATAATAGTCGGTTATCGTAACGCTTTAAAATGAGGTGCAAAGCAAAGCGCATTTTAAACAAAAAATGTTGCTTTTCTTGCAATAACGCATACTCTTCGGGGTAAATAAAGCCCGTTTGTAAAATATCCTGCAAGTTTTTTGCCCCGGTATGCCGTAGGGCGAGCCAATAGAGCAAATGTAAATCACGCAAACCGCCCGGGCTGTATTTGATATCCGGTTCAAGGTTATAACTGGTGTTGTTATAACGTTGATAACGCACATTTTTTTCTTCCATCTTGGCCTGATAAAAATCCGCCAAACGCCAGAAATCGGACTGTTTTAAAAGTGCGGTGAGTTTTTCAAATAATTTTTCATTTCCGCATAAGTAGCGACTTTCGAGCAAATTAGTGGCGATAGAAATATCTTCTCGGCCAGCTTGTTCACATTCCGCCAAAGTACGAACAGAATGCCCGACTTCAAACCCACAGTCCCATAAAAACTGAACAAATTGACGGAGTTGCAACTGAATTTCTTCACTAGGTTGCGATTGTGCCAAAATCAAAAAATCCAAATCAGATAGAGGGAACATTTCCCCTCGCCCATAGCCACCTACTGCAATTAGGCTCAGATCTGGTTGTTGATCAAGCTGAAAATGTTGCCAAAGGTGTTGCAATATATCGTCATAAAATGTTGTGCGATTTTCTAGTAATTGATAGATAGAAGCCTGTTGAAATTCAGCTAGCTCAAGGTTTTTGAGTTGATCTTTTTGCGCTTTGACAGATTGTATTGTGAACGGCGTTGCGCGACTGTAAGTAAACATTTTGGATCAGATTCCTTTTCGGCTATCAGCTTCAGGCAGACACATAGGTCTGCCCCTACATTATATTGATGACTTAATAAATCGTAGGGGCGAACCGATGTGTTCGCCCATTTCTATTTTTCTGCTTGCTGTTCAGAAAACCTTATGCGGGCAGACACATAGGTCTGCCCCTACATTACATTGATGACTTAATAAATCGTAGGGGCGAGCCGATCTGTTCGCCCATTTCTATTTTTCTGCTTGCTGTTCAGAAAACCTTATACGGGCAGACACATAGGTCTGCTTCTACATTACATTGATGATTTAACAAATCGTAGGGGCAAACCGATGTGTTCGCCCATTTCTATTTTTCTGCTTGCTGTTCAGAAAACCTTATGCAGGCAGACACATAGGTCTGCCCCTACATTATATTGATGACTTAATAAATCGTAGGGGCGAACCGATCTGTTCGCCCATTTCTATTTTTCTGCTTGCTGTTCAGAAAACCTTATGCGGGCAGACACATAGGTCTACCTCTACATTATATTGATGACTTAATAAATCGTAGGGGCGAACCGATGTGTTCGCCCGTAGATTATACATTCACCATAAACCGCTGAATACGCCCTGCTTTTTCTTCTTCCTTGCGAATTGTCATTACTTCACAACCCTTTGCGGTAACCACGATTTGATGCTCAAATTGCGCAGAATGGCTGCGATCTTTAGTTTTTACCGTCCATCCATCGCCCATTAAACGCACTTCACGCTTGCCTGCGTTGATCATCGGCTCAATGGTGAAAACCATTCCCTCTTTCAAGATCACACCGCCATCATCTCCGTCATAATGTAACACTTGGGGATCATTATGAAATTCGGTACCAATGCCGTGTCCACAATATTCACGCACAACGCTAAAGCCTTGCGACTCTGCATATTTTTGGATTGCTTTGCCAATTTCTCTTAAACGAATCCCCGGTTTTACTGTACGCAAGCCGATATATAATGCTTCTTGTGTTACGTCCACCAATTTTTTGCTACGGATATTTGTCTCGCCAACGATAAACATTTTGGAATTATCGCCATAGTAGCCATCTTTAATCACCGTGACATCAATATTCACAATATCGCCATTTTTTAGTTGTTTTCCTTCACTGGGAATACCGTGACACACCACTTCGTTAATGGAAATACAGGTTGCTTTAGGAAAACCGTGATAACCTAAGCAAGCTGGGATCACCTTTTGTTGTTCCACCATATACTCGTGGCACAGGCGATCTAACTCGCCAGTGGTAACACCCGCTTTTACATAAGGTTCGATCATCACTAACACATCAGAGGCTAATTTACAGGCCTCGCGCAGTTTTTCAATTTCTTGTTCTGTTCTAATTGGAATTGCCATAACTTCTCCTTGACAAAAATTTGTGCGGCATTTTACCACCTTTCCCTTGAAAAATCCTTGATAAATTCTTGAATGGTTTACTTGGTTATTAGATAATAGCCAACTTAAAATTGACAAGGATACAAGCGAGATAAATTATGACAGAGATGGCAATTCCTTTAACCTTTACCGATGCGGCGGCCAATAAAGTAAAAGCCTTGATTACCGAAGAAGAAAATAGCGAGCTTAAATTACGCGTTTATATCACAGGCGGTGGTTGTAGCGGTTTTCAATATGGTTTTACCTTTGATGAAAAAGTGAATGAAGGTGATCTCACTATTGAGAATTCAGGCGTGCAGTTAGTCATTGATCCAATGAGCTTGCAATATTTAATTGGTGGCACAGTGGATTACACGGAAGGACTAGAAGGCTCTCGTTTCGTGGTAAATAACCCTAATGCGACAACGACTTGTGGTTGCGGTTCATCGTTCAGTATCTAACCTAATCACTCAAAATGGATTATCAATTTTTTGCCCAAGGCGGACAAATTTCAGCCAAATGTTCAATGGGACACGAGGCTTTAGCCAATTGGTTAAATACCGAAGTGCGGTCAAATTCTCAGCTAATTTCCACCGCACTTTCTCTTATCAATCAAGCTCGCCAAGCGCCAACACAGGATTTCAAATTACTTGGCACTGAATATAGCCTATTTGTCAGTGCTGATGAAGTGATGATTCGTGCGAATAATCTTGCTATTGATGAACAACAAGAACTTGAGCCAGATTTTCATTACTATGATGAGGAAAGCCTCGCTTTCTGTGGCTTGGAAGATTTTGAACAGTTTTTACAATCTTATTTATCCTTTAAGCGCTAAAATTCGTGCCAGATCACTAGGTATAATGTGTAATGTCAGAAAGCAATCCTACACCAGAAACAAAAGAAACAGCCTCCCCTTCGCGAAAAAAGCGTTTTCGTCATTTTTTGCTTAAAATCGCGTTTGTGCTGGCTTGTTACATTACTTTTTACGGAATTTATTTAGATGGGCAAATCCGCACCAAAATGGATGGGCAAATCTGGCAGTTACCCGCGGAAGTTTATAGCAAAATAGATACCATTAAATTATCTGATGGGCTAAGCCTCAATGAGGTCAAACAACGTTTATTAGAAAACGATTATCGTCAAACCACGATGGTTGCCGCCCCAGGTGATTTCAAAATTGAAGACAATACCCTCGTTTTGTTGCGTGGCGCCTTTCCATTTCCTGTTCACCCTGAAGCCCAACGTGTTTTCCGTTTACGCTTTAAAGACAACAAATTAGCGGTAATAGAAGATTTAGTTAATGTAAAAGCCATTGATGAATTTTCTCTCGCTCCCAAATTAATTGCAATGTTGCAATCAGAAAATGAAGAACGCTTAACCCTTTCTTTACAAAATTATCCTAGATTATTGATTGATACCTTGCTTTTAACCGAAGATCGCCGATTTTATGAACACGACGGGATAAGCCCTTTAGGTATTGCAAGAGCCATTGTGGCAAACCTACAAGCAGGCCATCGCGTGCAAGGGGGAAGTACCTTAACGCAGCAATTGGTTAAAAATCTTTTCCTTTCTAACGAACGTACATTCACAAGAAAAATCAATGAAGCGCTAATGGCACTCATTTTAGATTGGCGTTACGACAAAAACCGTATTTTGGAAACCTATCTTAATGAAATTTATCTTGGACAAAACGGCAATACGCAAATCCACGGTTTTGAATTAGCAAGCCATTTTTATTTTGGCCGTTCAATTCGTGAGATCAATTTGGATCAAATTGCCTTATTAGTAGGAATGGTAAAAGGCCCCTCGCTATATAATCCTTGGCGCAATCCTGAAAATGCGCTTGAGCGCCGTAATGTGGTGTTACGTTTATTACTTGAACACAAAGTAATTGGGCAAGAGCTGTATGAGATGTTGAGCAAACGTCCGCTTGGCGTGCAAAAACGGGGACAAATTAACCGTAAATATCCTGCTTTTATTCAAACCTTGCAAGCCGAACTTCGCCAGCAATTAGGCGAAAATCGTGCAAGTAGTTTATCTGGCACACGCATTTTCTCTACGTTAGATATTAAACAGCAACATTATGCTGAACAAGCAGTGATTAATGCCGTTTCTGAATTACAGTTGAAATATAAAAATCCTTATTTAGAGTCTGCAATGATCGTGGCAGATTATCATTCGGGTGAAATCAAAGCCATTGTGGGTGGTTTGCAAACCAACTATGCGGGTTTTAACCGTGCATTAAATGCGAGACGTCAAATTGGCTCACTCGTAAAACCTTCTATTTATTTAACCGCACTTACTGAACCTAGCGAATTTCGTTTAAATACGCCGATTAAAAATCAGCCGATTACCATTCATACTAAAGGTAGCCCGCCTTGGCAACCGCGGAATTATGATCGTCGTTATAGTGGCTCTGTGATGTTAATGGATGCACTTGCACGATCGTTAAATATTCCTACAGTAAATATTGGAATGAAAGTAGGACTAAGCAAAGTGATTGAAACCCAAAAAGCGATGGGCTGGGATAAAGTAAAAATTCCTAAAGTCCCGGCAATGTTGTTGGGATCTTACTCAATTTCCCCCTATGAAGTGACGAAATTATTCCAAACAATTGCCAATCAAGGGGCAACCATTCCCCTTGCAACAGTAGATAGCATTACAAATCAAAAAGGGGAATTAATTTATCAGCGAAATACGCAACCAAACCAAGTTGTTCCGGCACAAGCGGCTTATGAAACGCTTTTTGCTATGCAACAAACAGTAGAACGCGGCACTGCCCGCAGTTTGCAAAACCAATTCGCCCATTTACGTTTAGCAGGAAAAACGGGAACCACAAACTCTGCGCGCGATACTTGGTTTGTGGGGATTGACGGCGAAAATGTCGCCACGGTTTGGCTTGGACGTGATGACAATGGCGAAACAAGATTAACAGGAGCAACGGGGGCATTGCAGGTATATAAAAACTATCTACAACGCACGCAGGCGAAAACCTTACATCCATCCACGCCAGCAGGCATTAAATGGGTTGGTATTAATAGTTATGGAGGTTGGGATTGTGGCAATGTACGGCAAATTCCTGTATGGACAGATGGTAACCAATCTTTCTGTTCAGCCCCTCGCGAAGTTGCACCAGAACCGAAACAGCCGAGCTTGTGGGATGTGTTAACCCCCTCCGCTTTAGGCTCTCAGCCAGCCCCCGTGGAAGAAGCTGCACCTGCCAATTAATTTTTATCGAGGGATAAGATGAAATTGATTTTTATTGATTATGAAAATATCCAACCGACAGCATTAGACCATTTATCTCCAAATGATCATTTTATTGTGCTTTGTATTGGTGAAAATCAAAAATCCCTGCCTGTTACATTGGTAACCTCTTTGATAAGATTCGAAAAAAATTGCCGTATTATTGAATGTCCGAAATCAGGAAAAAATGCATTAGATTTTATTATTGTTGATGAGATGGCGCGTATCACAACAGAATATCAATTTAATTCCCTTTATATTATTTCTAAAGATAAAGGGTTCGATTCGATCATTCATTATTACCTCATAAAAGATCGGATCAAACAGGCTAAGCGATTAGACAGCATAAATGACATTCTAAGTAATCCAAATCCAAGAGATAATAGCCAAACTAAAAATATGGCTGAATTTGCCTCAACAATACAGAAGCACATTGATAAAATAAATGCGATTTCTCCCAGAAGCTTACCGAAAAAACCGCAAAGTCAATATAATTGTATCAATGCGTTATTAAAATCAGAAAATCTTGCTGAAAAAGAGATTAAAGCCCTGATCAAAATGGTAGATTTTTCCCCTGCCCAATCAACAGAATTAAAAAGCTATATTGATCGTGCTAAAGCAAAATTAAATAGCCTAGAAAAAAGGCATCACCCGAATAAACTCGAAACGCAAACGAACTGGCTCAAGAGCTTTTTTAACGGTGATGGTTTAAATGCCTCGCAAATTAGCAAAATTAGGGAAATGATTTTTACAACGTGATTTCACTTTCCTCTGATGTTAATACTCCCGCTTTAAATCCTTGCTATAAATCACATTGGTTGGATTTTGCCGATCAATACCTTGCAAATTAGGGCTAAGATAAATGGGAGTGGTATACTGAAACACGGGTAAAACCACATTATCTTGTTGTAATAATTGAGTTACTTGCTGATAAAGTGCGGTGCGTTTTTGCGTAGAAATAGGCTGTAAACTCTGTTCTAGTAACGCGTCCACTTTTTCGTTGTGATACGCGGATTTATTGTCTGGATTTTTGGAATAAAAATTCATTAAAAATGCCGAAGGATCATTGTAATCCGCACACCAGCCTGAGCGAATAATTTGAAAATCACCTTTCGCACGTCTTTCCAATAAGGTTTGCCAAGGCACAGGATCGGCTTGAATATGAATGAGATCAGATTGCGACCACATTTGCACTAAACGCTGCCCAATGGTGTGATTAATCCCTTCTTGGTCAAAAGTTAAACGCAACACGAGAGGCGATTTTTCGGTAATCCCGTTTTGCTGTAAAAGCTGTTCCACTAACACGGGCGACCACGCATTCTCTGGCTCACCTTGCATTGAAATGGGAAGAAAATGATTACTCGCCAGACGAGCCTGCGGTTCACCCCGTACTAAGTTACGGGCTGAAGCTAAAAAAACAAGAGATTTTCGTACCGCACTTTTAGCCAGCCTTGGATCATTAAAATTAAATTCATAATAATAAGTGCAAAGTTTCGGAAAATACGTCACTTGTACATTGCGATGCGTTGGATTAACAACAATATCAATCCCCGTCAGTTCTTGATTTGGCGTGAGTTTTTTATAATCAACCAAAGAGAATGCCACATTCTCACCTTGCCAATAATAAGGATTTTGTGCCAGATGAATTTCATCCCCTTGCTGATTTTTCACATAATAAGCCCCATTGCTCACAAAGCCTTGCTGTTCGGCAAAAGACTGCGGTAATAGCACAGGGTGTGCCAACATTGCGGGTAAATAGGGGATCGCTTTTTCTAAGGTGATTTGTAATTGCTGTGGAGACAGGGCTTGTACGCCTAATTGAGCAGCATCCGCTTCCCCTTGTATCACAGAGGTCGCGTGCTGAATATTGATAAAAGCTAAGTATTTTTTCAGTGGATTATTTGAAGTCGCTAATTTTCGCCAGCTTTGTACAAAATCTTCGGCGGTAACAGGTAAGCCATTTGACCATTTTGCCGCTTCGCGCAAAGTAAATATCCAAGTTTTATTATCTTTGGTTTGCCAGCTTTCAGCAACGGCAGGAATCACATTGCCGTGCGGATCGTAAATTACCAGACCTTCTAGAATATCACGCAAAAAAGTGGCTTGTTCATCATTTTGTAGTTTGTCTGGCGAAATCACTAAATCACCATAAACGCCACGAACTAAGCGAGGAATACGCACTTCAGGCTCAGTTGGTGTTGTCGTGGTTTGTGCAGGATGAGGCGTGGTAACCTGCTGTGGCTTATCGCAACCGGTTAATCCGAAAATAACGCAAAAAAACACCGCACTTGGTAAAATTGTTGAAATGTTCAATGATGGCATTGGCTTAAAAACTCAGGTAAAAGTAGGGGCATTATACAAAAATGCCCCTTTATTACCAATCATTCTTTCTTTAATAACGGGTTATTCTTTCAGCGTTTTAATCCAAAAGAAAAACACCCAGTAGTGAATGATCAAACCGAGTAAAATGGCGATTTTACCAAAAATGGTAGGGGTAAAATAAAACCCAATTGCCAGCATTGTGGTGGATAAAATAAGAATCCGAATTTTGGTTTTTAACGTTAATGCACGCTGTTCACTGAAAGACTGCAAATGCTTTTTATAAAGTTCCGTGTGAATGATCCAATTATGTAAACGTTCAGAACCTTGCGCAAAGCAAAATACCGTGAGTAATAAAAAAGGTGTCGTCGGTAGTAAGGGCAAAAATGCGCCAATAATGCCGAGTGCTAACGAAATAAATCCTAAAATGATGTAAATAGCTTTCATTTTTCTTTCCAAATAAAAATAATTCTCAATTATCCATATTTTTTTTAGATTTCTCAACCTTGATATTATAAAATCGCCCCTTATTTGTTATGCAATGAAAAACACTATAAAAAAGCAAGGAGCTGTTATGCCAAATCCGCTATTAAGCGAAACGACCTTACCGCAATTTTCGCACATCAAACCTGAACATATTCAACCTGCAATTAGCCAATTAATTCAAGAAAATCGAGATACCGTCGCGCAAGTTTTAAAACAACCGCACTTAACGTGGCAGAATTTTATTGAACCACTCACTGAAAGTGGTGATCGCCTAAGTAAAGCGTGGTCACCCGTCAGCCACTTAAATGCAGTAAAAAATAGCCCTGAATTGCGTGAAGCCTATCAAGCCTGCTTGCCATTGCTTTCCGAATATAGCACTTGGTTAGGGCAACACGAAGGTTTATACCAAGCCTACTTACAACTCAAAAACAGCCCAGAATATGCAACTTATACCGTGGCACAGAAAAAAGCCATTGATAATGCCTTACGTGATTTCAAACTCTCGGGCATTTCCCTTCCAGCAGAAAAACAAAAACGCTATGGGGAAATCGTGGCGCGTTTATCTGAATTAAGCTCGCAATTTAGCAATAATGTGCTAGATGCCACAATGGGCTGGGATAAAGTGATCACAGATAAAAATGAATTAGCTGGTTTGCCAGAAAGTGCTTTACAAGCCGCAAAACAATCCGCAGAAAGCAAAGGGCGAGAAGGTTATCGCTTTACCCTTGAGTTTCCAAGCTATTTGCCAGTGATGACGTATTGTGAAAATCGCCAATTGCGTGAAGAGATGTACCGCGCGTTCGTTACGCGCGCTTCAGAACAAGGCCCGAATGCAGGCAAATGGGATAACTCTGCCATTATGCAAGAGATCTTAACCTTGCGTGTGGAATTAGCAAAATTGCTTGATTTTGAGCATTACACCGAACTTTCCCTTGCTACCAAAATGGCTGAAAGCCCGCAACAAGTATTGGATTTCCTTGAGAATTTAGCAAGCCGTTCAAAAGAGCAAGGACAGCAAGAATTAGCCGAATTAAACGCATTTTGTAAAACGCACTTTAATATCACCGCACTTGAACCTTGGGATATTGCGTTTTATAGCGAAAAACAAAAACAACATTTATATGCGATTAATGATGAAGCACTTCGCCCTTATTTTCCTGAAGATCGCGTACTGACTGGCTTATTTGAGCTGATTAAACGTTTATTTAATATTCGTGCCGTTGAGCGTTTTGATGTGGAAACTTGGCATAATGATGTACGTTTCTTTGATCTGATTGATAGCCAAGATCAACTACGTGGTAGCTTTTATTTAGATCTCTATGCTCGTGAAAATAAACGTGGCGGGGCGTGGATGGATGATTGCGTCGGTCGTCGCCGTAAATCAGACGGCACTATTCAGCATCCTGTGGCTTATCTTACTTGTAACTTTAATGCGCCTGTGGGTGATAAACCTGCTCTCTTTACCCACGATGAAGTGACCACATTATTCCACGAATTTGGACACGGCATTCATCATATGCTAACACAAATTGATGTAGCCGATGTGGCAGGGATCAATGGTGTACCTTGGGATGCCGTGGAATTACCAAGCCAATTCTTAGAAAACTGGTGCTGGGAAGAAGATGCCCTTGCCTTTATTTCAGGACATTATGAAACCGGTGAGCCTCTACCAAAAGAAAAATTGCAACAGCTACTCAAAGCGAAAAACTTCCAAGCAGCAATGTTTGTTTTACGACAACTTGAATTTGGCTTATTTGATTTCCGTTTACATCATTATTTTGATGCGAACCAAGAGAATCAAATTTTAGAGATATTACAGCAAGTGAAAAAAGAAGTTGCGGTGCTGAAAGGTGTTGAGTGGGCAAGAAACCCACATAGCTTTAGCCATATTTTTGCTGGAGGCTATGCCGCTGGTTATTACAGTTATTTATGGGCCGAAGTGCTATCAGCCGATGCATTTTCTCGTTTTGAAGAAGAAGGTATCTTTAACCCACAAACAGGGCAATCTTTCTTAGATGAAATTCTTACCCGTGGTGGTTCGGAAGAGCCAATGGCATTATTTAAACACTTTAGAGGGCGTGAGCCTAAACTCGATGCTTTATTAAGGCATAAAGGGATTGCAACCTCATAATATTCATTTCCCTTTTTGGTGCATAGCTCTTTCGCTATGCACCTTACTACGCCACATCTTTCTTATTCCTGAAATTTAGTAATTATCTCTCATCTCCTTTATATTGAAACATCAAACAAACCATTATTGAAAAAGCATTTCAGAAAATTTTCTTTATTTGAAAAATAGTTTTTGATAATAATTATTATTTATAATAATATTAATGAGAACTATTACCAATAAGGAGTTATTTTATGGAAATAAAGAAAACCGTTCTATGTACTCTCACCTCATTATTCTGCATAAGCTGTGCTTCTGGTGGTGGAGGCTTTGACGTGGAGAATGCTAACCCACCCAATGTTGTCAAAGATAATCAACCCTCTAAGCCTAATTATGTTACCGAAAATAATGGCAAAAAATTAGAATCTCCTGCCCCAGAAGACTTGAGTGAAATGGGCTGGGTAGCTACAACCCCTTGGGGACCGGGTCGCGATGGTAGTGTAATGAATAGTGATTTTGAAGATGTAAAAAGCCAAAAACGAGTAATTACCGATGCACGTACCAACCTTAATCCTAAAGACTATGATGTCCTATTATTTAAAGGTGATTATCCTCTAACCCACGATCATCAGGCTCGTTCCGAATCTATTCAAGTTATTGATGAAAATGGTAAGAAAGTATGGAAAAGAGCGGTAAAAGATATCTCACAAGTCTTCCCTATAGAAGATCAAGAAAAAGGGAAAACCTTAGTTTTTTATTCCACAGAAGATCGTGTCAATTATATTTACCTCAAAATCACAGAATATGGTGATGTCAAAGTCGGTTTTATTGAATTAATTGAACAAGACCCGAAAACAGTACTTCCTAGAAGCCAAAGCTATAACAATATTTTTTATGCCATTCGTGAAAAAACGATGGATATGCCAATGAAAGGAAAGGCAACTTATAGTGGTGTTTGGGAATATGCAACCTATACGCCACAAAAAGGTAGCGGTAGTGGTTCATACTACGAAACAGGCAAACAAGCTGGTGGAACATTAAAACAAAATAAAGCGGTTTTCACCGTTGATTTCTCAAATAAAACGGTAACGGGAACATTAGATGCGGTTGATAGAAATGATAAAAAAATTGTTTATGACATTAACGCAACGATTACAGAAAACGGTTTCCGTGGTAATGCCACAAAAAATGGTCAAACCACGCTTTTTGCTAATGATGCAAATAATAACCCTCCGCTACCTGAAAATGCAAAGGTATTAGGCTCTTTTGCGGGTGAAAAAGCAAAACAATTAGCTGGGCGGGTATGGTCAGAAGATAATCATTTTGCAGGTGTTTTTGCTGCTAAGCAAAATTCAGAAGAAGAAGCCGTTGAAACTGACGGTAAACACCTAAATGCTCAAACTTTACCTTTTACCAATAAAGGTGATAGTAACACCTTTTCTGAAAATAAACCGCAATCACAAAATTTCTCTGGTGATATTAATAAGCTTCAAATTGACGGCATTTTGGTTAATTTAGATACTACTAATACAGATAATATATGCTGTGGAGATTTTAATTTTTTACGTTTTGGTGTTGAAAATCACGAAATAAAACAGGCAGATAATAAAACCGAGAAGCGAGGCAATCTGTTTGTTCAAGGCTATGTTACACCTATTTCTGAAATCCCTGTAACGGGTGAAGTAAAGTATCACGGACATTGGTATGGCTTTGGTAAAGGTCAAGCGGCTAATGTATCTAGACGTTATCAAGATGCAGAATTTACGGCAAATTTTGCGACTCGCCAAGTCTCTGGTGAATTAAAAAATAATGGCGGAACTTCAGCAGTAAAATTTGAGAATTTGTCTATTACTGAAAATGGCTTTAATGGAAAAGCAAATCTAGCTGTACACGATGGCAATATTACCGGCTCCGGTGCCGTTATTACAGGTGAGGCAGATGTATCAGGTCATTTTTACGGTACAAACGCTAATGAAATTGGCGGAACGGTAATTAAAGAAGACAAAACTTTTGGTGCCGTTTTTGGTGGAAAACAAATTCAACAATAAAAGGAAAGAATGATGTCAGCAAAGAATACCATTTCTCTCATAAATAAAATGAATCTCGTTTTTTGTCTTTTTTGTACCGCACTTTATGTTCAAGCAGAAAATCAGCAAGAGGCGTTAGAAGAGTCCGAGATTACAACACTAGAAACAATTCATATTAAAGAGAAATTTGAAAAACAGAAGCAAAATGTTTCTGGCTTAGGGGAAGTACGTAAAAATCAGGCTCAAATACAAAATGAACAAATAGAAAATATTCGTGATATCACACGCTACGATCCCGGTATTTCAATCACCGAAGCGGGAGGACGAGGAACCACTAGAGGGTTTTCTATACGTGGAGTTGATCAAGATCGAGTCGCTATTGATCTAGATGGATTAGGTGCTTCATCAACATTGAAAAGACATGATGCAAGCGGTACATTTTCAATGTTATCCGGTTCAGCAAAAAATGATGTGGAATATGAAGATCTTCGACTACTTGATCTAAGAAAAGGCGCATCATCTGCTGAATCTGGTAGTGGGGCATTAGGTGGTGCTGTATCAATGGAAACGAAGAATGTTGATGATTTCTTACAGCCCGATCAATCCATAGGCGGTCGTTTTAAAACAGACTATACCTCCAAAGATAAGCGAAAATTATATAGCGGTGGTTTAGCTTTCCGAGCGGGGAAGTTCGATGGGTTTGTGCAATATTCTCATCGTAATGGACATGAAATTCAAGCGCATAAAGATCTTTATAAAGGCACGCTTTTCATTGCGAATCACGCTGATCCTGTCGATCCTATTATGAATAAAAAAGGGCGTTGGGTCAGTATGGAAGAAGTAAGTGGCGTACGTCGTCGTATTCCTAATCCACTCGATTATGAAAGTCATTCATTACTGAGTAAATTTGGTTGGCATTTTACCCCTCAACACTACTTGGGCATTGTACTAAATCGAACTAAGCAACAATATAAAATGCGGGAAATGCAACGTCCAAATTATTATAATGGTCAAGAAAAGCATCTGATTAATGGTGTACTCTACCCTGAATCCCCTTTCTATGATGAAATCTCAACAAAACGGATTCAATATACCCCTTCGCAATTTTATTTTGATACTCATCAAAACAATAGAATTGGATTAGAGTACCGTTTTGATGCAAAAGATGAAGCAGCTTGGGTAAACTCTGCGGTGGTTCGTTTTGATAAACGTGATCTGATTATGAAATCAGAAGTGAAGCGGTTAAATTGTGCCAAATGGCCTTCCGTAGATGCGAATTGCTGGGCAACTGAAGAAGGGCAAAAATCTTGGCATCATATTGTTAATAGCAAACAAACAGACTATCGCTTCGATCTCAATTTGAATAAACTCTGGGAATGGGGAGAAACAGGGCACGATACCCGCGTGGTTCTCGGCACGATATTGAGTAAGCATCATTTTTATGATTATGATCGTTTTAGTGACATCATTTATAAACGTGTCGGCTCAGGACCTCGTGAATTTGCTGGTAAACACCATATTGATTTTCACCCAATTAGTCCAATAAAAAGTCGCCATTATTTTATAGGTATAAGCGACTCTATCACGCTAGGACAAAAATGGTTTATCTCTAGTGCATTACGTTATGATCACTATCAATTTAAAGGTAACCCTACCCTTGAGGAACAGCAACGCTCTATTCAATTCAAACAAAGTAAATACCAAAACCTCTCTTGGGATCTGGGTATAAAATATCAAATTATCGAACCATTAGCCCTTACTTATCGTAATAGTAGTGGATTTAGAATCCCTTCTGTTTATGAACAGCTAGGTCCTGATCTCAATGCCTATGGACATTCAATCCAAGGAAAATTAGACAAAGAGTACTCACGCAATCAAGAAATTGGTGCAGAATTTGAATACAAAGCATTACGCCTAAAAAGCAGTTATTTCTGGGCGACCTATAAAAATATGATTGCTCTTGCCTCTTTAAAAAAACCTACAGGGCAAGGACGAGGTGATCTATTCTATTACAATACGCAAGATATCAAAGTACGTGGCTATGATATTAGTGCCAATTTAGATCTATATAGTTTATGGGAACGCTTTCCTGAAGGAATTAATCTCTTTGCTAAAATTAGTAAAACGCAGCAAATTGGCGGACCAGCCAAAATGCCTGAAGGATATGAAGGAAGAGCATATTCCCTTGATTCTATTCAACCATTACGCGTGGTCTATGGAATCTCTTACCTCTCACCAGAAGAAAAATGGGGGCTTAACTTCGTTACAACCTATTCCAAAGGCAAAGATAGTGGAGAATTGGTTGCCCAAGATAGTTCACCTTTAGGTGTGATAGAAGAAAGCCGTTCTCACATTAAAACCAAATCTTGGATCATTGCCGATCTCACTGGGCATTATCGATTTAATAAATATATGACATTCCGAGCAGGGATCTATAATTTATTTAATTACCGCTATGTGACTTGGGAATCCGCTCGACAAACAGTATGGAATGGCAGTTTAGAAACGAATTTAGACACGCCAAACTATTCTGTCGTGGCCGCCCCAGGACGTAACTTCTTCGCAGGACTAGAAATTAAATTCTAATAGGTTATTAAATGCAGTATGACATTCAGGCATACTGCATTTTCTTGAGTAATAAGTAAAATGAAAAAAACAACATTTTTAATTCTTCCCCTTATTCTATCGAGTAAAATCTGTGCTTTACCACAAAACATAGATATAAAAGAAGCGCCAGAATTAAATTATGAGCCAATCCATATTAATTCTTCCTCCTCTTGGCAGGAAACCCCAAAAACCTCTTCAATGCCTCTTAAGATTAAGGCAGAACAATTACGCCATACGCCAGAATTATTACAAAAAGTGATAAATCTTGCGATTGCGCAGGAACATATTCCACTACTCAAAAAAATTCTTCCTGTCTATGAAACGAGTACTCATCCAAATCCAATTATCATCGCTTATGCAAAAGGACTCGTAGCAAAATCAGCACAACAATATCCCCTAGCTATAACAGAGTTTACAAAAGTAGAAACACTTTACCCTAATTCGGAAAAAGCCATTTTTCACCATATTGATAGTCTTCTACTAAATCAACAAATTTGGCAAGCTACTGAACTTGTTCAACAGCATTTAACAACGACATCCTCCCCGCAATTTATTACTCAACTAGAAAAAATCGATCAATACCTCCAATCGCGCAAAGCCTGGAAACACTATATTGCAATTGAATTTCTCAATGATAAAAATATTAATAATGCGCCAGATAAACAAAAAATCGGTGCCTTTTCATTTGAAAAAAAACTTGCGGATAAAGGATTAGGCTATCAATTTGGAAATCGAAAAACTTTTTTTATGCCAAATGGTTTTTATACACAATGGCAAAGCGATTTTATCGGAAAAATATACCGCACTTACCACCAATATAATGATTTTTATGGGCGAATAACAATACCATTCGGCTATGCAAATTATCATCATCAATTTACACTAGAACCTTATTCAGGATTACGCATTTTTTCAGGAAAGCCCTATACAAATCATTTTGGTATAACAACCAGTTGGCAATATCAATGGACCAACTATTTTCGCAGTAAAATTGCATTTAATTATGCCACTGAAAGGTATCGGCAGAAACAATATAAACATCTCACAAACTACACGCAAAATTTAGCGTTGAGCAATTCTTGGAACATTAACTCAAGATGGTATGCCGGCATTTCCGTTGATATAGGTAAAAAATATGCTACCGCTTATCCACAAGATCGGTATATAAAATATCGGGCGAATCTCAATATAGGCTATCAAAACAAAAATATTGGTGTCCGTTTACGCCTTGCTCGTGAACAAAAATACTACAAAGCGCCATTTTATTGGGGGTTAAGTGGTAATGCCAAACGGCAAGATCGAGAAACACAATTCTCAACATCCATCTGGTCACCCCGTATTCAATTCATGGGAATAGTGCCAACATTAAGCTATAACTATCAACGGGTGAACAGCAATAGCTTAAATATTCCTTATCACAAACATAGCATCACATTGGAAATACAAAAAATATTTTAATATAAGTTCTCCTTTAGTACCTATCATTCTTAGCTTGACTGGCTAAGATGCTAAAAATAAAAAGGAGAGCGTTCGATCTAGAAATCGAGACTATAGCTCTCCTGAATCAGTAAAATTTAGATTATATAAAAGTGCGGTGATTTTTTTCTAAATTTTAGGCTAACCAATCCAACCGACTTGATATGAAATAAATAACACAGTAAACAAAGATAAATAAATAAGCCCAATAAATGACAACCATAATAACCCCCCTTCAACCTTATGTTCACCTTTTAAGACGAGAGAAAGATTAAGATAGGCAAAAATAGGCGTTGAAACAAAAGAGCAAATCATAGCAAAGCGCAACATTGTTGCAACATCACTCATAAAGAAACTAATGATAATTATGCCTGCTAATGCGGCAAAGGTCATCCATAAAGCCAATTGTTTTGGTGACTGCTCTTTATGATTTAATAATAAACGTAGAGCCTCAGCATTCGCTCGGGAATAACCATCGATCACCGTGATTGTTGTTCCAAACATACACATTAATGCAACAAAGGCAATTAATAAGCGAGACCAATCTCCAATAGCATAAGCATACATTTTAATTAATTGCGCAATATATTTCACACCAGCTTGTTCCACGGCTTCTCCAGAACCATACTGAATGAGCGCCCCTAATGCTAAAAATACCATTGCTAGAATAGCGGTACCAATAAAGCCTACATTAAAATCAAACAGTCCATCTTTATAATTTATATGGGTAAAACGTCTTTTGGCCACAACCCACATTGAGTTAATTGCAGAAATTTCAATAGGTGCTGGCATCCAGCCCATTAAGGCAACAATAAAACCAAGCGAAAGCATATTCCAAGGGGATGGCTCAATAAAGTCTGGCGCAATGACTTTTTCCTTGAAAACGGCAATAATTACTGCTGTTACAGTTGCCGTAGTCAATGCAATCATAATCCATTTCGATAAACGATCTAAAAAGCGGTATTTACCAAGCAATAAAATACACCAAGTTAGGACAATAATAACCGTACTCACCTGAGAAATACTTAATCCCCATTCTTTAGGTAAAATAAAACTTAAAATCGCTGCAGTTACAATGCCTACTCCAGCTGTATTAATCGCTGTCGCAAAAACATTAAGCAAGAAAAAAATTAATAAATAAAAATATCCTTTTTCTTTATAACCCTCTAGCAAGGTTTTCCCTGTACTTAAAGTGTACTGAGTACCAAAACGGAAAAAAGGGTATTTAAATAAATTTGCAAGAAGAATAATAATCGCTAATTGCCAGCCATAAATCGCCCCAGCTTGCGTTGACGCAATAAGATGCGATCCCCCAACCGCAGCGGAAGCCATTAAAATACCGGGACCTAAAGCCGAAAATTTAGAACGCCACGTAGAAGCATTGAAATTTGAAGTCGTTGTCATTTGTTATATTCCTTTTTATTACATCATCCACAACAATGATGGATGCACACAATAACACAGCAAGGACGAAAGTAAAAGCCTCATTTTTAGTATAAAAAACTGAGGAAAAGATTAAAAAAGACAAATAGAATAAATCTCAGATATTTAACACTATAAAAATGATAAAAAACAGAATAAAACTCCAATACAATTTAATAGTAAGATATTTAATTCTTAAGCTTACATCAGAAAAGTATAGGTAAATCTGTTTCTATTAAAAACTAAAAATGGAATAGAAAATGAATAATGATGGCTGGGGTACTAGGATTCGAACCTAGGGATGCCGAGATCAAAACCCGGTGCCTTACCGCTTGGCGATACCCCATTAGGAATTCTATAATTAGAATTTTTGATAAGAAATCGGATAGTATGGCTGGGGTACTAGGATTCGAACCTAGGAATGCCGAGATCAAAACCCGGTGCCTTACCGCTTGGCGATACCCCACCTACTAAAGAACTGCAAGCTAATGAATGGTGCGGGACGAGGGACTTGAACCCACACACCTCGCGGCGCCAGAACCTAAATCTGGTGCGTCTACCAATTTCGCCAGTCCCGCAAATATGGTGGCTATGACGGGATTCGAACCTGTGACCCCAACATTATGAGTGTTGTGCTCTAACCAACTGAGCTACATAGCCAAACATTTTGCATTCACCTCATCGGCTTTGCGGGGCTAATTATGCTGATCTGACTCCCCTTCGTCAACTCTTTTTTTACGCTTTTTTCTAAATTCTTTCTCATTCGCATAGAGATTATACAAATCGGCGTAAAAGCAACCGCACTTTACTCTGCTAATAGATGTTGGAGCAATCTACCATCGAATAAGGCTTGTTTAATCAACGCAAATGCGCCGATAACATCTTCATTTTGTAGTTCAGAAGCCACCAGTGGTGTATTTTTCACAAAAGCAGGCAATGCCAAATTATCCAAGGTGCGGCGAATAGCGGAAAACAGTACATCCTTAGCTTGCGTAATTTCTCCTGAAATCACGATTTTTTCAGGGTTAAACATATTTACGCTCATTGCAAGTACACGTCCAATTTGGATACCTACGTGTTCGATCAACTCTACTGCGACGGTATCTTGTTTATTCACCGCCTTACAAATCGCTTCAATATCATGACTTTCTAAAGAAATCCATTTGCTTTGATAACCATCTTCAAGTAAACGTTGCATTTTTTCTTCAATTGCCGCATTACTGACCACGGTTTCCAAACAACCTACATTGCCACACAAACAGCGTTTACCTAAAGGATCAACCTGAATATGCCCAATTTCCCCCACATTATTTTTATAACCAAGGAATACTTCGTGATTAATCACAATGCCAGCACCAACACCACGATGAATACGTAGTAATAAAGAATCATAGCAATCTTTTGTTACACCGAAATAATGTTCTGCTAAAGCAAGGCTACGCACATCATGCCCAATAAAGGTCATCAATTGAAATTCCTGTGTTATTTTTTGCGCTAATAACCAAGGTTCATCTAACTTAAGATAAGATAAATGTTCAATCGCGTTTGTTTTGCTATCAACAAAGCCTGATACAGTAACACCAATTGCAATAAATTCACTACGGCGATGCTGATTGGCTTCAATGAATTGCTTCAAGTGAGTACATAAAAATGCTTCGATTTCAGCGGCACTATTCATCTCTGGCAAATCAATCACGGTTTTCTTTAATAATTTTGTAGAAAGATCCATTATTGCAAAGGTAATATACTCTTGTCCCAACCGAATTAGAATGGCTCGAAATGCCTTATATTCCGCAATAATCGACGTTGCTCGGCGTCCCCCTGTTGATTCTTGTTGCTCAACTTCTTTAATCAAACCGCGCGCGAGTAAATTTCGCGTAATTTTTGTCACACTGGCTGGTGCAAGCTGGCTTAATTCTGAAATTTGAATACGAGAAATTGGTCCTTGTTGATCAATTAATTTATAAACCACCGCACTATTCATTTGTTTAACAAAATCAACATTTGCAATTTGATGATGATCCCACATTCTCTTTTCCTACATCATAAAACCGATAATAGGGGTATTTTAAAATGAATTGAACAAAATGCCTAGCTGAGAAAACAGGCTAAATAAAAAGGTAGCCTGTGCTACCTTTTTCTTATCAATAAAGTGCGGTGTTTTTTCTCTTAGTTTTCATACCATTGCCATTGCCCATTGACTGCACTGCCTAGCACTTTAAAATCATTATTGAATAACGTCAGGTTAGCAATTTTCCCTTCGGCAATATCTCCTAGATAAGCATCCACACCAATGGCTTTTGCCGGGTAGTAATTGCACATTCTTAGGGTTTCATCAAGTGGAATCCCCACTTGTTTTACCGCATTTTCTACCGATTCAATCATTGTGATCGCAGAGCCGCCGAGCGTACCATTTTCGTCATAGCATTTACCATTGCGCACATACACGGTTTTCCCCACAAAATCGAAAGATGTGATATTCGCACCAGCGGCAGCAGTGGCGTCTGTCACGATACACAATTTATCGCCTTTGACTTTTTTATCAATTTTGATATTGCCGAATTCAACGTGCAAACCATCCACGATAATACCTGTGTAAATATCGCTATCTAACACTGCACCGACAACCCCCATTTCACGCCCTGAACTAATCGGTGACATTGCATTATGCAAGTGTGTGGCGAAAGTTGCACCATTGGCAATCGCCTGTTTTGCCACATCATAAGTGGCGTTGGAATGCCCAATGGAAACCACAATGCCACTTTGTACAAAATCACCAATGTATTTCGCTGTTGGGTTTTCAGGCGCCAGTGTAATCTTGCTAATCACCGAGGAATTTTGGCATAGAAAATCTTTCATTTCAGGACTAATGGCACGAATATATTCCGCCTGATGCACGCCTTTCTTTTCTACGCTTAAATAAGGGCCTTCCAAATGCAAGCCAAGTGCTTGGTTTTTATGCTTTTTAAGGTACTCGCCCATCACTGAAATTGCTCGCTTAATACCTTCATCATCTGCCGTGATAAACGTGGGCAAATAACTTGTCGTGCCTGAACGCAAATTAGTTTGTTGCATAATTTCAAGGGTTTTCACTGAAGTATCGCCATTAAACATAACGCCACCGCAGCCATTTAATTGCAGATCAATAAACCCTGCTGTTAGATTATTCCCTTTTAAATCAATTTGTTGCAATCCTTCAGGCAGATTTTCTTGTGGCATAATCGCCACAATTCTCTCCCCATCGACTATCACTGCTTGTCCATACTGCACGCTTTGCGAGGTATAAACGACCCCGTTTACTAATGCATAACTCATTTTTTACCTTCTCTATAAGACACTATGAATTGCTTTAGCTTCTAACTCAGTAAAATATTTGACAGTTTTTACTTTTAGCTCTTGTGTAGCAGGTTCATCACAAACAAAAATTGCGTGGCGGTGTAGTTGTAACGCACTAATCGTCCAAAAATGATTCACGCTCCCCTCCACGCCAGCTTGCAACGCAAGGGCTTTGTTATGTCCCGTAACTAAAAGCATCACTTCTGCCGCATCTAATAAGGTTGCAACCCCAATCGTTAGGGCGTATTTCGGTACTTTATTAACATCATTATCAAAAAAACGAGAGTTTGCAATTAAGGTATCTTCTGTCAATGTTTTAATTCGAGTACGAGACGCTAAAGATGAGGCAGGTTCATTAAACGCAATATGTCCATCCACGCCTACTCCGCCCATAAATAAATTCACTTTGCCATAAGATTTCATTTTTTCTTCGTAACGGCGACATTCTTCATCCAGATCAGGGGCATTGCCATCTAGTAAATTAATATTTTTTTCTTGAATATCAACGTGATCGAAGAAGTTTTTATACATAAAAGAGCGGTAACTTTCAGGATGATCTTTAGGCAATCCTACATATTCATCCATATTAAAGGTAACCACATTTTTGAAGCTCACTTCCCCAGCCTGATACAGTTTAATTAATTCTTTATAAGTTGCTAAAGGGGTGCCACCTGTTGGCAGTCCAAGCACAAAAGGCCGCGCTTCTGTTGGATTAAATTCATTAATGCGATCAACAATATGACGAGCTGCCCATTTGCTGACTTGTTCGGAAGTTTGTAAAGGAATTAAACGCATAGCTCTCTCCTATTTGCTATTTTGAAGTATCATTTCATAATTTTGATTATAAAATAAAATTAACTTCAAAGGAAAATAGAATTTTATTGAAAAGAAAAAATCGTGATCTACATCACAAAGAAAAATTCGCAAAAAGAATACCGCTCTATTAAAAAGCGGTATTATTCTGGAATTAGGAATAAATGGTAGAAAATTAAGCCTTGCCCCAAACTTCCTCAACAATTTCACGGATAAAATCCAGTTTATTCCATTGTTGCTCTTCCGTCAGAATATTGCCTTCCTCCGTTGAAGCAAACCCACATTGTGGGCTTAAACAGAGTTGGTTGATATCCACATATTGTGCGGCTTCTTGAATGCGTTTAATGATTTCATTCTTATCTTCAAGGTTACCATCTTTTGACGTAATTAAGCCAAGTACCACTTGCTGATCTTTAATAAAGCGCAATGGTTTGAAATCACCCGAGCGATCACTATCGTACTCAAGGAAGAAACCATCTACATTGCAATTGCCAAATAAGATTTCAGCTACAGGCTCATAGCCCCCTGATGAGAACCACGTTGAACGGAAATTGCCACGACAAATGTGCATCGTTATTGTCATATCTTCAGGTTTAACAGCAATAATACGATTGACCATATACACATAATCTTTCGCCAGCTGTTCGAGATCAAAGCCACGCGCTTGATAAGCTTGGCGTTTTTCTTCAGAACATAGTTCGCCCCAGCTTGTGTCATCTAATTGCAAGTTGCGACAGCCCAACGCATAGAATTTTTGCATTGCACGAATATAAGCCTCAGCAATATCATCAAGTAGCTGTTGATTATTGTTTTTATAACGCTCAATGGGTTGATACGCCGTTTCACGCACCGTACAAATTAAATGTAGCATTGAAGGTGATGGAATGGTGAATTTCACAGGATAATCCCCTGCAATTTGCTGTAAAGAACGGTAATGTTCAAGGAATGGATGATGATCGGAAAAACCAATTTTATCGACAATTTTCAACGTCTTAGGACGAACATTATGGTGTTTAAATTGAACAGAAAATTTTTCTGCTTCAACTTCTTCCACGCCTTCTAAAGCACTTAAAAAATCCAAATGCCAAAAAGTACGGCGAAATTCGCCATCAGTTACCGCAGGCAAGCCTACTGCTTTTTGTTTTGCCACCAAATTGGCAATTTCTTTGTCTTCCACTTCGCTCAGATCTGCACAAGAAATATCACCACAGCTACATTGTTGGCGTGCTTGTTTTAAGCTTTCAGGACGTAAAAAACTTCCCACAATATCAAAACGATAAGGGGCATTATCTCGAAGTTGTGCATTAGGAAATAGTTTGCTCATAATCACTCTCTTTTAGTTATAGTTAGATAGGAAGCAACGATTTTAACAAAAAATTCACACATATCCTAAAAAATGCGAAAAAAACCACCGCACTTATAAAACGAAAAAATTCTTACGATCGGGATCGCAAAACCGTGGTTAATTTTCCACGATGGCAGAAAAGTCGCTTAATATCCGAACAAGTTTTTATATGGGAGAAAAATGATGTCTTATATTATGCGTAGTTTGTTCACCTTATTCACACTCTATTCACTTTTTGCTTATGCCAATCCACCTGATTTAATGTTGCTTGGCACTTATCATAATCAAAACGTGCAAGGTTGGGTGATGAGCGAAAAATTAGACGGCATCAGGGGGTATTGGGATGGTAAGCAGCTTTTTACAAGGCAGAATAAAATCCTCACACCGCCTGCTTATTTTATTAAAGATTTTCCTCCTTTTGCCATTGATGGAGAACTGTTTAGTCAGCGTAATGAATTTGAGCAAATTTCCTCCATTGTGCGTTCACAAAAAGATAAGGGCTGGGAAAAATTAAAGCTCTATGTATTTGATGTCCCCAATGCCAAGGGCAATCTATTTGAACGCTTAGCAGTGTTAGAAAATTATCTGGCACAGCACCCTAGCCAACATATTGAAATTATTAAACAAATTCCCATTAAGGATTATTCTCAAGTACAAGATTTTCTGCACCAAGTAGAACAAAATCAAGGGGAAGGTTTAGTGTTGCGTAATCCTAATGCCCCTTATGAAAAGAAACGTAGCAACCAAATATTGAAATTAAAGACCGCACTTGATGAAGAATGTGAAGTGATTGCACATCACAAAGGCAAGGGGCAATTTGTCGATAAGCTCGGTGCCATCACCTGTAAAAATCAGCGTGGCGAATTCCGTATCGGGTCAGGTTTTAAATTGACAGATAGAGAAAATCCTCCACCAATTGGGTCAATCATTACCTATAAATATCGTGGTTTAACGCAAAAAGGGTTGCCGAGATTTGCCACTTATTGGCGGAAGAAAGAATAAAAAAATCCCCTTAAAATCAAGGGGATTAATAAAGTGCGGTGGAAATTAAGCCAAAATTTTATCTAATTCTGCGCTCACTTCTTCCACTTTTTGGGTACCGTCTAAGCGGAAATATTTCGTATTCCCCGCTTTAGCTTCTGCTTGGTAGTAATCCACCAGTGGCTTGGTGGTATTGTGATACACTTTCAAGCGATCTAATACCGTTTCAGGCTTATCATCAGCACGAATAATTAACGCTTCTCCTGTCACATCGTCTTTTCCTTCCACTTTTGGTGGGTTATACACAATGTGGTAAGTACGCCCTGACGCTTGGTGAACTCGGCGACCGCTCATACGTTCTACGATGACTTCATCTGGCACATCAAATTCCAGCACATAATCAATGCTAATACCCGCACTTTTTAAGGCATCAGCTTGAGGAATCGTGCGTGGGAAGCCATCTAATAAAAAGCCTTTTGCACAATCATCTTGCGCAACACGCTCTTTGACTAAAGAAATAATTAAATCATCTGGCACAAGTTGCCCTGCATCCATTAAGGTTTTCGCTTGTTTACCTAATTCCGTCCCCGCTTTAATCGCCGAACGCAACATATCACCGGTTGAAATTTGCGGAATACCAAATTTGTTCATAATGAATTGTGCTTGCGTCCCCTTACCAGCACCGGGCGCACCTAAAAGAATAATTTTCATAGTAACCTCATTTTTAGAAAAATTTGCCTTACCATACCGTTAATAACGTTAAAACTCAATACTCAACAAATGATGAACATTAAATTTGTACTATTTAATGAAAAATTAAGCAAAAAATGACCGCACTTTCACTTTAGTTCACTTCATCAATGTTGATTTGTTTAATTTGTTCTAAATGTTGTGGCGATTTACGGTATTTATCTAGCCATAATAAAAAATTAGCATAGACGGTTCCTGCCACAGAATGCCACACGCAAGCAACGGCACAAACCACCGCAGATTCTGGAATGGTTGGGAAGAATTTCATACTTAAGCCCGTGGCTAAACCTGCATTTTGCACGCCAACTTCCAAGGAAATGGTTTTCTTTTTGGCTAAGCTCATACCAAATAATTTCCCTGCGGAATAACCTAGCGCATAGCCAATCACATTATGTAGCACAATACAAAGTAAGATCATTAAACCTGACTGTAAAAAATAATTGCCATAAACGGCCACAACGCCTCCCACAATAAAGGCAAAATTTATCACCGCAACGCCGGGCATTAAGGCTTTAATATCTTGGAACCATTGTTTACGATGTAAAGTAATATTTAAAATTGACCCCACTGCCACAGGTAATACCGTAACCAAAAGCATAAATTTGAACATTGCCCAAGCATTCATTTCTACGCTTTGCCCAACAAGGTAGTTAAGTAACAAGGGGGTCATTACTGGGGCAAGCAAGGTTGAGACCGTGGTCATTCCCACTGAAAATGCTACATCGCCTTTACATAAAAAAGTCATAATGTTAGATGCCACGCCACCAGGGCAAGATCCCACAAGCACTAAACCAAGCGTCAAGGCAGGCGAAAGGTCAAAACTTTTTGCAATGGCAATGGCGACAAAAGGCATAACGGTATATTGCACAAAGGTGCCAATTAAAATATCCAAAGGGCGTTGCGCAAGCACCTGATAATCTTGCTTACCCAAGGTCATTCCCATTGAAAGCATAATAATACTGATGATGAAAACTTGTGTATCGCCTTTAACCCAAGTAAATAAACTCGGTTGATAAAAGGTAATCAGTGATAGCACAATAATAAAAAGTGCGGTGAATTTTGCTAATAAAAAACTGAGCTTCTTCAAAAATTGCATTACTTTCTCCTACATTTCTCTCTCAATAAACGCGCTAGCTCCCCTCATTCCAAGGGGCAACTTTGACTAAGCATAACATACCGGGGATTGCCAGCCAGAAACAAAGCCAGAAATAATCATAGTAGCCTAGCCAATCGATCAATGCCCCTGCTTGGGTATTGAGCGTAGCCCTTGGTAATGCGGCAAGGCTGGTGAATAAGGCAAGCTGGGTGGCGGTGTAAAGTGGGTTGGTTTCCCTTGCCATAAAGGCAACAAAGGCAGCGGTACCTAAGCCGATGCCGATATATTCCGCCGCCACAACAAGGGAAAGCGACCACAAGGCACGGCTATCTACAAGCTCAAAAGGCCCTTGTTTAGCTAGCCACGCAAAGCCAAGAATGGTGATAATTTGCACTAAACCAAATAACCATAAGGCACGGTTAATACCAACTTTCAGCATTAAAATCCCACCTAAAATGCTCGCGATGACCATTGGCCATAAAGAAGCGTTTTTCACGACCAAGCCAATCTGCGTTTTGCTAAATCCCATATCTAAATAAAAAGGTGAAATTAACGCCGTTGCCATACTGTCGCCCAATTTATACAGAAAAATAAACGCTAAGATCCCTAAGGCAGACCAGACGCCTTTGCGTTGAAAAAATTCACTAAAAGGGTCAATCACACTTTCTTTTAAAGTGCGGTGCTTTTTGAGTGTGATTTTAGGTTCTGTACTTAAAAATAGACACATTAAAATCCCCGGCAACATAAACATCGCGGTGATAATAAATACCGTTTGCCACGGAAAATGATCAGCCAAAATTAGTGAAAGCGAACCGGGAACAAGCCCAGCTATACGGTAAGCATTAACGTGGATAGAATTACCTAAACCTAATTCCTTATCAGTTAAAATTTCTCGTCGATACGCATCTAGCACAATGTCTTGCGTAGCAGAAAAAAACGCACAAAGCACGCCCAAGGCTGCAATCAAACTCAACCCAGCCTGCTTGCTTGGATCTAAAAAGCCAAATAATGCAAGACTGATTAATAATAAAATTTGTGAAATAAACATCCAGCCACGACGGCGTCCTAAGAAAGGCGGCACAAAACGATCGAGCAACGGCGCCCAAACAAATTTCCACGAGAACGGAAGCATCATCAGGGTGAAATAGCCTAAGGTTTTAAGATCCACATTTTCTGCACGCAACCAAATAGGTAATAAAGACACAAGAACATAAAGGGGCAAGCCTGAGCTAAATCCGGTAAATAGACAGATCAGCATATTACGGCTGAAAATTTGTGAAAATAAGTGAGTTTGTGTAGTCATAGCCATCGAGTGCGGGGTATTTTTCAAACAAATTGTGCTGTAAGTTTCCTTACAGCACAATGATATTAAGGATTAATCACGGTACCCTTGAGGGTTCTTTTTCTGCCAATTCCACGTATCCTGCATCATTTCCGTTAAGCCACGTTCTGCTTTCCAGCCTAATTCTTTTGCGGCAAGCGATGGATCGGAATAACAAGTCGCAATATCCCCCGGACGGCGCGCCACTAACTGATAAGGAATGTGAATATTATTGGCTTGTTCAAAGGCATTCACCATATCTAACACAGAATAACCTGTGCCTGTGCCAAGGTTATAGATGTGTAATCCTGCATCGTTTTGGTGACGATCTAAGGCTTTCAAATGCCCAATGGCAAGATCCACAACGTGAATATAATCGCGTACCCCTGTGCCATCGTGCGTGTCGTAATCGCTACCAAATACAGAAAGTTGCGGTAATTTACCAATTGCCACTTGGCTAATATAAGGCAATAAATTATTTGGAATACCTGTTGGATCTTCACCAATTAGCCCGCTGTGGTGCGCCCCTACTGGGTTGAAATAACGCAAAATAGTAAAACTAAATTTGTCTTCTGCTTTAGCAACATCCGTTAAAATTTGTTCCACCATTAATTTGGATGTGCCGTAAGGATTGGTTGTGCCGCCTACTTTGCATTGTTCGGTGATTGGCACAATTTCAGGATCGCCATAGACGGTTGCCGATGAGCTAAAGACCAAATTCCACACACCTGCCTTACGCATTTCATCGACTAAGACTAACGAGCCAGTGACATTATTCATATAATATTCAATCGGTTTACGAACGCTTTCGCCCACTGCTTTCAAACCAGCAAAATGAATCACGGCGTCAATGTGATTCTCCGCAAAGATTTGCTGCAACATTGCCCGATCTAACACATCGCCTTGATAGAATTTCACCGCTTTGCCCGTGATTTCCTCAACACGCTGCAAGGATTTCGCCGAAGAATTGGATAAATTATCCAGTACCACCACGTCTTTTCCCACATTTAATAATTCTACAACAGTATGAGAGCCAATATAGCCCGCACCGCCAGTCACTAAAATCGCCATTTTTTCCTCACTTAGGTTATTTGTATTATTTGACGGCATTATAAACCATTTGTAAAACAAGCCCAAAAACTTCCGCAAAAATCACCGCACTTTCTATCAAGCAAACGTTTACTATTCTTTTCTTTTCTGTAAAATAGCGCCATTTTTATTTCAACAAGGCTTTTTATTTTAACTTCATTAACGAAAGGAAATTTATGTTCGCAGAAAAACTTTTTGAGATCACCAAACGTGGCTCAACGGTACGCCAAGAAATTATTGCGGGTCTCACCACCTTCTTAGCAATGGTGTATTCCGTGATTGTAGTACCAAATATGTTGAGTGCCGCCGGCTTCCCGCCAGAAAGCGTATTTATCGCTACTTGCTTGGTATCAGGCTTAGGCTCAATTCTGATTGGCTTATGGGCAAACGCCCCAATGGCAATTGGTTGCGCCATTTCATTAACCGCCTTTACGGCATTCAGCCTTGTACTAGGGCAAGGCGTGAGCGTTCCTGTTGCACTGGGTGCAGTATTTTTTATGGGGCTTGTTTTTACCTTAATCTCTGCAACAGGCATTCGTGCGTGGATTTTACGCAACTTGCCTGCAAGCATTGCGCAAGGTGCGGGGATTGGGATTGGTTTATTTTTATTATTAATCGCAGCTAATGGCGTGGGGATTGTAGTTGGCAACCAAGCTGGTTTGCCGGTAAAACTCGGTGATTTCACCACGTTCCCTGTGCTAATTTCCCTTGCGGGGTTAGCGGCAATCATCGGCTTAGAAAAAATGCAAATCAAAGGCGGCATTTTGTGGGTAATTATTGCCATCACGCTTATCGGTTTAGTGATTGATCCAAATGTAAAATTTAGTGGTGAATTATTCAAAATCCCCACTTTTGGTGAACAATCCTTATTCCTTGAGCTGGATTTAATGGGCGCATTACAACCTGCGATCTTGCCCGTTGTTTTTGCCTTAGTAATGACTGCCGTTTTTGATGCCACTGGCACAATCCGTGCCGTAGCAGGGCAAGCAAACTTGTTAGATAAAGACGGGCAAATCATCAATGGCGGCAAAGCCCTCACTTCGGATTCAGTGAGTAGCTTATTTTCAGGCTTATTTGGAACAGCGCCAGCAGCGGTATATATTGAATCCGCCGCTGGTACCGCAGCGGGTGGTAAAACAGGGATCAGCGCGATTGTTGTCGGTCTCTTATTCCTTTTAATGCTCTTTTTCCAACCCCTTGCCAGCCTTGTACCTAGCTACGCCACGGCACCAGCGTTAATGTATGTCGGCTTACTTATGTTAAGCAACGTAAACAAATTAGATTTTTCTGATTTTATTGGCGCGATGAGCGGCTTAGTTTGTGCGGTATTTATTGTACTGACTGCAAATATCGTAACAGGCATTATGCTAGGTTTTGCCACACTGGTGATCGGACGAATTATCAGCGGTGAAGTGAAAAAACTGAATATCGGTACGGTATTAATCGCCGTGGCATTATTAGCCTTCTATTTAGGCGGCTGGAATATTTAATTTCTTACTAAAAAGAAGTGCGGTGGAAATTTTTCGATTTTTCCACCGCACTTAAATTTGCACATCTTACCCGTTTAATTGACTTCCACTGGCTTTACAATCTCACTTGGGTAGCAACCGAGTATTTTAAGATAATTACTATATTCTCTTAACTCCTCTAGCGCTTGTTGTACGGCAGGATTATGGATATTCGCATCAATTTCCAAATAAAACATTTCATCCCAAGGCTGACCATAAATCGGACGAGATTCTAATTTCGTCATATTAATATTGTGCTTTTTAAATACCAATAACGCGTCCACCAATGACCCCGCTTGTCGTTTATTGGTTGTCATCAGCAATAAGGTTTTTGCCTGAATTTGAGGCGATACCGCAACAGGTGCTTTCGCTAATACAATAAACCTTGTAATGTTATTTTCTTGGTTGGCAATGTTATTTTTCAGTACACGCAAGCCGTACAGATGACCGCCATCTTCATTACCTAACGCAGCAATATTTGGCTTGTTCAGGCTCGCTACAAGCTGCATTGCGTGAGAGCTACTTTCGCAATATTCAATATGCACACGGTCAAGGCGACGAATAAATTGACTACATTGTTGAATGACTTGCGGGTGGCTGTATAACGTGTCAATTTGACTTAATTCCCCCTGCTCTGTGGCTAATACACAATGTTTTATCGGATACGCTAATTCTCCAATTAAAGAAAGATCCGTATGTTGCAATAAATCGTAAACTTCATTAATTGAGCCTGATGTGGTGTTCTCTAGCGGTAAAATACCGTAATCCGCCTCGCCATTCTGCACTTTTTCAAAGACTTGCTCAAAAGAACTACAACTTAGTTCAATAAATGGTTTTTGATAGCGTGTTGCGTAACTACGCGCCGCAAGGTGAGAATAAGAACCGCGTTTACCTAAGAATGCAATATGACTATTTTGCTCACGCTGTTCATTGAGTTTCTTTTGTAGATAAGCTTGTTGAGTGAGTACAGAATCTTCAATAATTTTTTGGAAAATTTGCGTAATATATTGCGGATCAAGCTGATAATTTTGTGTTTCTGCAAACTGAATCAGCTCTTGTAATAATTGCTGTTCACGTTCTACATCACGCAACGCTTTTTGTGTGATTTCCTTACTACGCACAACATCATAAGCTAAACGATGACGTTCCGAAAGCAGTTTTAATAAACTGCGGTCAATTTGAGTGATCTGTTGTCTGATTTCTGCTAAATCCAATGCCATTTTATTCTCTCAGTTATGGGGAATGGAGCTAGGATAAACAAGATTGTTAAGGAGATCAAATGAATATCGTATTAATCATAAGGAAATAATAAGGCTTTTTAATGAATAAGGGTTAACACTAATGAATTAATATTAAAAGTCAGAAAAAAAGAAGTGCGGTGCTTTTTACACAAAAAAACTAAATCATTTTCACCGCACTTTATTTTACAATTAAATAGTTTGCGTTTTATCAAATGCAAGCATTATCTTACCAATATGCGTTCCTTTATCCATTTCTTGGTGTGCCTGTTTAACCTCTTTAAAATCAAACACTTGATGAATAATGGGTTTGCCAATTTGCTCGTTTTCTAATTGATGCCACACATTCTCTTGTAACGATTGTGCGATTTCAGCTTTTTCTTCCTTGGTGCGACTACGCATTGTTGAACCTGTAATATGGACACGCTTTAACGCGATTTGCAATAAATCCACGTTTGATGCCACTGCTCCGCCCATAAAGCCGATCAAAAATAATCTGCCATTTTGTTTTAAGCAATCTAAATTGCGTTGGAAATAACTGGCCCCAACCACATCTAAAATGGCATCAACACCGCCTGCCTGCTTGATGACTTCTGCAAAATCTTGCGTTTTATAATTAATCGCAACCGCCCCATATTGTTCAACAATAGTACATTTTTCTGTATTACCTACGGTTGCGTAGGTTTTGATACCAAGACTTTTTGCAATCGCTAAGGCAGTTAGCCCAATACCACTTGTCCCACCGTGAACCAATAAGTGTTCTCCAGCTTTAACCTGTTGTTGCATAAATAAATTTACCCATACAGTAAACAATGTTTCAGGCAAAGCAGCCGCCTCTACTAAAGAATAATTTTTCGGAATAGGCAAGGCTTGACTGGCTGGTACGAGACAATATTCGGCATAAGCGCCTCCATCAGTTAAAGCACAAATCTTATCACCTAGCTGAAATCCACTTACGCCTTCGCCAATAGCAACGACAGTACCTGAAAGCTCTAACCCCATAATGGGGGTTACCCCTTTCGGCATTGGGTACAATCCTTGACGCTGCATAATATCAGGGCGATTTATCCCAGCGTAAGCCACTTTCACTAACAATTCACCCGCTCGTGGTGTTGGAATGGTAGCTTGTTGAATAAATAAAACGTCGGGTGCTCCCGCTTCTCGCATCGCGATTTGTTGCATTGTCATCTTTTATTCCTTAATTTAGAACTCCTGTACAGTGGGGCGAACAGTAATTTCATTCACCGCCACATTATCTGGCTGTTCCACTGCATAAGCAATGGCTCGAGCAATAGAACTAGCAGGAATTTCGTGAGCAGCATAAAATTTTTGTACACGCTCACGAGACTCAGGGTCGCTACTGCTGAATTTTAGCTCACTTTCAATCGCACCGGGGTAAAGGGTGGTAACGCGAATATTATGCCCTGCCATTTCAGCACGCAAACCTTCGCTAATGGCTTTCACCGCAAATTTTGTTGCACTATATACTGTGCCGCCACCTGATGATACTTTCAAGCCCGCGACTGAGGATAAATTGATAATATGCCCCGCATTCTGGCTTAACATTGTCGGTAACACAGCGGCAATACCATAGAGTACGCCTTTAATATTGACATCAATCATTCGATCCCATTCATCCACTTTTAACGCACTCATTACCGCTCCCGGCATAATACCTGCGTTGTTGATTAGCACATCAATACGACCAAATTCCTGTAATGCGGTTTGTGCTAGTTTTTCTACCTCTTCACGTTTTGATACATCCATTTGCACCACAACAGCTTGTCCACCTTGTTGTTTAATGTGCGCTGCTAACTTTTGTAAGCGTTCTAAGCGTCTTGCACCTAAAACGACTTTAGCACCTAAGGCGGCTAGATGGCGAGCCGTTTCCTCACCTAAGCCACTTGATGCGCCTGTAATTAATACGACTTTATCTTGAATGTTGTTGTTCATTATCGTTCCTTTGTTTGGCTTAATTTATTGATAAAACAGAAATAGAAAAAGAGCGGTGAAAATTTCCTCAATTTTTACACCGCTCTTTTAGAAATTATTTCACTGCTTTCAATAATTCATCAGCAGCTAAAATCCCTAAATTATTTGATGCCAATGGGCTATCACCAGTAAGCAATTTACGATCTTTATGAACTTGTCCTGTGATGCCTTCATTCATAATTTTCACACCTAATTTAGCTAAATTTTCACCCACTAACCATTGTAATTTACCCGGCATATAACCAATTGCTTGGTTTGCACCTTCATCTAATGCATCAGGGAAAACACAAAGTTCATAGCCTTTAAATGGAAAATCTTCTGCTTTTTCGCCGACACCTGCTGCTAGCAAAGAAGCTGGTCCGTGACATAAAGTAATCACGTGTTTATCTTTCGCTAATGCCCAATCTAATACTTTTTTCACTTCTTTACTGTGTGGTACACCAGCTAATACACCGTGACCTCCCGGAATAAATACGGCGATATAAGGTGAATTTTCAGCCAATACCTCAGGTAAAATCTCTTCTAATTTTTTTGGATTTACTAATTTTGGCAAATATTGATTATATAAATCCATAACGGCTTTATCTTCTTCTGGCATTGCCCAAATTTCTAATTTCACAGGGTTACCTGATAACGTTGCCACATCAATTTCAAAACCAGCGTGATGCATATGCAACATCGGTAATAACATTTCAACGGGGTGGTTACCTGTTGAGAATAATTTGCCGTTTTGCATTTCAATATAGCGCTCATCAGTACCAATCATTAATACTTTGTGTTTACCGCCCGTATATGGTTTATCGAATTTGAAGCCATCGAAATCCGTTTTTTTGCTGGTATATTGGGTTAAAGAATATTCTGATGGGAAGAATGCATTGTGTTCAGCGCGATCTGCTACTGGATTTTTACTTAAATCTGTCATTATTTACTCTCCAAAAGTGTTTATATTGTATAAAGTTCACAATGAAAAACCGTTTTAGCGTTTTTTCTGGCGTGCATTTTACCCCTAGATAATTGGGTTGAAAAGGAATAAAATTGGAATAGACTATTCGCAAAAAAGGAATAATATGAATAAACTTGATGCGCTTCGTTATTTTAGTGTCGCGAGTGAAACCTTAAATTTTCGTGAAACGGCACAAAGGCTTGCCGTATCGCCACAAGTGGTAACACGCATAATAGCCGAGCTAGAAAATCTGCTAGGCGAACCCTTATTTCAACGTAATACACGTAGCATTAAACTGACAGAATTTGGCGAACAATTTCTCCCTCAAGCACAACAATTATTAGCAGATAGCGAACGATTGTTTTCTTCACAAAAAATTAATGATAAAGCAATGCAAGGCATTGTGAGAATTACCCTGCCACCAATGCCTTATAACGATCAACTTTTGTATGAATTATTGCTTGCCCTTGAGCCTTATCCTGATTTGGTGATTGATTGGCGTGTATCCTTAGATAAGCTAAAAACGATTGATGATCAAATTGATATTGGGTTGCGCGTATGCCTTGAACCAGAACAAGATTGGATTGCTCATCACATCTTTACTATACAAGAAAAAATTGTCGCTTCACCGAAATTATTACAGCGTTTGGGAACACCTGAAAATCTGCAAGATCTTGCATTAAACTACCCACTCAGCGGTTTGATCAACCCCAAACTTAAACGTATTTGGCACTGGCAAATTAACTCTCAACAACATTTTATTCCAACCCATCCAAAATTTTTGGCTTCTGATATGTATAGTGAATTACAATCCGCCTTAGTTGGACGCACTTGCTCGCAGTTAATTGATATTTTATGCCAACCTTATATTGAGCAAGGAAAATTAGTAGAGCTTTTCCCTGAAGTGGAAAAACAAAAATGGCAGCTTTATTTATATCGCCCTTATCAAAGTGTGGTAAGTGAGCGAGTATTATTTGTTTTTGAAAAATTAAGCAGTATTTTAAAAAGTATTGTCCATCAGATAGAAATGGCAAAAAGCAAATAAAATAAAAAGTGCGGTAAAAAAATAAAGCCATATTTTTCAATATGGCTTTATTTTTTTTAATATTTAGATAAATACTTGATTTGGTGCGAGATAACCTTGTGGTACTTGCTGTTTATCTTCAAAGGTAACAAACTCCCACGCCTCTTGATCTTCAAGCAAGGCTCTTAATAATTTATTATTTAAACCGTGTCCTGATTTATAGGCTTTGAAATCGCCAATGATGTTATAACCACACATATATAAATCACCAATCGCATCTAACATTTTATGACGAACGAGTTCATCTTTAAAACGTAAACCATCTTCATTTAAAATGCGATAATCATCAAGCACGATCGCGTTATCTAGGCTACCACCGAGTGCTAAACCTTGTGATTGTAAATATTCGATGTCTTTCATAAAACCAAAGGTTCTTGCACGGCTAATCTGTTGCACGAATGCTTGAGCTGAAAAATCCATCACATAATTACGCACATCTTTGCTAATCGCTGGGTGATTAAAATCAATGGTAAAATCCAGACGGAAACCATTATAAGGTTTAAATTCTGCCCATTTATCACCATCTTCTACACGAATTGGCTTTTTCACGCGAATAAATTTTTTCGCGGCATTTTGTTCTTCAATACCAGCATCTAATAAAAGATAAATAAATGGGCTAGCACTACCGTCCATAATTGGAATCTCAGGGGCGTCCACCTCAATAATCACATTATCAATCCCTAATCCTGCTAATGCGGCATTTAAATGCTCAACCGTGGAAATTCTAATCCCTTCTTCATTTATCAAGCAGGTACAAAGCATCGTATCACGCACTGCATTGGCGTTGGCTGGGAAAGTCACTGGCGGATTTAAATCCGTACGGCAATAAATAACACCGGTATTTGCCATTGCTGGGCGTAAAGTTAGCGTGACTTTGTTTCCACTATGTAACCCAACACCCGTTACTTTAATACTTTGTTTTAAAGTTCTTTGTTTAATCATAATATTTCCTAAATCCATTGAATAACAATAAGATTTATTCCTTTATTTATCTTCCGGTTTACGCATAAAACTGTTCGCATTCACTAAGCCTTCTTCTCTTTTAAGTGAATTTAAACGATCAGTAATTGGCGTATCTAAAATATTTCTATGTGTTAAATCAGCAGGACGATTTGGCATTTGCCCCACTTGTGAATTATGCGTCTGATAGCCTGTTGCTTGCTGTTGTCCAAATGGTTCTTGATTAACTTTTTGCATTGGCTGACCTAATGGTACGGTACGTGGTGCAATTTTAATATCTGGTGCATCAATATCACCAATCCCCGTCGCGACAATGGTTACACGGATTTCATTCGACATATCTGGTACTAAGGTTGTTCCTACCACAACCGTTGCCTCTTCTGAGGCAAAGGCCTTAATCGTATCACCCACTATGGTAAATTCATCTAAGGTTAAATCAAATCCAGCAGTAACATTAACTAGCACGCCTCTTGCCCCAGATAAATCCACATCTTCCAATAATGGGCTAGCAACCGCTTCCTGTGCAGCTTTCTCTGCACGTCCATCACCCGCTTCACCTTCAACCACGCCAGATCCCATCATCGCGCGCCCCATTTCAGACATTACGGTACGAACGTCTGCAAAGTCCACGTTAATTAAGCCGGGAGAAGTAATCATATCGGAAATACCCGTTACTGCATTACGGAGAATATCATTTGCAGCAGCAAAGGCATTTACTAAACTGATGTTTTTACCTAATACTTTTAATAATTTTTCATTTGGAATGATAATCAAAGAATCAACGTGTTTAGAAAGCTCTTTAATTCCCATTTCGGCAAATTGCATACGCTTTGGACCTTCGAATGCGAAAGGCTTGGTTACTACAGCAACAGTCAGGATACCCAAGTCTTTTGCGATTTGCGCAACAATTGGAGCGGCACCTGTTCCTGTACCACCGCCCATACCTGCGGCAATAAATACCATATCCGCCCCTTCAAGCATTGCACGAATCGCCTCTTGATCATCTTCTGCGGCTTTACGACCAACATTTGGATTAGCACCTGCCCCCAGTCCTTTGGTTGTTGAACCACCAATTTGAACGGTTTGTTGTACTTTGCTTTTACGCAAGGCTTGTGCATCAGTATTTACCGCATAGAAAATAATTCTATCGTGTTCGTCATTTGCAGTTGGGAAAGCTAATTCATCAGCCCCCACTAATGTGCCACCAATATCGTTTTTTATCATATTAGCAACCATATGATCCACAGCGTTACCGCCACCACCGCCAACACCAACGACCTTAATCAGTGCGCCGTTCATATCACCAAGATCATAATCCACTGGTTCAAACATAGTTATTCTCCGTTAATGCCAGGGTTTTGCTGGCACAAAATTAAAACCTAAATTGCTTTTATTGTAGATGAAAAATGCAAATTCTCAAAATTCAGACCGCACTTTATTAATAAAAATTCCAAAAAAATAATAAAAGAAACCAAAAAATCGTAAATTTTTCACCGCACTCTATTTTAGGCAACAAAATGTTTTTCAGCAAAACTCAATACGAACTCAACCACTTCACGATCCATTTGTGCAAATGCCTCATTCAAAGGCTGATGATTTAGTACTGAGATCAAGTTATTATTATCTAATACCTTAAGCGTTGTAGCTAATTTTTCCACTTTGCTGATCGCAATTTCTGCATTTACACTACGTTTGCTTCCTTCAAAATCAAAAGGCTTCACTACCACTGCTGCCAATGGGATTTTAATCTCATTAAGACTCTCTACAATCGCAGGAATCACCATTGAAGATGTGTTACCACCAGCAGCTGAAACTAAGATAACCAAATCACTATTACCAACCATTTGGCGTAATTTTTCTTCTACTTGTTGAGCAACTAATGTTTCTTGATTTAACTCATCACTTAGCAACAAGCTATCTTGTGCCTTGCTCGTATTGAGTACATCTTTATCGTTATCTATAGCATAAAAAGCAAACTCATTGCTATGGGGGGAACTAATGAACGTATCGTCTTGAGCATTTTTTTGCATTTTATCCATAATCATCTGGAGTTTTTTTGTACCATAACTTCCAACACCCAGCACACTAATCAATAATTTATCACCCATTTTTCTTTCCTCTCAGCTTAAATAAAAATTGATTAAAATTCAGACCGCACTTTATTCATAATTTTTTTCACCCCAGCCCAAGCCGCGCCTAAAAAGCTTTCTCCTGAACCATATTGATCATTAATAGGGCTTTCATCTTCATCATTGTGATTATACTGTAACAAACCAACAACGGTAGAATATTGGGGTTTATTTACATAATCCGTTAGCCCAGTTATATTTAATGGGCTACCGACACGTACTTGCATTCCAAATACCTTAGTGGCACATTGTTTTAAATCTTCAATTTGTGCGCCCCCACCGGTAATCACAACACCAGCAATTAATTCAAACTTCATTTGTTTGCTTTCAAGTTCATACTGCAATTGGTTTAATTCTTGGCGAACTAAGCCGAGTAATTCTTCATAACGTGCTGAGGTGGCAACAGATAATTGTTCTTTGGTTAGCACGCGTGGCGCTCGTCCGCCAATTCCCGCTACTTCAATCCGTTTTTCTGGGTGTGAAGAAGGGGGATTCCACGCACTGCTATAATTCACTTTGATCCGTTCAGCTTCTGTTCTTGATGTTTCACAAGCATAAGCAATATCATCGGTAACACGATTTCCTGCATAAGGAATGACTTTACTAAAACGTAATGCGCCATTAGTGTAAACGACAATATCCATTGTGCCTGCACCAAAATCAATTAAGCAAACACCAAGATCTTTCTCATCTTCGGTTAACACAGAGCAACCTGATGCAACGCCTGAATAAACGATTTTATCCACTTTTAATTTACAACGCTCTACGGCTTTTTTAAGGTTGTTTTGCCAATCTTGGTGACAAGCAATCAAATGCGCTTGCGCTTTTAAACGTACACCTTGTAAACCAAGGGGATCTTTAATATTTACCTGCTTATCTACCGCATATTCTTGTGGAATAATGTGCAATAAGGAAAGCCCTTCGCCCATTCTCACTGAGCTAGCGGTGTGCATTGCGGAATCAATTTCATCTTGCGTAACTTCTCCTTCGGCAATAGGAACAAAGCCACTTTCATTCAGACTTTGGATGTGATCGCCCGTAATTGCTAAAGTAACGCTCATAATCTGGCAATCTGCCACTGATTCGGCTGCCTCAATCGCACGTTGAATAGAGGTAACCACTGCATTGAGATCAGTAATGCTGCCTTTATCAATCCCTTTAGAAGGGCAACTTCCTACACCTAAGATATTTACTACGCCGTCTGGCAACACTTCACCCACAACAGCGACAACTTTAGAAGTACCGACTTCCAATCCGACAATCGTTTTTGATTCCACAATCTTTGCCATTTTCTAACTTCTTATCAGGTAAAATTATTCATTTATATCAATCATTCCTATTGCTGCCCCTACTTTATAGCGTAGATCAACATAGGATAACTTTTTATTTTCAGGAACTTCAATTTGCGGATAAATAGTAGCAAAACGATCAAGTTTGCTTTTCCATTCTCCGCGTCCTAATTTTAATAATACGCCATTATCAAGTTCTAATTGCCAAGCTTCGCGATCATCAATTGCAACAGATTTTAACGTTAAGCCTTTTGTTTTAAGATCTTGATAAATCTTTTTCCACGCATCCAGTACGACTAAACTTTGATAATCAGGTCCTGCTAAATGCGGTAAGTTTTTATCTTGCAACTTATCCATTGGCAATTTAAACACCACGCCATCACTAGATAAAAATTCATTATCGTTCCAAACTGCGACAGGTGTATATTCACTCACTAAAATATTAAGGCGATCAGGCCAAATTTTTCTCACTACGGCTTGTTTGACCCAAGGCATTTTTTGAATTTGCTCACGAACTAAACTTACATCTTGTCCAAAAAAACCTTTAAGATCGCCCATTTTTATCAGCATATCACGCACATCTTCATCAGTGGTGAATGCAGGCGTTCCTACCAGATTAAAGGCACTAATTGGACGATCATCTAATTTTTCCAGCCAGTTTTGCCAATTTGAGTAAACATAAAACAGTAACCCTAGACATAATAGCACAATTAATGGCTTGACCTGCATAAAAAAGCGAGATCTTGGCTCCCCCGTGCGTATGCTTTGTATCGCTTTATGCCGCCATAACTTCATTAAACACTCAGCTCCAAAATTTTCTCTACTAACTGTTCAAAAGAATAACCAACGCTCGCCGCTGATTTCGGGAATAAACTATGGCTCGTCATTCCCGGGTTAGTGTTGACTTCCACTAAGCGGAATTGTCCTTCACCGTCCATCATTACATCAATACGGCTCCAACCACGGCAACCTACTGCATCATAAGCACGCTTGACTAATTGACGTAATTCCTGTTCACGCTCATCAGTTAAACCGGCTGGACAAAAATATTGTGTATTATCAGAAACATATTTTGCTTCATAATCATAAAATTCGCCTTCAGGAACAATTTTAATGGCAGGTAGCACTTCATTGTCTAAAACAGGCACAGTAAATTCATCGCCAGCAAGCCATTCTTCAATCAAAATTGTATCATCAAAACCTAACGCAAATTCCACCGCACTTTGTAATTCATCAAGATGGTTGACTTTCTTTAAGCCTACGCTTGACCCCTCCAACGAAGGTTTCACCATTAATGGCAGACCTAATTTTTCGACAACAGCGACAGGATTTAGTTCAGAGACTGTTGATTTCGTTACGATTTCCATATTCGCCACAGGTAAACCAAAGGCCTTCCACAGCATCTTAGTACGCATTTTATCCATTGTTAAAGCGGATGCCATTACCCCACAGCCAGTGTAAGGAAGACCTATTTGCTCAAGCAATCCCTGCATTGTACCATCTTCGCCACCACGTCCGTGTAAAATATTAAATACGCGATCAAATCCTTGTTGTTTTAATTCCGCCACGGGAAACGTTTTAGGATCAATTGGGTGAGCATCATAACCTAGATTTTTTAAGGCATTAAGCACCGCTTCACCGGAATTAAGCGATACTTCACGCTCTGCAGAAGTTCCCCCAAGTAATACGGCAATTTTTTCTTGTTTTAATGTTTTCTTCATACTGCTTCCAATTAATTTTCTGCCCAATTTGTTGCTAATTGACGGGATAACTTACTCACATTACCCGCCCCTTGCGCCAAAATCAGATCTCCATCTTGAATCACCTGATCTAAGATTTGCGCAAGGCTTTCCTGTTCAGCGACAAAAATCGGATCGACTTTACCTAAATTACGAATCGAACGACATAATGAACGACTATCTGCCCCTGCAATAGGGGCTTCACCTGCAGCATACACATCAAGCATTAATAGCACATCTACTTGCGATAATACTTGTACGAAATCATCAAACAGATCTCGAGTACGTGAATAACGATGCGGTTGGAAAATCATCACAATTCGCTTATTTTCCCAACCTTTTTTTGCCGCTTCAATGGTTACGCCCACTTCAGTCGGGTGATGTCCATAATCGTCCACTAACATTACTTTTCCATTTGGACGAATAAATTGACCAAGCTGATCAAAACGACGCCCTGCCCCTTGGAAATCGGCTAAGGCGGCTAAAATAGCCTCATTGCTAATCCCTTCTTCTTTTGCCACGGCAAAGGCTGCCGTAGCATTTAACGCATTATGTTTACCCGGGACGTTAAGCAATACATTCACCCGTTCACCTTGCGGTGTAACAACCGTGTAATGGCCTTGAAAACCTGTTTGCTGATAATCTTCAATGCGATAATCGGCATTTTCATTAAAGCCATAAGTGATCACCTGACGTCCCACTTTTGGAATAAGTTCAAGTAACACAGGATCATCTGCACACATTACCGCTAAGCCATAAAACGGTAAATTATGTAAGAAATTGACATAGGTTTGTTTCATTTCTTCAAAATCACCGTGATAGGTTTCCATATGATCGGGTTCAATATTTGTTACCACAGAAACCATTGGCTGTAAGTGTAAAAAAGAGGCGTCACTTTCATCTGCTTCAGCGATTAAATAACGGCTTGTCCCTAAATGTGCATTTGTCCCTGCTGATTTCACTAATCCGCCATTTACAAAGGTAGGATCAAGCCCTGCCTGTGCATAAATCATTGAAATCATTGCTGTTGTTGTGGTTTTTCCGTGTGTTCCTGCAATAGCAATGCCGTGACGGAATCGCATAATCTCCGCTAGCATTTGCGCACGTTGAATAACGGGAATGCGGTTATTGTGCGCTTCCACGACCTCAACATTATCTTCTTTAATCGCACTGGATACCACCACCACACTGGCGCCATCTACATTAGCGGGTTGGTGAGAAAAATAAATTTTTGCCCCCAATGCACTTAGGCGTTGAGTTACCGCATTTTCCGCAATATCCGATCCCGTGACTTGATAGCCTTCATTTAATAATACTTCCGCGATACCGCCCATTCCCGCACCACCAATACCGACAAAATGAATTTGTTTCACGCGACGCATTTCTGGCACGGTTTGTCTTACTCGTTTTTGAAATTCTTTCATTGCTCTGCCTCTTGCTTTTATTCTTATTTTGCCACCGCCATAATTACCTCGGCCACTTGCTGAGCAGATTGAGGTGTGGCCATTGCTTTGGCTTTTTCTGCCATTGTTAATAATTGGCTACGATCAAATTGGTTCAACATCTCAATAAGTGCTTCTGCACTGAGATCTTTTTGCTCAATAATTTTGGCTGCGCCCACATCAGCTAAATATTTTGCATTCAAATATTGCTGTCTATCTTTATGTTGGAATGGCACAAAAATCGCTGGTGTTCCGACAGCCGCAAGTTCACACACGGTTAAAGCACCGGAACGGCAAATAACAATATCTGCCCAGCCATAGGCCTCCGCCATATCATCAATAAAATCTGTTACTTGTACATCCGCCCCTGGCGGATAAAGTGCGGTGATTTTTTCTGACATATTTGCCCCAACTTGGTGGCGAACGGTCAATTTATCCCCTAATGCCTCCATCACTTTTGGTAAAGTGAGATTTAACACGCGTGCGCCTTGACTTCCCCCCACCACAAGCACATTTAATTTTCCTGAACGCGCAGCAAAACGCTCAGCAGGGCTTGGCATTGCAAATAAAGATTGACGAACAGGGTTGCCCACGACTTCAGTATTCGGGAAAGTGTTAGGAAAGGCTTGCAATACGCGCGTTGCAATTTTAGCCAGCCAAGAATTGGTCAATCCCGCCACCGCGTTTTGTTCGTGTAACACAATGGGAACTGCACACAATTTTGCTGCCACCCCACCCGGGCCAGAAACATACCCTCCCATACCAAGCACGGCATTAGGCTGATAATCTTGAATAATTTTTTTCGCTTGGAAAATTGCCCGCACAATTTTAAATGGCGCGGCAAGTAAGGCTTTTATGCCTTTACCTCGCAAACCAGAAATTTGAATAAATTTAATCGGGATACCGTGCTTCGGCACTAATTGCGCTTCCATACGCTCTTGCGTACCAAGCCAACAGATCTGCCAACCTTGTTGCTGTAAATATTGTGCAACCGCAATAGCTGGGAAAACGTGTCCCCCCGTTCCTCCCGCCATCACCAATAAACGTTTTTTTTGTTGTGCCACAATTTATCCTTTTGTCTTAATCATCACGCAAGCGTGCGTGTCCACTTCGCATCAGTCGATTTTCGTGATCAATGCGCAATAAAATGCCGATACACACCGACATAATAATCAAACTTGATCCCCCATAACTTACCAAGGGGAAGGTTAATCCTTTGGTCGGTAATAAACCTAATGCCATTCCTAAATTCACAAAGCCTTGGAAGAAAATCCAAAAACTGATACCGAAGGCAAAAAACCCTTTGAAGCGTTGCTCTAGTTGTAATGATTCTCGCCCTATTTTCATTGCCCTAAACACCAACAATGCTAACAATGCAATGACAAATAAAATACCGATTAAACCAAACTCTTCTCCGACTACTGCCATCACGAAGTCAGTATGAGCTTCGGGTAAATATTCTAATTTTTGAATGGAGTTTCCCAATCCTTCCCCTGTAATTTCGCCTCGACCAAATGCCATTAATGAGTTTGAAAGCTGAAATCCCGTACCATAAGGGTCTTTGAAGGGATCGGAAAACCCCGTTAAACGTTTAAAGCGGTAAGCTGATGAAATCGCTAGCCATAATACAAGCAATACGCCAGAACAACCCAACGCTAAGAATTGCCAGAGATTTGCTCCGACAATCCAAAGCAAGCCAAAAGTAATCACAAATAATACAACGGTACTTCCTAAATCGGGTTGCAACAATAATAAAGCGCCCAATACTCCCATTACAATGAATGGCTTGAAAGCACTGAGTTTGCGGCTGCGCACTTCATCGTAACGACGAGTAAAATAGCTCGCCAAAAAACAAGTGAGTGCCAACTTCGCAAATTCAGCGGGTTGGAAATTAAAGAAAATCATTGGAATCCAGCGTCTCGCACCGTTAATTCTTGACCCAATCCCCGGAATAAGCACCATTACGAGCAAAATGATTGCGATCCAAAAAATATAGCCATAATATTTTTCCCAAAACGTCATTGGGATATTTAAGACGGTGTAGCAAGCAAAAATAGACAACACCACATAAATGGCATCACGTTTTGCAAAATAAAAAGAATCATTGAATAATCTCGCCCCCACAGGAATAGATGCTGAGGATACGGCGATCAATCCAATCACGAGCAAACTCAAAAACAACCATAATAATGCTCTATCGTAGAGCAAATTATTTGGTGTGATTCTTAACTGGGCTTTTAACTTTTCAATAAACTGCATTGATGATTCTCTAACTTAGTTTCGCTAAACGAGTAAATTCCTCACCGCGTTTTTCAAACGAGGCAAATTGATCAAGACTCGCGCAAGCAGGGGAAAGTAACACCATATCGCCCTCTTTTAGTTTTGCACGAAAATCCTCTATCGCCTGTTCCATTGTGTCAAATAAATGACTTTGCGTAGAAAGTTGTGCCAGTTTTGCACCATCTTGCCCAAAGCAATAACATTCAATATGTGGTTGATTAATCAGCGCAGTGAGTTCAGAAAAATCAGCCCCTTTGCCGTCTCCACCGAGCAATAAATAAAGTTTACCCGCCACTTGCAAGCCAGTGAGTGCGGCAACGGTGCTACCGACATTAGTGGCTTTGGAATCGTTAATCCAACGTACCCCCTGCGCCAAATGAGCTAATTGAAAGCGGTGATCTAAACCGGTAAACTCACGCAGTGCGGTGCAAATTCCTTGCAAATTTATCCCCGCACTTTGTGCAAGGGCAATGGCAGCAAGCGCATTCATATAATTATGGCGACCTGTCAATCTGATTTCATCGCAAGGTAATATCACCTCATCGTATGCCATTAAATATTGTTTACCGTTTTCTGTTTTTAACCAATAATCCGCATTATATTCGGCGAAACTGACTTGTTTTTTCGCTCGCAAGCTGCCTTCTTGTTGAGTGAGTGGATCTTCGGCGTTAATTACTGCAGTTTGGCAATGATGATAAATTTTTAACTTTGCTTGGCGATAATCTTCTAAATCCACATAGCGATTCATATGATCTTCACTCACATTCAGCACAGTGGCAGCAACGGCTTTTAAGCTATAAGTGGTTTCTAGTTGAAAGCTTGATAGCTCCAACACATAAATATCGTGATGTTGTTCAAGTAAAGAAAGGGCTGGAATACCAATATTACCACCCATTCCCACTTTCAAGCCCGCTGCTTTCGCCATTTCAGCCACCAGTGTGGTAACGGTACTTTTTCCATTTGAACCAGTAATCGCAATAATCGGTTTATCTGCGGCACGGCAGAACAATTCAATATCGCCCACCACTTCAACGCCAGCTTGAAGTGCGGTGTAAATTTCTGGTGTTTTTACCGCAAGCCCAGGGCTTATCACAATCATATCGCTTTCCAGCAACCATTGTGAGTTCAGGCTCCCTGTATGCACGAGGACATTTTTCCCCAACTGCTCTACACCAGCAGGTGATTGGCGGGTATCCATCACACGAACCTTTGCTTGTTGAGCAAGTAAATATTCCACACAAGATAGGCCAGTTTTCCCCAAGCCAACCACACAGATATTTTTATCTTGATATTGATTCATTGTTTGCTTTCACCCTTTTCTAACGTAATTTCAACGTAACCAAGCCAAGTAATACAAGCATTAAGGAAATAATCCAAAAACGGATGATCACACGCGGCTCAGGCCAGCCTTTTAATTCAAAATGGTGATGAATGGGTGCCATACGAAAAATACGTTGTTTACGCAGTTTGTAAGAACCCACTTGCAAAATCACTGACAGCGTTTCCATCACAAAAACCCCGCCCATAATCACTAATAGAAATTCTTGTCGCACAAGCACTGCAACCACGCCTAATGCGCCACCTAGCGCAAGTGATCCCACATCGCCCATAAAAACTTGTGCTGGGTAAGTATTAAACCAAAGGAAACCTAATCCCGCCCCAACAATCGCAGTACAAAACACGACCAATTCAGAAGTATATTTTATATGCGGAATATACAAATAATTCGCCCATTCTATGTTACCCGTTGCCCATGCAATCAAGGCAAATGCACCAGCAACAAATACCGTTGGCATAATGGCAAGTCCATCTAAGCCATCGGTTAAATTTACCGCATTACTTGTGCCAACAATAACAAAATAGGCTAACACAACATAGAATAAGCCAAGCTGTGGCATCACTTCTTTAAAAAATGGCACAACAAGGCGTGTTGCATCGGTATCTTTGCCAACTGCATACATGCCAAACACCGCCACTAAGGCAATCGCAGAAAGCCAAAAATATTTCCAGCGTGCAATTAAGCCGTCTGTATTTTTGCGGGTGATCTTGCGGTAATCATCCACAAAACCCACCACGCCATAGCCGAGCAAAACAAGTAAGCTAAACCAGATATAAGGATTGGCTAAATTCGCCCAAAGCAATGTACTGACGGTAATGGCGAATAAAATCATAATCCCCCCCATGGTTGGGGTACCTTTTTTGCTTAAATGGCTTTCTGGCCCGTCATTACGCACTTCTTGCCCAAATTTTAGAATTTGTAAGCGGCGGATCACTTTTGGTCCAATCCATAAAGAAATTAACAATGCCGTTAATAATGCCAAGATCGCACGTACGGTAATATAAGAAATAACATTAAAACCACTCTGGTATTGTTGCAGATATTCTGCGAGCCAAACTAACATTGAAAGCTATCCTTTAATAATTCAATCACATTTTCTAATTGCATTCGGCGAGAGCCTTTGGCTAACACCACGACAGATTGATTTTGTGCTAATTTTTCTTTAACTAATTCAATAACAAAATCAGCTAATTGATTTTGTTGAGAAAAATGCGTTCCGCCACATTGGGCTGAAATTACGGCACTTTCCTTACCATAACTTGCGACAAAATCTAATTGCGCGGCTTTTGCAGCCTCTGCCACTTGCTGATGACAAAACTGACTATTTTCGCCTAATTCTGCCATATCGCCAACAATTAAAATGCGAAAAGCGGGATATTTTTGTAACACTTGAATCGCCGATTGCAAAGAATCCACATTGGCATTGTATGTATCATCAAGTAACAATAAATTTTTGCAAGGCTGAATGGGGAATAAACGCCCTTTCACTTTTGTCCCTGTTGCCAAACCTCGTTGCACATCAGAAAGCGTTGCCCCCACATTCATTGCCAAAGCAGTAGCGGCTAAGGCATTACTGATATTATGTTCACCTAAATAAGGTAACTGAATTGCAATATCCCCTTGCGGACTGTGTAAGATAAATTGCGAGCCTTGCTCGTTGAGCTGAATTTCTGTGGCGTAAAAATCAGCTTGTGAATTTGTTAAAGAAAACGACCGCACTTGATGATCGGTGATATTCTTTTGCCAATCAGATAAATAATTGCAATCTAAATTAATTAATGCGATGCCTTGCGGTGCTAAGCCTTGATAAATTTCCCCTTTGGCTTGTGCTACCCCAGCAAGGCTACCAAAACCTTCTAAATGTGCGGCGGCAACATTATTGACCATTGCTACATTAGGACGCACTAATTCGGTGGTGTAAGCAATTTCACCAAGATGATTCGCACCTAATTCGATCACCGCAAATTTATGTTGTGGCGTAAGACGTAATAGGGTTAATGGCACGCCAATATCGTTATTAAAATTACCCTTGGTAAATAAAACCTGAGAAAAATCCCCCGCACTTTGTTGCAAAATGGCAGCCGTCATTTCTTTTACCGTGGTCTTGCCCGATGATCCTGTTATTGCCACAGTTAAAGGGTTAATTTCTGCTTTTAACCATTTGCCCAATTGTCCTAAAGCAAGACGAGTATCAGCCACGATGATCTGTGGTACGTTAATTTCACATAGGTGATCCACAATCACCGCCAACGCCCCTTGTTCTACGGCATTGGTTAAATATTGATGGCCATCAAATCGCTCGCCTTTCAAGGCAAAGAATACGCCTTGTGGATTGGCTTGACGGGTATCCGTGCTGATATTTTCAATCACCACACTACCTTCACCAGAAAGTGTGCCATTGAGAATATTCGCCAATTGTTGTGTCGTTAATTTAATCATTTTGTTTCACTAAAATATTGTTTTACTGTGGCTTGATCGGAAAATGGCAATTTGCTTGTGCCAATAATTTGATAATCTTCGTGGCCTTTACCCGCAATCAGCACCACATCTTGTGGTTGCGCCATTGTAAGTGCTTGTCTAATTGCTTGATCACGCTGATGAATAATCTTCACCTTGGTTAAATCAACAAATCCAGCTTGAATGTCTTGCATAATTTTCGTTGCATCTTCAGTGCGTGGGTTATCATCAGTAACAATCACGAAATCAGCAAACTGTTCTGCAATGCGTGCCATTTCTGGACGTTTGCCCTTATCTCGATCGCCACCGCAACCAAAAACACAATAAAGCACGCCATCACAATGTAAGCGTGCTGCTTGCAACGCTTTTTCTAATGCATCTGGCGTGTGGGCATAATCCACGATAGCGGTTGCTTGGTTTGGGGCATTCAAACGCTCCATTCGACCACAAACGCCCTGTAATTTTGCCGCACTTTGGCAAAGTTCGGTTAAGGAATAACCTAAAGCAAGGAGGCTTGCAAAAGCGAATAATAAATTGCTGACATTAAATGCGCCGATCAATGGGCTATGTAATTCTCCCTTGCCCCAACTGGACGCAAAATGAATTACCGCGCCTTGATGATGAAATTGGATTTGCTCTGCTTTTAACCATTGTTGATGCGTTGGTTGATAATCCGCTTTCACACTTACTGCAATGGCATTCGGTAATGCCTGTAACCATTGTGCGCCAACGGGATCATCAGCATTAATCACTTTATGCTGAGTCGCTAATTCGCTGAATAAACGATATTTCGCCGCCGCATAATTTTCCATTGTATGATGATAATCAAGATGATCACGGCTCAGATTGGTAAAAATCGCTACAGAAAATTGCAAGGCTTCAACACGATGTTGTACTAAGCCGTGTGAAGATACTTCAATCGCTGCAAAATCTGCCCCTGCTTGCACGAAATGATCCAACGTAGATTGAATTTCAATGGCTGAGCCGGTGGTGTTTGCCGCTTCCTTTATTTGCCCAAGCAACCCATTCCCAATTGTCCCCATTACCGCGCTGCGATGCCCAAGCAAGTTCGCCCACTGCGCCAAAAGCTGCGCTACCGTGGTTTTACCATTCGTGCCTGTTACACCGACTAATGTTAAATGATGAGAAGGCTCATCATAAAATTGCCCTGCAAGATGAGATAAATGTGATGCTAACTCATAATAAGCGATAAGCGGAATACCTTGTTCCATTTTGACGGCTAAATGTTGTTGCGGAAAATCTGCCTCAAAAAGCACCGCACTTGCCCCATTGGCAATGGCTTGTGAAATATAATTTCTACCGTCTGTTTGATGCCCTTTTATCGCAACGAAAAGACAGCCAGTCTTTACAGAGCGGCTGTCTAAGGTCATTTCGGTCAGCTCAACCTCTTGAGGCAAATAGTTTATCCCCAAAAGTGCGGTGAGTTTTTTCATTCTTTTTTCCTCTACCAAAAGCTAGTTGGTTTTTTCATCTTTTTTCTGATCACTTAAACGAACAGTGCGTTTTGCGACTTTTTGTTGCGCGATGCCATCCGGCGTAACATTATTCATTCGTAGTGCATATCCCATAATATTTGAGAATAATGGGGCAGAAACCGCACCACCGTAATATTGTCCTGCTTTTGGTTCATTAATCAGCACAATCAAGGCATAACGGGGATCAGAAATTGGAGCAATGCCTGCGGTATAAGCAATATATTTATCCACATAGCGGCCTTTCTCCAGTTTTTTTGCCGTCCCTGTTTTTATCCCTACACGATAACCTTCTACCATTGCGCGTTTATTTTTAATTGCCACTTTTTCCATCATATTGACCACTTCACGGGTTATTTTTTCGGAAAATACGCGCTGACCAATCACTGGCGGATCAACCTTAGTAATGGAAAGTGGACGATAAATCCCAAAGCTTCCTAACGTTACGTAAGCACGGGCAATTTGTAGTGGTGTCGCATTTATCCCGTAACCATAAGCCACGTTAGCGCGTTCAATATCTGCCCAGCGTTTACGACTTGCATTCAAAATGCCTGATTGTTCACCAATCAACCCTAACTCTGTTGGCTTCCCTAAGCCCGCATTTTGGTAGGTTTCCATTAATGCACTCGGTGGCATACGCAAAGCCAAACGGCTTACCCCACGGTTACTGGAGTTCTCAAGAATTTCATCAAGGGTTTGGCGATCTCTAGGGGCAACGTCTTTCACTTCGTGTCCATTTAACACCAAAGGCCCTGTATTAATCACTTCGTTACGCCCTACCACACCGTTTTGAAGTGCGGTCAAAACAACGAAAGGTTTTACTGTCGAACCGGGTTCAAAGGTGTCTGTAATCGCTCGGTTTCGCATTAAATCCGCTTTTACACCAACACGATTATTTGGATTATAGGAAGGGGAGTTGACCATCGCTAACACTTCACCGGTGCGAATATCCACTAACACTGCGGTACCTGATTCTGCTTTATTCTCTGCTACCGCTTTTTTGATTTCACGGTAAACCATTGATTGCAGTTTTTCATCAATACTCAAGGTAACGTCGTGGGCATCATATTTTTTTACATCTGCAATGTCTTCTACAACGTGTCCAAATTTATCCTTGCGGTAAGTACGAGAACCCGATTTTCCCACCAATAACGCGTTAAAACTTTTCTCAATCCCTTCAATGCCTTCACCATCAATATTGGTATAACCAATTAAATGAGCCGTTTCCTCGACTCTAGGATAAAAACGGCGAGCCTCTGTTTTCAGTACAACACCTTTAATTTTTAGTTGCTTAACATAATCCGCGACGGTTGGTGAAACCTGACGAGATAAATACACGAAACGCGAAGAAGGATCTTTTTCCACGCGTTTAATTAAATGGCTATAAGAAACACCAAGGGCTTTGGCTAAGGCTTGCCAACGATCTTTATCCTGTAACGAATTCTCTTCAAACACAAATTTTGCGTCAGCTACCACGGAATACATTGGCACGCTCACAGAAAGTAATTGTCCATTACGATCTAAAATTGAACCTCGAACTGAAAGCACCTGTTGTGTTCGCACTGAACGCTTATCTGCCTCATCAGCAAGGGGATCCGCATTTACCACTTGCACATAAGCCGCTCGGGCAATCAATGCAGTTAACAAAAGCATAGTGAAAAAAACAGCAACACGAAAACGTACTAGCAAAAAACTACTATCGTAAGAAATTTTAGGTTTATTGCGTTTAATCGCACTGCCTGTGCTAGTGCTACGCTTTGCTTTATTATTTTTCTTAATCATCCTTGCCCCTCAAATTATTCTAATAATAAAATTTCTTGTTCTGGCGAGATATGTTGCATTTGTAATTTCCCAGTTGCAATCGCCTCAACACGAGTATTATCACTTTGGGTTGCTTCTTCTAACTTTAAGTTTAAAAATTCATTTTCTAAGGCTTGGTGTTGTAGGACTAATTCGCCTTTTTCTGCAATCAGCCCACGCGTTTGGTGAGTAATCCAAATTGTGCTTAGCGCACTCACAATCACTAATGCCATTAACGCCATCAAGAGTTTGTTTGAGGCAAAAAGATCCTCGACAATAATGCTACGCAATGGATAGCGTTCTGAATTTTCAATCATTTTTATACCCTCTCCGCAATGCGCAGCACTGCACTCCTAGAGCGTGCATTTTGTGTAATTTCTTGTTCTGTTGGCATAATTGCTTTACCAATGGTTTTTAAGGTTTGGCTACGCTGAATTTGATCTTCGCGCAATGGAAGGCCTTTTGGTAAACTTTCCCCTTTGCTTTGCTTACGCATAAAATGCTTCACCATACGATCTTCAAGGGAATGGAAACTGATGATTGACAAACGCCCTTGTGGCGCTAACACTTGTAAAGCCCCCGTTAAAACACGCTCTAGCTCTTCCAATTCGGCATTGATAAAAATACGAATGGCCTGAAAACTGCGTGTTGCAGGATGTTTATGTTTATCTTTAAAAGGTACTGATTGAGCGATTAATTCAGCTAATTGCAAGGTACGATGCAATGGCTCTGTGCCATTTTGACGTGCGTTTTTATTATAATTAACAATAACTTGCGCAATACGCTTAGCGAACCGCTCTTCACCAAACATTTTCAGTACCCACGCGAGATCTTGCTCTGAAACCTGTTGTAACCACTCTGCCGCTGATAAACCTTGCGTAGTATCCATTCGCATATCAAGTGGCCCATCTTTCATAAAGCTAAAACCGCGTTCTGCTTCATCTAATTGCGGTGAAGAAACGCCAAGATCGAGCAAAATCCCATCAATTTTCCCAACTAAACCGAGTTTCTCGCAGATCTCAGGGATCGCTGAAAAACTCTGATGCTCAATCTGAAAACGCGGATCTTGAATTTGCTGTGCTGCTGCAATGGCGCGAGGATCGCGATCAATGGCTATTAATCTGCCATCTTGTGATAAGCGAGATAAGATCAGACGAGAATGACCACCACGCCCAAAGGTACCATCAATATAGATGCCTTTTTCTTTCAATGCCAAGCCGTCCACCGCTTCATTCAATAAAACGGTAAAATGTTCAGGTGAAGAAAAAAGGTTCTGCGCGTTCATAACTCGTTGTAAAATAATAAAAAATTAAATATTAAAATGAGATAATGCGGTGTACTCAAGTACACCGCTTATCTCTGCTAGTGCCGCTGCGCTTGCTGGAAGTTCATCTTCTCTTATAACGACAGCGTAATTAATTCAGGGGATTGAGCAAGCTGCCCACTTGCACCGAGAGCCATATCTTGTTGAATTTGAGCTTGCCATTCTACATCGCTCCAAATTTCAAATTTATTTAACTGACCCACTAACATTGTGCTTTTTTCCAGTTTTGCGTGCTGGCGTAATGGCGCGCTAATCAAAATTCGCCCTACGCTGTCAAGCTCACATTCTGTGGCATAACCGAGCATCACACGCTGCAAACTGCGTTGCACAGGATCAAAATTCGACAAACTTAATAACTTTTGCTCAACAATTTCCCATTCATCTAGAGGATAAAGTAGCAAGCAAGGTTGGCGAATATCCACCGTGCAAACCATTTGACCATTATTTTTTTCTAGGATCTCTGCGCGATAACGGGTAGGAATGGCAAGCCGTCCCTTTGAATCCAAATTTACCGATGATGCACCACGAAACATTCTTTGAGATCTCTTGGTTAAAAATAAGTGCGGTTGTTTTTTACAGATTTTTTGCAGTTTTTACCACAAAACACCACTTTTTACCACTTATGCGTAAGTTTAGTATTAGTTTGACTAAGTTGCAAGCAATTTGATCCTACCTTATGTAAAGATTTGTCTATTTCAGGCAAAAAGAAAGCCATTTGAGAAAGCCCCAAATGGCATTGTAAAAAATGCAAGATCGCGATCGGATCTTAAGAATTGGTTTTCTGATCCTTTTCTACTTTTTTCGGTGGTTCATCATCAAATTTCACCACCGGCACACAACTACGGCAAGCCCCTTGATCAACCCCCAATTCTTTGCAAAATTCGCTATATTTATCCCATAATCTGCGTAACACGCCTTTTGGCTGATTATCCATTTTTCCTCCTATATCGCTATTGTTCCTTGATGTGATTTATCTCTTATCATAAAAGAATTTTTTGCTTTTGCAATAACCGTTTTATTTCTTCCCGACAATCTTTCAACCATTGTTTTTTACCGGTTAAAGGCAACATTTTCATTTCACAATAATGCGCTAACAATGGCATATTTTGTGGGCTAACTTGTGCAAGTAAACGCTGAATAGCTGGTACTGTGCTGGCAAGATTTCGCTGGTAATAAGCAAAATAATATAATGCTTTCTTATCTGCTTCCATTAATTTCTTATCCTGTTCTACACTTATAAATTGCGCTGCTAAAGGATGAAAAGATAGCCCAATATTACGCTGAAATGCTAGCACCAATTCGTTACAAAACTGTTTTCCTGCCTCACTCTTTCCTTTTAGCGCTATTGCGGTATAACAACCGCTACTCGCCTCTTTATGCTCGCCTAAATAAACCAGCTCAAAACCACATTTTTGCCAAAAATAAGCTAATTCTGCTGAATAACCAAAACTTACAGAAAGAAAATCGCTCTCACTATGCGCTATCACTTGTGCAATTAATCTCGTACCGATCCCTTGATGTTGCCATTTTGGTTGTACCGCAATGCGTGAAATGCGGGTAGAAGTCAGTTTACAGGCGGCTTCATTCAAACTAGCTTGACACAATATTTGCGCCACTAAATTCCCTTTTGGACGACGAACACCTTGCATTATCCCTTCAAGCACAGCCCTATCTTGCATTCCACCTTCCTGCAATAACCAAACCGCCCCCAACAAATCGTCCTTTGCTTTCACCAATAAAAATTGCTGATCTTTACCATCAAGTAAACGGCGTAAATCAGTGGGAGAGGTTTTGTAATGCGCAAGAGTAAGCAAGCCATAGAGCGCTTGATATTGTGTTTGTTGGAAAAGGCTTGAACTGTGATGCCAATAAAACTGTAACGCTGAATTTGGTTGGAAATTTGGCTGTACTAAGTTGTTTTCTGCCTCTAATAAAAGAAGAGCGGCAATAAAAGGCTCAATAAGATCATCTTCACGCCAGCGTAACGGCGTATTTAGCTCGAAATGTTGCAAAGTGCGGTGATTTTTTTGCATAAATTTAAGCAAAAAACCACGTCCTGTTCCTTCATAGCTTTGGATTGTCGTCGTGCATAAAATCGAGTGAAAATGAGAGGTTAGCTGCATTAATAACGGCAGAGGGATCATTGCGGCTTCATCAATGATCAGCCAATATTGGGTAAATTTATCCGGATTTTGTTGCACTTGTTGAGCGAGATCATCTGGAGCAATAAAAGGCAAATCTTTCTGAGCAAAATCTTGTAAAATTTGCACCGCACTTTTATTCGGTGCGGTGAGAATGACCTTGTCTAAATGAGTAGCAAATAATCCCGCCAATGCCGATTTTCCTCGTCCACGTTTGGCGGTGATGACATTGATCTCTTTTGGTTGATCCAATAACCGCTGTAAAATATGTTGTTGATCTTGGGTGGCTGAATAAACAGGTTCTAGCACTTCGCTCACTGGCTTATAGGGTTCTGGTAAAAATAACGCGTTATTGTGCTGCTGGTAAACAGGAAAACCATACTCTCGCACTTTTTGTTGCATAAATTGTACAAAATTTGGCGTGGGAATACCTTGTGGAACCCCGCTCCAACGTAGGCTATCTAAATCAATTTGGGTGGCTAAATGTTGCCAATGATGACACAATATATAAAGCTGTCCGTCTGCTTGTAGGGTGCCAGCGGCAATCGCAAGCGTATCCAAATTTAGGCTTTGTCTAGCATCATAAATAATCAGCGAATGTTCACGTCCAAGCTGATTTTTCGCTTTACTAAAAGGAATTAACTTAATCTTTTCAATGGCGAAAAGTGCGCTAGAATTTTCATCGAAAAAAAGCACCGCACTTTGCGTTTCAAAGCGTTCTAAATAAGAGAATAACGGAGAAAGTTGTGCCTGTAACCACTCATTTTCTCCAACCAAGAAACAAAGCTGACGGGGTTGCAAGGCTAGCCTTTTTCCATTAAATAAGGATCGGCAAAGCCCAATTCTTGCATTATTTCCGTTTCAAGGCTTTCCATTTCTTCTGCCTCATCATCTTCAATATGATCATAACCAAGTAAATGCAAACAACCGTGAACCACCATATGCGCCCAGTGAGCCATTAAAGGTTTGTCCTGTTCTTTGGCTTCACGTTCCACCACTTGACGGCAAATCACTAAATCGCCAAGCAACGGTAATTCCACTTCTTCAGGACATTCAAAAGGAAAAGAAAGCACGTTAGTGGGATAATCTTTGCCACGATAAGTAGCGTTTAACATTTGGCTTTCGGCTTCGTCCACCACACGAATGGTGATCTCTGGTTGTAGGTTTTCTGCTTGTACTGCCGTCGTTGCCCATTGTTGAAATTGCTGTTCTGTCGGCAAATTTTCTAGCTCTTGTGAGGCAATTTGTAAATCAACGATCACATCTTTCATTCTGTTTCTTCTCGTTCTAAAGCTTGTTGTTTGGATTGTTCTTGCTGACGCTGTAAGGTGCGTTCTTGGCGGCGAATTTCTTCTTGTTCGTCCCATTTATCATACGCCTGTACCACTTTAGCAACCACTGGATGACGCACAATGTCTTTACTATCAAAATAATTAAAGCTCAATTCTGGCACATTTTCTAGCACTTCAATGGCGTGGCGTAAGCCTGATTTTTGGCTACGTGGCAAATCAATTTGCGTAATATCGCCCGTAATCACCGCTTTAGAATTAAACCCAATACGGGTTAAAAACATTTTCATTTGCTCTGTTGTGGTGTTTTGGCTTTCGTCTAAAATAATAAAACTATCATTTAGCGTACGTCCACGCATATAGGCAAGCGGTGCAATTTCAATGACATTGCGTTCCATTAACTTTTGTACTTTTTCAAAGCCTAACATCTCAAACAAGGCATCATAAAGCGGTCGTAAATATGGCTCAATTTTTTGCCCTAAATCGCCGGGTAAAAAACCCAATTTTTCCCCTGCTTCCACCGCAGGACGAGTAAGCAAAATACGGCGAACTTCTTGTCGTTCTAAGGCTTCTACCGCCGCTGCGACAGCTAAGAATGTTTTTCCGGTTCCAGCAGGCCCAATCCCAAAGCTAATGTCGTAACGTAAAATATTATGCAAATACTGAATTTGATTTGCGCCACGCGGTTTAATCAAACCACGTTTTGTTTTAATGGTGGTTTGATACACTTTTGGCACCGCATTCTGCTCTGCTAGCTCCGTATCTTCTTGTAATAATATTCGATTTTCCTGAATAGCTAAATGCACATCAGACAAATCAATTTCTTTCACTACACCACGTACTGGAGAGGTTTCCAAATACAAGGCTTGGATCAATGTCGCTACTTTATCTAATAATTTAGCGTGGTGAGATTTAGGGTGAGAATCTTTCGATTTTAGCGTAAAAGTAAAATTACGCCGTGCAATATCTAAGAAAAATTCTTTTTCAATTAACTGGATATTTTCATCAAATGTCCCACACAGTGCCTGTAAACGGGCATTATCTTGCGGTTCAAGGGTAAAAGTTTCACTTATTTCGTTTATTGGATTGGACAAATTGTGTTCCTTTCTATTTTTGTTTTTCAGGTTACAGCCAACATCATTTGATTGTTAGTTGGCATATTATCACGTTTTAAATACAGGCTCTAATGCTCTTTGAGAAATTCTCGCTTTATAGAAATGCGAGAGATCTCTCATTTTTAATCAAAAATAAAGACGATTCTGTGAAGAGCGTCACGAAGTAAAATGATCTTGATTTACTTCATTGTGGAGTGAAAATATCATCTGGTTTGAGCTATTTTCTCTTCCACTCAAAATAAGGATGCCCTATGAAAAAAACAACATTGGCAGCTTTAATCTCTTCGTGCTTTATCAGCCAATATGCCATGGCGAGTAGCGAAGGAATCTTAGATTTCAAATCCAATACTGAACTCTTCAAACCGCTTAATATCACGGAAACCTTTGCTAAAAATGACGTATTCAATTTAGAAAATGGTTCATTAACTTTTGGTTTTAAAACTAATGGTGGTGATAATGTTTATTCTCTCTTAGGCGCCTCAACATTAGGCGGGCCTGCAAACCACTACATTAATTTCTATATGTTAAGGAAACAGGGTACGGATACCTTTGGCTTGGAGTTAAGAAATAATAACCACTATCTAATTCAAAATGCTTTACTTGCTGCCAATGTCAATAATCAAAATAAAGATTATCAAACGATTACTTACACTTTTGATAAAACAAATAATCAAATTAAAATTTATGTCAATGGTGAATTAAAGCAAACACACAATAATTCTAAATTTTTCAAAGATATTGAAAATTTAAATATTGCTTATTTAGGGAAAACCCCAAGAAGTACTGGTAATGAAATGCAGTTTAGTGGAAACATTTATTCTGCTGGAGTGACCGAACACGTCTTGTCAGAAGAAAAAATTAAAGCGTTACACCAAGAATTAGCAGATACTTATCACCGAAACGAAATTGAAAATGTGGATAAATATCGTGCTTCAGGCGCAATACTAACGGAAAAAAACGCCCTCTTTCAACCCAATCAAGATGACGCAAGAAACTATCGTATTCCCTCTTTACTCACCACACAAAATGGCGTTGTGATTGCAGCAATTGATAAACGTTGGCAACATTCTGCGGACTGGGGAAATATTGATACCGCAATCCGCCGCAGTTTTGATGGTGGTTTAACTTGGCAAAAAAGCCAAACCGTGATTGATCTTGCTAGTCAATCTTATGGTGATCAAAATTCCGCATTCTTAATCGATCCTCTTATGGTGCAAGATAAACGCAATGGACGTGTCTTTATGATTGTAGATATGTTTCCTGAAACACGCGGTTTCTTTGGGATCAAAAATCAAAATGCAGAAGGCTCAGGTTATAAAAATATTAATGGGAAATATTATCAATTATTAACTGATGAATATAATAATCGTTATACCATTCGTGAAAACGGTATTGTTTATAATGATAAAAATAAACCAACTGATTATCGTGTAGTAATTAATGGCAATCCTGAACTTGCATTTAAAGATCTTGGTGATTTATATCAAGGTAATACACGCTTAGGCAATATTTATTTACAAACTAAAAATCCAGATAATGACAGCGCACCACTTAAATCAACCATCACGAGCAATTTATGGCTAACTTATAGTGATAATGATGGTGAAACTTGGTCTAATCCTGTCAATATTAATGCTCAAGTAAAAGCGGATTGGATGCGTTTTATGGGAACAGGTCCGGGAACAGGAATTCAACTGAAAGATGGTTCTTTAGTAATGCCTGTTTACTATACGAATAATAACAATAAACAAGCGGCTGCTGTCATCATCAGTAAAGACGGCGGAAAAACTTGGGAACGTGGCGAATCACCAATTGATAGCCGATTTGCAGCACAAGGCGGATCCCGCCTTCTTGACGGTACTTACGGTTATGAAATTACCGAATCCCAAGTGATTGAGTTAGACAACGGACAATTAAAACTCTTTTCCCGTGTCACACCACATAATCGTGTTCATATTTCCACTAGCTATGATGGTGGTTATACTTGGGAAAAAGAGGTTATTTTAGACGATGTGCTATTAGAACCTTATTGCCAACTTTCAGTGATTAAATATTCCAAACGAATTAATGGTAAAGAACATATCCTTTTTGCCAACCCACACTCAAACAAACGCACCAATGGTAAAGTCTGGCTCGGTGAAGTGCAAGAAGATGGCTCTATCGAATGGAAATATACCACCACGATTACACCAAACAATTATGCTTATAGCAGCTTAACGGAATTACCAAACGGAGATATTGGATTACTCTATGAAGGTGCAGAAGGTAAAATCGAATTTGTGCGTTTAAATATTCAAGAGCTTGTATGGCAAAATAATATCCTACACCGAGATAAACGAAATACGCCATTTGAATATGATCGTAATAGCACGGTGGCGGAAACGTTCTATAAAATTGGTGATGGAGAAATAATTAAAATTGGTGAAGGAATTAATCCGGCTAAAATCATTGTTAATGAAGGCACCTTAGGTTTAAAACAGCAGGAAAAAGATGGTAAAGTTCAAGCCTATTCTGAAATCATTGTAAATCCTGAAGGTACAGTCAAATTATATGGAGAAAACCAAATTAAATCCGAAAGCCTCAGCTTGAATAAAGGCACATTTGACTTAAATGGAAATAATTTCACCATCGCAAATGGCGATGATAACGGGCTGCAAGCTAGAACAATTAACGGTAATATTATAAACAGCAATACAAGCAAAACCAGCACACTCAACTATTTACAATCTGGAATAAGAAAAATTAAGGGTGAAATACTCGGTGATGAGCAGGGTAAATTAAATTTTTCTTATAAACCGACCGCACTTAATAATAACCAGCTGACCTTAGAAACGAATTCGACATTAGATGAACTTAACATCAATCAAGGTAAAATAATTTATGCCTCAAACACGTCACATTTAACGCATAATGCAAATTTAGCAAATAATGCAACATTAAGCATAAAAGATAATGTGATTGCTCGTTTTAATACAATTACACTTGATGACACAAGCCAAATTAATGCCGACATTAACACCAACCAAACAAGCCATTTATTTGCTGATACACAAGGCACAGGTGCACTCAGCAAAAATGGAGATGGAACATTATATTTAATTGGACAACTCAATCACACAGGAAAAACTTTGTTAAATCAAGGGGTAACTATTTTAGAGGGAGAATTAAATCATTCTCCATTATATATCCAAGAAAATGCGAGTTTAATGGGAAATGGCGTAATTCATTCACATACGTATTGGAAAACCAATGCCCACATTATGCCAAATAATACCCCACAATTAAATCACACGACAAACGGAGATAAATCCACCAATACTGATTTCCAACCTAAAACACTCTCCTTTGCAGATGTAAACAATGAAGGCGCGGTTATTACGTTAAATGTAGATAACGTTTCCGAAGATATGACAAAATGGCGCTCTGATCAGGTTCTGATTAATGGTGATTTAACTACCACACAAGCAATTCCAGTGAACATTAACTTACGTAATAGCCATATTGGTCGGTCAGATACCAATGAAAATAATCGTTATGATGCGAATGAGGGGATCTCGCTAATTCAAGTAAAAGGAGAAACCAGTCGTATTGATGCCTTCAACTTGGCTAAAGTGGTTCACAATGATGAAAGCCATATTCATCGCTATGCCTTAGTCAGCATTGAAAAAGGCGCGACTACGGCAAGTGAAAATCACTTTGGTACAAATAATAATGATTTCTACGATTATCGATTGCAAACCTTATTAGTTAATGAAAAAGGCGAAACACTATCACCAATCATAAAAGCATCTCAAAACCCACCAAAAGGGGAAATAACTAAACCTGATAACACCACAACACCTACTTTGCCAACGACAAGTACTAATACGGCAGTAACACCGTCTGCAAATCAAAATGAGGAATTAACAGGAAGAACAGCAACCTATCGCGCTGCACTAAATAGTCAAGTCCCTGCCTATTTGATAACTAATTTAGCTTTGCTAGAGCATAGTTATATGCAGACTCAAACCTTTACACAGAACATTACGCAAGACACAAAAAACTTCTATGTTTTACAGCAACATCGTAAAGCTTCTTATGATAGCAATCTTGGCTTTACTGATTATGGATATGGATACAAATCCACTACGAACAGCACGTTATTTGGGGGAAAACTTGATCTCAATGATAAACACCCTCTTCACTTAGGGCTTGCGTTGAGTAAATTCTCAATCGAACCAAAAACCACAAAAATTGAAGGAAGCAGCTCTGCAAAATACAAGTCTGTCGGCTTATTGTTCACATTAGAAAATAAACTTACTGAGCAAAGCTATATTAATCTCAGTGGAAACTATCAATATGTAAGAGGTAAAATTTCGACTTCACAACATAAAGATTTAGCTAAAGTGAGAGGTCATTCCTGGGGGATTGGAACAGAAATGGGTTATCATTTCTTATTAAATGAAATCCGTTTAACGCCAATTATGGCTTTACAATACCAACGTAGTAAAGCCAAGATTGAAGATCATACTTTCAGTTGGAATATTAATAATGATCGACAAGCTATTTTCACTCAACAAATCGGTGGTGAAATTGCGTGGAAATTATTAAAGTTCCGTGCGATGTATGAACACAATGCAGGAAATACCCCAACTTTAACCCTCAATGATGGAACAACCCAGCAATATAAAACGGGTAAATTAGGTAACGCATTATTATTCTCTGCCAGTGCAGGTTATGATATTACGCAAAATCTAAATATCAGCGCACAAATTAGCCATAGAACATCGCTTTCTGATTATGGGCTAAAACAAACTTATTTTGCGGGTAAATTAACCTATCGTTTCTAATAGACTAACCTCTGAAGTGAGAGAAAGGTTATCATTTCTCTCACTTTTTTATTCCCCTATCCGTTTCCCTAATACTCGTTCTACCTCAACTAAATCTGTTATTCCTTCTTTTACTTTCTCCAATCCACTTTCTCGTAAGGATGCATAATCCGTTTGATAGGAACGTTCCCCGTTATGAAAGTGTGGTTGTAAAAATTGGTAAATGCCACTGCGCCCTTTATAGCCTTGATAACAATCGCAATCTTTAGTCAAATGATGACATTTCTTTCGTACCAATCGCTGTGCAATAACAAGCAATAGACTATTGTCAATTTCGTGCTGTTGGATACCAAGTTGCAACAAACGAGAGATCGCTGAATGTGCATCATTCGTATGCAATGTAGAAAGCACTAAATGCCCTGTTTGTGCGGCACGTAAAGCAATTGAAGCACTTTCTGCATCACGAATTTCACCAAGCATAATGATATCGGGGTCTTGCCTTAAAAAAGTGCGTAATAGGCGATTAAAGTCAAGCCCAATTTGGGGATTAATTTGTGTTTGGATAATGCCCGGTAGCTCGATTTCAATGGGATCTTCTGCGGTGAGAATATGTTTTTCTGAGTGATTTAACCACTCAAGTGCGGTATAAAGGGTGATACTTTTTCCGCTCCCTGTTGGGCCTGTAACCAAAATCAAACCTTGGGGTTGAGAAAGTGCTTGCTGCAAGGTGCTTTGCTGTGTTGTATTCATTCCGAGTTGTGAAAAGGCAAGGCTGACGGGTTTATTTTTTTGTAAACGCAGCACGGCTTTTTCCCCATATTGCGTTGGCAAGGTAGAAAGGCGAAAATCGAGTATATCGGAAAACGTCGTTTTAAAATGAAAACGCCCGTCTTGTGGCAACCTTGTTTCGCTAATATCAAGCCGAGCAAGCAACTTTAAACGCGAAATCAAACGATGACTAATTTGTGTGGATAATGGCGTTTGACATTGCAATACGCCGTCAATACGAAAGCGAATTTGCAACTGTTCACGTTGTGGCTCTAAATGAATATCTGAGGCATTCAGCTGCAAAGCATTTTCAAAAATCCGATCTAAGAGCTGAATAACGGGTTCATCGGTTTTTTCTTGCGAATCTTCCGCTTTGATCTGCTCCATAGGGCGATAAAAATCAGGTACTGCAGGCTCTTCCGCCACATTTGGAGCAAGACTTTGCAAAAGTGATTTTAAATCTTGGGCTTGTAATAATACCGGTTCAACCACTTTTCCTGTTAAAAAAGAAAAGGTTTCACAAGCAGAAAGATTATTCAAATCATCAATACCTAACCAAAGGGTTTGTGCATTTTCCTGCAATGGTACAGCAAAATAACGAATTAATAAGGCTTTTTGCTGTTGATTTTGCTGCCATAAGTGCGGTGCAATTTCAAAATATTTTCCATCGACCGCACACACCGTTATTTGTGGCTGTAACACATATTCCGCCATTATTTAGCCCCATCAGTTACAAAATCCTGCGGGAAAGAGTTCCGCCGATTTAGCACACTTCACCGCCCAAGTTATTCCTTTGGCTGCATCACCGCTCGCGGTTAAAGAATAGCTTATCCCAGCTAAGTTTTCTCTGCCTGTAACGGTGATTTTACCTTTCTGTACATCAATCGACGCGACTTTGCCTTTATTCGTTAATTTTTTCTGAATCCCATTCGTTCCAGCATTACATTTGGTGGTTGATCCTGTGTTATACACACAAAGTTCCACTTCAGAACGGTAAGGACTTGCAGCTTGAATCAGTTCTGAAATTGCCGCTTTTTTCGTGTAATTTTGGTAGGCTGGCACGGCGATTGTTGCCAAAATTGCCACAATGGCGATCACAATCATTAATTCAATTAACGTAAACCCTTCTTGCCGCTTCAAACGCGTAGAAAATCTGTTCATAAGTTGTCCTTGTTGATTTCTCTTAAGATTAATTTTCGATAAAATACGAGCAATGAATAACCCGCGTGAATAAGTGTGGCTCAAATTAAACATAAAGCCAAAAAGCACCGCACTTTTTCTCGATCACGATCGCAAAAAATCTATGAAATCAACATATTCCATTAATCAATCAGGCTGGTTGGCCAACCAAAAACATTGTCCTTCTCCCCATTATGATTTACGCCCCGATCCACAAGATATTTCCTTGCTCGTCATTCATTACATCAGCTTGCCCCCCGAGCAATTTGGTGGAAATTACATTGATGCATTTTTCCAAGGACGTTTAGATCCTGCTATTCATCCCTATTTTGACGAAATTAAAGATCTTCGCGTTTCAGCACATTGCTTAATTAATCGTGAGGGGAAAATAACGCAATATGTCAGTTTCAATGATCGCGCTTGGCACGCAGGTGTCTCTTGCTTTCAAGGACGTGAAAAATGTAATGATTTCGCCATTGGCATTGAATTAGAAGGGAGTAACAATCAGCCGTTCACCGAACAGCAATATGCCACGCTGACAAAACTCACACGAAGCATAATGCAACACTATCCCAAAATAGGAAAAGATCGCATTGTAGGGCATAGCGATATTTCCCCTGGAAGAAAAATCGATCCGGGTCAATATTTTGATTGGGAAAAATATTTAACTTGCCTATAACATAAGTGCGGTGGAAATTTTTCGATTTTTCCACCGCACTGTATTCCACTTTAACAATATATTGCCTAATGAGAATGCCCTAAATACCGTCCGACCATTACCGCTTTTATTATCCCCCCACCACTGCGTAAAATGAACACACTTAAAATGGCACTGGCAACAATATCTAACCACTGAATTTGCCATAACCACGCGCTCACCCCTGTAATAATAGCGATGACAGAGCCAAATAAATCTGCCAAGACGTGTAAATAAGCCGCACGAATATTTAAGTTTTCTTGATCGCTTTTCAGCATTAACCACGCCACAATGATATTCACAAACAATCCCATAACTGCCACACCTAGCATTGGTAACGCATTTATAAATAAGGGATTTTTCCAGCGTTCAATAGCTTCAAGTAAAATCCAAATCGCCACCACCATTAAAGAAATTCCATTAAATAGGGCGAAATATTTTTGTGTTTTATGGGGGAAAAATAATGCGATAAAAGCCAGTAATAAGGAAAGGCTATCATTTGCCATATGGCCTGCATCCGCCATTAATGTTAGGCTATTGAAATAATAGCCGCCCAAAAATTCAATCACCATATAAGCGGTGATAATAACAAAGCTAAAGGCTAAAATGCGCTGGTTTTGCCAGCCCTGCTCGTGGTTGTGGTGCATAAATGTTCCTAGAGAAAATTTGCCATAGTATAAAGTTTAACGGGTGGTTAAGGTCAAGTTTTATGAAAAAAACGAGAGAAAAGCACCGCACTTTTGTCTTTGATTAATTAATAACCACTCTTTTTATCCGCTGTAATTCACAATATAACAACGCTTCTTTTTTGTCTATCTTTTTGATTTTAAATAATTTTATTATTCTGAGCCAATACAGACACACCAAGTTTACTATTTAATTCCCACCTATTCTGCATAAAACCACAATTTTATCCACAAAAATACTGAATAACTCACAGCTTGAGAGAAGAAATGGGGTTAAAATCCTGATAAAAATACAGTGTGATTTTTTTATAGGCGAGAATTGTAACAAAATAATGCGATCTCGGATCTCAACTTTAGATCTTAATAAGATGCAATGATCTTCTTTAACTTATTTTGAAATAAGGATTTTGTTATCTTTATACACAAATAATTTGATATTACTCCCGCACTGTTCACAAGGTTATGCACAGCCTTGTGGTTTTTATTCAATTTATTAACAGATGATAACGATTTCATATTTGTAAAATTCTCATAGAAAAGCGGCTTAATGCTTGTTTTCGGTTGTTAAAACCTTAAGTTTGTGAAACAATTCACCAATTCAGAATTTAAAATAGTTAAAATGAAGGTAAACGATAGTGATCGATTTCGATGGCTACCGTCCGAATGTGGGAATTGTCATTTGCAATCGTAAAGGTCAGGTTTTGTGGGCGAAACGCTATGGGCAAAACTCGTGGCAGTTTCCACAAGGCGGTATAAATGATAATGAAACGCCTGAACAAGCAATGTATCGTGAGCTTTTTGAAGAAGTGGGTTTAACTCGTAAAGATGTTAAATTACTTTATGTATCAAAACAATGGCTTCGCTATAAACTTCCTAAACGCTTATTACGCTACGACAGCAAGCCAATGTGCATTGGGCAAAAACAGCGTTGGTTCTTATTACAATTAGTCTCGGACGAAAAAGATATTAATATGCAAACCACCAAATCGCCAGAATTTGATGGTTGGCGTTGGGTGAATTTTTGGTATCCTGTGCGTCAGGTTGTTCCTTTTAAAAAAGAAGTGTACCGCAAAGCGATGAAAGAATTTGCGGGGGTATTGTTTAATCCGAAAAATCAGCCAAATGCGGCGCCTCAAGAGCAGAAAACTTCGCTCACACATTCTGCAACTAATACACCGAACAAACATTCTGGCAAAAAATATTCATCAGGCAAATATTATAAGCGTTCATTTCATCGAACAAGGGGAGCATAATGCTGAGTTTTTTTCTTATTTGTTTAATTGTCGGCTGTGTGGTCGGCTTTTTAGCAGGCTTATTTGGCATTGGAGGCGGACTGATTATTGTCCCGGTATTGGTTTATTTATTGCCAATGGTTGATGTGCCTAGTGAACTTTTGATGTCCACAGCATTAGGTACTTCTTTCGCCACAATTGTGGTAACTGGATTTTCTTCCGCACAACGCCATCAAAAACTCGGCAATATTGTATGGAATGCGGTAAAAGTGCTAGCCCCTGTGATTATGGTAACCACGTTCATTTCAGGGCTTTTTGTAGGTCATTTAGATAAAAGCATTTCGAGCAAATTATTCGCCTGTTTGGTGGTGTATCTTGCATTGAAAATGTTGCTTTCCATTAAACCAAAAGAAGCGACAAAAACATTAACCACGACTTCTTCTGTCATTGGCGGTATCTTGATTGGCATTGCCTCTAGCATTGCAGGCATTGGCGGTGGTGGCTTTATTGTGCCGTTTCTTAATGCACGTGGGATCGAGATGAAAAAAGCCATTGGTTCATCTGCATTCTGTGGAATGTTACTGGGTCTCTCTGGAATGCTAAGTTTTATCGTGGGTGGCTGGGGACAACCGAATATGCCAAGCTATTCATTAGGTTATGTGTATTTACCCGCTGTAGTGGCAATTACTGCAACGTCATTTTTCACCTCTAAATTAGGGGCAAGCACCACGGATAAATTGCCTGTAAAAACCCTAAAACGTTATTTTGCTGTATTATTGATTGTGATTGCTATCAATATGATTATGAAATAAAAGGAAATATATGAATTCTAGCTTTATCCCTTTTCCTCACTTTGATCCTGTGATTTTTCAGTTAGGTCCTGTTGCCTTGCGTTGGTACGGATTAATGTATTTAATCGGTTTTGTCTTTGCACGTTGGCTTGCCGTTCGCCGAGCCAATCGCCCAAATAGTGGCTGGACAACAGAACAAGTGGACAACCTCTTATTTAACGGCTTTCTTGGTGTATTCCTAGGTGGGCGTATCGGTTATGTGCTGTTCTATCAATTTGATTATTTCTTACAAGATCCGATGTATTTAATTCGTGTCTGGGAAGGGGGAATGTCTTTCCACGGCGGATTAATTGGTGTGATTTTAGCTATGTTTATCACTGCCAAATTACAACACCGTGGCTTTTGGGCAACGGCAGATTTTGTTGCACCGCTTATTCCTTTTGGTTTAGGAATGGGGCGAATTGGTAACTTTATCAATGATGAACTTTGGGGACGTGTAACAGACGTACCTTGGGCAGTGCTATTCCCCTCTGGCGGTTATTTACCTCGCCACCCTTCGCAACTTTATGAAGCCGTGTTAGAGGGGCTCGTGCTATTTGTCATTCTTAATCTGTTTATCAAAAAACCACGCCCTACGGGATCAGTGGCAGGATTATTTTTAGTCGGTTATGGCACATTCCGTTTCATTATTGAATATTTTCGTGAACCTGATGCGCAGCTTGGCTTATTCTTCCAACAGCACATTTCAATGGGGCAAATTCTCTCATTGCCAATGATTCTGCTGGGGGCATTGATTATGCTGATCGCTTATAAAAGTGCGGTGAAAAAATAGGGGAAATTTATAATGCGTCAATATTTAGATTTATGCCAAAACATTATTGATAACGGCACTTGGGTAGAAAATGAACGGACAGGAAAACGTTGTTTAACCCTGATTAATGCAGATCTCACTTATAATGTCGCGGACAATAAATTTCCTTTAATCACTACCCGAAAAAGTTACTGGAAAGCCGCAATTGCAGAATTTTTAGGCTACATTCGTGGCTATGACAATGCCGCTGATTTCCGTAAGCTTGGCACTAAAACGTGGGATGCCAATGCAAATGAAAATCAAGCGTGGTTGAATAACCCACACCGTAAAGGCACTGATGATATGGGGCGCGTTTATGGTGTGCAAGGGCGTGCTTGGCGTAAACCAAATGGTGAAACCCTTGACCAATTGCGTAAAGTGGTGAATGATTTAACCAAAGGGCTAGACGATCGTGGCGAAATCATCACCTTTTACAATCCCGGAGAAATTGAGCTAGGCTGTTTGCGTCCTTGTATGCACACCCACACCTTTTCTTTACTTGGCGATACCCTTTATTTAACCAGCTATCAACGTTCTTGCGATGTACCATTAGGGTTAAATTTCAACCAAATTCAAGTGTTTACTTTCTTGGCATTAATGGCTCAAATTACTGGGAAAAAAGCAGGAATGGCGTATCATAAAATCGTCAATGCACATATTTATGAAGATCAGCTTGAGCTAATGCAAAATGTACAACTCAAACGAGAGCCATTGCCTCTACCAAAATTAGAAATTAATCCTGACATCAAAACCCTTGAAGATCTCGAAACCTGGGTAACAATGGAGGATTTCAAGGTTATTGGCTATGAATCTCACCCTGCGATTAAATATCCTTTCTCGGTGTAAGCATAAAAAATAACAAAATGAAAAACTTCCACAAAAAGCACCGCACTTTATGTTACCAATCAGCCAATTTGTGGCTGATTTTTCACACGAATTAAATATTGAGGGAATAAAAGTGCGGTCAGATTTTGATGAAAAAATGATGCGTTACGCCCTAAGCCTTGCTGATAAAGCAGAAGCCTTAGGGGAAATTCCTGTAGGTGCCGTGTTAGTTAATGATGAAGGAAATATTGTGGCAGAAGGCTGGAATCTATCTATTCTTCAACACGATCCCACCGCTCACGCAGAAATTGTCGCACTCCGCCAAGCAGGACAAGTGCAACAAAACTACCGCTTACTCAATACCACCCTGTACGTTACCCTGGAGCCTTGCACAATGTGTGCAGGCGCAATTTTACATAGCCGAATTAAGCGTTTAGTATTCGGTGCTTATGATCTAAAAACAGGGGCGGTAGGTTCGCGTTTTCACTTTTTTGATGATTATAAAATGAATCACAATCTTGAAATTACTGGCGGTGTACTGCAAGAAGAATGTAGCCAAAAACTTAGCGAATTTTTCCGCAAAAGGCGTGAACAGAAAAAGCAGCAAAAGCTGACGCAAAAAAATTCCCTTCAAATTTAGAGCAAAAAAATAGGCGATACACTCGCCTATTTTTATGAGACTTATTGCATTTGATTGATTACGCAGCCACCATCACCATTGCAGGGCGAATCACTCTACCATTCAGCAAATAGCCTTTTTGTAGTACAGTGGTGATTTGATTGCTTTCAAAACCGTCTGCCGGCTGCATTGAAATGGCTTGGTGTAAATCGGGATTAAAGGTTTCTCCCACCGTCCCAACCGCTTCTACGCCAAAACGTGCTACTGTTGCCAACAATCCTTTTAAGGTTAATTCCACACCATCTAACACGCCTTTTAAACTCTCGTCTTCCGTGCTAACTGGGGTTGCCAAGGCTCGCTCAAGATTATCAATGGTTTCAAGCAAATCTTTGGCAAATTTTTCTAAAGCAAATTTGTGTGCTTTTTCCACATCTTGTTCGGCACGACGGCGAATATTATCAATTTCTGCACGGCTACGTAATAGAATATCTTGCTCTTTCTTCGCCGTTTCAACAAGTTGCTCTTCAAGTTCTTGAACACGGGCTATGGCTTCTTCTAACGCATCGCCTTCAAGGTTTTCAGCATTTTCTTGCTGTTGTGCTGTTTCTTGCACATTCTCTGCCTGTTCTACTTGTTCTTGTTTTACTTCTGTTTTTTCCACTTGTTGTTCTTGTTCTGACATCGTTTTCTCCATCTGTTCAAAAATTTGCGTTATTGTAACAAAAAACGTAAAAATTGACAGTTGCTAAACTTGGCTAGCCACTGACATAGTTTATGTGTAATATAGCCATAAATTTCTTGAATTCAAGTGCGGTCTGTTTTCCGCATAAAAATAAATATGATGTCCACAACCCATTTAATCGACAACAAAAGTTTGCATAATTCCTTCCATACCATCGGATTGGTGGGGCGTCCGCGCAATGATGTAAATTTGCAAATGCACAAAAATTTATTTCAATGGCTTTTAGAAAAAGGCTATCAGGTACTTGTGGAAAAAAGTGTGGGCGAGCGTTTAGGCTTACCTATTCAACATCTTGCAGAATTAGATGAGATTGGTACACAGGCGCAATTAGCCATTGTTATCGGTGGTGATGGCAATATGCTTGGGCGAGCAAGAATCTTAGCTAAATATGATATTGCTTTAATTGGTATTAACCGAGGTAATTTAGGCTTTCTGACGGATATTGATCCGAAAAATGCCTATGCCCAACTTGAGGCTTGCTTAGATCGTGGTGAATTTTTTGTGGAAGAACGCTTTTTATTAGAAACAGCCATTGAACGAGAAGGACAAATTATTGCCACCAGCAATGCAGTAAATGAAGCGGTGATTCACCCTGCCAAAATTGCTCATATGATCGATTTCCACGTTTATATTGATGATAAATTGGCCTTTTCACAGCGTTCTGATGGCTTAATTATTTCTACACCGACAGGCTCAACGGCCTATTCGCTTTCCGCTGGTGGCCCGATTCTTACCCCGCAACTTAATGCAATCGCGCTAGTACCAATGTTTCCACACACCCTTTCTTCTCGCCCTTTGGTCATTGATGGCGAAAGCAAAATCTCTATTCGTTTTGCAGACTACAACACCCCGCAATTAGAAGCGGGTTGCGATAGTCAAGTCGCGCTGCCGTTCACCCCTGATGACGTGGTACATATTTATAAAAGCAAACATAAACTGCGTTTACTTCACTTAAAAAGTTATAATTATTACAATGTGTTAAGCACAAAATTGGGCTGGTTGAGAAATTCCGCGTAAAAAATTTGCATAAACCCCTTTACTGTATATAAAATCAGTTATAAACTGATATATATACAGTTAAACAGGAGTGTATTATGCTTACTCAACTTACGATTAATAATTTTGCGATTGTTCATCACCTTGATATTGAATTTGCGCAGGGAATGTCTGCCATTACTGGTGAAACGGGTGCGGGTAAATCTATTGCCATTGACGCCCTTGGCGTATGCTTAGGACAACGTACAGAAAGCGCGATGTTACGTGAAGGGCAAAACCGTGCAGATATTTGTGCCACATTCCAGATTGAACCAAACAGCCCCGCTGATGAATGGCTTAAAGTTCAAGAATTGCAAGATGAAGATAATCCAGAAAACTGTATTTTACGTCGAGTAATCAACGCTGATGGACGTTCCAAAGGCTTTATTAATAGCATTCCTGTCTCTGCTAGCCAACTCAAAGAACTAGGGCAATATTTAATTCAAGTCAATGGGCAACATTCCTCACAACGTTTGCTAAAAAATGACTATCAGCTCACCTTATTAGATGACTATTGCGCGCATACTGATCTGCTTGCCAAGGTACAAAAGCAATATCGTCAATGGAAAGCGTTGCAACAACAAGTCGCGAATTTCCAACAAAAATGTGCCGAAAATGAGGCGAAAAAACAACTGCTACAATATCAAGTTGAAGAGCTTGATGAATTTAATTTACAAGAAAATGAATTTAGTGAGCTAGAGGAAGAATATAACCGACTTGCTAACAGCGAAGAACTCACCGCACTTTCTCAATCTGTCTTAAATTTATTAAGTGAGAATGATGAACTGAACGTAGATAGCTTGCTCTATCGTGCGGTGCAAAATTTAGAAGAACTACACAGCCTTGATCCGCACTACAATGATGCACTCACAATGTTACAAGAAGCGTTGATCCAAGTACAGGAAGCAAGCTCTGAGATCCAACATTTATCCTGCAACATTGACCCCGATCCGTATCGTTTACAGGAAGTGGAAAGCCGAATGAGCCAAGCACTACAACTTGCACGTAAACACAATGTAAAAGCGGAAGAATTGGTTGCATTGCATCAATCTTTAAGACAAGAACTCCATCAGCTTGTAGATTTTGCTGACAGCGAAGATGCACTGATTGAACAAGAAAAAGTGGCTTATGCACAGTTGTTAGAAAATGCACAGGCTTTAAGTGCAAGTCGCCAAAAAGGGGCAGAAAAACTCTCAGCACAAGTGACTAAAGGCATTAAACAACTGGCAATGGAAAATGCCGAATTCTCTATTAGTGTGGTACAGGCGGAAAGTAAACTGACTGCCCAAGGTATGGATCAGGTGCAATTTATTCTACAAGCAAACCTCGGACAATCCGCTCAACCATTGGCAAAAGTGGCATCGGGTGGTGAGCTTTCACGTATCGCCTTGGTGTTACAAGTGCTGACCTCTGATAAATCCGCGATTTCAACCCTCATTTTTGATGAAATTGATGTGGGCATCAGTGGTGCAACCGCAAGCGTAGTGGGAAAATTATTACGCAAATTAGGCAAAAAATGCCAAGTGATTTGCGTTACCCACTTACCACAAGTCGCCTGTTGTGGGCATCAACATTTTTCTGTCGAAAAACAAACCATTGATGGAAAAACGGAAACAAAAATGACCGCGCTTTCCCAGCAACAACGTGTGAAAGCCTTAGCTAAATTGCTTGGCTCAACCAAAGTCACTGAAAGTGCCTTGGCAAACGCAGAAGAAATGCTCCGTTTGATTGCCTAAATTTCTCTAAAACCTTTCGCGTTCCGCGAAAGGTTATTGCAAGCTATTTTTGAAATGATGACGTAAAAAATCTGCTTCTTTTACTTTTTCTAGGCACTGTTTATGAGGTTTCTGGCTCTATCTAAGTAATCGGGTTACTCGAGCTAGGCAAATAAGAAAAAATTGCTGACAACGCTCACCTAGATGATTTTTAGTAGATAGGGTTATCATTTAAAACATAAAAAGAACCTTCGCGATTTAGCTAAGGTTCTTTAGCTCACTTGAAAATACTTAATCAAAACATTAGTCAATTTCTTCGTTTTTTTCCACCGCACTTTTAATTGTAAGTCTGACTTCGGCAGAAATCATCTGCGCAAGAATTTCACTGAGTTCATCAAGCAAGGAGGCATTCACTTGATTGTTGTCATCAAAATAACCATATTGTTTTAGATTTCCAACAAACGCAGAAAACACGGCTTTATCAAAAAACTCTGGAGCATTAATACCGTGCAGCACAGATAAACGTTGTGCCACAGATTGACTTTCTTTTTCTAATGTGGCTCGAGAAATCGTTGGATCATTTTGTAGAATGCTTACCGTGATGTAATAACGCTGCAAAATTTCTCTCACGCCCGATGACCAAAGCTGTAACATTCTGACTTGAGGTTTGTGGATCGCGAGCAAATTCTCATTGCATTGAATAATATTTTGCCGTTGCAATTCCTGAATAATATTTTCTACATAATCTTTTAATTCACCATCGCTGAAATGTAAAAATAATTCACCACGCAAGAACGGATAAATTTTTTCAACCGCCTCAAGGACAAGATCTTTTTGCATTGCACCATAGTGCAACACAATGCTCGCCACCAGAGAAGGTAAGGCGAATAAATGCTGAATATTATTGCGATAATAAGTCATCAACACCGCTGAATTACGCTCTAAACGAATGATCTCGCCAAAATTATCTTTTTCAACCAAGACGCCCACACGATCTAAATTTAAAACGTGATCGAGCATTTCTTCTGGTGTTTCGCTTGGTACAATGACATCATCAGAATAAGGCACATTCTGTAAAAATTGTTGATAACTTGCTAACTGCTCTAATAACTGTTTTCGCGTTAATGCACGCTGACGAGATGATAGCAATGCAGTTCCTGTTAAATTCATCGCATTGACTGCGGCGGCATTATTAATATTCACCATAACTTGGTTTGACACCGCATCAACGGCTTTATTAAACCATTGAGAACGTTCATCGTCTAAATGCAATTCTTTCCATTCTGGAAAATGTTGGTTCAAATAACTGCTTAATACGATTGGCTCACCAAAATTCACATAGCCTTTACCTAAATTACGCAATTTTTTAATGACGCGTAACACAAGCCCTGCATTTTCTTTCTCTTTTGCCGCACCACGCAATTCTTTGGCATACGTATCCACTTCCAAAACGTGTTCGTAGCCTACATAAACAGGCACGACAGAAATAGGACGTGTTTGGCGTTGTTGTAATGCTTGCAAGGTCATCGACATCATCCCCGTTTTAGGGGCAAGTAAACGTCCGGTGCGCGAACGTCCCCCTTCAATAAAATATTCAACCGAATAACCACGATGGAATAATTCTGCTAAATACTCACGGAAAATCGTTGAATAGAGGCGATTGCCCTTGAAGGTTCGGCGAATAAAAAATGCCCCTCCTCGGCGGAACATTGCGCCCACCGGCCAGAAATTTAAGTTAATTCCCGCTGCAATATGTGGTGTAACCAAGCCCTGATGATATAACACATAAGAAAGCAACAAATAGTCAATATGGCTACGGTGGCAAGGTACATAAACAATTTCGTGGCCTTCAAGTGCCAGCTTGCGTACCCGATCCGCGTGTTGCACATCAATCCCTTGGTAAAGTTTATTCCATAGCCAACGTAAGAAACGATCTGCTACACGTAACCCTTCATAGCTCACATTTGCAGCAATTTCATCTAAAATTTTATACGCCTCTTTTTGTGCTTTTTCAATGGGCATTTTCTTACTTTTTGCTTCATCTTCAATAGCTTTGAGAATCGCCGGAGATTGTAGCAATTTATTAAACATCGCTTGGCGATTTGGCAAACGAGGGCCCGTAGCAGAAATACGTTGTTTAGAAAAATGAATTTTAGCAACGCGCGCTAATTTCGCCGCAATTTTTTCATCTGAACCGTGTTCATTCACCATATAACGTAGCGAAACCGCTTGTGAAAAACGCACAAACGTATCACGCCCAAACCAAATTGCCGCTGCAAATTTTTGAAGACCATTTAATAAACGTAAATTTGGCAACCCTGATTTATTTTCGTGTCCCGGTGAACGTCCCCATAATACCGAAACAGGAATAAGCTGCACATCAAGATCCAAAAAAGTGCGGTGTAATTCTAGGTATTTATTAAAAATTGTGATGGTTTCCTTTTTTGCCCCTTTAGATTTAAAAATGCGACGCCCTTCATCTAAAAATACAAAACGAGGTAATGAAATACCGCCAATTTCATTTTTCTCGAAAGGATCAGGCAAGCCAACATTTAAGCAATTTTTGCGGAAAATCACTAAATCCGTTTGCGAGGTGTAAGGCAACACATACACAATAGGTTGCTGCACATTTAAAGCTAATTCTTCAATAGGATGATGAGGAATCGGATTATTTTTAACTAATACAGAAAGGGGGAATTCTAATAATTTTCTATATAAATTAAGCATACTTGCCATATAAATTCCGTAATTTATTTATCCAGATAAAAAGTTACGCCATCTTACCACAAATTTTTGGCATTTTTTTTCAATTTAGCCTGATATAAATTAATTAAAGCGAAAATTTCGCACAAATCTAACAAAAATCAAACAAATATCACAGAGAAAACAAAAGAAGATTGCAACAATTCTCTTTCTGTATATAATACCAGTAAATATGGATATAAAAACAGGGGAGATATATGACAATGATGAAAGCCCTCACAGCCCGTCAGCAAGAAGTTTATGACCTATTAAAACGGCATTTGGAAACCACCGGAATGCCGCCCACCCGTGCGGAAATTTCTCGTGAATTGGGGTTTCGCTCACCGAATGCGGCGGAAGAGCATCTAAAAGCCCTTGCAAGAAAAGGAGTAATTGAAATTATTCCCGGTGCGTCACGCGGTATTCGGTTACTGCTTGAAGAAAATGCGGAAGAAGAGCCTGAAGGCTTACCACTCATCGGACGCGTAGCCGCAGGCGAACCGATTTTAGCCGAACAACATATTGAAGGCACTTATAAAGTTGATGCCAATATGTTCAAACCGCAAGCAGATTTCTTACTAAAAGTGTATGGTCAATCAATGAAAGATATCGGTATTTTAGACGGCGATCTCCTCGCGGTACATAGCACCAAAGATGTGCGAAATGGGCAAGTGATCGTCGCAAGAATTGAAGATGAAGTTACTGTAAAACGCCTTGAACGCAAAGGTTCAATGGTTTATCTTCACGCCGAAAATGAAGAATTTGACCCGATTGTTGTCGATCTCACACAAACCGAAAGTTTTGAGATTGAAGGTATTGCCGTGGGGATTATTCGTAATAATGCGTGGATGTAACTTATTTACGTTCTAGCCATTAAACATTAAAAAATTACACCGCACTTTGATTTACCCATCTCGGTTCACGATAGCGTTCACTGCATAAGCTATCTTTAAGCTTTACGGTTAATCTCTGTTACGCTTTTAAAAAGTGCGGTTGTTTTTTTCTAAATTTGTTTGGGATAATTCACCATTTTCATCCACATTAAAAAATTTACCGTTTGTGCCTAATATTTCCTCATAAAATAACTTCATTTTCCCTTGTGCTTTTTCATTAATCCTGTATAATCGCACGCCTTACAGCTACATCATCATTTTCGTTCCTTGCTTCCGCAAGATTGGTAGCTGGTCTTACAGTCGGAGGCTGATTAACCCGTAAGGAGCAGTAATGCGTCACTACGAAATCGTGTTTATGGTTCATCCGGACCAAAGCGAACAAGTACCAGCGATGATTGAGCGCTATACCAATTCTATTAAAGAAGCGGGCGGTCAAATCTATCGTTTAGAAGATTGGGGTCGCCGTCAATTAGCTTACCCAATTAACAAATTACACAAAGCACATTATGTGCTAATGAATGTAGAAGCGCCTCAAGAAGTCATCGACGAGCTAGAAACAACATTCCGTTACAATGATGCAGTTCTTCGTAACGCAATTATTCGTACTAAGCACGCCGTAACAGAAGCGTCCCCAATGGTTAAAGCACGCGAAGAGCGTAAACCTTTAGCTGAAGTTGAAAACAACGATTTTGAGGATGCTGAAGAGTAATTCAAAAATTGATAATCGCTTCTCATTAATAGGGCAAGTCAGCGACTTTCCTAAGCGAAGCAAAAGCCCTAACGGAATTGAACATTGTCGTTTTTATTTGGAACACCGTTCCGAACAGCAAGAAGCAGGATTACCTCGCCAAGCTTGGTGTAAAATCGCCGTTCAAGTTAGTGGTCATCAATTAATTGCAAAAACTCAAAGCATTACGGTCGGCAGTAACTTATTGATAGTGGGGTTTATTACTTCACATAGATCATCAAATGGTTTAAGTCAATTAGTATTACACGCCGAGCAAATCGAATTTATAGATTAGGAGACTAGCCAAATGGCACGTTATTTCCGTCGTCGTAAGTTCTGCCGCTTTACAGCGGAAAACGTTCAAGAAATCGATTACAAAGATATCGCAACGTTAAAGAACTATATTTCAGAGAGCGGCAAAATTGTTCCAAGCCGTATTACCGGTACTCGTGCGAAGTATCAACGTCAATTAGCTCGTGCAATTAAACGCGCGCGTTTCTTAGCGTTACTTCCGTACACTGATAATCAGTAATTAAGGAGAATACGGTAATGCAAGTAATTCTTTTAGATAAAGTTGTTCACCTTGGTAATGTTGGTGATCAAGTTAATGTTAAATCTGGTTATGCTCGTAACTTCTTAATCCCACAAGGGAAAGCGGTTATGGCAACCAAAGCTAACGTTGAATATTTTGAAGCACGTCGTGCAGAATTAGAAGAAAAAGCAGCAAAAGCACTTGTGGCAGCAATGGATCGCGCAGAGCGTCTTGAAGCCCTTGAGTCTGTAACTATCGCAAGTAAAGCGGGTGATGAAGGTCGTTTATTCGGTTCTATCGGTACTCGTGATATTGCTGATGCTATCACAGCTCGTGGTGTTGAAGTTGCGAAAAGTGAAGTTCGTTTACCAAACGGATTAATCCGTACTACAGGTGAACACGAAGTACGCTTCCAACTTCACGGTGAAGTATTCGCAAACTTACGTCTTATCGTAGTTGCTGAATAATCACCGCTTTTTATAAGATAAAAAACCCAGCTAATGCTGGGTTTTGTTTTTAAAAGTCAGTTATCGCGTTATTCGCTTATAGATACAAATAATAAAAATCGCTTTGCCTAAAATATCTCCAATTCTTTCCTTGCTTTCCCTTTCCTGCAATGTCAAACTTACAGCAATCTATGCCACATAAGGAAATCATTATGGCTAAAAAAATAACAAAAAAAACCACCGCACTTTCCGATCCGAATTATCAACAAGAATTAAAAAAATACAGTAATCCTATACCAAGTCGTGAATTTATTCTCAACATCATTCGTGAACATAATGCGCCAATGTCAAAAGAGGAATTATTTTCCGTTTTATCTATTCGCGATGAAGAACGCCAAGAGGCAATGCGTCGCCGTTTACGAGCAATGGAAAACGAAGGGCAACTTGTTTTTACTAAGCGTAAGCGCTATGCCTTGCCAGAAAAATTAGACTTAATCAAAGGAATGGTGATTGGGCATAAAGAAGGTTATGGTTTTTTACAAGTGGAAGGAGTAAAGCAAGATTTATTCATTCCAAATGGACAGATGAAACAGGTAATGCACGGCGATTATGTTCTTGCCCAGCCAAGCGGTTTTGATCGTAAAGGACGTCAAGAAGTGCGTATTGTGCGTTTATTGGAAGGGCGTAAAAAACATATTGTCGGACGCTTCTTTTTAGAAGAAGGCATTGGCTATGTTGTCCCCGATGATAGCCGTATTAATTATGATATTTTAGTCCCTAATGAATATCGCCACGGTGCGCGAATGGGGCAAGTTGTAGTGGTTGAACTCAAACCACGTACTGCAATGTTCACCCGTCCAGTGGGGATGATTATCGAAGTACTAGGCGAAAATATGGCAAAAGGAATGGAAACCGAAATTGCTATTCGCAATCACGATATTCCCCACGTTTTCCCAAGTGCGGTGCAAAAACAAGTCAAAAAATTCACTGAAGAAGTGCCAGAAGCCGCCAAAAAAGGACGGGTTGATTTACGCCAACTTCCTTTGGTTACGATTGATGGGGAGGATGCGCGAGATTTTGATGATGCCGTGTATTGCCAACGCAACGTAAAAGGCGGTTGGAAACTTTGGGTTGCGATTGCGGATGTGAGCTACTATGTTCGCCTGCGTACTGCATTAGATAATGAAGCCTATAATCGAGGCAATTCCGTGTATTTCCCAAATCGTGTTGTGCCAATGTTGCCAGAAGTCCTATCTAATGGCTTATGTTCGCTCAATCCACAAGTTGATCGTCTATGTATGGTGTGTGAACTGTCTATTTCTGCTAAAGGAAAAATGACCGATTATCGTTTTTACGAAGCGGTGATGAATTCTCACGCTCGTTTAACCTACACTAAAGTTGCGCGTATTTTAGACGGTGATGAAGAATTACAACAGCGTTATGAACCTCTTGTTCCTCATTTGCAAGAATTGCACCATTTGTATCAAGCCTTAGTAAAAGCCCGTCAGCAACGCGGTGCGATTGATTTTGACACGATAGAAAGTAAATTTATTTTCAATGAAATGGGACGCATTGAGCGCATTGAACCCGTAGTACGTAATGATGCCCATAAAATCATCGAAGAATGTATGATTTTAGCTAATATCGCCGCAGCAAATTTTATGGAAACGCATAATGAACCCGCATTATATCGTATTCATGCTGGTCCGAGTGAAGAAAAGCTGAGTGCTTTCCGTGCTTATCTAGCCGAACAAGGATTAAGTTTGGGTGGTGGAGCAAAACCGACAACAGAAGATTATGCCAAATTGCTCGTGCAAGTGAAAGAACGCCCCGACCACGAACTTATCCAAACTATGTTACTACGATCCTTGAGCCAAGCCATTTATTCCCCTGATAATATTGGGCATTTTGGCTTAGCCTTGACGCAATATGCGCATTTCACCTCGCCAATTCGCCGCTATCCGGATTTAACCTTACATCGTGGAATCAAATATTTACTGGCTAAATTACAAGGTTCAAAACGTAAAACCACGGATTCTGGTGGTTATCATTATGCACTTGATGAAATGGATAACCTAGGTGAACATTGTTCAATGACTGAACGCCGTGCCGATGATGCAACCAGAGAAGTGGCAGATTGGCTCAAATGTGAATATATGCAAGATCACGTTGGCGAAGCATTTAGTGGCGTGATTTCTGCGGTAACCGGCTTTGGCTTATTTGTGCGTTTAGATGAGTTATTCATTGATGGGCTTGTGCATATTTCAACCTTAGATAATGATTATTACCAATTTGATGTAAATCGCCAGCAATTAATCGGCGAAAACAGTGGGCGAATTTACCGCCTAGGCGATAAGGTTAATATTCGTGTAGAGGCGGTTAGCCTTGAACAACGACAGGTGGATTTCTCACTCATTAGCACTGAACGTAAACCTCGACGAGAAGGAAAAACAGCCAAAGATAAAGCGAAAAAAGGCTTTCGTTATGCAGAAAGTGCGAAAAAGCAAAAAGAGAAATCGGCGAAAAAATCGAAAAATCAAAGTGCGGTGAAAAAATCAGCCATTTCTGCCAAGAAAAATAAACGTAAATCGCCCCGCACTCAGTAAAAATGAGTTTGCGAAAAACTGGCGGAAGGAAGACAAACAAGCGTATAATTCCGCCTTATTTTATCTATCAATGTAAAGGATAACAATGTCTGAAAATATTTATGGAATCCACGCAGTTAATGCTTTTTTGGCAAATGCTCCTGAACGACTTATTGAAGTTTATGTGCTAAAAGGACGTGAAGATAAACGCTTGCAGCCCGTTCTCAATGCGCTTTATGAGCTTGGTATTTCTGTTCAATTTCTTAACCGTGAAACCCTTGATAAAAAAGCGAATGGTGAAGTGCATCAAGGGATCATCGCGCGTGTACAACCTACAAAAGAATTAAATGAAAATGATCTCGATCGCATTTTACGTGATCAACGAACGCCGCTTGTCTTGGTGTTAGATGGGGTTACCGATCCGCATAATCTCGGCGCCTGCTTGCGAACAGCCGATGCGGCTGGTGTATGTGCCGTGATCGTACCAAAAGATAAATCTGCCCAGCTTAATGCTACGGCACGCAAAGTGGCTTGTGGTGCTGCGGAAGTTGTTCCCCTTATTCGTGTTACTAATCTCGCTCGTACACTAAGAGAATTACAACAAAATTATAATATGTGGGTGATTGGCACGGCAGGTGAGGCAACGGAAACCTTGTATCAAACAAAACTGACGGGGTCACTGGCTTTGGTGATGGGCGCAGAGGGGGACGGAATGCGTCGCTTAACCCGTGAAACCTGCGATCAATTGGTGAGTATTCCAATGGCGGGATCGGTTTCGTCCTTGAATGTTTCCGTTGCGACGGGCGTTTGTTTATTTGAAATTGCACGACAACGTTTAGCAGGCTAACAATGAAAAAATCAGTCTTCACCCTTTTTATCAGCTTGATGACGGCTTGCACTTGGCATACCGCCACAACGCCTATTCCAGCCCAATTTGCTGGGGCAGATTATGTATTATCGGATAAAGATGCACAACGCTGGGTTGCCGCAAGTCGCCAAGCAGAACAATGTATTTACCCGAATTTAACTCGCATTCAACAAACCCATTTTAGTAAAGAAGATGCTTATATCCACGCGCAATATGTGTTCTTCTATCCGTTAGAAAATATCATCGGTGAAGATTATCTTAAAATCATTCAAGATGATGAAAAAGCAATGGGTTATGCGCAATATCAGTTCAAAAAATTCAAACAAACTGAGTTTGAACCTTTAACTCAAGCTGAATGCAATGTGTTACGTCTTAAAGCACACGATGATTTAGCGGTTGTAAAAGGGCAATATAAAAGCGGTATGGCAGAAGTCAACAAAGAAGAAGATAGCAAAGCAAGCAACGGCGTTGCCACTAATGATAATAAATTCTTCTTTGATATTATTAAGTGGGGCGCGACGCTACTGCTATAAAAATGCGTAAAATTTACACCGCACTTTATTTTGGGTAATACGCTAAACACAAAGAAAAAAGGCGAGAAATGCTAGCCAAAATCATTGATGACTAAAAAGAGCGGAGATTTTCCGCTCTTTTTTCTTGAATAGAAAATTATGATAAAAACTTCGCTTTCAATGCTTTTGCCACAGCAATTTGTTGTTCAGTGGCTTTGGCTGTCATTGGTTCGCGACAATAACCTGCATCCACGCCTTCCAATTTAAGTAATTCTTTAATGGTGAGGTATAAGCCATTTGCTAAAATACCTTCAATCAGATCATTGGTAATTTGTTGAATTTCACGTGCTTCGGCAAGTTTGCCAGCTTGAGTTAATTCAAAAATTTGTCTTGCTCGGATACCGTTTACATTAAATGTACTACCAATTGCACCATCCACGCCAAGAGCAGCGGCAGGTAACATCATTTCATCAAAGCCTGCCCAGATAAGATGATCAGGATAGGCTTTTTTCAAGCGTTCTAAGAGATAGAAATCACCTGCGGTGAATTTCACCCCTAATACTTTTGGATTTTTGTAAAGTTCCCCAAATTGTTCCACGCCAATGTTTACCCCCGTCAAGAATGGAATAGAATAAACGATCATATTATTGCCCGTTTCCGCAATAATGGTATCGTAATAATGTTTGATTTCCGCAAAGCTAAATTTGTAATAGAACGGGGTTACCGCAGATAAACAGTCATAACCAAGTTCGGTGGCATATTTACCTAATTCTACGGCTTCGTGTAAATTCACGCTGCCTACTTGAGCAATCAATGCCACTTGGTCTTTTGCCTCATCTTTGGCAATGCGGAAAATTTCCTTTTTCTCAGCGGTGGAAATCATAAAGTTTTCCCCTGTGCTACCGCCCACATACAAGCCATCGACTTTCATTTTATCAATGTTATGGCGAATAATTTCACGCAACCCTTTTTCATTGATTGAGCCGTCTTCGTTATAAGACACAAGCAACGCGCTAAAAATGCCTTTTAAATTTTTCATTGGTTTCTCCTAAACTGATTTATTTGATCCGCTGTTCTAAAATCACATTCACGGTTTTTTGCTTCATTTCTGTTGCATTTTCTTCTTCGGCTTGCACGATCAAGGCATAAATTAAATCTAACACAAAGAGTTGTGCAATTTTTGTTCCGATAGAATCTCCTTGTAGCTGCCCCTGTCTATGCCCGTTAATGAGGACATAATCGGCAACTTGCGTAATCGGTGAGCGTAAATTGTGGGTTAATGCGACGGTGGTTGCCCCATTTTTTTTCGCAATACTCAATGATTGTGTGGTTTCTTTGGAATAACCTGAATGGCTAATGCCAATGACTACATCCTCTTTATTCATTAAAGCCGCTTGCATATACATAAAATGATTATTACTAATGGCATCAACCTGTAAACCAATACGCATTAACTTATGTTTTGTATCTTCCGCAGTAAGTCCTGAAGAGCCAACACCAAATAGAAACACGCGTTTTGCTTGTCGCATTGCCAACACTACTTGTTCTAGTTGCTTAACATCAAGTAAATTAATGGTTTCTTTAATCACATTATTAATAGAATTATGCAATTTTTCGGCGATGCTTTGCGTATCATCATTTTTGCTAATATCGCTTTCTAACAACGAATTTGGCTGTTTTTCTTTAGTTGCCAATTCAATAGAAAGCTGTAATTTGAAGTCTGTAAACCCTTTGAAGCCGAGAGTTCGACAAAAACGAATAAAGGTCGCCTCGCCCACATCAAACTGTTGTGAAATTTCTGCTAATGAAAATTGGCTTAACAAATGTGGAGAAGATAAGATCGTAGTCGCAATTTTCTTCTCCGTTTTTGTCAGGCTGTTATACAACGCCCCAATGGTATCCAGAATATTCCCACTTGTTGCAACCATAAAACTTCTCCCTGTGTTTGTTTAACTCACTAACGCCACTGGTACTTTTACCACTAATTTTTTAATAAATTGCGCATTCTCCCCTGCAATACACCCGGGTTTATGAGGTTCATAAGGGAAAAATACGGCAAACATTTTTGGCAATAAATGCACCGCACTTTTATTTGGAATATCAGGCGTGAGTTGATAATCATCTGCCTCGTTATACTCATTATAAGTACTCAGATCAGGCTCATTGACGCCATATTCAATCACTTCATTACCGCTGATTAGCAGTTGAATATCAATGTATTTATGATGAAGTTCTGCTTGTTTACTGTCGCTTGGTGTGGTGTCAAATTCCATCACATTCATATAAATTTGATCTGTAAGATCGTGGCGTCCAATCGTTAATTTTGCCAGATCCATTCGTCTTAATTGATGACAAATTTCTGCCAGCACCATTGGTAAACCTCTGGCAAAGTCATCACGGGTTAAATCACCTAAAATCATTGTATTCTCCTCATTTTATTCTTTATATTGTTGAGTAAGCCAATAAGCCGCCCCTAATAAACCAGCATCAGCTCCCGATCTCGCGGGTTCGACAGGGCATTGATAAAAAGCGGGCATTGCCTGTAAATATTGTTGAACTAAGGGTAAATAGCCTTCCGCCAAGCCGACACTCCCCCCCAACACCACTTTTTGAATGTCTAGGCTAATCACCATATCGGCAATTAAATTGGCAATCGCTTGTGCGGAACGCTGCACAAGTGCGGTGGCTTTTTCGTCATTTTTTCTAAAGCGTTCAAACACTTCTTTGGGAGAACAAGGTTCCGTCCATTGAGAGGCAACTGCTTCAATGGCTCGTCCAGAAGCAATGGCCTCCACGCAGCCTTGACGCCCACAACCGCACATTGGCCCATTAGGATCAGCAAGGCTATGCCCAATATGCCCTGCAATGCCATTCACACCAGTGGTTAATTCGCCATTTAGAATAATTCCACCGCCGACACCAGTGGAGACGGTAATAAATAAGAAATTTTGCACCGCACTTTTATTTTGAGCCTGATCTTGTAATTGGTATTCAGCACATACCGCCGCTTGTACATCGTTCAGTAATCCGATCGGCTTGTCAGTATAACGCGCAATGCAATCTTTCAATGGAAAATTCGCTAATCCCCCTAAATTTTTCGGGTTAAGTGCGGTCAGTACACCACGATTAATAATCCCTGTGGATGCCACTGCCACCACATCAAACTGCCCAGCATACTGGGTAACTAATGTTTTTAACGCCTGTGTCATTCCTTGTGCAGACTGATCTTGCGGGGTGCTAATTTGCTGGCGCTGGGAAATGACGCCATTTTCCACCAATGCGGCCGCAATTTTTGTGCCACCAATGTCTAATGCCAAACAACGCATATACCGTCCTTGTTCTGGTTAGGGTTTTGCTGATTTCACCGCACTGGCAAACCAACTCACAATATGTTCTAAACGCGTGAGCGCCGATCCTACGGTTACCACATCCGCCCCTATTTCAATGGCTTTTTTCGCCAATTCGGGGCTGTTATAACGCCCTTCTGCCATCACATAACAACCTGCTGCCTTGAGATCTTTCACCAGTTGATAATCTGGCTCATCAGGGACTTCGCCACCGGTATAACCCGACATTGTGCTGCCCACAATATCAAAGCCTAATCGCTGGCAATATAATCCTTCTTCCAAGTTCGAGCAATCCGCCATCGCCAAACAGCCTAATTCTTTAATTTTTTTCACCGCACTTTCAAGCGCTACGGGACGAGAACGCAATGTGCCATCCACCGCAATAATGTCAGCGCCCGCCAGAGCCAGATCTTCAATATCTTGCAAAAACGGGGTGATTCGCACAGGGCTATCAGGCAAATCGCGTTTTACAATCCCGATAATGGGCTTATCCACCACGGGACGAGTTGCTTTTAGATTTTCGATTCCTTCAATTCGCAATCCCGCTGCACCGCCTTGTACAGAAGCTTGTGCCATTGCAGCCACAATTTCAGGCTTATCCATAGGACCATCATCAACGGGTTGACAAGAGGCAATAAGCCCGTAGCGAATCTGATCTAGCACATCTTGATGTGATAATTTTGACATAGAAACTCCAAGATATTTTTAAGAAAGGAAGTTAATTTTCGCTGGGTGCTAGGATAGACCTCTGAAAATAAAATACAAGAAAAATAGTTCAAAAGTGAGATCTAGATCTCAAACTGGAGTAAAATTTCATAAAACAATTTGAAAAAAAGCCATTAGCCTTGTATTTTAAAAGGGAAAGACAGTTTTTGCTAAAAATGATGTTGTTCTCATCTTAAACAAAAATCAGGATTATCTTGAAATATTACTTCATTAAAACTTGAGAACGAAAGCATTACAAAGCAAATCCGTTTCACATTTCATTATAGACAAATATCACAATGTTTAGTTGGACATCTTTGGAGTTCCTATGAAATATTTCAATAAATTAGAAGAATGGGTGGGGGGTGTTTTATTCCTCACCATTTTTATCATTCTTCTTGCCCAAATCATCGCCCGCCAAGTGTTTGATTCTCCATTTATTTGGAGTGAGGAACTGGCGCGTTTACTCTTTGTTTATGTTGCTATGTTTGGCATTAGTATGGCAACGCGTGCGCAACAGCACGTTTATATCGACTTTCTCACCAATTTAATGCCAGAGAAAGCACGAAAAGCAATAAACTCATTTGTTCAACTAATTATTTTTGCTTGTATTTTCTTATTTATCTATTTAGGTTTTAAAGTCTTTTTAGATGCCAGTTTTGAAATTGTTTCCTTGCAGATTTCGGAAAAATGGCTTTATGCGCCCTTGCCATTCATTTCAATGTTAGTGTTTATCCGCTTTCTGCAAGCGCAAAGCGAGAATTACAAAAATCAACTTAGCTATTTGCCTGCCACTTTGTATATTATTCTTGCTTTGATCCTGTTTGTCATTCTAATGACCCACCCAGAATGGTTTAAAGCCTTACGCATTAGTAACTATATCAAGCTAGGCAGCAATGCCGTGTATGTCTGCTTGATTGTGTGGCTTGTCATTATGTTTCTTGGTACACCTGTGGGTTGGTCGTTGTTTATTGTTACCATTTTATATTTTGCAATGACGCGCTGGAATGTCGTTAATTCTGCCTCCTCAAAATTAGTCGATAGCCTAAACAGCTTCCCACTGCTTTCTGTCCCCTTCTTTATCCTAACGGGAATTTTGATGAATACAGGGGGAATTACCGAGCGAATTTTTAACTTTGCGAAAGCCTTGCTAGGGCATTATTCTGGCGGTATGGGACACGTAAATATCGGCGCAAGTTTAATTTTCTCTGGAATGTCAGGTTCAGCACTTGCCGATGCTGGGGGATTAGGTCAGCTTGAAATTAAAGCAATGCGTGATGCAGGTTATGACGATGATATTTGTGGTGGGATCACCGCAGCATCTTGTATTATTGGGCCTCTCGTGCCACCAAGTATTGCGATGATTATTTATGGCGTCATCGCCAATGAATCTATTGCTAAACTCTTTGTAGCAGGCTTCGTACCCGGTGTGTTACTAACCATTGCATTAATGGCGATGAACTATGCCATTGCGAAAAAACGCCATTATCCGAGAACGCCAAAAGCCTCATTGCAACAACGTTGTGAAGCATTCAAAAAAGCGATTTGGGCGATCTTAACCCCCATTCTCATTATTGGCGGTATTTTCTCTGGCTTATTCACACCAACAGAAGCTGCGGTGATCGCCGCTGCCTACTCCATTATTATTGGAATGTTTGTTTACCGTGAACTCACATTAAAAATGGTGTTCAAAAGTTGCGTTGAAGCAATGGCAATCACAGGGGTGACTGCCTTAATGGTAATGACGGTAACTTTCTTTGGCGATATGATCGCCCGTGAACAAGTGGCAATGCGTATTGCCGATCTCTTTATGGCAGTGGCAGACACACCAACAATGGTGCTAATTATGATCAACTTGCTACTATTATTCTTGGGAATGTTTATTGATGCCCTTGCACTGCAATTCTTAGTGCTACCAATGCTCATTCCAATTGCCGTACATTTTGGTATTGATCTCGTGTTCTTTGGGGTAATGACCACATTAAATATGATGGTGGGGATTTTAACGCCGCCAATGGGAATGGCATTATTCGTGGTCGCTCGTGTGGGTAATATGCCAGTGAGTACGGTAACCAAAGGGGTATTACCATTCTTAATCCCCGTGTTTACCACCTTGGTGCTTATCACCATCTTCCCACAAATTATCACCTTTATTCCAAATCTGTTAATGCCATAACAGAAAGGAAAAAGCAAAGTGCGGGTGAAAATTCACCCGCTTTTTTATCACAAAAAATGTCTTAAAAAACCACCGCACATTAATTTCTAAAAAATCTTTTTGCAAAAAAATGGAGTATCATTTCATACCCCAACATATTCCAACACATTTAAACTTAAGTGAATTCAAGATAAAAGCGGTTAAAAAGTTTTTTTAATCTTTTTTCAATTTTGTGATATAGCTCTCAGTAATGAAATATTACTTCATTTATTATATAGCCATTAGGTCGTTCCCTCCGTTATTTGGTCTCGTCGTATCCCCAAAGAGAATACGCCCTAACCATTTAGATTGAAATGTTCTACTCTGCAAATCAATGAAAGGAGAATTGCAATGAAATTAAATAAACTTGCTCTTGCTACATTATGTTTAGGTCTATCTACTTCGGTGTTTGCCGCAGACTATAACCTAAAATTTGGTATGGTTGCTGGTACAAGCTCCAATGAATACAAAGCGGTTGAGTTCTTTGCGAAAGAAGTAAAAGACAAATCTCAAGGTAAAATTGAAGTAGCAATTTTCCCAAGCGCTCAACTTGGTGATGACCGTGTGATGCTTAAGCAACTTAAAGATGGCGCATTAGACTTCACGCTCGCAGAATCTGCACGTTTCCAAATTTTCTACCCAGAAGCAGAGGTATTCGCACTGCCTTATATGTTGAAAAACTTTGATGTGGCGAAAAAAGCGGTGTTAGAAACCAACTTTGGTAAAAACTTATTCGCTAAAATTAATAAAGAATTAGGCGTAAGTGTACTTTCTATCGGTTATAACGGTACGCGTCAAACCACGTCAAACCGCCCAATTAATAGCATTGCAGATATGAAAGGCTTAAAACTGCGCGTGCCAAATGCCGCAACGAACCTTGCTTTCGCTAAATATGTCGGTGCAACGCCAACACCAATGGCGTTCTCTGAGGTGTATCTTGCGTTACAAACTAATGCGGTAGATGGGCAAGAAAACCCATTACCAACCATTCAAGCGCAAAAATTCTATGAAGTGCAAAAATACTTAGCATTAACTAACCACATTTTAAACGATCAACTTTACGTTATCAGTAATGAAACCCTTGATGAATTACCTGATGATTTAAAAGCGGTAGTAAAAGAAGCCGCACTTAAAGCAGCCGATTATCACACTAAATTATTTGTGGACGGTGAAAATGAATTAATTGCTTTCTTCAAAGAAAAAGGCGTAACGGTCACACAACCCGATCTTGCCCCCTTCAAAGCGGCATTACAACCGTACTATGATGAATATTTGAAAAAGAATGGTGAAGTTGGAAAACAAGCTGTAAAAGAAATCTCTGAGTTAGCTAAATAAGCGGTTTGCTTGCTCACTTTAAGCAATAACCTTAACGACAAGAGGTCAATATGAAAAAAACAGCATTACACAGTGCATTATTTGCAGCAATTGCAATGACAGCTTTTGCTGCACAAGCAAGCCAATATCCTGATTTGCCAGTCGGGATTAAAAGCGGAACAGGGGCATTAATTGGCGATACCGTTTATGTTGGTTTAGGAACAGGGGGAGATAAATTTTATTCTCTTAACCTAAAAGAGAAAGATGCTAAATGGCAAGAATTACCTGCTTTCCCCGGTGGAAAACGTAATCAACCCGTTTCTGCGGGCGTAGAGGGCAAGCTCTATGTATTTGGCGGTTTTCAAGATACGGATGTAGCAAAAAATCAAGTGATTAATGATGCTTATCGCTATGATCCAGAAACAAACTCGTGGACAAAATTGCAAACCCGTTCCCCACGCTCTGCCGTAGGGGCAAGTGTTGCTGAAACTAACGGTAAAATTTATTTTGTCGGTGGCATTAACCAAGAAATTTGGAATGGGCTTTTCCAAGATATTGCTGCCGCAGGTGGCGATAAAGACAAAGAAAAAGCCATTTTTGATCCTTATTTCAATTTACGCGTACAAGATTTCTTCTTCTCACCAGAAATTGTCAGCTATGAGCCAGCTACTAACACGTGGCGTAATGAAGGCATTTTCCCCTACTCAGGACGAGCAGGAGCTGCGGTGGCAATTAAGGATAACAAACTTCTTGTTGTAAACGGAGAAGTAAAAGCAGGATTGCGAACCCAAACCACGGAGCTTGGTACGATCGGTAAAAATGGAGTGACTTGGAAAAAATTGGGTGATTTACCAACACCGAAAGGGCAAAAACAACAAGAAGGGATTGCGGGCGCAATGGGGGGCTACAGTTACGGTAACTATATTGTAACAGGTGGGGCAAACTTCCCGGGCGCACGTGCAAATTATCAAAATGGTATCAACGATGCACACCGCACTGGTGGGTTGAAAAAAACGTGGCATAGTGATGTTTATGCACTCAATGCCAAAAAAGGGACTTGGAAAATCATTGGTAACTTGCCAGAACCAATTGGTTATGGCGTGAGTGTAAGCTATGACAACAAAGTGCTATTAATCGGTGGTGAAGGTCAAGGAGGAAAAGCCCTCACCTCAGTTCAAACAATGAGTTATGATGGAAAAAAACTGGTTGTTGAATAACACAGACCGATAAATGTAAGACAAGGCCCCACTTGCGGGGCTTTTTTCATAAAATTTGAAAAAATTACACCGCACTTAATCCTATGCATTTCTACAAATTTTACGCATTTCAAGGTAAACTATGGCTATTTTTACTTAACGAGAAAAATTATGCGTTTATTAATTTTTATTTTGGCGGGGTTTGCCTTACTTTTTCAATACGATTTTTGGTTTGGAAAAAACGGCTATGTAGATTATAAAAATACAGAAAAAGAAATTACCTTGCGCCAACAAGAAAATGAAAAACTATCCCAACGTAACCAAGCGATTGCGGCCGAAATTAAAGATCTCAAAGAAGGCGTGGATGCCATTGAAGAGCGTGCCAGATTACAACACGAAATGGTAAAACATAATGAAACCTTTTATCGTATAGTAAAAGAGCATAAATGATGAAATCATTACCACGTGAAATTATCGCTGTTGTCCCTGCTGCAGGGATCGGCAGCCGTATGCAGGCAGATAAACCAAAGCAATATTTAACCATTCAGGGAAAAACGATTCTCGAGCATACGCTTGATGTATTAATTCACTACCCTGCAATTAACCACATTATCGTTGCGGTAACCCCAAGTGATCCGTATTTAGCGGAAATTGATTTACTCAATCATTCAAAAATTCAGCTTGTTGAGGGAGGAAAAACACGCGCAGAGTCGGTACTAAATGGTTTGCAACACATTGAAAGCAAAGCAAACACTTGGGTTATGGTACACGATGCGGCACGTCCTTGTCTTACCCATCAAGATCTGGATAAATTATTACAAATCAATGATAACAATGGGGCAATTTTAGCGATTCCTGCCGTGGATACGATCAAACGCACAAATTCAACCTTACAAATTCAACAAACGGAAGATCGCTCACAACTTTGGCTTGCGCAAACGCCTCAATTTTTTCCAGCTCAAACCCTTAAACACGCCTTGCAACAAGCTTTAGCCAATCATCTCTCTATTACTGATGAAGCCTCTGCGATGGAATTAATGGGCTTTCAGCCTCATCTTGTAGCAGGCAGAAGTGATAATCTCAAAATCACTCGCCCAGAAGATTTAGCACTGGCGGAATTTTATTTAAGCAGAAGAAAACCCATTTCTTAAATTATCGCCAAAAATAAAGGGCAACGTTTGCTTTGCCCTTTTACTAAAAATCCCGATTATTTCAACCGCGCTTTTGCCTCTGCAATGGCTTCGGCAACACGCAATGGGGATACCCCACCTTTAGCACAACGTTTATCAAGGCAAGATTGTAACGAGAGGATGTCATACACATCATCGCTGATCACATCACTGAATTGACGGAATTCTGCCAAGCTCAGATCTTCTAAACCTTTGTGAGCACTAATTGCATAAACCACGGTTTCTCCAACAATATGGTGAGAATCACGGAATGGTACGCCTTTAGCAACCAGATAATCCGCTAATTCTGTGGCATTAGAATAGCCTTTCAATGCCGCCTCACGTGTACGTTCAACATTGACTTTAATGTCATCTAATACAAAGGTCGCCATATCTAAGCAATCTTGCCAAGTATCTAACGCATCAAAAATGCCTTCTTTGTCTTCTTGCATATCTTTGTTATAGGCAAGCGGCAAGCCTTTTAGGGTCATTAACATTCCTGTTAAAGATCCCATCACGCGCCCTGCTTTTCCACGGATTAATTCACAGGCGTCGGGGTTTTTCTTTTGCGGCATTAATGAAGAACCTGAAGTAACGCGATCAGAAAGTTCAACAAAATCTGCTTCACCGCTATTGAAGATAATCATATCTTCGGCAAAACGAGAAAGATGAGCCATACTTAACGAAGCAGTCGAAAGTAATTCGATAATATGATCACGATCAGACACACTGTCTAGGCTATTACGAGTAGCACTTGCAAAGCCAAGATCCTGTGCTAATTTTTCACGATCTATGGCATAGGCTGTTCCCGCCAATGCGCCACTACCAAGTGGGCAAGTATTCATTCGTTGGTAAGCATCAGATAAGCGAGAATAATCACGTTCTAACATTTCCACATAAGCCATACACCAATGTGCAAAGGTAATCGGTTGAGCGCGTTGTAAATGGGTATAACCCGGCATTACTGCGTGTTGATTGTTTTCTGCGGTATCCACTAATTTAGTTTGCAAGGCACGAATAGAATATTGCAGCTCCGTAACACGTTGCTTACACCACATTTTTATATCTAATGCCACTTGATCATTACGGCTACGCCCAGTGTGTAATTTTTTACCTAAATTCCCAACTTTATTGATCAGCTTACTTTCTACCCAACTGTGGATATCTTCCGCATCATCTTGCAAAATACCCTGTAAATTTGACCGCACTTCAATTAAAAGCGCATTTAATGCTTGTTCTAATTGTTGTTGCTCTTGCTGGCTTAATACGCCAACACTGACCAAGGCTTTTGACCAACCAATTGAACCTTCAATATCTTGTTCGGCAAGGCGATAGTCAAAACGTAATGAATCATTAAAATCTTTAAAACGTTTATCCGCGGCTTGTGTAAAACGTCCACCCCAAAGTGCCATAGTTTATCCTTATCTTTTTGATTTTTATCATTAAAAATGTAGAGGCGAACGTAAATGTTCGCCCATACCAAATTGCTTTACGCTTAAGGTAAAATTCTGGTGCCGATTATCTCACCTGCAAAAAGTGCGGTCAATTTTTCTGGATATTTCCAGTTGGCAATATCCACTCCCGTGTTAAGTATTTTTGCTGCCTCCAATGCGGCATTGACCTTAACGATCATTCCGTCTGTAATCACACCTTGCTGAATAAGCTGTTGAATTTGCTCGCTATTAAGCTGTGGTAGGCGTTGTTTATTGGCATCTAAAACCCCATCCACATCAGAAAGCATCACCAGATCGCCTCCCATTAATGCTGCAATCGCCGTTGCTGCTTGATCCGCATTCACGTTCATTAAACGCCCTTGCGCATCTACCGCAATAGAACTAATAATAGGTAAAAATGCCTCACTTAATAATGTATGTAATAATTGCGGATTATTGGGAAATACGTTCGCAACGTGTCCTAATTCAACATCAATTTGTTTCGCGCTTGTTAATTGCCCATCCGCTAAACAAAGCCCAACAGGATTAAGATTAAATTTCGTCGCTTGCGCCAACAATGTTTTATTTGCAATCCCCGCCAGTGCGCCCACAATAATTTCAATTTGATCAGAAGGGGTAACCCTTAACCCATTTTTCTTCTTGACTGGCAATGCAAGACGTTGCATTAATTCATCAACGATACAACCACCACCGTGTACAATAAGCAAAGGACGAGCAAAATTTTGCTGATAATTTGCTAATGCGGTGAATAAATTTTCCATTGCTTGTGGCGTATCTAACAGCACACCACCTAATTTAATCACTAAAGGTTTCATTCTTTTTTCCACTAAATCAAGCCTAAGGTTTCTGTTAAACCATAACGAATATTAGCACATTGTACCGCTTGTGCTGCTGCACCTTTGAGTAAGTTATCTTCTGCGCCAACAATGATGATATAACCGTTTTGAGTGGCAAATCCAATATCACAATAAGGCGTAAATTCTACGGACTTAATACTTGGTAATCCTTGTTTATAAACACGCACCAGTGGTCGATTCGCATAATATTGCTGATAAGCGTCGTGAATTTGAGCGTCTGTTACATTTGCGTTTAATTTTGCGGTGATTGTCGCCAAAATACCGCGTTTAAAATTGCCGAGATGTGGCGTAAAAATGACATTTGTGCCTAAATGCGTGGCAATTTCAGGCTGATGCCGATGGTTAAATACGCCATAAGCATTTAAGCTCACCTCACAAAAACTGTTCGTCAGTGAAGCTTTACGCCCCGCTCCGCTTACCCCACTCACCGCATTGATAATTGGCAATTGATTGAGATCTAATAAATTATTTTCAATCAACGGTTTTAAGCTCAGTTGTGAAACCGTTGGATAACAACCTGCCACCGCCACTAAATCGGTTTGTGCAATGGCGCGATCATTCCATTCCGCTAACCCATAAACCGCTTTTTCTAATAATTCAGGATGGCGATGTTCAAAGCCATAATATTGTGGATAAAATTCTGCGTTGTTTACGCGAAATGCGCCGGATAAATCAAAGACTTTACATTGATTTTGCAAGAAAATTGGCGCAAGATCGTGGCTCACTTCGTGTGCGGTGGCTAAAAATACCAGATCATTTTCTTGGGCAAGTGCGGTTAAATTTTCCCCCAAAGGTTGTAACGGTAAATCCACAATATGCTTAAGCTGTGGATAAATATCGGAAATGGCTTTATGTGCATCTTGGCTTTGCGCAGAAACATATAATCCATTAAGTTGAAATGCGGGGTGCAACGTTAAAATACGAGCCAGTTCAGCCCCAGTGTAGCCACTTGCACCAATAATGATGGCTTTTTGCATAGAACACATAGAAAATTTGCCTCATAGAAAAAGATAACCCTTGATTAATTATGCTATTGTTATGCATAATTAATCAAAAATCAATCTTTAATTTAATACAGGATAAACTTAATGAAAAAATTGCCTACTTTTCTTGAAATGTATTCTCAGCTTATTGCCTTGCCTACCATCAGTAGCGTAGAAGCAGAATTTGACCAATCAAATAAAACGTTAATTGAACTTCTTGCCACTTGGCTTAATGAGTTAGGTTTTAAAACGAACATTATCCCCGTGCAGGGCAGCCGAGAAAAATTCAATTTACTAGCCACTTATGGCGAAGGAGAAGGGGGACTGCTACTTGCAGGACATACAGACACCGTGCCTTTCGATGAAGGACGCTGGCATTTTGATCCTTTCAAACTCACCGAAAAAGACGGTAAATTTTACGGCTTAGGCACAGCTGATATGAAAGGATTCTTCGCTTTCGTGTTAGAAACCTTACGCCATATTGATCTCTCTAAATTAAACAAACCATTACGCATTCTCGCCACCGCCGATGAAGAAACTACCCTACTTGGGGCAAGAACCTTCAGCCAACACAGTAATATCCGCCCAGATTGTGCGATTATTGGCGAACCAACATCATTAAAACCCGTTCGCGCGCACAAAGGACATATTGGACAAGCAGTCAGAATTACAGGTAAAACAGGGCATTCTAGCGATCCAGACAAGGGCATTAACGCCATTGAATTAATGCACGAAGCAACAGGCTATTTAATGGAAATGCGTAACGAGTTAAAGGAAAAATATCATCATTCCGCCTTTGCCATTCCTTATCCGACAATGAATTTTGGCGCAATCCACGGGGGGGATGCAGTAAATCGTATTTGTGCGTGCTGCGAATTGCATTTCGACATCCGCCCCTTACCACAAATGCGTCTAGAAGATCTCAATGCAATGTTACAAGAAAAACTTCGCCCAATGTTTGAAAAATGGGGCGATCTGATTTCACTCCGCGCCTTGCATGAACCCACCCCAGGTTATGAATGCGAACACAGCGCCCAAATTGTCCAAGTGGTGGAAAAATTACTTGGCGAAAAATGCGAAGCGGTGAACTACTGCACCGAAGCCCCTTTTATTCAACAACTCTGCCCAACCTTGGTGCTTGGACCGGGTTCAATCGAACAAGCCCACCAGCCAGATGAATATCTATGTGCAGAATTTATTAAACCAACGAATGAATTATTGAGTAAGTTGATTAAGCATTTTTGCTAAAACAGTGATTTCCCTAAAATAAAAAGTGCGGTGATTTTTCACCGTATTTTTTACATCATTATATTAAAATTCCTCCTTTTCTGTTTAAGGATTTTTATGGGGTTATCATCAACATTATTCAAAGTAATCTTCAATTTCATTAATAGCTAGAGAAAGACCGCCCATCATACCTTTGACCGCTCTAACAACATCAATACCTCATAATGCGCAGTATGAGGAAACATATCAAAAAGTTGAATTTTTTGAGCTTGATAGCGAGATAATTCATGTAAATCTTTGCCCATTGAAACGGCATTGCAACTGGAATACAAAATAAAGTGCGGTTGTAATTTGTTGAGAAATTGCGCTAGTTCTTTGCCGATGCCACGGCGTGGCGGATTGACGATCAGCAAATCTGGTCTTTCATTTTGTACTAAGGCAAAATTTGCTGCGTCTAAGGATTGAAACTTCACTTGCGTTAAGCCCAATTTTTCTGCTGATGAGCTGGCGCTTGCAATGGCTGATGGAGAGATTTCAATGCCCGTTAATTGCACATTTCGCCCTTTTTCTTGCAAGATCGCCGCACAATGTAAGCCAAAGCCACCTACGCCACAAAACAGATCCCAGATGTTGCTAATGGGAAGATCTTTAATCCATTGCTGTGCCGTGCCGTATAAGCTTTCTGCTACCTTAGGATTGGTTTGGAAAAAGCCTTGTGGACGAATAAATAAGGGAATTTGGTTAAAATTTTCTTCTAATTGTTTTTGTTCTGTGAGAAAAATTTCTTCCTCACCCTCTAAAATTGCCGCGTGTTTGGGTTGAATATTTAAACTCACCACTTTTATTTGCGGTAAATTTGCTAATAACTGTGGTAATTCTCGTTGAATTAACGCAAGTTTTGCCGTTGAACGTAACACAAAACGCAACATTAATGTGCCGTTAATTTGGCTTTCAGTGAGTAAGATGTATTTTAGCTCCCCTTTACGTTTCGTAATGTGATAAGGCACTAAACCAGCTCGTCCGATAAAGATTTTTAATTGATGAAAAATATGTGCAAAATGGGAAGGATAGAGTAAACAGTCTGATAAATCTACCGCACTTTGTGGATCATTAGGATTGCTAAGAATGCCTAAAATCGGGCGTTCTACTGAGCCACTTACCACCATTTTGGCTTTATTACGAAAACCTTGCTGTGCAGAGGGATAAGTTGGTAGCCATTCAAGCTGTGAAAGATCAAGCCCAACAAGTTGTTGAACTAAATGGGCTTTTTTTTCATCAAGCTGCTTTGAATAGGGCATTTCAAGCCATTGGCAAGAACGGCATTGCCCCGCGATAAAGTGCGGACAAACAGGCATTACTGACATTTAAGCTCTCGCTAACCAATCTTGTTGAAGTGCGGTCAATTTTTGCTGATTTTCTTTCCAACGCGTTGAGTTTTCAAGGGTTTTCCAATCTAATTGACTACGTTTAAATAAACTTTGTAAACGTTGTTGGCGAAGTGCATATTGTTCCGTGGTTTCTTGCGGTTGGAAATGATCAAGAACTTGGATTACACCTTCACGTTCATTACATAGTAGTAATAAATCACAACCCGCATTCAATGATTGCTGACAACGTGCAACAAAATCACCCATAAAACCTGCGCCTTTCATACCTAAATCATCAGAAAAAATCGCACCGTTAAAACCAAGCTGATGACGTAAAATTGTTTGCAACCAATAAGCTGAACCACTTGCAGGCTGACTATCGCATTGGCTATAAATCACGTGTGCTGGCATTACGGCATCAAGCAAATTTTGTGCAATAAGCTGTTTAAAGGGTTGAATATCTTGCGCAAAAATTTGCGCTTGTGGACGTTCATCATAAGGGGTTTCTAAATGGCTATCAGCGATCACGTGTCCATGACCGGGGAAATGTTTGCCTGTGCTTGCCATACCCGCTTGTTTCATACCTTGAATAAACGCTGTAGCTAGGCGAAGTGTTGGATCGATTTCAGCGTGAAAACTACGATCACCAATAGCACGGCATTGATGACCTAAATCCAGCACTGGGGCAAAACTTAAGTCAATATCCAGTGCGGTCATTTCTGCTGCCATTTGCCAACCCGCTTGGTGCGCGAATTCTTGTTGTTGTGCGGTATGGCTGATAAGTTCGGCAAACGCTTGCATTGCGGGAAGTTGGGTAAAGCCTTCACGAAATCGTTGTACCCGTCCGCCTTCTTGATCTACCGTAATCAATAAGGGTTTCTTCACTTTTTGCCGTAAGGTGGCGACAAGATGTTGAATTTGTTCACGATCATAAAAATTACGCGTAAACAAAATCACGCCAGCAACCAATGGATGTGCAAGTAATTCTAATTCTTCTTGGCTAACTTCTTGTCCAGTAAGATCGATAAGTAAAGCTGACATTGAAATCCTTATTGCAATTTATTCAAACGAAGGTATAAGCGGTAATTAACGCTTTGTTTTGTTGGTGGAACAGGGGTTAAATTGGTTTGTTGGCTTGGTTGTAGAAGCAAGCTAGAAGGCGAATGTAAATTCGGTTCTTCCCCTTGGGTTACGCCATTTTTGTCATACCAAAAGAAATAATAAGCGACATCAAGCTGATGTGGGCTAGTATTCTTTAGCCAAACATTATTATCGCGCAACTTTGTCTCAATCAACGGCGCTAAATTTGCTTCTACATTTAAAATAGGCTCATTCTCGCTTACAATATTTTGCGAGGGTGTTGAGCCACAAGCCGCAAGCAGTAGGCTTAATCCGCATAGAACAAATAGTTTTTTCATTATTTTGCCAACATTTTTCCTAAAGATTCACCACCAAGTAAGTGCATATGTAAATGATACACTTCTTGTCCACCGTGTTTGTTACAATTGACGATAAGGCGATACCCATCTTCCGCAATGCCTTCTTGCTGCGCCAATTTAGCTGCCACGGTAAATAAACGCCCTAATATCAGCTCATCTTGCTCAGTTACTTCGTTCACTGTTGGAATTAATTTATTTGGAATAATCAAAATATGCGTAGGCGCTTGGGGGGAAATATCACGAAATGCCGTTACTCGCTCATCTTGATAGAGGATATTTGCTGGAATTTCTTTACGAATAATTTTGCTGAAAATGGTTTCTTCTGCCATAGCAATTCCTTATATTTTAAAGGGATATTGAGAGATAAATACAATCCTTATTGTACGCTTTTTATCCGCATATTGATTGATATTTTGCGGTATATAAAGTGCGGTTATTTTTATCAGAAAAGTTCTAAAATAGCAATTTGCAATCCATTTGTTAAATTTATGTTAATGCCAAACTTGTTTTTTATTTCAATATGTTACACAAATGTAAATAAATTTGATCTTGAACAAATTTTATAAAAAATAAACTTTTTTTTAGTTTTAAGTTACAGGTTTATACCTTAGAATAGGGACAGTTAATTTTTGTAGGGTGTGTGATGAAAACAGAAAACTCCGTCAGCTTTATGGCAACGCCAACAGAAATGGCGCAATTAGCCGAAAATATCGCGACCTATAAAGCGACTAAAAATCAATTCTATTCTTTTCTTTCCGCAATTTCTGCAGGCGCATTTATTGCTCTTGCTTTTGTTTTTTATACAACAACACAAACTGGTCTCTCCAACGTGTCTTGGGGCTTAGCCAAGCTCGTAGGTGGTTTAGTTTTCTCTGTTGGGGTGATTATGGTGGTTGTCTGTGGCTCGGAATTGTTTACTTCATCAACGATGACGCTGGTTGCACGTGCAGGGCAACGCATTAATACGATTCAAATGTTACGCAACTGGATTGCCGTTTATACCGGTAATTTTTTAGGTGCTATCGTCATCGCTGGACTCATTTGGTTTGCTGGGCAAACAATGGCTGTGAATGGACAATGGGGGTTAACCATTCTAAAAACCGCACAGCATAAGATTCATCATAGTTGGTTTGAAGCCTTTAGTTTAGGTATTTTATGTAACATTATGGTATGTATTGCAGTTTGGATGAGCTATGCCGGAAAGACCTTGACTGATAAAGCATTTATTATGATTTTGCCAATTGGTTTATTTGTTTCTTCTGGTTTTGAACATAGTGTAGCAAATATGTTTATGATTCCACTTGGTATCATTACAGCGCATTGCAGTTCTGCGGAATTTTGGCAAGCTATCGGGTTGAATGCCGAGCAATTTGCTGATTTAGATGTATATCATTTTGTCGTAAAAAATCTTATCCCTGTTACGCTTGGTAATATTGTTGGTGGCGGGGTATGTATTGCATTAATGCAGTGGTTTACTAATAAACCACATTCACATTAGTTTGGCGTAAGAGCGGTTGTTTTTTTCATCGTTTTTACATAATTAAATTTTATTTACGTTAAAGGAAAATAGTAATGACTCAATTAACTGAAGCGCAACAAAAAGCGTGGGAAGGATTTACCCCAGGCGATTGGCAAACAGAAGTCAATGTACGTGACTTTATCCAAAAAAACTATACCCCTTATGAAGGTGATGAATCATTCCTTGCTGGTGCAACTGAAGCAACAACCAAATTATGGAATGAAGTAATGGAAAAAATTAAGGTTGAGAACAAAACTCACGAACCTTATGACATTGATACAGATACTCCATCAACAATTACTTCACATAAACCGGGTTATATCGATCAAAATTTAGAAAAAATTGTGGGTTTACAAACAGATGCCCCATTAAAACGTGCCATTATGCCTTATGGCGGAATTAAAATGGTAAAAGGCTCTTGCCAAGTTTACCGTCGCGAATTAAAACCTGAAATTGAACATATCTTTACGGAATATCGTAAAACCCATAACCAAGGGGTATTTGATGTTTATACACCAGATATTTTACGTTGCCGTAAATCAGGTGTTATCACTGGATTACCAGATGCTTATGGTCGTGGTCGTATTATCGGGGATTATCGTCGTTTAGCCCTTTATGGTGCTGATTTCTTGATGAAAGATAAATTTAAACAATTTAATTCATTACAAGAAAAATTAGAACGTGGTGAAGATATTCAAGCTACTATTCAATTACGTGAAGAAATTGCAGAACAACACCGTGCATTAGGTAAAATTAAAGAAATGGCGGCGTCTTACGGTTTTGATGTATCTAACCCAGCAACGAATGCACAAGAAGCCGTACAATGGACCTATTTTGCCTACCTTGCTGCAGTAAAATCACAAAATGGTGCTGCGATGTCTTTTGGTCGTGTATCAAGCTTCTTAGATATTTATATTGAACGTGATCTAAAAGCAGGAAAAATTACTGAACAAGAAGCACAAGAATTAATTGATCATCTTGTTATGAAATTACGTATGGTGCGTTTCTTACGTACACCTGAATACGATCAATTATTCTCTGGCGACCCAATGTGGGCAACCGAAACATTGGCTGGTATGGGCTTAGATGGTCGTACATTAGTAACCAAAAACAGCTTCCGTATCTTGCACACACTTTACACAATGGGACCTTCACCAGAACCAAACTTAACTATTCTTTGGTCTGAACAATTACCAGAAGCATTCAAACGCTATTGTGCTAAAGTGTCTATTGATACTTCTTCTGTCCAATACGAAAATGATGATCTGATGCGTCCAGACTTCAATAGTGATGATTATGCGATTGCTTGTTGTGTAAGCCCAATGGTCGTTGGTAAACAAATGCAATTCTTTGGTGCGCGTGCAAATCTTGCAAAAACTTTATTATACGCAATCAATGGAGGTATTGACGAAAAATCAGGTATGCAAGTTGGTCCTAAAACAGCACCAATTACAGATGAAGTGTTAGATTTCGATACCGTAATGGCGCGTATGGACAGCTTTATGGATTGGTTAGCAACGCAATACGTTACCGCATTGAACATTATTCACTTTATGCACGATAAATATGCTTATGAAGCAGCCTTAATGGCGTTCCACGATCGTGATGTATTCCGTACAATGGCTTGTGGTATTGCAGGGCTTTCTGTTGCTGCAGACTCTTTAGCCGCAATTAAATATGCTAAAGTGAAACCTGTGCGTGGGGATATTAAAGATAAAGACGGTAATGTGGTTGCCTCTAATGTGGCGATTGATTTTGAAATTGAAGGCGAATATCCACAATTCGGTAACAACGATAGTCGCGTTGATGACTTAGCGGTTGATCTTGTTGAGCGCTTTATGAAAAAAATTCAAACGCATCATACTTACCGCAATGCAACTCCAACACAATCCGTGCTTACCATTACGTCTAACGTGGTTTATGGTAAGAAAACAGGTAATACACCTGATGGTCGTCGTGCAGGTGCGCCATTTGGACCGGGTGCAAACCCAATGCACGGACGCGATCAAAAAGGTGCGGTAGCATCATTAACTTCTGTGGCGAAACTTCCATTTGCTTATGCGAAAGATGGTATTTCTTACACCTTCTCAATCGTACCAAATGCATTAGGTAAAGATTACGAAGCACAAAAACGTAATCTTGCAGGCTTAATGGATGGTTACTTCCACCACGAAGCCACTGTTGAAGGGGGGCAACATTTAAATGTGAACGTAATGAACCGTGAAATGTTGTTAGACGCAATGGAAAATCCAGAAAAATATCCGCAATTAACCATTCGTGTTTCTGGTTATGCTGTGCGTTTTAACTCTTTAACTAAAGAACAACAACAAGATGTAATTACACGTACATTTACACAATCAATGTAATTTAAATCTTTCTAGGGTAAATGGTCGGTATCAATATATACCGACCATTTTTATGTTTTATTTCATCAAAAACTATGCGTCAATACTTATATTCTTTATATAACGATTTATGCATTGCAATAAAAGAACTGCCAAGAGAACTAAATTGGCTCACTATTAAATATCAATATTATCTCAGAATAGCTATTTTATTTGGCATATTCATTTTTCTAATAACCGCCAAACCTAAAAAGCCTATTGATCTTAGTTTATTACTGCTAGCAATTGTGATCTGTCTATCTTATTGCTATTTAGACAATAAGCAATTCGTTGATAAATGTAAAACAACGTTTAATAATAAACCGCTTGTTTTTATTATTTCAACGCCTTACCTCATTTATATTAACTGTGTCGTCTCAGAAGAGGTTTGTGTTAGAACTGGCTTCACAATTAGCTTCTTTCACACCTCTACTCAGGTGTTATTTATCCTGATCAGTGGCATTATCTTATTTTTATTTATTGTATCGGCATTAATGGGGATACTTGCGGTGTACTATCAAATTTCTTTATGGCGAAATCTGATTTGGCTAGATAAAAGTGCGCAGAAAAAACAAAAATTATGCTACCAGTTACTAATGAGTTTGATTGCAATAAAATTTATTTTTGCCGTATCTTGCAACTATAAACCCATTATCGGTCAATTTTATTATTTAACCTTTGAGCAAGCGTTGGTAAAAACCAGTTTTAACGCAATACTTAATAAACATTGCTTAAATAATGCAGACTTATACCATAAATATGGTAACAACATTCGGTTTGCTATTATTGATAGCCATATTATTTCTGTTGCAATCCCCAATAACAACGGACGATATGAATTTAAAACAGATTTTTGTGAAAGAGTGAAATCTTATAACTAATGAGGCTAAATGGCTAAAAATAGTTGTGAGATAAAATTTATTTGCGATAATAAGTGCGGTAGTTTTTTGGCAAAAATTTATCCCTCACTCATTAGGAGATCTTATGAAAACAATGAAATTGACACTCTCTATGCTTACGCTTTCATCCATACTTGCGCTCACAGCTTGTTCTTCATCGCAACAAAATGCAGAACAACAACTACAAGAGCAAGCCGTATTAGGCTTGAATTGGGTGCAACAATCAGGTGAATATCAAGCACTGACTCATCAAGCTTTCAATATGGCGAAACTTGCCTTTGATCAAGCTAAGGCTGCAAAAGGTAAGAAAAAAGCGGTTGTCGTTGATCTTGATGAAACAATGATGGATAACAGTGCCTACGCAGGCTGGCAGGTACAAACAGGTACAGGCTTCAATGGTGATGATTGGACTCGTTGGGTAAATGCACGAGAAACCGCTGCTGTACCGGGAGCGGTAGAATTTAATAACTATGTTAATAGCCACAACGGTAAAGTATTCTACGTTTCTAACCGCAAAGATGCTACAGAAAAAGCGGCAACATTAGATGACCTTAAAACGCTTGGCTTCATCGGTGCGAGTGAAGAGGTTCTCTATTTGAAAAAAGATAAATCTAGCAAATCAGCACGCTTTGCTGAAATTGAAAAATTAGGTTATGACATCGTACTTTATGTTGGTGATAATTTAAATGATTTTGGTGATGCCACTTATCACAAATCTAATGCAGAACGCCGTGCATTTGTACAACAACATAGCAAACAATTTGGTAAAAAATTTATTATGCTACCAAATCCAAACTATGGTGATTGGGAAGGCGGTTTAGCCAAAGATTATTACAAAGGTGATAATCAAAGCCGTGTAAAAATTCGCCACGATGCGATAAAAGCTTGGAGCGGAAAATAACTTTTTTCCTTAATATTACGCTATAATACCCAATCTGCCTCATCGTGAGGCAGATTAATTTCTATTTAATCCTTTTCTCAAAGCCTTAAATAGAAATTAACGATTTTACATTCTCTAACAAAGGAACATTATGTCAGTTTTAGCTCGCTATCATTCTTATGAATCTTGCGGAACCGTTGATGGCCCGGGGATTCGTTTCATCCTGTTTTTGCAAGGGTGCTTAATGCGTTGCAAATATTGCCACAACCGTGACACTTGGGATCTACACGGTGGTAAAGAAATTTCCGTAGAAGAACTGATGAAAGAAGTGGTCACTTATCGCCATTTTATGAATGCTTCTGGTGGTGGTGTTACTGCCTCAGGAGGAGAAGCTGTATTGCAAGCGGAATTTGTACGGGATTGGTTTCGCGCCTGTAAAAAAGAAGGTATTCACACTTGTTTAGACACCAACGGGTTTGTTCGTCATTATGATCATATTATTGATGAATTACTTGATGTGACGGATTTAGTGTTGTTAGATCTCAAAGAACTCAATGATCGCATTCACCAAAATCTTATCGGTGTTCCCAATAAACGTACCCTTGAGTTTGCGAAATATTTGCAAAAACGCAATCAAAAAGTTTGGATACGCTACGTGGTTGTCCCCGGTTGGACGGATAGCGATGAAGATGTCCATCTACTCGGCAACTTTATCAAAGATATGGATAATATTGAAAAAGTGGAACTTCTGCCTTACCACCGATTAGGAGCGCATAAATGGGAAGCAATGGGGGAAAAATACGAACTGGAAGAGGTAAAACCACCAACAAAAGAATCGCTTGAACACATCAAGCAAATCTTAGAAGGTTATGGGCATAAAGTGAATTATTAATAGGGAAGATTATCCTTCCTCCTCCCCTTGTATTTCTTGCCTATGCGGGCGGAATGTATTTTGTTCCTCCCGCTGGATTATTCTCTTTCCCGCCTCTCTTTCTTCTCCCCATAAGGATATTGGCAAGCCTTATTGCCATTTGTAGCCTTTGGCAATTTCATCAAGCTAAAACAACCATAAGCATACTAGCAACAGAGAAAACCTCCCGTCTTATCACAAAAGGCATTTATGCGTACAGCCCTAACCCAATGCACCTTAGCTTATGGCTGGTCTTGCTAAGCTAGTTTTTGTGGCTAGGAAAAGAATTAGCAATTTTAGAACCGATTTGCTTTATTATGATTATAAATCAGTTCCAAATTAAGCAAGAAGAACAAACATTATTACCACTTTTTGGCAAGCCATATCAACAATATTGCCAACGAGTTAGGCTCTCGATATAACTAAAGAAAGTGCGGTGTTTTTTTACTATTTTTTTCTACGCAAAAATTGTTTCAGCTTTTCTTTCGGCAAGCGGTAGAACATTAACGCCAGAAAAATTAACCCACAACCTAATGCCTTATGTGATGTAAGCGGTTCGTGAAAAATCATCATACTTAAAAAAAGTGTCCACACAGGCTCAAGCAACATAATTAATGCCGCATTTCCTACACTGGAATACTTCTGACCAAGGGTTTGCAATAAAAAACGAAAATTGGTTGCGATCAGCACACTGGCTGCCAGCCAGCCCCAAGTTTCATTCGGAATATCCTCTGGCCAAGTTTCCATAAAAATCGAATACAAACCACATAAAATACCAACCATTGCTAGCTGAATGGTGGTGAGAGGCAGCACAGGAATATGGCGAACATAATGATGATTAAGCACAAAATAAGTCGCAGCTAACAGTGAAGTGAGTAAATACAAGCTATTCTCTGAAGAAAGATTAAACCCATTATCACCTAAAGCAAGAAAATACAAGCCTGAAATCGCAATGGGCAAGCTGAGCCAAAAACGAGATTGCGGCTTTTGTTTGAACAGTAGCCAAGCGAGCAACGGCGCAATTAACATTGATAAACTGGTGAGAAACGCCCCTTCACCAAAATTGGTATTATTGGTGATTGCCAAAATCCAAACACCAAGAAAAACCGCAAAAACGCCCCCAATTAGCAAGGCATTAAGCACCTGCCGATGACTCAAACGGCGTAAATGAGGATAAGCAAAAGGTAAGAAAACCAACGCAGCAAGAAAAAATCGCAAGCCGATAAATCCCACCGAGGGCAAGGCATCAATAGCATATTTTGAAAAGAACCAGCCAATGGCAGCAGAAATGGTTACAAATAAAAGGATAATTTCCCCACGATAACGTTCTAGCATTGTTGTTCCTTATAAATAGCACGCCATTACCACAGCATTTTCTCGTCTGCCGTCTAACGTCGGATAATAATTTTTGCGAATATCCACTTCGTTAAAGCCGCATTGCCGATAAAGCCTTTGCGCGATTTCATTGGATTGACGCACTTCCAACCATAATGTCAAAATTCCCTGCCCGCGCAATTCATCGATTAAAGAATGCAATAATTGCTTTCCTAAGCCTTGCCCTTGATAAGCAGGATCAATGGCAAGGTTGAACAAGGTAGCTTCATCAAGCACATTCTGACAAATGGCAAAACCGATAATATGCTGCTCTTTCTCTAATTTTAAATTGAAATAGCGTTCACCTTGATTATTTTTTAATGTCCCTAAAGACCAAGGCATAAGATGCGCTTGCTGTTCGATCGAAAATAATCGTTCAAAATCTTGTGATTGAATCGGTGAGATCTTTATCATTATGGATTAATTCCTTGAATTTGCTGCCATAATTGACGCTTTTCTTGCGGGCTTGCCATCAAGGTTTCCCAATTTGGCGATAGCCATTGGCTCAAGGCTTTTTGACAATACGGCAAAGTGCGGTGGATTTTTTCTGAATTTTCGCTTAATAACCAATAATGTACTTCGTGGCTGACGTGCAAATGCGGGATAAAATCAAAATGAATCGTTAAATATTCATTTTGCTTCACATCTAAGCTACGCAAAATATCCTGTAATAACGCAATAGGGGGATTTTCAGCCTCACTAATGATCACCAACCGTACCCGCTCATCAATAGGAATATTAACTACACCTTGCAAGCTTTCAGGGCGAACCAGTTGCCATTGGGAAAGCCCCATTTCTTGTAACAGAAGTTGATGCCGTTTCATTATGTTACCGTTCATTAAGAAAATTGCTGTATTGTAAACATTTAGAAAGGCTTCATCAAATAAAGCTAAACGATTTCAGCATAAAAAAATGCGGTGGAAAACCACGCTCTTAAAAGCAATACATTGTTACAATAATTTATATCGGATAAGAATTGACAATGAAGCTTCTAAGAGATTTTTAAGTAAATTAAGGGCTGTTTACATTCGCGGCAAAAATACACCGCACTTTGCTTTTGCACTTTGTTATGACGACGTACGCTGAGATTGTGAGTGCGGCAACCGCAGTGATAAGCAAAGGTTTTACCTTGCACGTTTTTAATATCTAAATGATGATAAATTTCAGCAGGTTGCTGAAAAACCGTTTCCATCACAGCTTTCCATTCTTTACCGTGTGGTGCTACTCGCCCAAAAACGTGATAAACAATCAAATGTGCCAATTCGTGAGGGACAATTTGCTGCAAAAAATATTCGGGATTTTCCAGTAGTAACGTGCGGTTAAAACGGATTTCGTTTTTCTGCAAATATGCCACGCCTGCTTTCACACCTCGTAACTGATAGTTTATTTCAGGCATTGGGAAAGCACGTTGAAAATACCTTTCTGCAAGTAATAGATAATGGCGTAATTGACGCAATATTTGCATATTAAGTATGCGTAATGAAGGATCTGTCTCTGACATAAATCAAAAATCTAATTCTATACTTATTCAGAAGATTAAACTGACATATTTTTTATATTAGGTAATTCATTCATATGCCTAGTAATGACTAGGCAAGCTTATTTTATGAATACTAATTAAAACTACTTTCTATCAGTTATTCCAAATCACCTGAAACTTTTAGCTGTGACTTATTACAATCATTTAATTTTTAAATGAGATCTTCATTATAATTCAATTATCTAAAGATATTTCTTGTTTGCTCTAAACGTTTAAATTGACTGATTAATAACACCGCTAGTAATAAACTATAAAATGAAAAAATTACGATAATCCATTGCGCCATTGAAAAACCTAAAAATGACCATGTAATATCTGCACAAGATCCGGTTGGGTTAAATATATAAGGCAACCAGCGATCTAAAGGCAATGTCTGTGGAAACTCCGCCATATAAGAACATTGATTCCAAGGCGCAGGATGAAGTTGATAATCAACGTGTTTGATTGCCAGTAATAAGCCTTTTACCGCACTCCCCAAGCCCACTAATAATGCCAATACGCGCAAAATGAGTGAGCGAGGGTAAAGCAAGCCAATTAATGCTGAAAATGTAATGCCAAGCAATGCAACACGCTCATAAATACACATCACGCAAGGGGCTAATCCCATTCCGTGTTGAAAATAAAGTGCGGTGCTTTCTAAGGCGATTGTTGAGATCAATAAGAGCAACCAACCGCCACGATTTAGCGATAACTGTTTGAAATATTTCAGCATTTTAAATCCTTCTTATACTGGAGTAACTAATCCTAATTGAGTTAAAAACTGTGTTAATGTAGGCAATAAAAATTCTACTGCAGCTAATCCAACTAAAGATAGCACAATTGTATAAGGTAGCGCCATATAAACCATTCTTCCGTAAGACAAACGAATTAACGGCGCAAGCGAGGAAGTGAGCAAGAATAAAAATGCGGCTTGTCCGTTTGGTGTTGCGACAGATGGCAAGTTTGTCCCCGTGTTAATCGCCACAGCAAGTAATTCAAATTGTTGTGGTGAAATAATATGTTGTTCCAACGCAGCTTTTGCTTCATTAATATAGACCGTTGCGACAAAGACATTATCTGAAATCGCAGACAATACCCCATTAAAAATATAGAACAGCATTAACTGAACATTTTCGGAGGCAGACAGTACAAAATGAATAATCGGTGCGAAAAGGTGTTGATCAACAATAACAGCCACCACCGAGAAAAATACCACAAGCAAGGCTGTAAAAGGTAACGATTCTTGGAATGCCTTACCCAATGCGTGTTCACTCGTAATACCACAAGCGGAAGTACATAAAATGATGACACTTAAGCCTATTAATCCTACTGCAGCAAGATGGAAAGCCAGCCCAACGACAAGCCAAATTCCCACAAGAGCCTGAATAATAAGTTTAATACGTTCTTGATTATTCATTTTACGTTGGCGATTACGATCAAATTTTGCCAACACGCCCCAAACTTTGCGTGGAAGTTTTGCACCGTAACCAAATAAGTGAAATTTTTCGACAGCAATACAAGTTAATACACCACAAATTAAGATTGGGATCGTAACTGGCGTCATTCTGAAGAAGAATTCACCAAAGCCCCATTTCGCTTGTTCGGCAATAATTAAATTTTGTGGTTCTCCCACCATTGTCATTACACCGCCTAACGCCGTTCCCACCGCAGCGTGCATCATTAAGCTACGTAAAAAGGCACGAAATTCTTCCAACGTGTCTTTACGATTACCAATATGTTTATCATCATTAATATCATCAGAATCATCAAAGTGTTTCCCTGAAGCCACTTTATGATAAACACCATAAAACCCCATTCCCACACTAATAATCACTGCCACCACTGTTAAGGCATCCAAAAATGCAGAAAGAAATGCCGCACTTAAGCTAAATGAAAGAGACAAAACCAATTTAGAGCGAATATTGAGTAGCAACTTAGTAAAAATAAAAAGTAGCAGTTGCTTCATAAAATAAATGCCAGCCACCATAAACATTAAGAGCAAAATCACTTCAAAATTTGCCATAATTTCTGCCTTAACGTGTTCAGGGCGAGTCATTCCAATCATTACCGCTTCAATGGCTAATAGCCCGCCGGGTTGTAACGGATAACATTTTAACGCCATTGCAAGGGTTAAAATAAATTCAGCCACTAACACCCAGCCTGCAATAAATGGGCTAACACAAAAAAACAAAATTGGATTTAAAACTAAAAATCCAACGATGGCTAATTTGTACCAGTCAGGACTTGAACCAAGAAAATTTTTTAGAAATGCTTGATAATAGTTCATATTACGACCTTTACCTTAAAATGAAAAAATACAACTGTGCCAATTGTAATATATCCACCTTTCAAGGATAATAACAAATCTCTATTTTGTTATCTATGTCACAAATTTTTCAAAAAATAATTGCGCAAAAGTATGAATAATCATCAGTCGCTTCTTAAAGCCCAAAGCCCAGCGGGATTAGCTGAGGAATATATTGTAAAAAGCATTTGGAATAACCATTTTCCGCCGGGTTCTGATCTACCCGCAGAACGGGAATTAGCAGAAAAAATCGGGGTAACCAGAACGACATTGCGAGAAGTGTTGCAACGCCTTGCCCGTGATGGTTGGCTAAGTATTCAGCACGGCAAACCAACCCGCGTGAATAACGTATGGGAAACCGCCGGACCAAATATCATCAGCACACTCATTCAACTGGATAAATCCACTATTCCTGTGATTATTACCAATGTTGTTTCATTACGTACAAAAATGGGCGAACAGTATATCCCTGAAGCCATTCAGACCGATCCCGTGGCTTCATTAAAATTATTTGAAAATCTACCGCACTTGGCAGACACGCCACAGGCGTACGCTGAATTTGACTATCATTTATACCGCGCGTTTACCTTTGTCGCAAACAAACCCGTCTATGGTTTAATTTTAAATAGCTTTAAAGATCTCTACCACCAAGTGGCCTCTTTATTCTTTTCTGAAGCAAAATCGCGTCAATTCACGATGCAATTTTACCAAGCACTGCGCAAAAGTTGTGAGCAAGGCAATGTTGAACTGGCTATTCAATGCCTCGCTGAAAACCGCGAACGTAGTAGCAGCATTTGGAAAGCAATGCTACACCACTTACCCGAGGATTTTGGCGAATAAAACAATTTAAGGGGAAAACGCCAGCCACTAACTGGCGTTTAAATTGATGGATTACTGACGATAATTAGCTAAAAAACGTCCTAATCGCCCAAGTGCATCTTCAATTTGATTTACATAAGGCAAGGTAACAATGCGGAAGTGATCGGGGGAATGCCAGTTAAAACCGCGGCCGTGTACTAATAGCACTTTCTCTTGACGCAACAAATCCAGCACCATTTTTTCATCATCGTAAATATTGAATTTTTTCACATCAATTTTGGGGAACATATAAAGCGCGCCCATTGGTTTCACGCAACTCACTCCCGGAATTTGATTAATCAGTTCATAAGCTTTATTGCGTTGTTCTAATAAGCGCCCACCGGGCAGAATAAATTCATTAATGCTTTGATAGCCCCCTAATGCGGTTTGAATGGCGTGTTGCATTGGGTGATTTGCACATAAACGCATTGAAGCGAGCATATCTAGCCCTTCAATATAACCTTTTGCGTGCTGTTTCGGGCCATTTAAAATCATCCAGCCTTGACGGAAACCTGCAACGCGATAAGATTTAGACAACCCATTAAAGGTAATGGTTAATAAATCCGGTGCAAGTGCGGCAATATGATGATGAACCGCATCGTCATACAAAATTTTGTCATAAATTTCATCGGCAAAAATAATCAATTTATGTTCACGGGCAATATCCACAATACCTTGCAATAAGTCTTTGCTATACACCGCCCCCGTTGGATTATTCGGGTTGATAATCACAATAGCCTTAGTTCGAGAGGTAATTTTGCTTTTAATATCCTCTAAATCAGGAAACCAATCTGCCTGTTCATCACATAAATAATGCACCGCTTTTCCGCCCGCTAACGTAGCAGCAGCTGTCCATAATGGGTAATCAGGCATTGGGATTAACACTTCATCATCATTATTCAATAAGGCTTGCATTGACATCATAATCAGCTCAGACACGCCATTACCGATATAAACATCATTCACATTTGCGCCCTGAATGCCTTTTGATTGGTAATATTGCACAATGGCTTTACGTGCAGAATATAACCCTTTGGAATCACAATAACCTTGTGCTGAGGTCAGATTACGCAAAATATCCACCAAAATTTCATCTGGGGCTTCAAAACCAAAAGGCGCAGGATTGCCGATATTTAATTTTAAGATTTTATGTCCATCTTCTTCTAAACGTAGCGCCTCTTTATGAACTGGCCCACGAATATCGTAACAAACGTGTTCTAACTTGCTTGATTTAGGAAAGGTTGTCATTGTTATTATCCTTTTGGTTGCAATATCAATAATGTTGCGTGCGGTTATCATTTGGGGTAAAAAATTGCCGATAAAAATCGGCTTATTTCTTACCGCACTTTACGCTTATTTTACAAAGATGAAAAGATTTTATAAAAAATTTTCATAAAGTGCGGTAGAATTAGCCCTTATTTTTAACTGATTTTTTTGCCAAAAACAACGCTTTTTAAATGGATAATTTACGCACAATAAAACAACAGCTTTTGGCGCAACTCCGCCCTTCTCTGCTTGAACATAAGAAGATCGCTTGTGTGCAGGCAGAAATGGTTACGAACCTCAATTTATTAAGCTGGCTAAAAGCGCAAAAAACCTATCCGCAGTTTTACCTTAATTTCCGTGATAGCAAGCAAGTTGTCGCCGCTATCGGACAAGTGCGGTGCTTTTTGGAATTAAATCTGGCACAAGCTTTTATGCAAGAAAACCATTATCCCTTAGTGGGCGGTGTGCAATTTTATGGTGAAAGCCAATTTTTCTTACCACGTTTGTATTTGCAACAGCAAGAAAATAAGCTAAAAATTCAACTATTCATCGTTCAAACAAAAGATTTTGCACAAGAATACCAAGCCTGCTTAAACGCATTAGAAACTTTTGAAAAAAGCACCGCACTTTGTCCAATTCAACAATCCATTCATTTTGGGCAAAAACAGGCAGCACAAGCACAATGGTGTGAATGGGTAGAACAAGGTTTACAGCAGATTAAGCAAGGCTTACTAAATAAAATTGTATTGGCGAATGAAACACTTTTCCACTCAGAAGGAAAACTGAACGCCTATGATTTTTTGGCTGAAAGTGAACGCTATAATTTCGGTTGCTATCATTTTCTATTTGCTGAAACAGAAGAATGTATTTTTATTGGCTCAAGCCCTGAACGCCTGTATCAACGGCAAGGCACACAACTGCAAACCGAAGCATTGGCGGGGACAGCCTTAGTGGGCGAAAATGCACAAGAAACCGCACAACAAGCCCAATGGCTTCTGCAAGATAAAAAAAATATTTATGAAAATCAACTCGTTGTTGATGACATTAAGCAACACCTTGCACCTTATAGCCAACATATTGAGGTTTCGCCCTTAGGTCTGAAGACCTTGCGCCAAGTTCAGCATTTAAGACGTAAAATTTCTGCACAGATTTCCCCCGAATATGGTGATAACCTTTTCTTAAATGCCATTCACCCCACCGCGGCGGTAGCAGGCTTGGGACGAAATGAAGCCATCGCATTTTTACGTCAAACGGAAACCTTTGACCGCCGTTGGTATGCCGGAACATTAGGCGTAATGCAAAAAGAATGGGCGGAATTCTGTGTGGCAATTCGCTCAGCGTTCATTGAGCAAGAACAAATTCGCGTTTTTGCCGGTGCGGGGATTGTTGAAGGCTCTATTCCCTTGTTAGAATGGCAAGAAATTGAGCGTAAAGCCTTAGGATTAATTTCTTTATTACAAGAATAAACATAGAAAGAACGAACAAAATCAATGGAGAACCCTATGTCAGTGAGTGTATTTAATCGTTGTTGGTCAAAAGTGATCTTGGAAACCCTGATTCGTCAAGGGGTTAGCCATTTTTGCATTGCGCCCGGTTCTCGTTCTACCCCACTCACGTTAGAAGCCGCTCGCCTTGAACAAGGTGGCAAAGCCAAATGCCATACCCATTTTGATGAGCGTGGTTTGGGTTTTCTCGCCCTTGGTTTAGCTAAAGCAAATAAAAAGCCTGTGGCGATTATTGTAACTTCTGGCACAGCAGTGGCAAATCTTTATCCCGCGGTGATTGAAGCGCGCCAAAGTGGGGTAAATCTCATTGTATTGAGTGCTGATCGCCCGCCTGAATTATTGGAGTGCGGAGCAAATCAAGCCATTTTACAGCACAACATTTTTGCTGATTATCCTGTCGCAACAATAAATTTACCTCGTCCTAGCCAAGATTATTCACCTAACTGGCTGATTTCGCTTGTGGAACAGGCTTGTTATCGACAAAGCCAGCACGCTGGTGTCGTACATATTAATATGCCATTTGCTGAGCCGTTATATGAAGCCAATGCAGAGCAAATTGATCAACATCCTTGGCTTATGCCAATTCAGCGTTGGTTAAGCCAAAACAAACCGTGGCATAACCATCAAGCACCACAAAAAGAAGTGGTAATGCACGAACATTGGGATCATTGGCGTACAAAACGTGGGATTATTTTGGTTGGAAAACTCCCCACAGAGCAAGCTATGGGCATTCGCACTTGGGCTGAAACGCAAGGCTGGATTATGCTCACAGATATTCAATCTGGCGTTGAGCCAACCCTACCTTATGCGGATATTTGGCTGGCAAATCAAACCGTTAAGAAAAAATTGCTTGAAGCAGATATTGTGTTGCAATTTGGCTCGCACTTTATTAGCAAACGTATAAATCAATTTATGGCGGCCTTTAAAGGGGAATACTGGATCGTTGAACCTTCAGATAATTCGGTTGATCCAAACCATCACGCACACACCCGTTTTAATGGAAAAATTCATCATTGGCTACGCGCCCATCCCCCTTTACGCCAGAAACCTTGGTTATTAGAGCCAATCGCACTGGCTAAGTTCTGTGCCAGCTTTGTGGAACAGCAAGTGGGCGGTAATTTGAATGAGGCCTCTTTAGCTCACCATTTAGAGCGTTTATTACCCAATAATGGGCTGCTCTTTTTGGGCAACAGCCTCTTTGTACGCTTGGTTGATGCCCTAACTAAATTGCCAGAAGGCTACCCGGTGTACACCAACCGTGGTGCAAGTGGTATTGACGGCTTACTTGCCACCGCAACAGGCTTAAGTTTAGGTTCAAACCAGCCTGTGGTAGCAATGCTTGGAGATACTTCCGCCCTCTATGATCTCAATTCTTTGTCCTTACTCAAAAAGGTGAATCAGCCAACCATTATTTTTGTGATCAATAATAATGGCGGCGCAATTTTCGATATGCTGCCTGTAGATGCGGAAATGAAAAATAAATTCTATCGTATGCCACATAATTTAGAATTTTCTCACGCGGCGTCAATGTTTGATCTCAAATATGCACGCCCTTACACTTGGGCGGATCTCAGCTCCGTGCTTAAACAGGCTTATTTCCGCCGCGAAGCCACTTTAATCGAAATTAAGGTGAACAATAGCGATGGCAGTAATATTTATAAACGTCTGATTGAACAAATTAGCCACGCAGTCATTGGCGCTTAAATAAGAAGCTTAAGTAATGGCAAAACCCCATTTAGTTTTTCTGCACGGTTTACTTGGAACAAAGGCGGATTGGCAAAAAATCATCGAAAAACTACCGCACTTTTCCTGTCTCGCTCTTGATCTCCCGTTACACGGGGAGAACAAACATATTAACGTGACAGATTTTGACAACGCAGCAAAAATACTCGCTCAACAAATTCAAAGTGCGGTGCAAAATCAGCCTTATTTTTTAATTGGTTATTCACTAGGTGGACGGCTTGCTCTTTACTATGCCTTACAAGCCAAAGTGGAGAAAGGTGATTTACAAGGGTTGATTTTAGAGGGGGCAAATTTAGGGCTAATCTCCGAACAAGAACGCCAACAACGCTGGCAAAATGATTGTGATTGGGCAGAACGTTTTGCCACTCAGCCAGCTCATCAGGTGTTAGAAGATTGGTATCAACAACCCGTGTTTAGCCACTTAACCGCTGAACAACGGCAGGCCTTGATTAAACTTCGCCAAGCTAATTGTGGTGAAAATATTGCTCAAATGCTCAAAGCCACTTCTCTTGCCAAACAACCTGATTTTCGCTCACAAGTGCGGTCAAATTCCTTACCAATTTTTTATCTTTGCGGTGAAAAGGATGTCAAATTCCGTCAAATGGCGACAGAAACCCAACTCAACTTACATTTCATTCCCAATGCAGGACATAATGCTCATCAAGAAAATCCACAGGCTTTTTCACAATGTTTGGCACACATTCTCGCTAAAATTTATTCTATTTAAGTGAAAAAACGCATATTTATAAGATGTTAAGTAAGCACTAGGTTGAAAAAATGCTGACTAATACGAAAATCTAATGACAAATTTGTATGGATAAATCCGCCAGTTTTTCCCATACATCATCACTAAATTCAAGTTTTACCAAACGTTCTAATTCAGCGAGCTGTTGAATAATTTCATACAGTTTACGATAGTTTAAGCGTTGAATCGCTTGTAAGAAAAGTGGGCGACGTGTTTGCCAAATTTTGAGTTGATCAAATTTTTCACGCAATTTCGCCGTAGAAAGCCCTTGATCAATATTGCTCATTCCTTGTTGTGGTTGAGTGAGTGTCAAAAGGGTTATTAACTCACGTTGCAAGGTACGCAATAAAATTACAGGCTGAATTTCCTCACCACGCAACCCCGCTAAAATTCGTCTGGCACGCTGGCTTTTTCCCTCAAGTAAGGCATCAACCCATTGAAATACGGTAAACACGGAGGATTGTTCCACCACATTTTGCACGCGAGATAAGGTGATTTTATCCTTTGGATAAAGCAATGCCAGTAGCTGCAAGGTCTGTTTTAAGGCAAGAAGATTATTTTCATAGCTATAACACAAAAGCTGGATTGCCTCTGGCTCAATAAAGATTTCTAAGGTTTTACTACGCCCAACAATCCAACGAGGTAATTGTTCAATACTTGGTGTTTGACAATTTACGAGAGAGAATTGCGGATCAAACTGACTAGCTTGCACAAACCAATCTTGTTTTTCCATTGGTTTGGTGAGTTTTGCCATTTGCAAAATGAGTAGCACATCTTGATTTAACAAACTTATTAATTCAGCGATACGCTTTTGCAAAAGTGCGGTGAGATTTTCAGGAAAATTTAACACTAAAATTTGACGACTGAAAAACAGCCCCATTGATTGCACTTGTTCGTTTAAGGCGATCCAATCAGTGCTATTATCAATAGTCATTTCATTTTTTTCATCAAAGTCTTGCTGTTTTGCCGTTGTGCAAATGAGATCCTTGCTTTCTTGTAAAAGCAAAGGATCTTGCCCCACTAAACAATAAATTGACGCTAACTTTTTATCTAGCGAGGCACTGAGCTGATCGGCAAACAGACGTTGCATTATTGGCTTTTCACCTGCTGTTTTAACGCCACCATTTTGCTGATAAGTTGGCGCGCTGCTTGCTCACGCATATCATTCCAAATTACCTCTTTTTCCGCCGATTTGGCTAATGCTGCACGTGAGTTATCAAAGAAAGTGCGGGTTACTTGCGTATTAATTGGATAACGTTGCTTGTTTTTAAGCTGAATGTTCGCCTCCACTTGTAACACTAATACTTTTTCAGCCTCACGTCCTTGCTTGAAAATAGATGCCACTTCACTGTTCTCACGCACATTATTTAAGCGGAACACTACCACATCGCCTTGCTCAACAAGTTGAATATTATTGGCTCTTAACTGCTTACGCATTGCAATCGTCATCGCATCATAAGGATCACGGCTTTCTAGACGCAATGTTCTTAGTTCTTGCGGAATCAATTCGCCATTTTGGAAATGAAAACCACAAGCCGTGAGTAATGCGACAACACTGACGAGAGATAATTTTTTAAGTAAGTTCAACATTTGATTTTCTCTTAATAATTCGCCCCACCCAATGCGTGGGGCATAGGATTATTTCGCTACAAAGCTAAATAACTTACCGGGTACATAGATGGTTTTCACAATGTTTAGACCATCTAAGAATTTTTGTACATTCGGATCAGCAAGCGCAATGTCTTTAATCGCCTCTTCTGCCATATCCGCAGGCACAGTAATTTTAGCGCGTACTTTACCATTGACTTGCACCACCACCAGTTTTTCGTCATCGATCATTGCTTGCTCATCGGCTTTCACCCAAGGGGCAAAGTCAATCGCCTCTTGATTTCCAAGCTCTTTCCATAATTGGAAACAAATGTGCGGAGTGATCGGATAAAGCATTTTAACGACCGCATTTAACGCTTCAGCCATTACCGTGCGATCTTGTTCATCTTCTAATGGGGCTTTGGTTAATTTGTTCATTAGCTCCATCACCGCAGCAATCGCCGTGTTAAAGGTTTGACGACGACCGATATCATCGCTCACTTTCGCAATAGTTTTATGCACATCACGGCGTAAGGCTTTTTGAGCGTTAGAAAGTGCGGTTGGATTTAGCGCCGTTTTTGCAGGATTTTTACTATACTCAAAGACTAAATTCCATAAACGGCGTAAGAAACGGTTTGCCCCTTCCACGCCAGATTCTTGCCATTCTAAGGTCATTTCAGCAGGGGAAGCAAACATCATAAATAAGCGTACGGTATCCGCACCGTATTTTTCCACCATTTCTTGTGGGTCAATACCATTGTTTTTCGATTTTGACATCTTCGTCATTCCGCTATGGACTAACTCGCGTCCTTCATCATCAATGGCACGGATAATACGTCCTTTTTCATCACGCTCAAGCGTAACTTTGGTTGGCGAGACCCAAATGCGTTCGTTGGTGTCGCTGGTGTAATAAAACGCATCAGCTAAGACCATTCCTTGACATAATAATTTATTTGCTGGCTCATCTGTGTTTACTAAACCAGCATCACGCAATAATTTATGGAAGAAACGGAAGTAAAGTAGATGCATTGTGGCGTGTTCAATACCACCGATATATTGATCCACTGGCAGCCAGTAATTTGCCTCTTCAGGGTTCAACATTGCTTGGTGGAAATCTGGGCAAGTGTAACGCGCGTAATACCACGAAGATTCCATAAAGGTGTCGAAGGTATCGGTTTCTTTCAATGCAGGTTGCCCATTGTAAGTGGTTTTTGCCCAATTTGGATCAGCTTTGATTGGGCTACGAACGCCGTCCATCACCACATCTTCAGGTAATACAATTGGCAAATCTGCAAGTGGTGCCGGCACAACTTCACCATTTTCAAGGATAAGCATAGGGATTGGTGCGCCCCAATAACGTTGGCGTGATACCCCCCAATCGCGTAAGCGATAATTCACTTGACGCTTGCCCACACCCATTTGTTCTAATTTATCCGCAATCCCTTTGAATGCAGCATCAAAACCTAAACCATCAAATTCTGCTGAATTAATCAAAATACCGTGTTCAGTATAAGCCTGCTGTGATAAATCTAACGGGCTGCCGTCTTCTGGCGTGATAACAGGATAAAGCGGTAAATCATATTTTTTAGCAAATTCATAATCACGCTCATCGTGCGCTGGTACGGCCATTACCGCCCCTGTGCCATAGTGCATTAACACAAAATTCGCGACCCAAACAGGCACTAATTTTCCTGTAATCGGGTGAATGGCGTGAATGCCCGTTGCCATTCCTTTTTTCTCCATTGTGGCAAGCTCTGCTTCCGCCACTTTCGTGTTTTTGGCTTCTTGAATAAATTGGGCAAGTGCGGGGTTATTTTGTGCTGCTTTTTCCGCTAATGGGTGTGCTGCGGCAACAGCCAGATACGACACACCATAGAACGTATCTGGACGTGTCGTATAAACCGTTACGGTTTCATCAGAATTTTCAATATTAAAGGTAATTTCTACCCCTTCTGAACGACCGATCCAGTTACGCTGCATCGTTTTCACCATATCAGGCCATTCTGGCAGTTGATCTAAACCGCCCAATAATTGCTCAGCATAGTCAGTAATCTTAATAAACCATTGTGGGATCTCTTTTTGTTCCACAGGGGTATCACAACGCCAGCAACGCCCTTCGTGAACTTGCTCATTAGCAAGCACAGTTTCATCATTCGGACACCAGTTTACGCTAGAGGTTTTTTTATACACTAAGCCTTTGCGGTAAAGCTCCGTGAAGAACCATTGCTCCCATTTATAATATTCAGGTTTACAAGTAGCAATTTCACGATCCCAGTCAAAACCGAAGCCCAAAATTTTGAGCTGATTTTTCATATATTCAATATTTTCGTAGGTCCATTTGGCAGGCGCGGTTTTATTTTTCACCGCAGCTCCTTCCGCAGGTAAACCAAATGCATCCCACCCCATTGGCTGTAACACATTTTTACCATTCATTCGCTGGTAACGAGAAATGACATCACCAATGGTATAGTTACGAACGTGCCCCATATGCAAGCGACCAGATGGATAAGGGAACATTGAAAGGCAATAATATTTCTCTTTACTCGGATCTTGCACCGCTTTAAACGTCTTATTTTCAGCCCAATATTTCTGCACTTCACTCTCAATCAAATCAGGGCGATATTGTTCTTGCATAATGTTACCTTTAAAAAATTATCAAAAAATTGACCGCACTTTTTCCCCTTTACCAGAGGTGATTTTAGCGGTATAGATGAATAAGAAAATGTGGTATAGGATAGCGTAAAATAAGGGAAATTGATAGAACTATTGCGAAAATCACGCCCTTATTTACAATGACATTTTTCATACAACGGCAGTAAATCTTGAATAGTTTGTACGATAAATTCCACCGCATCAATGTGATCTAATTCAGCTTTTTCAATATTTTTTCCTATACAGAAAAAATCTTCATCATTGTTGAGTAAAAAATCCTGTGCAGAAAGCGACCACACTTTGCGGAAATCAGCGTATTCGCTTTCATCACCACGCCAAAAATCAAAATCGGCATACTGTGCTTGATCCAACTGTTCAACCCATTGGTTGTATTGTTGCACATTGATTTGCGAGCGATCAGCGCGGTAGCAATGCCAATCAAGGCTCACTTGTAAACGGCGACGATTTAAGATAACCGATAAAATCGCCGCGGAATTTTTGTTAAATTCATATTTAAAATAAGCAAAAAAATGCGCCCGCACTTGCCAACCGTTACACCATTTTTCAATATGAGGTTCAGCAAAAGGTGCGCCAAGCTGTTGTGCCACTCGTAAGATGGCGGTCTTCCATAAATTCCAGTCCCGTTTGTAATCCGCTTTAATTTGTGGAATTTGTTCAGGGCAAAATTTTTTCATTTGTGCGAACTGAAAAAAAGGCAGATTAAACAGATCGCAACTGGCAGAGGTAATCAGTTTTGCTTTCATTTTTTAGGTATATTGTTTCATTGCTGGTTGAGTAAAATAACGCTTATCTTCCCAGCGTAGCATTGTCATTCGATTGCCCCACACACAGCCGGTATCAAGGGCATAAATATTAGCTGGCGTAGGCGTATCCACTAAACTTGCCCAATGACCAAAGACGATATTTTGTGTTTTAAACAAGGGATTATTAAGCCTAAACCAAGGTGTCAGTTCAGCGGGGGCTTCATCAACAGGGGCTTTGCAATCAAAGTCAAGGCGGTGATCATAATAGCAAAAACGCATACGGGTAAACACATTAATAATGTAACGTAAACGGTCGATACCGTGCAAATCAGGCGACCAGCGATCTGGCTGGTTATCATACATTTGCGCGATCATTGCATAATAATCACCGTGGCGTAGCACTTGTTCCACTTCGCTAGCACAAGCTTTCGCGGTATCAAGATCCCAATCAGGTGAAATGCCGGCGTGAGTGAGCAAGAAATTGGCTTGCTCATTATGAATAAGTAAAGGCTGCTGGCGAAGCCAGTCAATCAACTCGTGAAAATCAGGGGCGTTGAAAATGGCATCCACACGATCTTTGGGCTTCACTTGCTTAATTCCAAGTGCGGTAGAAATTAAATGCAAATCGTGATTGCCTAGCACAGTGTGAGCCGACTCGCCAAGCGATTTGACTAAACGCAAACATTCAAGCGATTTATCCCCTCGCGCCACCAAATCACCAACCAAATAAAGGACATCTTGGCTTGGATCAAACTTTACCTTTTCCAGCAAAGCGTGCAGTTCATCATAACAGCCTTGCAGATCACCGACTAAATAAGTTGCCATTGTTTATTCCACTTCACTCTGTTCATTTTCCAGCACAGGATTATCACACAGCCAGTTTGCCAATCTTGCATAATCGGCAATGGAGAGATTTTCCGCTCGTGCGTTCAAATCAATACCAAGTGCGGTGAGATTTTCTGCAGAAAATAACGTAGAAAGTGCATTACGCAAGGTTTTACGACGTTGATTAAAGGCTTGCGTACACACGCGATTGAGCCAGTATAAATCTTTCACAGGGTGCGGAAGCGTGCTGTGTGGAATTAAGCGCACCACCGCAGAATCCACTTTGGGTGCTGGTTTGAAAGCTGTCGGCGGCACTTCCAATACAGGCATTACTTGGCAAAAATATTGCGCCATAATGGTTAAGCGTCCGTAAGCCTTGCTATTCGGTGCAGCGCAAAGACGTTTTACCACTTCTTTTTGTAGCATAAAGTGCATATCTTGAATTTGTTCGCAATAGTTGAACAAATGGAACATTAATGGCGTTGAAATGTTATAAGGAAGATTGCCGAAAATGCGTAATTTCTGATTTTTTTCCGCTAAATGCTCATCACGGTAAAGTTGCCCAAAATCAAACTGCATCGCATCTGTTTCAATCACATTCAACTTTTGATGTAAAAATGGGTGATGACGCAAACGTTCAGCCAAATCTCGGTCTAACTCCACAACGGTTAAACGCTCAACTCGCTCCGCCACAGGTTCTGTTAGCGCCCCCAAACCGGGGCCGATTTCCACCAAATATTGATCTGGCTGTGGATAAATAGCTGCCACAATACTTTGAATAATATTATCATCGGATAAAAAGTTTTGCCCAAAACGCTTACGGGCGGTATGACCTAAATGTTTTCTTGAATTCATAATGATTGATACTGTTAAAAAAGACGCACTATTATAAAACAAAAATCCCAGCATTGGGGCTGGGATTTCGTGATTGCGGCAAATTACTTGAAATATTTAATATTGGCTGTTTTACGCAAGGCTTTCACCCAATCCTGCGAGGCTTCGTGCAATTGTTGATTAACTAATTGCTGATAGGCTTTTTGCATATAAGCATCACGAGTACGATCCCCTTGACGTGTATCGGTGACTTCTAAAATATGCCAGCCAAACTCTGTTTTAAAAGGCGCTGAAATTGTGCCTTTCTTCGTACTTTGCACCATTTTGGCAAACGTTGGCACATAGGTTTCAGGGAACGCAAAGCCTAAATTTCCACCATTTGCGCCAGATAAATAATCTTTAGAATAGGCTAATGCGGCATCAGCAAAAGTGGTTTTCTTGGCAAGAATATCCGCACGAATTTGCGTTAATTGTGCTTTAGCCTGTGCATCATTGAGTAATGGATTAAGTTTCAGCAAAATATGACGAACTTGGTATTCTGTTCCTGTTACTTTTTTCTCTTTACCTTGTGCTTTCGCTTGATCGAGTAATTTTTGCCCGAGTTCTTGCACTTCTTCACGGGTTACATCAATGCTTTTACCAATTGCCTGATTACGCACTTCCGACATTAATAATTGATTTGCAATTTGTTGGCGATATTGATGATAGTTAATGCCTTGATAATCTAGCACATCAAGTAACTGACCATAAGTCAAGCCATTGCGTGCCGCAATATCTTCCATAACACGATCAACTTGAGCATTACTCACGCTCACACCAGAATCTTTAATGGCTTGATTGACGAGAATATCATCAATGATAGTATTTAATGCCGCTTCACGATTTGCTTCTGTATTAGCTTTTTTACCTAACGCCGCGCGGACTTGGCTTTCTAAAATAGGATTACCATTTACCGTGGCGACAACACGCTCTACCGCAAAAACATTTGCTGAAACGGCAAAGAATCCCACTAAACCGATTAAAATTGCTTTAAAATTCACTCTTTTCATATTTTCCATTTATCTGTTCAAATTATTTTACGTTAGAGTATCAATTTGCCAAAAGGTTCCCCCTTTGGTTTGATAAACGCGGTTTTATATTGCTTTTATTTTGAGACTAGCGCCACTTCATAACATTGGTCAAACTTCATTGTGCGCACTTGCACTTTTTCTGCGCGACTGGTTGGCACATTTTTGCCCACATAATCCGCACGAATGGGTAATTCACGGTGTCCGCGATCAACAAAAATAACTAATTCCACTTTTGCTGCACGTCCAAAATCAATTAACGCATCTAACGCGGCTCGAATGGTTCGCCCTGTAAATAATACATCATCGACCAAAATCACAATTTTATTTTGAATGCTGACATAATTCGATGCACCGCTATAAACGGGCGATTGACTTTGTGGCTCAACATATTCTAAATCATCGCGATAAAAAGTAATATCCAAATCAAGGGAAGGGACTTCTTTCCCCGTTAAATCATTAATTTTACGCTTAATTAATTCTGCGATTTCTGCCCCACGGCGTTTAATGCCGACGATCACTAAGTCATCAAGATGTTGATGTTTTTCTATGATCTCGTGTGAAATCCGCGAAATGGTTCGCATAAATCGATCTTCATCAATAAGAATTTTTTCTGCCATTTATAAATCCTAGGTTGTGATAAATTTTTTCGCTACTATACCAAAAACTCACCCAAAAATGACCGCACTTAATAAAATTCTTTCTCGCTCAACATAACGAAAAAGCACAAACCTGCGTTTGTGCTTTGTATCGTTAATCGATGGCATACCCTGCATTTGGCAAGCGCTTGCCATCTAAATAAGCCTTGCCAGCCTCAAGCGTTAAGCGATCGGTAACAAACCATTTAATCACCAAAGGATAAATTTGTTGCTCTTGATATTTCACTCGCTGCTCAATATCAACCACGTCATCATCAGGAAAAATCGGCACTTTTGCTTGTAGCACAATTGCCCCGCCATCTACCTCTTCATTGACAAAATGCACCGTTGTGCCGTGTTCTTGTTCGCCCGCCTCTAAAGCTCGCTGATAAGTATGTAAGCCGGGGTATTTCGGTAACAATGAAGGATGAATATTGAGAATTTTTCCCGCAAAACGTTGGGTAAATTCAGCAGTCAAAATTTTCATATACCCCGCTAAAACAATCAAATCCGCCCCTAATATGGCGATATAATCACCAATAGCCTGATCCATTTGCTTATTATCTGCATAATCTTTTCGCTCAAAAAGTGCGGTAGGAATTTCAGCCATTTTTGCCCGTTGTAATCCATAAGCCGTTGCTTTATTAGAAATGACAGCACAGATTTGTGCGGGGATATCGCCAACCTTGCAGGCATCAATAATGCTTTGCAAGGTTTGCCCCTCACCAGAAATTAATACAGCGATCTTTTTCATTAACGAATAATAACCTGCTGTTCACCTTCACTTAGGCTTTCAATATGCCCAATCTGCCACGCCGTTTCGCCCGCTTGGTGTAATAATGCTAACGCGGTTTCCACTTGATCTTGTGGCAAGGCAATGATCATTCCCACACCACAATTGAAAGTGCGGTACATTTCATAACGTTCAATGTTGCCCTGTTCTTGTAGCCAGTTGAAAATAGCAGGCCATTGCCAGCTTGATTCATCAATCACCGCTTTCACATTATGTGGTAACACGCGTGGAATATTTTCCCAAAAACCACCGCCTGTTAAGTGAGAAATGGCGTGAACAGACACGTGTTTGATTAATTGCAAAATGGATTTTACATAAATTTTTGTTGGCGCTAACACTTGATCGGCGAAAGGTTTTCCGTCTAATTGTGCTGTAGCTGGCTCAATGCCTGAACGTTCGATTACTTTACGGATTAATGAATAGCCATTGGAATGCGCCCCACTTGAGCCTAATGCGATTAAGGCATCGCCCACTTTCACCCGACTACCGTCAATAATTTCAGATTTTTCTACGACACCGACGCAGAACCCCGCCAAATCATAATCACCTTGATGATACATACCGGGCATTTCAGCAGTTTCACCGCCGACTAAGGCACAACCTGCTTGCTCACAACCATTTGCGATACCTTTAATCACACTCGCTGCCACATCAACATCTAATTTACCTGTGGCATAATAATCAAGGAAAAATAGTGGTTCAGCGCCTTGCACCACTAAATCATTCACGCACATCGCGACCAAGTCAATGCCAATGGTATCGTGTTTATTCAAATCAATGGCAAGGCGTAATTTTGTCCCAACACCATCTGTGCCTGACACCAAAATTGGCTCTTTATATTTACTTGGCAATGCACAAAGAGCGCCAAAGCCACCCAATCCCCCCATCACTTCTGGACGCGTAGTGCGTTTTACATCGGCTTTAATTTTTTCCACTAACGCATTGCCAGCGTTAATATCGACACCTGCATCTTTGTAACTTAATGATTGTTTGCTCACGATTTTTTCCTATATGACTTGAGTTACTAAAAATCGCGCGTATTGTATCACGCCTACGCAATCGTTTGCGATAAATTTTCTCTTGTCTCATTATTTTCATTCTTTAGACGCATTTTGATTTGTGCAACAGCTCACAAAATTGGCTTTTTTTGTTAGAAATTGCCCCCCAAATATGCAAGAATAATTTTAACCTAATCAACACGCATTCTTCCTCAGAATGTAAGGAGGTCAAAATGAGAAAATTAGGTTTATCACTGAGTGTAATGTTGCTCGCTGCTTGTTCTACCACTCCAACTTCGCCTCCTCCCGAAGTCAAACTCGTGCTACCAACCTTAACCAAAGCGGGCTATTTCAAGTTAGCACCAAATGCCGAATATTATGTGGATACCCAATCAGTTTGGGTAGATAACGAAGACAAACATTTAATTCATTTTGATGTCGTGATTAATTCAGACAAAGGCTTATTCGTGTATAAAAACCGTCCTGAACTTTACGCGCGATCCGTGCGTCAATATAAAATACTCAACTGCGACACTTACCGTCTGACACAAGTTAGAACAGATTATTACAGTGAATTTTGGGGCGATGGTATCCGCGCAGCGCTACGCAAACAACAAAGGCATACGGTAAAATTGCAAAAAAATTCCACCCTTTATGTATTGGGTCAAGTGATGTGCGCCAATATGTATCGAAAATGGTAAATGAAAAAACAAGATCACTAAAATAGAAAAAATGAGAAGAAAAAAGTGCGGTGCAAATTTTCAGCATTTTTGCACCGCACTTCTTATTTAAGCATTACGGGCGTTTAATCAAACGCTTACGCATTTTTATATTGATCATTTCAACCACAACAGAAAAGCCCATCGCGAAATAGATATAGCCTTTTGGAATATGGAAATCTAAGCCTTCGCCAATTAATGCTACGCCCACTAAAATCAAGAATGAAAGCGCTAGCACTTTTAGCGTTGGGTGGGCTTCCACAAAATCGCCAATCGGTTTTGCCGCAAGCATCATCACCCCAACAGCAATAATGATCGCTAAAATCATTACGCCAACTTGGCTTGCCATTCCCACTGCGGTGATCACGGAATCAAGGGAAAACACAATATCTAAAATGGCAATTTGAATGAGTACGCTGAAAAAATTCACTTTTTTCACCGCACTTTGTTCTTCTTCCTCTTCTGGCGTCATTGCGTGGTGAATTTCGTGGGTACTTTTGGCGACAAGGAACAATCCCCCTAAAATTAAAATGAGATCTCGTCCTGAAATTGATTGTGAAAATACCTCAAATAATGGGGTGGTTAATTTCATCAGCCAAGAAAGGGAAAGCAGTAATAAAATACGCGTTGCCATTGCTAAGCCTAACCCAATCAAGCGTCCAGATTGGCGTTGTTGTGCGGGTAAGCGCCCAACTAAAATGCTGATAAAAATGATGTTATCAATACCTAACACAATTTCTAATGCGGTTAGGGTAAATAAGGCCACCCACGCCTCTGGGCTGGCAATCCAATCAAACATAATCCGTTCCTTAAAGAAAGTAGAGATAAGGCGAGCAATAATATAGATTTCTCACTTTAATGCAAAGGGAAATCAGCTATTTCGCTGAAATTGTTGCAAGATTTCGTGTGTGAAATTTTTGCGTAAATAAAAACCGAGTGGCAAGGTGTCAATCATCTCACCGTTTCGCCCAATGCCTTTCGTGAGCGATTTCCGACTTGCGCCTTTAGGGCGAAGTTGTAGCACTTCCCCCAGACGTGCGGTAATTTCATCAAGGCGACCAAATACGATATATTCCATTAATTCTTCCCAATCTTGTTGTAAGCGTTGTTCTTGTTCATAAGAAGGTTGCCACAAAATAGGCTGTCCGATATGACGATCGGCAAGAGGAATATTGCGTTCACCTTCAATGGGTATCCACAGCACTTTAGATAATTTATGCCGAACGTGGGAAGATTGCCACGTAATGCCACTATTTTGCACTAGTGGGGCAAGGCTGACAAAGGTGGTTTCTAAAGGTTTGCCTTGACGGTCAATGGGAATGGTTTTAAGTTCAATGCCAAGGTGCGCAAAATCTTGTTCTGCTTTGCTTCCTGCGGTTGCGCCTAAGGCGCTTTCCAGCAACATACCTACCCAGCCTTTATCCCGTTTCAAATTGGGTGGCACAGCAATATTCAGCCCTTTGGCAACTTCACCAAAGGTGAGACCAGCGAGAGATTGCGCGAGAGAAAGAAGGGCTTGTTCGGAGTGCGGACTATTCATAAAGTGCGGTGCTTTTTTATCTGGTTTTTACTTAGCTTTGATACTTTTTCAATAATTTTTGTTTGACGTATTCCACGCCTTTATCCACATAAGCAATATTTTCTAACTGTAATAAATAGCGTTTGGCTGGTAATCCACCACCAAACCCTGTTAGCTGACGTGTTTTACCTAACACACGATGGCAAGGAATGATAATGCTAATTGGGTTGCCCCCTACTGCACCGCCTACCGCCCGCACCGCTTTAGGGTTATTAATGTGATGGGCTAACTCGCCATAACTTGAGGTTTCGCCATAAGGAATTTGGCACAATTGTTGCCAAATGCGTTGCTGAAAGGGAGTACCTTGTGGATTAAGCGGAATATCCGCAAAGGTTTCTTTTTCGCCATTGAAATAACGTGTTAACGCCGCTGAAACCTGAGTAAAGAGCGGATGATTTTCTCGCAAAATCCATTTCGGATTTGGGGCAATTTGCTCGGCTTCAAAATCCAAATTGGTCAATTTATTATCTTGGCTAATCATTAATAATCGCCCTATCGGGGAATGATAATAACAATAGTAGATTTCAGGCATTGGTGAGTTCTCTAAAAATGATATAAATAAGCCTATCCAGTTGGATAGGCTTATTATAATGAAATTTGCGTAAATGCCTAGTTTCTCAAATTAGAAGCTGTAATTTACGTTTAAACCGTAAAGGTTAGCACTGGATTTTGAACGATAGTCGGCTTTAACTTCAACTAAACCACCACCAAGGCTTTGTGTTTCGGTGAAGTTTACTTTCTTACCACGTAGGTGAGCAAAACCGAAATCCACAGAAAGATTTGGGGTAAATTTATAGGTTGCCCCTAAGCTGTACCAAGTGCGATCTGTATCAGGAATTGAGGCACTTGCGTGTTCTGTTGGTGCAGCGGCTTCATCATAGGCAATCCCTGCGCGTAAAGTTAATTGGTCATTAACAAGATAACTTACCCCTAAAGCTACGCGTGTATTATCGCGGTATCTTTCTTCCTTATGAAGTGCAAGATCCCCATTACGAGAGCCTGCTGGCACACTGTCATAGGTGGCGTGTAAATTCTTTAAACGGCTCCATTCTGTATATTTGTAACTATAATGCACGGCGAAAGCATCTGTTAATTGGTGGAAACCTGAAATTTCCCAATATCCTGGTAAATTTAATGTTAATGATCCTGCACCAACATAAGGCTTAACCCCATAAGGCATATAACTTACCGCATTACGATCTTTAAACTCAATATCAATTTTTGAATGATATGCCACACCAATACGGTTTCTTTCATTAAATTCATAAACAAGACCGGCATTCCAACCAAAGCCCCAAGCGCTTCTATCTTCAAGGTGAGTGAGAACTGTACCTTTCTCAACGCCTGCACCAACTTGTGCCGCCATTGGCGCATAAGGGCTAGGACTTGCTGCAACAGCATTTAGTGCATCATCTAAAATCCCTGCTGTGCGTTCAACTTCAGCTTTAGCATAAATAGCATTTAACCCCGCACCAATACTAAATCCTTCGCTAACACGGTAAGCACCACTTAAATTTAAGTTAATTGCGCTTAAATCAGTTTTTCCACCAAAAACACCCGCACTATAATCGCTACCATATTCACTTCTTAAACCAAAGTTTACATTCATTCCTGCACCAATTGCGAACTTATCATTAATTGGTGAGACGAAATACATATTCGGTACTAATGAACCTGGCACTACATCGTTATTATCCGCAGATTGTGGACGAGTAACTGGACGTCCTCCTGCTGTGGCTGTTACTGTGCCATCAACACGAATTTTAGAATCCACATAAACGCCACCAGCACTAAATTGGTTGGTTTTAAATAATGTCATTAACGCAGGGTTGGTCGCTACCACAGAAGCATTATCAGCAATCGCGGCTTCACCCGCATAAGCTCGCCCTAAGCCAGAACTTGACACTTCTGCTAATTGGAATGCTGCTGCTTGTGCGCCGCCTGCAACAGCCAATAATGCAGAAGAAAGTAATGTTCTTGAAAAAATTGTTGTTTTAGTCATTTGTAACCTTTTTTCGATTAAATTGATAAAAAAAGCCGTTGGATTGTAAAGAAAGCCCCCCACTAGTGCAAACAAATTTGGGCAAACTAATCAGAGTTCAGACCAGTTGAGAAATCTAAAAAGAAAACAAAGGGATGATAAGTGACAACATCGTAATAAACGTTGAGAGTGTATAGAAAACAGAAATAAAAATGCCCAGTTTAACTGGGCATTGCGAAATTTCGGACTATTAGAAAAAAGACCACAACAAAATGGCTAATAACTGCGGCGAGAGTATTCGCAAGAACATTACTAAAGGATAGACCGTTGCATAAGAAAGCGCCGCGACCCCACTATCTTCTTTAATCGCATTGGCAAAGGCTAGCGCTGGCGGATCCGTCATTGAGCCTGCAAGCAAACCGCATAAAGACAAGTAATTCAGTTTTAGATATAAGCGAGCAAATAGCCCTACCGCCATTAATGGGAAAAATGTGATGATAATGCCATACCCCATCCATTCAAGCCCTGAGCCGTTCACTAGGGTATCCACAAAATTACCGCCTGATTTCAGCCCGACTACCGCTAAAAACAGCACAATACCAATTTCTCTTAAGGCAAGGTTTGCACTTGGTGGCATAAACCAGTAAAGTTTTCCAATGCTGCCTATTCTTGCCAAAATCAAGGCAACAACAAGTGGCCCACCTGCAAGCCCAAGTTTTAACGCCACAGAAAGCCCCGGAATATAAAAAGGAATTGACCCCACCAGCACGCCTAAACCAATACCAATAAACACTGGCAGCATTTGTACCTGTTGCAATTTTTGTTGTGCATTCCCAATAAGGGCAATGGCATTATCAATTACATCTGTTCGTCCGACAATATGTAATACGTCCCCAAATTGAAGTGTAGTATCCGCACTAGGAACTAGCTCTACCCCTGCACGGTTTAAGCGAGAAATTACCACGCCATATTTTTGATGAATACCAAGTGATTTTATTTTCTTTCCTAGAACTTTCTCATTTGTTACAACGATACGTTCAGAGCGTAAATCCCCTGTCAGAGTTGAACGTGGCACATCAATGGCTTCACCAATGACTAACTTCATTTTATGCAGGACGTGAACATCACCGACTAAATGCAAAATATCATCAAGAAGAATTTCCGTATCGGCACTTGGCACACTCACATTCTCGCCACGTTTTAAACGAGAACAAACCACATCCTCACTTTCAAATCCGGGAATTTCAATTAAGGTTAAGCCATTTAAATTCTGATTTGTAACCCGAATATTCATTGAGCGTAAACTGTCTTTATCTTGCCCACTTTCACGTTGGAAATTTGCCTCTTCTTCCTCTACTTTTATCTTAAAAAATAACCGCACTAACCACATTGTGAGTAAAATCCCACAAATCCCAAAAGGATAGGCCACTGCATATGCCATCCCCATATTACTTGTGGTATGGCTCATTCCCAATTCAGCAAGAATTTGTTGCCCAGCCCCCAATGATGGCGTATTTGTAACTGCGCCAGAATAGATCCCCAAAATAATATCAAGTGGAACCTCAGCCGCTTTATATAATACAACCACACTGGCTGCCCCAAGCAACACGATCAATACGGCTAATCCATTGAGCTTTAAGCCAGATTCTCGCAATGAAGCAAAAAAACCGGGACCGACTTGAATCCCAATTGTATAAACGAAAAGAATTAACCCAAATTCTTGAATAAAATGTAACGTATGTGCATCTAAGTGCACGCCATATTGGTTGGTAAAATGGGCAACAATAATTCCCCCAAACAAAACACCTCCAATACCTAACCCAACGCCACGAACTTTGAAATGCCCGATCCATAATCCGACGACCGCAACAAGGGCTAAAATGCTAATCGTCACCGCAATATCACTCATCACAACCTCGATAATTTCATTTAACTAAAAAAATTATAGCAACCTCTAAACAGAAAGAATGGATTAAAGTCTAAAAGTTTAATCTACATCACATTTTTCTTGCGTGCGGACTAAATTTCTTTAACAATCTTTGAACAAATTTTTAATTCTGCACTCTAAACAAAGACGATTTAACCTTTTATTTTCACATATTTACTCGGACGGTATTATGAATTGGTCAGAAGAATTACTCAGTTCATTTTTATGGATAATTCAAAGTCTTGTTATTACAAGCATCGCATTTTCTATTATTTTAGCCATTTTGGTGAAAACAACCCGTTGGGCAAGACAATTTTGGCTCATCACCCAAACTTACCTTTCGCCGAAACAGCATTTAAAACCACTCTGTTATTTTTGGGTGATTATTTTCTTTAATTTGCTTGCGGTACGGTTAGATATTCTCTTTTCTAACTGGTATAACGCAATGTATAGCGCCTTACAAGAAATGAATGCAAACGTATTTTGGCAACAAATGATCATTTTTTCTTTGCTCGCGACGGTACACGTTTTAAACGTCTTGTTTACCTATTACCTTTCGCAACGTTTTAAAATTCAATGGCGAACTTGGCTTAATCAACAATATCTCAACCAATGGACAGCAAACCAAGCCTATTACAAAACCTTGCACGGCACTAGCCAACTAGACAACCCCGATCAGCGAATTCAGCAGGATATTGACTCTTATGTGACCAGCTCGCTTGGCTTTGCCACTGGCGTCATTTCCTCAACCGTATCACTGGTTGCCTTTACCGCAATTTTATGGGATTTATCCGGTCCAATGGTGATCGCAGGCTATGAAATCCCACATATGATGGTCTTTCTGGTTTTTGTTTATGTGCTAATTACGAGTCTTATCGCTTTTAAAATTGGACGACCATTAATAAAACTTAACTTTGCCAATGAAAAGCTTAACGCGAACTACCGCTATTCCCTCATTCGTTTAAAAGAATATGCCGAAAGCATCGCCTTTTATCGTGGTGAAAAAATGGAAAGCCATATTTTATTTAAACAATTTAACAACATTATTAGCAATATCTGGCAATTGGTTTATCGAATGCTAAAACTGTCCGGATTTAATCTTGCGGTATCGCAAGTTTCCGTTATTTTTCCTTTTATCATTCAAGCGACACGTTACTTTAGTGGACAAATTAAATTAGGGGATTTAATGCAAACTTCACAAGCGTTCGGTAAAGTGCAAGAAGCCCTTTCTTTTTATCGAAATTCTTATGATGACTTTACCGCTTATCGTGCAGTACTTGATCGTTTAACGGGTTTCCACAGTGCGCTCCATTCTATTAATCACAACACAAATGTGGAAATAGAAAATAGCGATGGCGAAGTGATTTTTCAACATTTAACGATTAAACGCCCTGATAATCAAAGCCTGATTGAAAAACTTAATCTCACTCTCCCTTTAGGAAGTCGCCTACTTATTCAAGGTCCTTCTGGCTCAGGAAAAACAACCCTATTACGCACCATAGCCGGACTTTGGCCATATTCTGAAGGCAAAATATATTGCCCGCAAACACAGGCATTGTTCCTCTCACAAAAACCGTATTTACCGCAAGGTCGGTTAATTGATGCGCTTTATTATCCTACGCTTGCACCTCAAGAACCGGATTTATCCCATATTCAACAAATTATGCAACAGGTCAATTTAGGTCATTTAAGCGATAAACTTGAACAACAAAAAGATTGGACGCGTGTACTTTCTCTCGGCGAACAACAACGCCTTGCTTTTGCGCGTTTATTTTTACATAAACCACAGGTTGCCTTCCTTGACGAAGCCACCGCAAGTATGGACGAAGGATTGGAAGAAGCAATGTATCAATTATTAGATAGCATATTGCCAAATACCACTATAATTAGTGTAGGGCATCGTTCTACCTTACTGAAACATCACGCATTGCATTTACAAATTCAGCCAGACAAAAGCTGGCGTTTATGCTAACTAATAAAAAATCAGAATAAACAAAAGTGCGGTGTAAAAATAGGAAGTTTTTACACCGCACTTAGCTTTTTATTTAATCTTATTAACTAGTTACAACTAGGTTTGCCTGTTTTATGATTAATTGCGCCATTTTGAATAAGCAGTTTTTGCATTTCAGGTAAATTACGCTCACAGGCATAAGACAAGGCACTTTGGTTATAAGAAAACATTGATGGCTCTTTTGTGGTGGTCACTAAATTCACATTTGCTCCCTGAGAAATAAGGAATTTTACTGTTTCCAAGCGGTTATTGCTGGCTGCAACCATCAGCAAGGTTTCCCCATCACTTTCAATGCTTTGATCGTTTAAATCTACGGGACTTAAATTCCCATAGATTTTTTTCACTATATGGGTATTTTTGCCTAATACAGCTGATTTCAGCACGTTATAAACATCACCTGAATCAGTAGCAAAAAGGCTTGCACCTTGTGAGATCAAATATTCTACAATATCTTCATAACCAATAAATGCAGCCCAACCAAGCGCAGTTTGCCCAAGACTTCCTGTATCTTTTACCTCAAGATCTTGCCCTTTTTCAACCATCGCTTTAATTTCAGCTAAATTACCTTGTTTGACGGCATCAAACCAGTGTGCATTTTCACCTTTAGAGGGTTCTGTATAGAAAATGCGCCACGCAAGCTTATTTGGATTCGCAATATCGTGCATTTCTTCTGCACTAATACGAAATGCGGAGGTATAAGGCTTCGCCTGTTCATTTTCTGTTGCAGAGGCAAACATTGATATGCCAAGGGTTAAGGTAAAAGTAAAAAGTTGGGTTAATTTTTTCATTATCTTCTCTCTAATAAAGTAGGGAGCGAGCATTATAAAGAGAAGTGCGGTGTAAAAACAGGGAATTTTTTCACCGCACTTAAGAATGGTTTTACTGAATACTAAATCGTAATGGCACAGTCAGTGAGGAACTAACGCCCGCGGGTTTTGGTCCAACAGAACGCGCGCGTTTTACGGCATCAAGGGCGGCATTATCCAGATCATTATTCCCTGATGATTTTGCTAATTGCACATTATTCAATGAACCATCATTTGCGATGATGAAACTAACAGTAACGATTCCTTGCTTTCTCATCATTTTGGCGCGTTGCGGATAACGTTTCTGACGCTCAATTTCCTTCCTTATGGCACTAAGGTAGGCTTTGGCTTCATCTGAACTTGTTCCTTTCCCAACTAAATTCGGATTAGTTACCGTTGCTTTGCCTAGGCTCGTTGCATTGGAGGTGATCTTCGCCGCTGAATTAATATTACGATCGCCTTTTTCTAATTCTTTATTTGCCAACGGTTTTTCTTTTGGTTTTTGCTTTGGCTTCTCTTTTGGGATTTTTTTTGGCTTTTCTTTTTTAACCTCTTTTTCCTTTGGTTTTTCAGGCTTTGGCGGTTCTGGTTTCACAATAGGATCAGGCACGCTTTCTTTCACTTCTGGTTCCGGCTCTATTGGCTGTGGCTCTGGTGTCACTTCAGGCTCTTCCACGGTCATTCCCATTAGCATTTCCATTGAAATGCTATTATCAATGATTTCTGCCTGATAACCATTTGCCGTGCCATCATCTCGTATTGCATAAAGAATTGCCCCAATGAGCGTTACGTGGAACAGCAAAGAAAAGAAAAAACCAAACCAAGAACGATGTTTATTTACCATTTAGTTGCCTTTCTCTTTCATTGTTACAATGGCAACATTTTTGATGTTATTCTTCGCCATTAAATCCGTGAGGCTAACAAAATCTTGGAAGGTTGCTTTCGCATCGACTTTTAGGGTAACTTTTTGATCTTTCGCCCAACTTGCGACTTCTTTTTCCATTTGAGCGAGATCCGTAGGTTTATCGTTAAAAAAGATTTCCCCTGTTTCGGTAACCGTTAATAATTTAGCCAAATCGTCCGACTTAAATGCGACGGTACTGCTTGCTTTTGGCACATTGACTTGGATTTTTCCTTGAGAAATAAAAGACGCGGTAATTAATACAATCGCCAGCAACACTAACATAATGTCAATGAAAGGGATAATATTGATTTCATCAAACTTTTTCACATTATGCCCCTAGATTTTTTTGTCCGTTTAAGGCTTTCCATTTCAAGCGATTCACTTCTACTTTGCGTTGTAAACCGTTGTAAAACACCATTGATGGAATGGCAACTAAAATCCCTACGGCAGTGGCTTTGAGGGCAAGAGAAAGATTAAGCATAATGGCAGCAGCATCAATATCTCCCCCTGAATTTCCCAATTCATAGAAGGTTAATAGAATACCGATAACTGTGCCAAGCAAGCCGACATAAGGGGCATTCGATCCAATAGTGGAAATAATAGTGAGATTACGGTTGAGATCGATGTCTAATTCGTGAATATTGGTGTAGTGTGAAACATTCACACGGCTCAAAAAGATAAAACGTTCAATGACGAACCATACCATCATAAAGCTCATTAAGCCGAGTAACCCTAAAATAATGTAATCAATATAATGTTGTAAAAATGCGAATAATTGTGGCATTGGGAAATCCTTAACGCTGACGTTAAATAAAACTGAGGCAAACTGCCCTTAATTGTTATTGAGAATGAATTTCAATTAGGTTGCAAATTGTAACAAATTAAAAATTTTCGGTCAAAGTGCGAATAAAAAATGCGGTGAAAAATCACCGCACTTGTTAAACAGATTAGAATGTGTAATTTACATTCATTCTAAAGTCGCGTCCAGAGCCCGTTAAACTATTTACCCCTGCACGCTGGCTATGGCTTTTGTAGTTTTTGTTGAATACATTATCTACTGCAACGTTAATCGTGAGATTTTCATTGGCTTCCCAGCTCGCATAAAGATCATTTACGCCATAACCCGGTTGTTTCACACTTGCGCTTCCACCTGAACCACGGCTAGGTGTTCCTGTTTCGCCTTCAACAAAACGTCCTTTCCAACCGATAATTAAGTTTGGATTAGCGAATTTGTACGACACTTCGGTTGTCCAAGTACGCCCTGTTGCCACAGCAAATACTGTATTATCCGCCACATTACCATAGACTTCAGGTTTACTTTCTGCCACACCTGCGCGTAGTGTTAAGCCCGCGTGTTTATAAGCAGCGGATAGTTCATAACCTTGGTTACGCAATAATGCGCCATTATAAATAACATTATTTTTCAATGACATCGCATCTTTTACTTTTTGCCAGAAGTAACTTCCACTTAGTGAAATACGATCATTTAAATCATAATTGAAACCAATTTCTGCATTACGGGCTTTTTCTGCACGGATATTGCTATCAATCCCAATTGTGCCAGAACCAGCAATCATTACCTCATATAAACGAGGGCTACGGGTTGCATAGTTCAAGCTGGTGTTCAAGCTTAAATCATCAGAAACTTGCCAAATTAAGCCCGCACTTGGGTTAAAATGCCCTTTGCTTGCCTTAGAGCCATTTGACGCTTTAAAGTTAAAGTAATCATAACGCGCCCCTGTTGTTAAGATGACAGGCCCCATTCCCCAAATGCCTTCTACATACACGCCGAGATCGTCTTTGCGTTGATTATGCGCACCTGCGGCAAGTTGATTTGGTTTTCCTACTTGTTTACGATAATTTACGCCGTATTTCACTAGGTGATTTTCACCAATGGCGCTGTCTAAATTTAAGTTAGCTCCCGTAGTAAGAATTTGGGTTTTACTGCTTCCTTCTTCACGTACACGTTTTGTATGATAAACATTGGCTTTCGCTTCGGTAACAAAGCCCATATTCTTACCTGTCCACTCCAAATTGGTGGTATCTTGCGTAGTGGTACGGTAACGTGGGTTATTATTCTCTTCATTCACCACATAGTTGCCGTTTTGGTCAAGTACATAATAAGAATCGTTACCACGTCTGTCTTTTCCTGCATAAACTGAACTTAAACGATAACCCTTATCACGTTGTTCTTGAGATAAGCGAGCAGTAGAAACATAAGAATTAGAAAAATCAAATTCTTCACGCAATGCACGCACACCATAGTAACGTTCTTGGCGATGGCTTAGTACCACACGTTGATTTTCAGTGATATCCCAACCTAATTTAGCCAATAAGCCACGCTCACCTAGTGCGCTGTTTTGTACGGTATCTGAACCATTAAGATTTTTATAATCTTTACCGCCTTTATAGTTTTCTTTGTGATTCCAGTTACCTGAAACTAACGCATCAAATGCCCCTACTTTGCCATATACACTCGCGCCTTGCGTATAGCCTTTATTACTACGCACACCGCCAGTAAGTTTAAACCCAAAATCTTGCCCTTCTCTTAATAAATCTTGCGCATCAACGGTTGTTGCAATAATTGAGCCACTGGTTGCACCAATCCCAGCACTGGCAGAACCCGCGCCTTTTTGCACATCAATACGTTTAATTAAGGCTGGATCCAATAAGAAGCGACCTTCGTGGTGGAAAGATTGGGTATCTGAATAAGTATTGTCCACTTTGAAGTCAATTTGATCTTGCCCCATTCCACGAATTGTTACCCATTGCGATGTTCCGCCATTTCCACCACCAAAATTAATCGCAGGCTCATTAAATAACAAACCACGTAAATCCGTTTCCGTACTACGCTCCATTTGTTTTAGGGTAACGACATTGGTTTTGCTTTTCGCTCCGGTATTTTCAGTAACAACATCAATCACACCTAAGGTTTCCGCTTGCACCGCCGTTGCCACAAGTGTTGCGAGAGGTAAAAGAACAAATTTTGCTTTCTTCATAATGAACTTCCTTTATTACACATCATTAAAATATTGAGAATTATTATCGTTTTTTTTTGCATCTTTAGTCAATCGTCAGAAATGGGAAAAAGCAAATTTTTATCTACCAACAATAAAACCTTTAAAAATAAGAAAAAACTCATAAAAAAAACACCGCACTTTTATAAATAAATTAGATAACATTCAAAAACAAAAAGTAAATGCAAGGCAAAAGAAAAAGACGAAAGGCAATTCACCTTTCGTCTTTCTGCTTTTATGATAAGAAAACGCGTTTAGTTTGGCTGTGTTGCTGATGAAATCTTTTCTACTCTCGCTTGTTTCACCATATTATCTGCGACTTCTAAAATCGTGATTTTTAAGCCGTTAATTTCACATTCTGTTCCTTCATCAGGAATTTCTTCTAAATGCTCTAAAATAAGTCCATTGAAGGTTCGGGCTTCATCGGTATCCAAATGCCAGTCAAATAATTTATTTAAATCCCTGATATTTGCTGATCCTTCAATAATCATTGAGCCATCTGATTGCTGGGTAACTTCTTCATCAATGGAAGGGGCGGTAGAAGTGGTAAATTCACCCACAATTTCTTCCAAAATATCTTCCAATGTCACCAAGCCTTTGATGTCGCCATACTCATCAACCACTAAACCTATACGTTCTTTTTTATTACGGAAGTTGACTAATTGTGCATTTAATGGGGTGCCTTCAGGGATAAAATAGGCCTCATCAACTGCTCGAATTAATGTCTCTTTACTAAATTCATTTTTATCTAACATTAAACGATACGCTTCACGCACACGTAAAATACCTAGCACATTTTCGTCCATACTTTCTTTGTATAGCACGATTTTACTGTGTGCCGAGTGATTAAGCTGACGCATAATGGCTTTCCAATCATCGTCAATGTTGATCCCGCCAATATCGTTGCGTGGCACCATAATATCGTCCACCGTCACTTTTTCTAAATCCAAAATAGAAAGCAACATTTCTTGGTGAGCGGAAGGAATGAAATGCCCTGATTGATTCACAATAGCACGTAGCTCTTCCGTGCTTAATGAACTGACTTTTTGTTCATTTTTAACACGGAATAATTTCATCAAGCCACGAATAATCAGGTTCATTAAGAACACGATTGGGCTAAAAATTTTCAGCAATGGCGTAAGAATATGACTTGATAAAAATGCCACTTTTTCGGGGTAAAGTGCTGCAATGGTTTTGGGGAAAATTTCAGCGAAAATCAGCATTGCGAAAGTTAATGCCCCAGTGGCAATCGCCACCCCCATATCGCCATACAAACGCATTCCAATAATGGTTGCAATCGCGGAAGCGGAAATATTAACGAGGTTATTACAAATTAAAATAAGGCTAAGCAGAATATCGGTTTTCTTGAGTAATTTTTCTGCCTTTTTTGCGCCTTTATGTCCCTTTTCAGCAAGGAACCGCATTCGATAACGATTGGCAGAAAGTAAGCCCGTTTCTGAGCTAGAAAAATAGGCGGATAAAATCAGTAAAATAATTAACGTGATAAATAATGTACTAAGGGGGATACTATCCAAAATCAAATCCTTTTATCAAACCATCGTTCTTGGGCACTCAAATTAAAGCCCCAGCCCAAACGCAACACGACTGCCAAAATAAGCAATTGAGAGCAAAATCATACCCGAAATGCTATAAATAATCACCTTTTTTCCACGCCAGTGCCATTTCCAATGCCCAATTAAGGCAATGGCTAACACAACCCACGCTAAAAAAGAAAAAATCGCTTTTTGTACATTTTGCATACCAAAAAAGTCGGGTAAATACACTGCGCCAGAGATTAACGTTAAAGTCAGTAAGAACTCACCACTTAACATCAAACGGAAAAAATGCCGTTCTACCGTCATTAATGGCGGAATAATAGGCGATAATGCTAACTTTTTACTTTTTAAGTTTCTATCAATCCACCACAATTGAACGGCATATAAGGTCGCAATAAAACATACCGCATAAGCCAATAAGGCTAAACCGATATGTAAAAATAAGCCCACATTATGGATTAAATGTTGCACAAGTGCGATAGGTAAAAATGTCTGTAAAATCAAATTAATTATCGCCAAACAATACACAATGGGTAATAAGAACCACAGGGTATTCACTCGAAAACCAAGCGCAAAGGTTGCCAAAGCAGCCACAATTACACTTAGCAGAGAACTAATATCCATCAGGGTAAATTGTTGGGCATTCGCTAAATGAGAAAACAGGGGGACAAGACTAATGCAATGTGCCACAACTGCCAAAAGTGCGGTGCAAAAAAACAATGTTTTATTCGGTTTTTTCGTTTGTTCTCCCGAGTGTGCTTTTAATAACATTGGGGTAATGAACAAAATACTGATTATGTATAAAAAAATCGAAAATATGGCAAACCACATTTTTACTCACCTTAAAGCCAAATCAAGAATTATTTTTATTCTAGCCTTGCCGCACTAAAATCGCTATAAATTTCTTGCAAATGATGAAAATCTGTGGGATTTCAGTATAATTGGCACAATTTATTTCATTTCATTCCACTCAAATTTAGGAAAAACGATGTTTGAAAACCTTTCTGATCGTCTCTCGAAAACCCTGCGTAACATTACGGGGAAAGGACGTTTAACCGAAGATAATATTAAAGATACCCTGCGTGAAGTGCGTATGGCATTGCTTGAAGCAGACGTTGCTTTACCCGTCGTGCGTGAATTTATTAATAAAGTCAAAGAACGTGCTATCGGTGAAGAAGTCAATCGTAGCTTAACGCCGGGACAAGAATTTCTCAAAATTGTGCAATCTGAGCTTGAAAAAGCAATGGGTGAAGCCAATGAGAGCCTCAACCTTGCGACCCAACCGCCTGCGGTAATTTTAATGGCAGGTTTGCAAGGGGCGGGGAAAACCACGAGCGTGGGTAAGCTCGCCAAATTCTTACGTGAACGTCAGAAGAAAAAAGTGATGGTGGTCTCGGCGGACGTGTATCGCCCAGCCGCGATCAAACAACTTGAAACCCTTGCGCAAGCCGTTGGGGTAGATTTCTTCCCGTCTAATAGCCAACAAAACCCCGTAGAAATTGTGCAAGCCGCCCTTGCTGATGCTAAACTCAAATTCTACGATGTGTTGATTGTGGATACCGCGGGTCGTTTGCACGTTGATAGTGAAATGATGGAAGAAATCCAAAAAATTCACACCGCACTTAACCCAGTGGAAACCCTTTTCACCGTCGACGCAATGACCGGACAAGATGCCGCGAATACTGCAAAAGCCTTTAATGAAGCGCTACCGCTTACTGGGGTGATTCTGACCAAAGTGGACGGTGATGCGCGCGGCGGTGCGGCACTTTCTATTCGCCAAATCACCGGCAAACCGATTAAATTCTTAGGGGTTGGGGAAAAAACTGACGCCCTTGAGCCTTTCCACCCTGATCGTGTTGCTTCACGCATTTTAGGAATGGGGGACGTACTTTCGCTAATTGAAGATCTACAACGCTCAGTGGATCAAGAAAAAGCGGAAAAAATGGCAAAAAAATTCCAAAAAGGCGATGATTTCACATTGGAAGATTTCCGTGATCAGCTTATTGAAATGAAAAAAATGGGCGGAATGATGACAATGCTGGAAAAATTACCGGGTGCGAAAAACCTGCCTGATCACATCAAAAATCAAGTTGATGACAAAATGTTTATTAAAATGGAAGCCATCATCAATTCAATGACCTTAAAAGAGCGCGCTAAACCTGAAATCATCAAAGGTTCACGCCGCCGCCGTATCGCCTTAGGCTCTGGCACACAAGTACAAGACGTGAATAAATTGCTGAAACAATTTGACGAAATGCAACGTATGATGAAAAAAATGCGTAAAGGTGGAATGGCAAAAATGATGCGTGGAATGAAAGGAATGATGGGCGGAATGGGCGGTTTAGGCGGCCTTGGCAATATGTTCAAACGCTAATTAATCGTAAAAAACGGAAGAAATAACCGCACTTTCAAAGTGCGGTTATTTTTTGGTGCGTTTATTCTAACGTACCTTGCTGTCTTAAATATTCCAATACTTTTTGTGTCGCTAAAGAGCATTTTTCTTTGCTTTGGTAATCCAGCCAAGCCAGTTCAGCAATTTCACTTTCAGGGCGATAATCGCCGATGAAATCGGCTTTATAGCAACGGAGTGTTACGATGCAATCACTGTTTTTGCCATCTGCTTGAGCTGAAAATTCACCAATTCTTTCAAGACTAGATTCAATTAAGGTAATACCCAACTCTTCTTTAATTTCCCGCAACAACGCTTGTTGATCCGTTTCACCTTGCTCTCTTTTCCCACCGGGTAGATAAAATTTTTCTTTTCCTTTGGAACGCGCCATTAATACTTGATTGTCTTTAATATATAACCAAGCTAATTTATCAATTTGCGTCTTCATTTTTTGCCTCATTGAAAATAAAAATCTGCACCTCAAACGCAGAATATTGTATTCCTGTTTAGGGTGCAGATCAAAGTGCGGTGCTTTTTTACGAAGTTTTATGCAATATTATCTTTTAGCTTGCGATTATCCTTTAGCTTGCGCACGTTTTACTAAAATCACAGAAAGCGTGAAAGCCACCGCGAAAGAAATAACCATTCCCACGCTATACATTGCAAGGCTGTCTGGTTTAATCGACGGAATACCTAAGAAGCCTGCCGCGCCCAGCGCTTGTGCTTTCACATTGAAGAACGCAATAAATGCACTTGATAATCCAGAACCAATCATTGCCGCTAAGAAGGCTTGACGATAGCGTAAGTTTACCCCAAACATTGCTGGCTCGGTGATGCCTAATAAGGCGGAAATCCCTGAAGGCACGGCTAAACCACGTACTTTTGGATCTTTCAATGCAAAGGCTACGCCTAAACAAGCCGCCCCTTGTGCGATATTTGACATTGCAGCAATTGGGAAAATGAAAGTACCACCTGATAATGACATATTAGAAAGGAGCTGAGTTTCTACTGCAATAAAGGTTTGATGCATACCTGTAATGACGATTGGTGCATAGAATGTCCCAAAAATACCGCCGCCGATAAAGCCAAGTTTGTCATATAACCAAGTTAAACCAATGGTGATTAAATCCCCCGCTTCACGTCCGATTGGGCCAATCACGGTAAAGGCTAATAACCCCGCGATAAATAACGAGAACATTGGCGTAATAAGATTATCTAGATAAGACGGCACAAATTTACGGAAAGTTTTCTCTAAGGTAGCAAGAACCCACGCCGAAATTAAGGTTGGAATTACCGTGCCTTGATAGCCGACTTTTTCAATTTCTAAACCAAATACATTCCAGTGCGTGATTTTGCCTTGCGCGGCGGTCAGAGCATAGTTCCAACCATCTGCCAGTGCTGGGTGAACCAATAACATCCCCAATGCAGCCCCTAAGAACGGGTTTCCACCAAATTTGCGAGTGGCCGAAAAGCCCAGCAACACGGGCAAGAAGACGAAAGGCGCATTGGCAATAGTATTAATAAAATCAACAAGATCGGAAAGATTACTAAAGTGATCGACAACGGAATACCCCGTGATAGGCTGCCCAGAATCGCGCAGGGCTTGTGGCACATCCCAGAAGAATCCTTGTGCAGTAAGCATACTGTGGATCCCCATTAATAAACCGCCCGCTACAATGGCAGGGATAATTGGCACAAAAATATCTGCTAAGCCTTTCACCAGACGCATAATTAGCCCTTGGTTATTGTCTGAAGCTTGTTTTGCAACCTCATTTTTCGTCATATCCCCGATGTTTAATAATGCTGCCATTTCATCGTGTACTTTATTTACGGTCCCCGAACCAAAAATAATCTGATATTGTCCTGAAACAGAAAATTGACCTTTTACGCCATCAATATTTTCGATCGCCTCTTTATCAATTTTGCCTTCATCTTTGACTACAATACGTAAGCGAGTTGCACAATGTGCAAGCGCACTGATATTTTCTTTACCGCCCAACTTCTCAATAACTTGTTTGGCAATATTTGGAAAATTCATCGGTTTCTTCCTCTTCGTTAGTATTAAATTTGAACGATATAGATTTTAGCTAAATCCTTTAAGCATTGCTAGATCGATAGCGCAAAACAAGGCTAATTATTGTAAGAATTTAACCAATCCATTAATTTATCAAGATCTTTTTGCCAATATTGTGAAAATGTCTCTAACCAATCCGCAATGTTATTTTCCCAATCAGCAAATTCATTATGTTGTGCTTGTTCCATAATATGTTGGATACGTTTTAACCCCACGGCGCCTGCTGCCCCCTTTATTTTATGGGCAATATTTGCCACTTCTTTTTGATATTCAGGTTGAAGTTTGTACATTTCATAAGCAGAGAACAACTCTTTCACATAATCAGGCATCATTTGTTGGAAAAGTGCGGTGTTATTTTTTACCGTTTTTACGCCTAATAAGACGACAAGTTCCTGTAATGTAGCCAGATCTAAGATCTCATCTTGCGCAATATCGTATTGTTTCGTGGTTGCTGGGATAGGCGAAATATCCTGATTAAAAAACTGATATAAACATTGCGTCAGTGCCTCTAAAGAAAGGGGCTTGCGTAAAATATCGTCCATTCCTTGTTGGAGATATTCTTGTTTATCGTGCATTACGTTGGCGGTAAGGGCGATCAGTGGCGGTAAATACTCATAATGATCATTTTCATATTGCTGACGTAAATACTGAGCGATTTCAAAACCCGACATATCAGGCAGTTGAATATCAATGAGCAACAAGTCATAGCTATTTTGTTCAAATTTTTCAATGGCTTGCTGCCCCCTCATCGCGACATCTACCTCATAGCCTAATTTTTCCAAAACAGATTTTGCGACAATTACATTGACCTCAATATCTTCAATGAGCAAAATACGCAGTTGGCTTGGCAAATATTGCTGATAGTCTAACGGTTTACTGACAGGTTTAGCTTGGATAGTTAAGGTAAAAATTGAGCCTTTTCCCACCGCACTTTGCACGCTGAGATCGCCCCCCATTAAATTGGCAATGGTTTTGGAAACGGCTAGACCAATGCCACTGCCCGCGTGCTGATATTGGTTGGATTGCACACGATAATACATTGCAAAAATATTGGCTAATTCGCTTTCTGCAATGCCAATACCTGTATCAGAAATCGCGAAAGCAAATTGTTGTTCAGCAATTCGTGTAACTTTGAGCTTGATCACGCCTTTTTGTGTAAACTTCACCGCATTATTAATTAAATTCCATAAAATTTGACTCAATCTTGCGTTATCTAACATCAGCCATTGCGGTAAATCAGATTCATAGTCTAATTCAAATTTTAGGTGATTTTGCTCCGCCATTAAGGTGGCGAAATTGGCAATATCATTAAGAAAGGCATAAAAATCCGTTTCTTTGCGGTTCAATTCTATTTTATGCGCATCAATTTTTTCCAGATCGATAATATCGCTAAAAATATGCCCTAAAGACACCGCACTCATATTGATTGTTTTGAGATAATTTTGCTGCTCGGCGGTTAAATTACCGTCTAATAAAATACGGCTCAACCCAATAATGCCATTTAGTGGGGTGCGTAATTCGTGGCTAATGGTTGTCATTAATGCGGTTTTATTTCGGCTATTTTGTTCAAGATCATTAAGCGCAATGGATAGTTTCTTTTCTGCTACCATTCTTTCCGAGACTTCACGGCGTAAATTTTCCACTAATTTGGCTAATTCAAGGCGAGATTTTTCCAGCTTTTCCACTAACAGCGTGAAGAAATAGATCACAAAAGGGGCAGAAATCAAGCCAAATACCACAGAACGCACGACATCTGCCCAATAAACCGTTCCTACAACAAAAAGGCTTAATAGCATTTGTGTACAGAGTGCCAGTACAGCTAGCACCAGCACACCAAGCAGGGAAAACCGCACGCGCCCAAGACGGATCACCCAATCCACATAGCGTTGTGCGAAATGTTTGATATTTCTCATTTTTATGCTCTTTATCGGTAAATAGCGTGATAATTGCGATCACATTATAAAAAATAGATAAAAATTTGCCCTAAGCATCACTTAGGGCAAATCTCAATAAATAAGAAGAATAAAAATTAGCGACTACGGAAAATAATACGTCCTTTGCTTAAATCATACGGCGTCATTTCTACAGTAACTTTATCGCCTGTTAAAATACGAATATAATTTTTACGCATTTTTCCTGAAATATGTGCAGTAACTATGTGCCCATTTTCTAATTCCACACGGAACATTGTGTTTGGCAAGGTTTCTAAAATTGTGCCTTGCATTTCAATGCAATCTTCTTTAGCCATTAATTCCTCTAATATTAGTTAATAAATAAGTCAAAAAACGGGCAAATTATACTCCTATCAAGGGCATTCACCAAGTTTTTTCTAGAAATTTAGTCTAATGCACAAATTTTAATAAACTATGGTAAAATCTGCCGCCGTGAAATTCACTTCATTTTTTTATTTCAATTAAGGACATTTTATGAATATTGCGACACCACAAGCGGTGCTGGATTTTTGGTTCAGCGAGGAAAATCAACCTTTTTGGTTTGTAAAAAGTGAAGACTTTGATAATAAAATTCGTGAAAAATTTGACCGCACTTTAAAAGCCGCAGCACAAGGTGAATGCGCAAGCTGGCGCGAAAGCATTGAAGGACGCTTAGCAGAAATTATTGTATTAGATCAATTTTCTCGTAACCTATACCGCAATACCCCTGCGGCATTTGCACAAGATCCGATGGCATTAGCGTTAGCCCAAGAAGCGATTAAACAAGCTGATTTTACTCGCCTGCCAACAGTATGGCGTAAATTTATGATTATGCCCTATATGCATAGTGAATCAGCCTTTATTCACCAACAAGCAGTTGATTTATTTCGTTCGCTAAATGATGAATACACGCTGGATTTTGAGTTACGCCACAAAGCCATTATTGATAAATTTAATCGTTATCCACATCGTAATGAGATTTTAAATCGCCCATCGACAGCGGAAGAAATTGCGTTTTTAAATCAACCGAATTCCTCGTTTTAATCTGGAGTATTAAATGATTCATAAATTAATGAAAGCCCGCGATCACCACGAAGTCCATCGTGTCGCCACCACGCTTGAGCTTTATTTTGATTTAGTTTTCGTGATCGCCATTGCGGCTACCGCAAGTGGTTTACACCACGCCCTAGCTGCACATCATTTCAGTGAAGGCTTAATCCATTTTGCCACGTCGTTTTTCTGTGTGTGGTGGGCTTGGATGAACTTTACTTGGTTTGCCTCTGCTTATGACAATGATGATTTTAGTTATCGTATTGTTACAATGGTACAAATGTTCGGTGCAATTATTCTTGCCATTGGCATCAATAATGTCTTTGAACATAATGATTTTACGATGATCTTAATCGGCTATATTGTGATGCGGGTCGCGATGGCATATCAATGGTTTCGTGCAGCCAAAAGTGATCCTGAACGTCGAACAACCTGCTTGCGTTATGCCTTCGGGATTATTTTCACCCAAATTTGCTGGACTATTAGTGCATTGAATTTTCCTTATTTATTCAATAATCTCTTTCCATTCTTGGCATTATTAGAACTTTGCGTGCCAGCTTGGGCGGAAAGTGCAAATAAAACTGCTTGGCACCCACACCATATTGCTGAACGTTACGGATTATTGGTTATCATCGTATTAGGTGAAGGTATTTTAGGCGCCACCAACGCCATTACGCCATTATTCCATAGCAATGAAGCAATGCTTACTGAAGCATTCCCGCTCGGTTTGGGTATCTCTGCCCTAATGTTTTCTTTATGGTGGCTTTATTTCAAAATGCCTTGGGGTGAATTTTTACATAATGAACGTACCTTAAATAATGCGTTAGTTTATGGCTATGGACATTTATTGATTTTTATCGCGCTCACTGCATTAGGCTCAGGTCTTGAACTGTTAGCCGACGCCGTAAAAGAATTTGGCACGATGGCAGAGGTTGTTGAACACGCAAGCAATGCCCATTCTATTTCACCGCTATTTGCGATGACCGCCCTAAGCATTTGCACTGCGATTTATCTTATTGCGTTAGCCTTCTTACGCTGGTATTTAGATAAAGATACGAATTACAGCGTAATTGGTTTCGTACTTGCTATCGCAGCCACCTTCCTCGGCGTGCTATGCGTGTATTTAGGTATGCCACTGCAATGGTCAATTTGGTTCACCGTAATAGCCCCAATCGCAATGATTTCTTTCTATAAAACAAAACCGATCGGTTAAGTTTTTGCTGCCCCTCCCCTCGCTAAAAAAGTGAGCGAGGAGAGATTTAACATTTTGATTTTTCTCACACTTGTATTAGGATAACTAAATCTAATTTGGATGAGGATAATCATTATGTTAATTCACCTTTCAACACAACCTGCCAGCCCAGTCTGGGGCGAAAATGCGTTGCTGAGTTTTTCCAATGATGAAGGCACGGTTCATATCAAACAAAACTCCCCAAATTCTGACCGCACTTTAATTCAGAAAGCTGCGCGCAAATTACGTAATCAAGGTATTAAAGAGGTAGAATTAGTCGGTGAAGATTGGGATCTAGAAAACTGTTGGGCATTTTATCAAGGTTTTTATTCCGCAAAGCAAGATTACGCTATTGAATTTCCTCATTTAGATGACGAACCGCAAGCAGAACTATTTGCCCGTATTCAGTGCGGTGATTTTGTTAGAGAAATCATTAATTTACCCTCTGATGTGATCACCCCAAAAAAATTGGCTGAGCGATCTGCACAATTTATTGCCGAACTTGCTGCGGAATACGCCTGTGAAAGTGCGGTAAGTTTTGAGATTATTTCTGCGGAAGCCTTATTAGAGAAAAATTATCAAGGCATTTGGAATGTAGGCAAAGCGTCTAGCCATAAGCCTGCGATGCTACAACTGGATTTTAATCCAAGCCAAGATCCGAATGCCCCCGTTTTAGCCTGTTTAGTGGGGAAAGGCATCACATTTGACAGTGGCGGATATAGCTTAAAACCGAGTGATTCAATGTCCACAATGCGTACGGATATGGGCGGTGCAGCGTTAGTGACGGGCGCATTAGGTATGGCGATTGCAGGAGGGTTAAACCAACGGGTGAAACTCTATCTCTGCTGTGCCGAAAATATGGTAAGTGCCGAAGCGATGAAATTAGGAGATATTATCACTTATCGTAATGGCATCACTGCCGAAGTGCTAAATACCGATGCCGAAGGGCGTTTAGTACTAGCCGATGGTTTAATCGATGCCGATAAACAAAATCCGCAATTTATTATTGATTGTGCCACCTTAACGGGAGCGGCAAAAATCGCCGTAGGAAATGATTACCACTCGGTGCTTTCAATGGATAACGAACTTGTTGCCGACCTCTTTAACGCGGCACAAATCAGCAATGAGCCATTCTGGCGTTTGCCTTTTGAAGAATTCCACCGTCATCAAATTTCATCATCATTTGCGCAAATTGCCAATATCGGTACCCTGCCAGTGGGCGCTGGTGCAAGCACGGCAACGGCGTTTTTATCCTATTTCGTGAAGAATTATCAACAACATTGGTTGCATATTGATTGCTCTGCCACTTATCGTAAATCAGCCAGTGATTTATGGGCTGCGGGGGCAACAGGCATTGGTGTGCAAACACTCGCTCATTTACTCTTAAACAAAGCAAATTCATAGGAGGAAAGATGGAACGGACATTATCTATCATTAAACCGGATGCGGTAGAACGTAACTTAATTGGTAAAATTCTTAACCGTTTAGAAAGTGAAGGTTTCCGCATCATTGCAATGAAAATGGTACATTTAACCCAAACACAAGCAGAAGGGTTTTACGCAGAGCATCAAGGCAAACCATTTTTTACTGATTTAGTCGATTATATGACTTCCGCCCCTGTGGTAGTTTCCGTACTAGAAAAAGAAAATGCGATTAAAAATTACCGCACTTTAATGGGGGCAACAGATCCAGAAAAAGCAGAAGAAGGGACAATACGTAAGCAATTTGCACTTAGCCAACGACAAAACTGCGTACACGGTTCTGATAGCCCTGAAAGCGCTGCCCGTGAAATTGCCTATTTCTTTGTCGAGGGGGAAATTTGCCCGAGAGCAGAATAATTTTATTATTTCAAAACGCAAAAGAGCCAATAAAAATTGGCTCTTTTTATATGAATAAAATTGAGGAAATTAATCCAAACGTGCCGCCATTTTCAACCAGTCCGCTTTAAATTCACGGCGCATATTATTGATTGCATCAATAATATCGTGATGCACAAGCTGCTCATTTTGAATACCTACGCAGTAACCGCCTTTACCTTGTAATAACAGATCTACCGCATAAACACCCATACGAGAAGCTAAAATACGGTCAAACGCACAAGGTGTACCACCACGTTGGATATGACCTAATACTGTTGCACGCGTTTCGTGTTTAACGCGTGCTTCAATTTCTTTGGCAAGTTCATTCACATCACAGATTAATTCTGTAATTGCAATAATCGCGTGACGTTTCCCTTTGATGATACTGCGCTCAATTTGTTGAATAAGCTCTTCACGGTTAAATTCCACCTCAGAAGCCACAATATATTCACAACCACCAGCAATCCCTGCCGAAATAGTCAGATCACTACAATGTCTACCCATAATTTCTACGATTGAAATACGTTGGTGAGAGCTTGAAGTATCACGCAAGCGGTCAATCGCTGTTACCGCCGTTTCTAATGCAGTTTGATAACCAATGGTGTAGTCTGTTCCTGCCACATCATTATCAATCGTCCCCGGGATACCAACACAAGGGAAACCGTGTTCTTCGGTGAGTAATTTTGCTCCCATATAGGAACCATCTCCCCCAATCACGACTAAGGCATCAATACCGTGTGAGCGTAAAATTTCCGCACATTTTGCCCGCACTTCAGGTTTCTTAAATTCAGGGAAACGTGCTGATCCTAAGAAAGTTCCCCCGCGGTTAATCACATCGGATACGCTATAACGCGTTAATTGCTTAATTTTATTGTTATACAACCCGTGGTAACCATCATAGATACCATACACTTCTAAACCTTCTCCTAAGGCTGAACGAACGACGCCACGGATCGCAGCATTCATTCCCGGTGCATCACCACCACTGGTTAATACGGCAATTTTTTTAATCATAATAGTCAATACCTTTATTCAAAGTTAATAATATAAAAACTGTGCGTAGCTTACACTATTCACCAAATCCGCTCTAGAAAAATTTCGTGAATTCTATCACATTTTGATTTAGGTCTAATTATTTTGCTGTAAGCTATCAGCTTGCGCCTGTTCTATTTGTACCACACTGGTCGGTTCGTGATGAATCACAATATCCACCTGTGGAAAACATTGGCGTAAACGTTGTTCAAGATGATCGGTAATTTGATGCGCTTCCACAAAAGAAAGATGATCATCTAATTCTAAATGGAATTGAATAAAACGAATCGCCCCTGAGCGGCGAGTACGCAAATCGTGAAAGCCTAAAATATTCGGTTGTGATTGGATAACCTGTTCAATTTGCTCAATTTCTACTGGGGGTAAAGCTTGATCGAGCAACAACTGAATGGCATTGTAAAACATTTTTGCTGCATTCAATAAAATATATAACGCAATAAAAATAGCAAACACTGCATCCGCCCACAGTACGCCCCATAAGCTCAAGCCTAAAGAACATAAAATCGCCATATTCATTAGTAAATCTGTTTGATAGTGCAGGCGATCCGCCTTAATCGCGGGGCTATCCGTTTGTTTTATAATATGGCTTTGATAAAGTACCAGTAACAATGTTGCCACAATGGAAAACAGCGTTACCATAATACCGAGAGCGGTTTGATTTAACGGCTGTGCTGAGGTTAAACGGTAAATACCTTGTAACAAAAGGAAAATCGCACTGCCTGAAATAAACGCACTTTGAATAAGTGAGGCGAGAGATTCTGCTTTGCCGTGTCCAAAAGAATGATTATGATCTGCTGGCATTAAAGCAAAACGCAAGATCAGCATATTCATAAAAGAGGCTAATAAATCTAGCGTAGAATCTGTAATAGAAGCCAGCATACTGACAGAATCCGTTTTCCACCACGCGAAGCCTTTCACTAAAATTAATAGCAACGCGGTGAAAATCGCACAGTTTGCTGCCCGCTTCACCTGTTTGGAATAGACTTCTTGCATTAACTATTGCAGCTCCAAGCGAAAGGGGTACGGTTTAATTTTTGCATTTCTTTATCAACAATATATTTTTTCAAATAACGAATTACTCTGCGATGCGCCATATTCATCAATTTGCGATCCTTGGCAATTTTTACAGAATATTGATATTGTACAAACCCACAAAATGGAATGTTTTTACCCCGCGCCACATTTACCTGCCAATCTGGATTTTGTGCGCTAGGATCATAAATCACAAAAGCAAAAAGTTCATTTTTTCTTGTGTAAATATCAAAATGTTGCACGCCAGTATTACGATAAACACGTTTACGCAAGGCAATGCGATCGGCTAAAGAAAGCTTATCCTTATTGCGGTCTTGCAACAGCTCAATGGCACTGTGCCATTGCTCGGCAGTTTCGTCTTTTGGGACGTAAACATAGCGCGCAATCGTACCGAGATCCTGCTGCGAAGCAAGATAATAAGTTTGCCCTCCGTGATTAATCGCTTCTGACACAGCAAGCTGCGGGGAAATGCTACACGCCGTGATACTCAGTGCAGTGAAAAAAATACCCATTTTTTTTACCGCACTTCTCTTTTCCTTAATCCATTGAATTAGCGCTTTCATTTTATTCACTCAAATCGCGTTTAAACACGAATTCCTTTTCTGTTGATGAAGTGGCATCAAACCAGTAACCTGCGAGATCGAACGCTTTTAATTGTTCTACTTGGGTGAGCCGATTTTGAATAAGGTAGCGACACATCAAACCGCGCGCTTTTTTCGCATAAAAGCTGATGACTTTATATTTCCCATTTTTATTGTCTAAAAAAACTGGTTTCACAATATGTGCATTCAATTCACTTTCTTTGACGGATTTATAGTACTCATCCGAAGCAAGATTAATCAACACATTATCCCCTTGTTGATCTAACGCGTGCTGTAGCGTCGTCGTGATAATATTGCCCCAAAAATGATATAAATCTTTGCCTTTCGGGTTGGCTAATTTCGTTCCCATTTCTAAACGGTAAGGCTGCATTAAATCTAAAGGGCGTAACAAACCATATAAGCCTGACAACATTCTCAAATGCTGTTGCGCGAATAAAATATCCTCACGAGATAAATGTTCTGCATCTAACCCCGTGTACACATCGCCTTTGAAAGCAAAAATCGCCGGGCGTGAGTTTTGTTCGTGGTGAACCTTATCCCATTGGGCAAAACGAGCCACATTTAATGCGGCTAATTTATCGCTAATTGACATTAAAGACGCCACCTCATTTGGCGCAAGCTGGCGACAAATATCAATAAGCTGTTCGCTATATTGCGTTAAATCAGGCTGAGAAACGTCAAATTTTTCTACCGCACTTTCAAAATCAAGGGTTTTAGCGGGAGAGATAATTGCTAACATAATGAAATCCTTATAAATATGCTAAACCATTAAGGGGAGCTGCCATTCAATTGGCGATAATTGATGTTGTTGTAAATAGGCATTCGCTTGAGAAAAATGCTTACAGCCAAAAAAACCACGATGTGCCGATAAAGGTGAGGGATGGGGTGCTGTGAGAACACAGTGCTTTTGTCGATCAATAAACTGCCCCTTTTTCTGTGCGTGACTGCCCCATAAGAGAAACACAAGATTTTCTCGCTGTTCATTCAAGGCTGAAATAACACGATCAGTAAAGGTTTCCCAACCAAAGTTTGAATGGGAATGGGCTTTGCCTTGTTCCACCGTTAAAACCGTGTTCAATAATAGCACGCCTTGTTGCGCCCAGCTGACTAAATAGCCGTGCTGAGGAATTTGAAAGCCCACATCATTGGCTAATTCTTTATAAATATTCACTAACGAAGGGGGAGGCGCAACACCGGGCTTCACCGAAAAAGATAGCCCGTGCGCTTGATTTGGACCGTGGTAAGGGTCTTGCCCTAAAATCACCACTTTCACTTGATCAAATTCGGTTAATTTGAAAGCATTGAAAATCTCATTCGTTGGTGGATACACAATTTTACCCACCGCTTTTTCACGCTGGATTTGCTGTAAAATTTGCTGAAAATAAGGCTGGCTTTTCTCGCCACCAATCACATCTTTCCACGTTTTCATTTTGTTTTCCTCAGCGTTAAACTTAGAATGAGATTATAAATAACCTCCCCCCAAATTAACAGCCTCTATTTTGATTTAATTATTTAACCATTCTTTAAATAAATGTTAATTAAATGTTAAATTTAAAATAATGATTTCATTTTATTTTTGATGTATATCAATTTCACTATTTTTGTTTGGTAAATTCAATCTGATCCATATCAAAATAATTGAATTGGTCAAATTTTTTGATAAAATCCCTACCAACTTATGATTAATTAACAAACAAATTTAGGAGTTCTTATGATTAAAGGTATTCAAATCACTCAAGCTGCCAATGACAATCTTTTAAACTCATTTTGGCTATTAGACAGTGAAAAAGGTGAAGCACGTTGTTTATGTGCAAAAGGTGATTTCACAGAAGATCAAATCGTAGCAGTTAGCGAATTAGGTCAAATCGAATATCGTGAATTACCTGTTGATGTTGCTCCAACTGTAAAAGTAGAAGGCGGTCAGCATTTAAACGTAAACGTTTTACGTCGTGAAACATTAGAAGATGCGGTTAAAAACCCTGAAAAATACCCACAATTAACAATCCGTGTTTCTGGTTATGCAGTACGTTTTAATTCATTAACACCAGAACAACAACGTGATGTAATTACTCGTACTTTCACTGAAAGTTTATAATTTATCTGATTGTAGTTTAGACGCAAAAAATCGCCCTATACTTTAGGGCGATTTTTTTCTAACTGTATTACTTTCAAATAATTTTCAAAAAACTCAAGGGAATAAAAAATCTTTTTATCCCTTTCCCCAAAAAACTTTGTTGAGATAAAATTATTTATCTCCACAAAATTTTTATTCAAAAGTAAAACAGATACGGGAGATTTTAAAATGTTCTTCTAGTGAGAAATGTTATGCATTGGCAATATTTCCACGCTAAGAACGCTCCACTTCTAATCTTTCAAACATCAGCACTTTGTTTTCTAACTTGCGTAATAATAATGTCGCAATGCCTGTGATGGCAAGGTAGATAACACCTGCAATTCCATAAATAGTGAGTGCATCATATTCTGTGCCGTACAGTTGTCTTGCATAGCCCATAATATCCAAAATGGTAATGGTTGACGCAAGAGACGTGCCTTTAAACACCAAAATGATTTCATTGCTGTAAGAGGGTAAAGCACGTTTTAAGGCATAAGGAATTAAAATTTTGAGGGTTTGCCAACGAGTTAATCCAAGTGCTGCACAACTTTCCCACTGCCCTTTGGAGATCGCTTTGACTGCGCCATAAAATAACTGTGTGGAATAAGCAGCACTATTTAAAGCAAGGGTGAGCATTGCACAAAACCACGCATTAGACAATAGCGTCCAAGCTGGGCTTTCTACGATCCATTGGAACTGTCCGGGGCCGTAATAAATTAAGAAAAATTGCACTAATAGCGGTGTGCCGGTGAATAAAGTGAGGAAAATATTTACCGCACTTTTTAATAGTTTATTTTCCATAGCAAGAATAAAGGTCAATGCAATGGCTAAAATAAACGCCAAAAAGAGGGCCGAAATGGTGAGCAATAAGCTTGTTGGAATGCCTTGTGCGATGGTGATGAAATAATCGTGAATCATTATTCCACTCCTCTTTCAAAACGGGTGAAGCGCCATTCAAGCTTGCGGATTAGCATTTGGCTGATTAGTGTAATCACTAAATACATCAATGCGGCAAAGCCATACCAAGTGAACGGTTCGTGTGTTCTTGTGTTGATCAATTCAGCTTGACGCATTAAATCGTGTACCCCAATTAATGAAACTAAGGCAGTATCTTTCAATAGCACTAACCATTGATTACTCAACCCCGGTAAGGCGTGTCGCCAAACTTGTGGCATAATGATATGCAAAAAAGTGTAACCACGGCTTAAACCAAGGGCAGCGCCCGATTCCCATTGTCCTAATGGAATTGCTTTAATTGCCCCACGCAGAGACTGTGAAGCATAAGCAGCAAAAATGATAGAAAGTGCAAGCACGCCACAAAAGAACGGGCTAAGTTCTAAATATTTTCCTGTGATTAATTCCAAAACTTCGGGAATACCAAAATAAATTAAGAACACCACGAGAATTTCAGGTAAGCCGCGCAATAACGTGATCACAATAGCACTCGGTTTACGCACAGATTGCCATTTGCTCATTTCTAAGCTAACAAAAATGAGTGATAAAATCAGCCCGAAGAATAAAGAACACACCGCTAACCCTAAGGTCATTAGGGTTGCGGTGTACATTAAAGGAAGATAATCCACAAACATAGCGATTATTTAGTCATCCATTTGTCGTAAATTTTTTGGTATTCACCGTTTGCTTTAATGGCTTCAATACCTTTGTTTAAACTTTCCACTAAAGTAGTGTTAGATTTATTTACGGCGATACCTAAACCATTGTTAAAGTAACGCTTATCCGTAACACGCTCGCCCACAAAAGTTAATTCTGGATTTTTCTCGAACATATCACGTAATACATCGGTATCACCAAAGATCAAATCAATACGTCCATTTTTTAAGTCTAGAATTGCATCTTGCAAACTTGCATAAGATTTTGTTGTGTATTGTTTTGCCTCAGCATTAGCATATTGTTGATAAGTTGTCCCATTTTGCACGCCAACGGTTTTCGCTGTGGCTAAATCTGCTTTCCCTTTCACCGCGATAAAGCTTGCAGAGCTTTCATAGTAAGGCTGGCTAAATGCCACTTGCTTAGCGCGTGCTTCCGTAATATCAATGGCGGAAATTGCTGCATCAAACCCACGCCCTTTAATTAAACTTGGAATTAATGCATCAAAAGCTTGGCTTTTAAAATGGCAAGTGGCTTCAATTTCTTTACAAATTGCGTTAGCAATATCGACATCAAAGCCCACAATTTCGCCTTTTTCATTAGTTAATTCAAAGGGTGGATAGCTCGGTTCCATTGCAAAGGTAATATCTTGTGCTTGCACCATTGCGGCTGAACTTGCTAAAAGTGTAGCTAAAAGTAATTTTTTCATTGTGTAATTCCTTAATGTGAATGAGATAAGTATTGTTTAAATTGTTCCGTTTTCGGTTGGATGAAACAGCTTGCATCGCCCATTTCAATGATATGACCTTCTTCCATATACACCACTTTGGTTGCAACTTTCTGTGCCACAGAAACTTCGTGCGTTACGATCACTTGAGTAATGCCTGTTTGTTGCAGTTCCTGAATAATTGACACCACTTGCGCGGTGATTTCAGGATCTAGCGCTGCCGTAGGTTCATCAAATAATAAAACCTGTGGTTTCATCATTAATGCGCGTGCAATCGCCACACGCTGTTGTTGCCCGCCAGAAAGGTGTAAGGGAAAGCGCTCAGCAAATTCTTCCAAGCGTAAACGGGCAAGCAATTCAAGCGCTTGTTTTTTCGCGGTTTCTTTATCCAAACCTAGCACTTTTACGGGGGCTTCAATCAAATTTTCAATCACGCTTAAATGTGGCCACAAATTGTACTGCTGAAATACCATTCCCACATCTTGGCGTAATTGACGCATTTGTTTTGGGTTTGCCCTTGCCGCAGAAAGATCAAATTTATTATTGGCAATAACGAGTTCGCCTGATTTTGGCACTTCTAGTAGGTTTAAAGTACGAATCAGCGTACTTTTTCCTGCACCACTTGGCCCTAATAAAACCACGGTATCACCATCTTCCGCCGTTAAATTAATGTCAAACAGGGCTTGTGATGAACCGTAGAAAAAATTGAGATTTTTTACACTAATGGTCATTTTTGTTGTTAGCTCTACATTCAAAGTTGAAATAATATTAATATTTTTTGCATAAGTATGCAAATAAAAAGTTAAAAATTTTCACCGCACTTTTGTTTTAAGGGGAAAATTCGCTTAACTTTGTCCCGCACTTTCATCAGAAGGCCAAGAATGCACCACTGCTTTGACTAAAGTAGCAAGGGGGATCGCAAAAAACACGCCCCAGAAGCCCCATAATCCACCAAAAATAAGTACGGCAACAATGATAGTCAGTGGATTGAGGTTTACCGCTTCAGAAAATAAAAATGGCACAAGCAGGTTTCCATCTAAAATTTGACTTACCACATAAGCAGCGATTAATGACCAAAAAGTCGGCGTAATACCAAATTGCGACATCGCCACTAAAGCTACCGGAATACTCACTAACACCGCCCCCACATAAGGCACAAGGACAGAAAGCCCCACGGTAACAGCAAGCAATAAGGCATAACGCAGATCAAAAAAGAGGAAGATTGCATAAGTAATCACACCAACGACAAGAATTTCAATAATTTTGCCACGAATATAATTGGCAATTTGTTTTTGCATTTCTTGCCACACTTCATCAGCCAGTTTGCGATTACGAGGTAAAAATCCGCTGATATAAGTGAGTAATTCTTGTTTATCCTTTAATAAGAAAAATACCATTAATGGCACAAGGAAAGCATAGATGCCCAAGCTCACAAGGCTGATAATAGAAGAAATTGAAAGTTTGAGCGCCGATTCGCCAAAGCCTAAAATTTTGCTTTTCACACTGGTGAAAAAGCTGTCGATCATTTGATAATCCACTACTTCAGGATAATGTTCAGGCAAAGAAAGTAGCCAATCGTTAAGGGAATTAAACATATGTGGCAATTCACTGAATAAATTAATCGTTTGATTCACTAAGGTTGGAATGAGCACCAACGCAATAATCAGCACAATGCTAATAAAGCCACCAAGCACAAGAAGGGTTGCCAGTAAGCGAGGGAATTTGAGTTTCTCATTTAACACGCGAATAGGCATTTCCAGCAAATAAGCCAATACGATCGCCACCAACAACGGCGCAAGTAAATCACTAAAAAAATAAATAGCGATAAAACCAAACAGCAAAATGGCAAGTAACGCCATCGCCTGCGGATCACTAAATCGGCGTTTGTACCAATTTTTCAACATTTCTAACATAAAGCCTCCTTTCAGTGAGAATTTGTGCCGATTATAAGGTAAAATCAGGGGGATTTATATTAGGGGCTGTTGATAATTTATTGTACATTTGAGTTATCGTTTAAAATTAGCACAATTGCAGTGGCGTCCAAAATCAAGAATGCTTTCCTTGATAAGAGCGACAGCAAAAAGTGTGCTAATCTAATACAGCCCCAAATGAATTCTCAACAGCCCCTAATAAAAGGAATTTTCTATGACCGTCAAAATTTATCACAACCCACGTTGTTCAAAAAGTCGCGAAACCCTTGCATTATTACAACAGCGCGGCATTGAGCCTGAAATTGAGCTTTATTTAGAAAAGCAATATTCCGTTGATTTCTTGCAACAATTAGCACAAAAGTTACAGCTAAACAGTGTGCGAGAAATGATGAGGACGAAGGATGAGTTATACCGCACATTGCATTTGGATTCACACACCGTTACGGAAACGCAGTTACTTGAAGCAATCGCACAGCATTCCGCCTTGCTTGAACGCCCGATTGTAGTCAATGGAGAAAAAGCAAAGATTGGTCGCCCACCAGAAAGTGTTTTAGCAATTTTATAATTTCTTCGCTATAATAATGCCCGCTCCGCCATAATCATTGAGCGGGCATTATTTTTACCCATTTTATTTATTAAGAGGCAATGATGAAAAAGAAAAAATCTTTTGCGCCCGTTGCTGACGTGCAAGGTTGCACCACCTATCAGCATAACAAAGGGACAATTCGAGATAACGCCATTCAGGCATTATTATCCGATAAATTATTTCGCCAACGCATTGAAAAGAAACGAAAAGGCAAAGGCAGCTATCAGCGTAAGGCAAAACATCAAGGGAAATATGTTGAAAAGCCCGATTATCAAGTTTTTGGCAACAGAGATTTTATAATCGGGTTTTTCTTAACAAAAATAGCAAATAGAGGAAGTCATTATGTCAATCAGAACAGAATGTTTATTTAGCAACGAATGGAACGTACGCATTAGCGATCCCGGTGAAGAAGGCGCCCACAGTCATTTTTTTGAGAAAATTTATATCACACTTGATGCCCATATTGAAGGTGAACATATCACCTATGAATTTACACGCAAAGTAGAAGATCAAGTAAACATTAATCGCACTTTCACCGAATTAAACGAATTATTCAAATTTTTAGGCGAATACCTTGATCCCGTAGCGCTAGGATTTTTAGGGGTAAAAATAGGTCATTTAGGTGTAACGGCTTAATCTAATTAGGAACTAAAGCTAAAAAAGAGCGATTTTTCAACCGCTCTTTCTTTTATTTAGAGTTAAGCATAATACATTTCAAATTCCACTGGGTGTGGAGTCATATTTAAACGTTCTACTTCTTTACGTTTCATTGCAATAAAGGCATCCACAAATTCTTTACTGAATACGCCACCTTGGGTTAAGAAGCCATAATCTTGTTCGAGGGCGTTTAATGCTTCTTCTAACGAACCTGCAACCGCTGGAATTTCTTTTAATTCTTCTGGTGGAAGATCATAAAGGTTTTTATCCATTGCATCGCCAGGGTGAATTTTATTCACAATACCGTCTAATCCAGCCATTAATAATGCTGAGAAAGCTAAGTATGGGTTCGCCATTGGATCTGGGAAACGAGCTTCAATACGAATTGCTTTCGGGCTAGTTACCGCCGGAATACGAATTGAAGCTGAACGATTACTTGCTGAATAAGCCAATAATACAGGCGCTTCAAAACCCGGTACTAAACGTTTATATGAGTTGGTTGAAGGGTTAGTAAAGGCATTTAATGCTTTAGCGTGTTTAATAATGCCACCAATGTAGTAAAGCGCGGTTTCAGAAAGCCCTGCATATTTGTCGCCTTGGAAAATATTTTTGCCGTCTTTACTTAAAGACATATTACAGTGCATACCAGATCCGTTATCGCCTGTGATTGGTTTTGGCATAAAACAGGCGGTTTTGCCGTGTTCTAATGCGACATTTTGTACGACATATTTATAAATTTGGGTTTCATCCGCTTTTAGGGTAAGTGAGTTAAATTTGGTCGCGATTTCATTTTGTCCTGCGGTCGCCACTTCGTGGTGATGTGCTTCAACGACTAATCCCATTTCTTCTAAAATCAAGCACATTTCAGAGCGAATATCGTGCGCGGTATCATTTGGCGCAACGGCACAGTAACCGCCTTTAGTTAGAGGACGATAACCATTGTTGCCCCCCTCATAGGCTTTATTCGTATTCCAAGCGCCCTCAATATCATCTACAACATAAGAATTACCATTCATTGCTGAGCCAAAACGCACATCATCAAATAAGAAAAACTCTGGTTCTGGGCCGAAAAAAACATCGTCTGCAATACCTGTTGAACGCATATAATTTTCTGCACGGATTGCAATAGAACGTGGATCACGATCATAGCTTTGCATTGTGGTGGGTTCATAAATACTGCAACGAAGGGATAAGGTTGGAATTTGTGCGAAAGGATCAACTACGGCGGTTTCAGCAATTGGCATTAATAACATATCCGCTTTATTAATCGCTTTCCAGCCTTCTACCGAGGAGCCGTCAAACATTTTACCATCCTCAAATAAGTCTTCATCAATGAGACTAACTGGTAAAGATACGCCGTGCTCTTTTCCTTTTATATCCGTAAAACGCAGAAGAACGAATTTAATGTCATTTTCTTCAATTAATTTAAACACATTGGCAACGGCCGCTTCATTTGACATAGTGATAATCCTCATAAATATGATTGCTAGAGTTGAGATAATGGGTGTGCAATGCACGCTGGCTAAAATATCACATCACTTGCAAAATTCAAGGGGCGAGCGAGATTTTAATTTTACTCAAGTGCGGGGAAAAAATTCGGCATTTTTACACCGCACTTTATAAAATGCTCTCCAAAAGACAGCACACCACTTATTTCTAATTATTCATAGCTCAAGCCGACAAAACGTTGTATAATCTGCAACCTTTTCGTGCAATCTTGCGAATCAGATTGCACATTATTCAAACATCATTATTGATAACAAAAGACTTTTCAAATGACAGATACCATTGATATTAACAAATTGCGTAACATCGCAATTATTGCTCACGTTGACCACGGAAAAACGACCCTTGTTGATAAATTATTACAACAATCAGGCACCCTTGAAGCAAGCCGTGCGGACGCAGATGAGCGTGTAATGGACTCCAACGATCTTGAGAAAGAACGTGGCATTACCATTCTTGCAAAAAATACCGCAATTAACTGGAACGATTACCGTATAAATATTGTTGATACCCCGGGACACGCTGATTTTGGCGGTGAAGTAGAACGCGTGCTTTCTATGGTGGATAGCGTATTACTCGTTGTTGATGCCTTTGACGGCCCGATGCCACAAACGCGCTTTGTTACCCAAAAAGCCTTTGCTCACGGGTTAAAACCCATTGTGGTGATTAATAAGGTAGATAGACCGGGTGCGCGCCCTGATTGGGTGGTGGATCAAGTCTTCGATCTTTTCGTCAATCTTGGGGCAACCGATGAACAACTTGACTTTCCAATTATTTACGCCTCAGCATTAAATGGCGTAGCGGGCTTAGAACACGAAGAGCTGGCAGAAGATATGACGCCATTATTTGAAGCCATTGTAGAACACGTTGAACCACCAAAAGTGGAGCTTGATGCCCCATTCCAAATGCAAATTTCACAGCTTGATTATAGCAACTATGTGGGCGTAATCGGCATTGGGCGTATCAAACGTGGTAAAGTCAAACCAAATCAAGCAGTGACCATTATTGACAGTGAAGGTAAAACACGTAATGGCAAAATTGGTCAAGTATTAGGGCATTTAGGCTTACAACGCTATGAAGAAGATCTTGCGCAAGCGGGCGATATTGTAGCAATTACAGGATTAGGTGAACTCAATATTTCCGACACCATTTGCGATGTGAACAATGTAGAAGCCTTACCAGCATTAAGTGTTGATGAGCCGACGGTAACAATGTTCTTCTGCGTAAACACCTCGCCATTCTGTGGAAAAGAAGGGAAATTTGTTACCTCTCGCCAAATCTTAGAACGCTTAAACAAAGAGCTTGTACATAATGTAGCATTGCGTGTAGAAGAGACCCAAAACCCTGATGAATTCCGTGTTTCAGGGCGTGGTGAATTGCACCTTTCTGTGTTAATTGAAAATATGCGCCGTGAAGGCTATGAGCTTGCGGTATCTCGTCCAAAAGTTATCTTTAAAGAAGAAGACGGTCGTAAACAAGAGCCATTCGAGCAAGTTACCATTGATATTGAAGAACAACATCAAGGTGCGGTAATGGAAGCCTTAGGTATCCGTAAAGGTGAAGTGAAAGATATGATCCCAGACGGCAAAGGACGTACCCGTTTAGAATATATTATCCCAAGCCGTGGTTTAATTGGTTTCCGTAATGAATTTATGACGATGACCTCAGGAACAGGGCTACTCTATTCCACATTCAGCCATTATGATGACGTAAAAGCTGGTGAAATCGGTCAGCGTAAAAATGGTGTATTGATTTCAAATGGTACAGGAAAAGCTCTTGCTTATGCACTATGGGGCTTACAAGAGCGTGGTAAACTGATGATCGATCACGGTGTGGAAGTGTATGAAGGTCAAATTATTGGTATTCACAGCCGCTCAAACGATCTCACAGTAAACTGCTTACAAGGGAAGAAACTCACCAATATGCGTGCTTCAGGAAAAGATGATGCGATCGCCTTAACCACACCAGTACGTTTCTCTCTTGAGCAAGCCATTGAGTTTATTGATGATGATGAATTAGTGGAAGTAACGCCAACTTCAGTACGTATTCGTAAAAAATTACTGACTGAAATGGAACGCAAACGTGCTAGCCGTACCACAACCAGTACGAGTACACATTAATTCCATTATTCTTAAGTAAAAAAGTGCGGTGTTTTTTTTACAAATTTTCCACCGCACTTTTTATCGTAAACCTTGCTATTCCCTTTACTTTAGCCTAGTTTTATTAAGTCAGTCTTCGCAAAAGTTCAAACTAACGTTACACAAAAAAGCCGAATGAAAATCCATTCGACTTTTAATACAGTATAAGTTAAATAACTAAGTGCTAAGCAAGATCATCAATCACTACATACACTTTGGTAGTCGGTCCGTGAACGCCCACCACTTTTACTAACTCAATATCTGCTGTGGAACTTGGGCCTGAAATGATATTCACACAAGAAGGCATTCTTTCGCCTAACACAGCTTTGTCGTGCAGAATTTTAGCAAGTTGTGCGACGCGAGGTAAAACAAGGCTTTTACGTACTACCACAATGGATTTTTCAGGCAATAAACTTACTGAACGGCCTTTATCTTTACCTGAAAATAACACGATTCCCCCTGACTCAGCTAAGCCATATTCTGCATAAGCAATACCGATATTCGCTTGTTCTGCGTGTTTTAGGTTTTCTTCGCCATTTTGTGGTAGCCAGACCGTAGTGTCGTAATGTGCTTGTACCGCTTGAGTAATACCAAGTTGCGCTAAACGCTCATCTCCCGTGAGAATAACTGGCCCACCACCATATTTTTCACACACAGAAAGCACCGCACTTTGTATTTCTGCTTCATTTGTTTCAATCACATCAACCATCATCGCTTTTGCTGATTCGATAAATGCTTGGCATAAAGCTTGCGGGTTAAGATCAGTTAAACGTGTAGTGGCATAATCATTCAGCGGTGCAGGCATTGGTTCTGGCACAAGCTGGCGTGGACGCCCCATTTTTTCCGCAAGTTTGTTCAGAAAGTTTTCTCTATTTTGTACGTCCATTATTTTGCCTCTCTTTTGTTAAACCATTCACGGAAACTTTCGCCATCTGCACTTGGTAGATCGCGTGCTTTTGTCCATTCTGCTAATGCCCCAAATTCAAGCGGTGCTTTACCATTTTTGATGAACTTACTGGCAACTTTCGCCCCAACATTCACGCCCACTTTCCATAACGTTGGGTGGGAATTTGCAAAATTGAAGCCAAAGATAGATAAACGCTCTGCTGCAGGCGTCATACCACTTTGAGCAATATGCTCACGGTGTTTTAGGATAAGCTGTGCCAATGGAATTTTCACTGGGCAAACGGAATTACAAGCTGTGCATAACGAGCAGGCGTATGGCAGTTCTTTAAAATCTTCATAACCGCCTAGTAATGGGGAAATGACTGATCCGATTGGTCCCGGATAAATTGAGCCATAACCGTGTCCACCAATTTGGCGATATGCTGGGCAAGTATTTAAACAGGCTCCACAACGGATACAACGTAATACCTCTTTAAATTCACTTTCAAGAATTTTTGAACGGCCATTATCCACGATAACTAAGTGGAATTCTTCAGGGCCATCTGTTTCCCCCGTAAGACGCGGACCTGTTAGCCAAGTGTTATAGCCGGTTAGTTTTGCACCGACTGCACTTCTGGCAAGCATTGTAATTAAAACATCCACTTCCTCAAAGGTAGGCGCAATACGTTCCATTCCCATCACGGCAATGTGCGTTTTCGGTACCGTGGTGGTAAGACGCAAGTTTCCTTCGTTGGTGACCAAGCAAAGGCTGCCCGTTTCTGGCACGGCAAAGTTACACCCACTCACACCGATGTCCGCCTCTAAGAAATCTTGGCGGATTTTTTCACGAATAAATAAGGTCATTGCTTCTGGCGTTTCTGGCCCGTCATAGCCTAATTTTTCGTGTAAATCTTTACGGATTTGGTGGCGATCTTTGTGAATGGCTGGCACCACAATATGAGAAGGACGATCTCCAGCGATTTGTAGGATATATTCGCCTAAATCTGTTTCCACCACTTTAATGCCTTCGGCTTCAAGCACTTCATTCATACCGATTTCTTCGGTAACCATTGATTTGGATTTGACAATTTTCTTGGCATTTTTCTCAAGGGCAACTTGACGGATATAATTGGTCGCGTCTTCTGCCGTTTCAGCAAAATACACTTTTCCACCATTTTCGCTCACTTTTTCGCTTAATTGATATAAATAAGCATCAAGATTAGCTAAAACGTGGTTACGAATATGTTTTGCTTCATCACGCCATTCTTCCCAATGACCCAGTTCGTCCACCATTTTTTGGCGATTTGTGCCAATACGTTCTTGCGCCATAACAATGGCTTTTCGCATAATGTCGTTGTGAATTTCATTATCCACACGTTTTTTAAATGCAAGATTACTGGTTTTTAATGACATCTTATTTTTCCTCCTGCATTAATACTTCAGCAATGTGCATCACTTTCACCTTTTTGCCTTCACGACTTAAACGTCCGCCTATATTGAGCAAACAACTCACATCTGCACCGATTAAATAGTCTGGCTCAACCTCAGTAATATGCGCCACTTTTTCTGTAACCATTTCACCAGAAATTTCTGCCATTTTGACGGAAAACGTTCCACCAAAACCACAACAAGTGCTTTGATTATGAATTGGCAATAATTCTAGCCCTTTCACATTTTGTAATAAGGTTAAAGGTTCGTCCACAATGCCTAATTTACGGCTTAAACTACAAGAGGGGTGATAAACTGCTTTTCCTGTTAATCTTGCACCCACATTGGTTACGCCTAATTTATTAACGATAAAATCCGTTAAATCATAAAAACGATCAGACACTTTCTGCGCGCGTTCAGCCCACTCAACCTCACCAAAACGGTTAAAATATTCAGGATAATTTTTAATTGCGTAAACACAAGATCCAGCTGGGGCAACGATAGGGTAATCATTCACTTCAAAGGTCTCTACCAAGTTTTTCATTCCTGCTAAGGCTTGTTTGGTATAACCACTGTTAATCGCAGGCTGTCCACAGCAACCTTGTTTTTCAAGGAAAACAATATGACAGCCCAATTTTTCTAGTAATAATACTGTATTTTTTGCAACGCCGGCTTTCACAACATCAGCGATACAAGTAACGTAAAAATTTACGTTCATAAATTACTCCAACATAATCAAATAGAAATGAAGAAATCAGGCAAAGTTGCCTCTGCCTGATTTGTAATAATTCGCACTAAACGTTAAAGAAAAGTGGAATAATAAATAATGCAACAAGTGCGGCAATGATACCATAAACAATCATTGGTATAATGGTTTTCTTAATGATCGTGCCTTCTTGTTTATCAATATTTAATACTGAGCTTACCGCAACGATATTATTGATACATACCATATTCCCCATTGCGCCGCCCACAGATTGTAAGGCAAGCACAAGGGTGGCTGACAAGCCCGTAATTTCTGCTGTGGAAAGTTGAACACTACCAAAGGTCAGGTTAGAAACCGTATTTGAGCCAGAGAAGAATGCCCCTACCGCGCCTAAGTAAGAAGCAAATAATGTCCAGTATTCCCCTGTGGCTTCAGCGAAACTTCGACCGATAATTTTCACCATTGAATTATCGCCACCCACAAGCATTAAATTCACCATAATTAATGCCCCAACGAGTGCTAAAAATGGATTGCGAGTTTGTCTTAAGCTTCCCATAAAAATCTCTTTGGTTTTACTTGCCGACAATGAAAATAATGGGATAGAAATTAATACGGTTACCACAAATGGAATTAATGCTGGCACATAAAGCAATTTATAGCTTGCATTAACTGATGTGCCAAAAATGTGTTTTAAGCTGAAAATCAAGCCGTGGCTAATTTCAAATAAACCTAATGAGCCTAATTGCACGCTAAGCCAAGTTGTCGCATCGTTCATCATTGCTTTGAATGGTAATTGTTGCAAACGTGTTACAATCAAAATCGCAATGAGTAACCCGGTTGGCAATAAGGCTTTTACCACTTGCCCCATACTTACTGCATTGTCGTCAAGGTTATTTTCCACTTTTGCTAAACCGATGCCTTTATTCGCCACGAATACAGACACCAACAAGCCAATTGCCCCACCCACTAATGATGGAAATTCATAATTTACTTGTGCTAATAAGAAATAAGGCACCACACAAGCAAAAATACTGATATAAATAAAGACAAGATTTTTACGAATTTCACTCCAGCCGACAATTAAACGTAATGCCATTAATGGAATAATTAATGCCGCAAACGAATGAATTAATGCTGACATTGAACCAATTTCTAAAATTTGTCCTTCATTAAGGTGTAAAGGCCCAAATCCAAACCAAGTTGGCGTACCTACCGCCCCAAAAGAAACGGGAACCGAGTTCATAATTAAGGCTAACATCGCCACTTTTAATGGCGGAAAACCTAATCCCACTAAAATCGGTGCGGCAATTGCAGCGGGTGTTCCGAAGCCACTCGCTCCTTCAATCATAAACGCAAATGCCCAACCGATAATCATAATTTGTGCAACAGGATTTGGATTAATGTTTCCCAACCATTTGCGTAATGTATTCGTTACCCCTGAGGTTTCAGAAAAACGATTAAATAAAATCGCCCCGAAAATCACCGTAATTGGCGTTTGAACCGCCACCAATGCCGCGGTAACATTGGCACTCACAATGGCAATATCTGTACCGAAGAAAATAAATTGAATAATTAATACCACTACTGCAATCCACGGCAAAGCAACATAAGATGGCAACGCATTACGTTTTACCATTAAATAAATTAATAAAACAATAGGAAAAATACTCAAAAAAAGAGCCATACAAACTACTCCATCAATAATTAATTTTATGACTTAACTGGGTCGTCATTCTATGCTGATTTAATCGATTTAGTAAAATATTTGTTAAGAAATTATGACAGCGATCACAAAAAATTTTAACATTTTGCTAAAAATACTTCCTTCTAGTTAGCCTTTAACCTATCCAATAAGCCATTTCTCATTCAGGGTAAAATCCGCTATAATTAGCCAATTTTGCGAAAAACTTGTTATTTTTTCACCGCACTTTGTTTTTGCCGTGAAAATTTGCCCTAACGAAGATAGAGGTTTTTATGACAACTCCTGTTGTTGCCCTTGTGGGTCGCCCAAATGTGGGGAAATCCACCTTATTTAATCGCCTAACACGTACTCGTGATGCCCTTGTTGCCGACTTCCCGGGGTTAACACGCGATCGTAAATATGGTCAAGCCAATATTGCTGGTTATGATTTTATCGTGATCGATACGGGCGGTATTGACGGTACTGAAGAAGGTGTTGAAGAAAAAATGGCTGAGCAATCCTTACTTGCCATTGAAGAAGCTGACATTGTATTGTTTCTTGTTGATGCACGTGCTGGACTAACTTCTGCCGATATTGGCATCGCCCAATATTTACGCCAACGTCAAAATAAAACCACCGTGCTGGTTGCCAATAAAACTGACGGTATTGATGCCGATTCACATTGTGCTGAATTTTATCAGCTTGGGTTAGGCGAAATTGTACAAATCGCCGCTTCACAAGGGCGTGGCGTAAACGCGTTAATGGAACAAGTGCTTGCCCCCCTTGCTGAACAGAATGCGGAAAAAGAAGCAGCGCAAAACCAAAGTGCGGTGAAAAATAACCAAGAAAACCAAGATGATGAATGGGATCACGAGTTTGATTTCAACAACGAAGAAGATAGCCAGCTTTTAGATGAAGCCCTTGAGGAAGAAGAAAGCGAACAAGAGCAAAATATCAAAATTGCTATTGTAGGGCGTCCTAACGTGGGTAAATCCACCCTCACGAACCGTATTTTAGGTGAAGATCGCGTCGTGGTTTACGATCTCCCCGGTACAACACGAGATAGCATTTCTATTCCGATGGAACGTGATGGTCAGCATTACACGATCATCGACACCGCTGGGGTACGTAAACGGGGCAAGGTGCATTTAACGGTAGAAAAATTCTCTGTAATCAAAACCTTACAAGCAATTCAAGAAGCCAATGTGGTACTACTCACCATTGATGCGCGTGAAGGGATTTCCGACCAAGATCTTTCCTTGCTCGGCTTCATCTTAAATGCGGGGCGTTCTTTAGTCATCGTGGTAAACAAGTGGGACGGTTTAGATCAAGAGGTTAAAGATCGTGTAAAGTCAGAATTAGATCGTCGCCTAGATTTTATTGATTTTGCAAGAGTTCACTTTATTTCCGCATTACACGGTAGCGGTGTGGGCAATCTCTTTGATTCCATTAAAGAGGCTTATGCTTGTGCCACGCAAAAAATGACCACCTCAATGCTCACTCGTATCCTACAAATGGCAACTGATGAACATCAACCGCCGATGATGAGTGGTCGCCGAATCAAATTAAAATACGCTCATCCGGGTGGCTATAATCCGCCAATTATTGTGGTACACGGTAACCAAATTGATCGCCTGCCAGATAGCTATAAACGTTATTTATCAAACTATTATCGTCGCAGTCTAAAAATCATTGGCTCACCAATTCGCTTACTATTCCAAGAAGGCAGTAACCCATTTGCAGGGAAACGCAATAAATTGACTCCAAATCAGTTGCGTAAGCGTAAACGTTTGATGAAATTTATAAAGAAATCAAAGAAATAGTTAAAATAAAAGGCGATCAACCATCGCCTTTTTTATTACCTACAGAAAAATGAGCTATTTTTCCACCGCACTTAATTATTGCGTTATCTGGATTGGCAAATAACGATAACGTAAATGAATAAATAAAAATAACAGCATACTAAATAATGCCAGTATTCCGCCAACCACACCGATATAAGATAATCCCAAATGTTGCATCACTTGATTCCCTAATAATGCGCCGCCACCAATGCCGATATTATAAATCCCTGAAAATATTGCCATTGCGACATCTGTTGCATCGGGAGCAAGTTGTAAAATACGGATCTGTAAACTTAATCCAATCCCTGCAATACCTGTTCCCCATAATAAAATTAATGGATAGGTAAACGCAGAATGCTGTTTTAATAATAGCAATAAAAACAAGGAAAGGCTTAGACTTATCATTGCAATAAGTAAAAATTTTGCCGGTCCAAAGCGATGAAAGCGACCAAATAAAAAACTTGCGATCATTCCAGCACAACCAAACAGCAATAAAATCAGGGTCGTTTCTGTTGGCGCAATAGTCACTTCTTGGATCATAAAAGGTTCAACATAGCTATATGCGGTGAAATGAGCTGAAATCACAATGGCGGTAAGAACAAATAATCCGACTAAGAGTGGACGTTTAAATAAAATCGGAACACTTTTCAATGAACCGGCATTTTTACTCACTAAGTGCGGTAATAATTTATAGAGAAAAATCAATACGATAAATGCCACCACACCAATCACGCCAAAGGTGGTTCGCCAACCCAGCCATTGTCCAATAATACGCCCTAAAGGTAAACCTAACACCATTGCTAATGCACTGCCCATTGCTAACAAACCGAGCGCTTGTGCTTTTTTATCTTTCGGTGCAAGGCGTACTGTAAGCGAGGCGGTAATTGCCCAGAACACAGAATGAGAGATTGCAATGCCAATGCGAGAAATCAGCAATACGTGAAAATTCCACGCCACACAGGACAGTATGTGGCTCAAGATAAACAGAATAAATAGTTTAATCAGCAAGCTACGCCGTTCTAGCTTTGCGGTTAGTAACATAAAGGGCAAGGAAAGCAGGGAAACAATCCACGCATAAATGGTGATCATCAGCCCAGTTTGGCTGACGGGCATTTGGAAACTTTTCGCGATATCCGATAATAGTGCCACTGGGATAAACTCGGTGGTGTTGAAAATAAACGCGGAAAACGCCATACAAATAACGCGCCATAATTTTACACGGCGAACAATTTTGGGAGATAACATTGTTAATTGGGGTTAGCAAAAAAGGGGGCTATTTTAGCATAGAAGTTTGGTTTTTTCTCAATGGGAAAAATGTTGTTTCAATAGCGCTTTAAGTTGTTTTTTTAATCCTTGCGTGGACTCAATGTGATATTGTGGCGAATAGCAATCACCAAAGAAATGTAACGGCAGTTGGATCTGTTGATATTTTTTCTCACGCAAATTGAGATTAACGCGAAAATCGCATTGCTGGCTGACTTGATCCACTGTCCCTTCGCCTGCCAGTTGAAAATAAGCATCGTGTAATTGTAAATTTTGCCATTGCATTGTTTGCTGATCCCAGATTAATTGGGTACTCAACAGTTCAAAAGGCGAATCCATATTTTGCAAGCGTTCTGTATCATAATTAATCGGCAAACGTTGTGCCACGATGGCTAACAGATTGACATTTTTCGCTTTGCCATTGGTAATCTGTAAACTCGCCTGCCCTTTTTTGATTTTCTGTGCAACCAGTTCCATTTCTCCTTTTAATTGAGCTTGCCCTGTTGCCAATACGGGTAATTTCAACAATGCTAGCCATTGTTCTATGGCGATATTCTGTGCGGAAAACTGCAAACGTTGTGATTCTTGATTAAATTGGAAGTTCATATTCCCTTGTGATAACAAGGCAAGGTTGCCATTTATAAAGTGCGGTTGAAATTCCAGCAGAATTTTTCCCTGCGAAAATGGTATTTGATTAATGCTAAGATCCGTAAAATCAAGTTGGTAATGCTGAGTTTGGTTTTGGGTTTCACTGTGTAAATTCCCTTGTGATAATTGCAATACCACTGTATTCACATCGCCATAAAGTGGCTGTTCAAACTGCCACAGCCCGGCAATTTGCTGAAAAGTTAAGCCATTATTGGAAAGTTGCAAGTTTCCTTGTAAATGGAGTTGACTTTCATTTCGTGTTGCCTGTGCGCTAAACGCCATTTGCAAAGGAGAGGTTAAATTCAATGAGGCATTTTGTGATAACGCATTGAATAAATGGGAAATATCCTGCCAAGCAAGTGCGCTGGGGGTTAGACTAACATTTAGCCCTTGCCATTGAGAACCTGCCATTTTGCCATTATGCAACTGAAGCTCATTCAGCGTAAGCTGACCACTAAGCAAGGTGATAGGATTGAATTCAAGCACAATTTTTTCGAAAAAAAACCACCGCGCTTTTTGTTGAAACTTAACTTGATGTAAGGATAATTGAGTAGGGAAAAGCTGACTTTCTACTTTCGTCACTTGGATATGATGTTGCGCAAGCTGTGCAGAAAGTTGTGCGGTTAAACGTGATTTCTGCCAAAAAAGAAAACATAGCCCAACACACAACAGTGCGATTAGCCATATTATTTTCTTTTTCATTGCTTATTTATCCTTATCAATACGGCTGGCTACCGCATTTTGCTGATCCTTATATTTCGCATCTTGACGGCGATTATAAGGACGGGCTGCCTCACCACTTAGCACTTCAAAACTTAATGCGCCAATCACCATTTTTGGACGCAGTGCTAAAGGTAATTTACCTGAATTATAAAATTCCAACACGATTCGCCCATTCCAACCCGGATCAATGCGATGTGCTGTAACGTGAACCATCAACCCTAGGCGAGCAAGGGAAGAGCGTCCATCTAGCCAACCGATAATATTTGCGGGCAAAGATACGGCTTCAAAAGTGGTAGCAAGGGCAAGTTCCCCCGGGTGAAGAAAGAATGCCTCACCGTCATCAATGAGAATTTCATCACTCATCACCGCTTCAAGCTGGGCAGAAACCTCTTCTTTTTTGCCACTTAAATCAATATAAGGCGCTGTATGCTCACGAAATACACGGAAAGAATTACCTAAGCGTACATCAACGGTTGCACCATTGATTTTGTCATTATCTGGGCGTGGCGTTAAGCTGATAATACCTTGATCTAAATAACGTTCAATGTCAGTATCACATAATCTCATTGTTATCCCCTATTTGCCTTTCAGTAGATGCAAAATCTGTGCTTTTAACATATTGATTGCAATACGGTTTTTCCCACCACGAGGAACAACAATATCCGCATATTGTTTCGACGGTTCGATAAATTGCAAGAACATTGGACGAACCGTTGCTCGGTATTGATCCACTACCGATTGTAAAGAACGACCACGTTCTTCCATATCGCGTTTTAAACGGCGGATAAAGCAAATATCCAATGGTGCATCGACAAACACAGAAATGCTCGCCTCTTGGCGAATGCGTTCATCTGTGAGCAACAAAATCCCTTCTAAAATAATCACTTTCTTTGGTTTGAAATGGGTGGTCTCACCAGTACGCGTGTGTTCCACATAGCTATAAACGGGAATATCTACCGCCTTGCCTGCTTTTAATGCGCGCAAATGTTGCAATAATAAATCACGATCCATTGAATTTGGGTGGTCGTAATTGGTTTTAATGCGCTCTTCAAAAGCAAGGTGGGTTTGATCTTTGTAGTAGCTATCTTCGGAAATGATGCCGATGTCTTCGCAACTGAGTTCATCACGAAGCTCTTTATGAATGGTCGAAGCAATAAGGCTTTTTCCTGATGCGGAAGCCCCTGCAATAGCAATAATAATGCAATCTTGATCTGACATAATAGGATTCAATTAAACGAATGAGTAATTTGCGAATTATAAAGAAAAAATTCACTTTTTGATAATAGTTTCCCCCTTTTAATAAAATAAAACGAAAGAAATCTTCTATTTTGTGATATTGCTCACAGCATTTTTTATCCCATTCAGATAGGATTAACCGCATTTAATTAAGATTAATCAATAAGATAGCTGATTTTCTCGACAAACCATAAGGAGTACGACAATGAAAGGTAAAGCAATTTCTCTCGCAATTTCCACCGCACTTGCCACGTCAGCCTTAATATTCAGTGTGCAAGCACAAGCCAAGGGACGATTAGTGGTATATTGTAGCGCAACGAATGAAATGTGTGAGGCTGAAACCCAAGCCTTCGGTCAAAAATATGATGTTAAAACCTCTTTTATCCGTAATGGTTCAGGCAGCACCTTTGCCAAAATTGAAGCCGAGAAGAAAAATCCTCAAGCTGACGTATGGTACGGTGGTACCCTTGATCCGCAATCTCAAGCAGGAGAACTTGGTTTATTGGAAGCCTATCGTTCACCTAATGTTGAACAAATTATGCCAAAATTCCAAGATCCAGCGAAAGTCAAAGGCAATTATACCTCTGCGATTTATATGGGTATTTTAGGTTTTGGTGTGAATACTGAACGCTTGAAAAAATTAGGCATCAAAGATGTCCCTAAATGCTGGAAAGACTTGACCGATCCTCGCTTAAAAGGTGAAATTCAAGTAGCTGACCCACAAAGCTCAGGTACAGCTTACACAGCAATTGCGACCTTTGTACAATTATGGGGAGAAGATCAAACTTTCAATTTCTTTAAACAACTTCATCCGAACATCTCCCAATATACCAAATCGGGCATCACACCTTCACGCAATACGGCAAGAGGCGAAACCACCGTAGGGATAGGATTCTTACACGACTATGCCCTTGAAAAACAACAAGGTGCGCCAATTGAATTAGTTGTCCCTTGCGAAGGAACAGGTTACGAACTAGGCGGTGTGAGTATCTTAAAAGGTGCGCGCAACTTGGATAACGCCAAATTATTTGTGGATTGGGCCTTGTCGAAAGAAGGTCAAGAATTAGCCTGGAAAAAAGGGCGTGCTTTCCAAACCCTCACGAATATCACCGCAGAACAATCCCCTACGGCGTTTGATCCAACTAAACTTAATTTAATCAATTATGATTTTGAAAAATACGGTGCCTCCGAAGAACGCAAACGCCTAATTAACAAATGGGTGAATGAAGTGAAATTAGCGCAGTAATTTAGCCTTAGCATAGTGAGGTGGGTAATGAAAAAAGTAACGTCCAATCTAATTTTGTCTAGTCTATTACTAGCAGGATTAAGTCTTTCTAATCGGGCTTTTGCTGAGGGGCGCTTAGTGGTTTATTGTAGCGCACAAAATATTGTATGCGAAAAAGCGGTGCAAGGATTTGCGCAGAAATATAAGGTAAAAACTTCTTTTATTCGCAATAGCTCTGGTAGCACGCTTGCCAAAATGGAGGCTGAAAAAAATAATCCTCAAGCCGATGTTTGGGTTGGTGGCCCTTTTGATACACACCTCCAAGCGGGAGAGTTGGGCTTAATTGCGTCTTATGATTTTCCAAAACGCAATGAAGTAATGACACAATTCCAAAAACTTGGGAATGGAAAAAGTTCTATTATTTATATGGGGGTTTTAGGTTTTGGCGTTAATACAGAACGTTTGAAAAAACTAGGCATCACAGAAATACCAAAGTGTTGGAAAGACCTATTAGATCCTCGCCTAAAAAATGAAGTGCAAATTGCTGATCCACAAAGCTCTGGCACGGCTTATACGGCAATAGCGACTTTTACACAGCTTTGGGGAGAAGATAAAGCCTTTGATTACCTCAAACAAATCCATCAAAATATTTCACAATATCCAAAAGCAGGGACAGCCCCTTCACGCAATACGGCAAGAGGTGAAACCGCGATTGGTATTGGTTTTTTACAAAATTATTCTTTTGAAAAACAACAAGGTGCGCCAATTGAACTGATCGTACCTTGCGAAGGAACGGGCTATGAGTTAGGGGGTGTAAGTATTATCAAAAATGCACGTAACCTAAAAAATGCACAACGATTTGCTGATTGGGTAATGTCAAAAGAGGCGCAAGAATTATCTTGGAAAGAAGCCCAATCTCATCACGTTGCGACAAACATTAATGCAGAACCTTCACCTTATGCACTTAAACCTGCTGATTTGAATTTGATCGATTATAATTTTGATAAATTTGGTTCAAACGAAACACGTCGTCATCTCATTGACAGATGGGTAAATGAAGTAAAATTGGCGAAGTAATAGGTGTTTCACGGAGATGTTATGAAAAAGCTGTCACAGATGTTTAATTGTAGCCTATTTTGGATTTTGCTAGCGCTGTTGGGTTTTATCTGCTTGCCTTCGATGGCGTTGTATTATGGCTTAGCAGAATCTACTGCGGATGAAATTTATGAAGCAATGGGCTGGGCAAGCTTTAATTTAAGTTGGTTTTGGTTTGCATCATTAGCATTCGTACCCATCTTTTCAGCTGTTTTCAAAGGAAAAGGCGAACGGCAACAGGGCATTGCCGAATTTATAGCAGTTTTAGTGATTTTCCTGTTCGTATTTATTTCTGCCACCATAGAAAAATTCAATCTCGGCTATGCTATTTTTATTCTAATTCTAAGCCTGATTGCTCTTGCAACGCAGGGTTTAGCAAAAATGAAGGTGATGCAAGGGGATAAATTTATCATCGCCTCGCTAATTAGCATTGTCTTGCTGATTTTCTTTTTTATTGTTTATCCAACTTTGGCAATTTTTGTCTCAATGTTTTATGACAATGGGGACTTTGTGCCAAGTCAAGTGATCAGCATTATCGAAAAACCTTATATTATTCGGATTATCGGTAACTCGCTCAGTGTGGCAATCACGGTGGGGATTTTAGCGACATTATTTGGTTTAATTTTCGCTCTTTATACGACACGTATTGCGAAACGCACCGCAGTCATCGGAAAAATTTTCTCCATTTTACCTATTGTTACCCCGCCTTTCGTGGTAGGGTTAGGCGTAACCTTAATGCTTGGGCGTTCAGGTTATGTGACTGAATTTTTGGTAGAATATTTTGGCTTTAGTAGCAACTGGTTATATGGGTTTACCGGGATTATCATTGCTCACACCCTCGCGCTGACACCTATGGCATTTATGATTTTAGAAGGCGCGCTAAAATCTATTCATCCCTCTATTGAAGAGGCAGCTTACACGCTACGCTCGAATCGCTACCAAGCCTTTTTTAATATTATTTTTCCTCTACTCAAACCTGCACTCGCCAATGCGTTTTTAGTGGTCGCGATCCAATCCTTGGCTGATTTTAGTACCCCACTTGTATTAGGCGGTAGTTTTGATGTGATTTCTTCACAAATTTATTTCTATATTGCAGGTTCACAGTTAGATTATGCTTCAGCGAGTACTTTAGGAAGTCTCTTATTAATTTTTTCCTTAGGTATTTTTATTATCCAATATTTGTGGATAGGTAATCGTTCATACGTTACGGTTTCGGGTAAATCTTATCGTGGCGATGTGCAAGATTTACCGAGTGCGATGAAATTTTTCATTATTTTTACCCTTGCTTTCTGGGTACTGTTTAATGCAGTGTTATACGGCAGTATTTTCTACGGCAGTTTCACAATGAACTGGGGAGTGGATTACACCTTCACCTTTAAACACTATCTCACCTTGTTTGGACAAGGCTTTAGTGACGGTGCTTGGCCATCACTTATTCATACAGTGATTTTTGCCGCCACCGCAGCCCCAATCACCGCAATTTTTGGTTTGCTGATTGCCTACATTACGGTACGCCGTGATTTTAAAGGTAAGAAAACCCTTGAGTTTTTAACCTTACTTTGTTTTGCCGTTCCCGGAACCGTGGCAGGGGTTTCCTATATTCTTGCCTTTAACAATGCCCCAATTTACCTTACAGGAACGAGCATTATCATTGTACTATCAATGGTTATGCGTAATATGCCTGTAGGTATGCGCGCCGCTGTGGCAGGTTTAGGACAGCTTGATAAATCCCTTGATGAAGCATCACTTTCCTTAAAAGGAAGCTCATTAAAAACCATTTGGTATATTGTCTTTCCGTTACTTAAACCCGCCTTATTATCTGCATTAGTAACGAGTTTCGTACGAGCAATGACCACAGTCAGTGCGATCGTATTTTTAGTGACCGCAGATACAAGAGTGGCGACCTCTTATATTTTGAACCGTGTAGAAGATGGTGAATACGGTGTGGCCATTGCTTATGGCTCAATTTTAATCGTAGTAATGATGGCGATTATCTTGTTATTTGATTGGTTAGTGGGCGATACACGCATTGCACGTTCTAAAGCGAAAAAAATGAATTAATTAGGTTGTCAAAATGAAGAATAATGATTTTTTAGTATTAAAAAATGTCACCAAATCCTTTGGTAACGCGGTGGTGATCGATGATCTTAATCTTTCCATAAAACAAGGCTCAATGGTTACCTTACTTGGGCCTTCTGGCTGCGGCAAAACCACTGTGCTGCGCCTTGTCGCGGGGTTGGAAAGCCCAACCTCAGGGCAGATTTTTATTGATGGCGAAGATGTAACCAAATCTTCCATTCAAAATCGTGATATTTGTATCGTGTTTCAATCCTATGCGCTGTTCCCGCATATGTCTATTGGCGATAATGTGGGCTACGGTTTGCGTATGCAAGGCGTTGGATCGGCTGAGCGCAAACAACGTGTTAAAGAAGCGTTGGAATTGGTCGATTTAGCCGGCTTTGAAGATCGTTATGTGGATCAAATCTCGGGCGGTCAGCAGCAACGCGTTGCCTTAGCTCGCGCCCTCGTATTAAAGCCGAAAGTGCTATTATTTGATGAACCACTGAGCAATCTTGATGCGAATTTACGCCGTAGTATGCGTGAAAAAATCCGCGAACTACAACAACGCCTTGGCATTACCTCCCTTTATGTGACTCACGATCAAAGCGAAGCTTTTGCGGTGTCTGATGAAGTGATCGTAATGCACAAGGGGAAAATTATGCAAAAAGCGTCTGCGAAAGAACTTTATCAACACCCTAACTCATTATTTTTAGCGAATTTTATGGGGGAAAGTAGCATTTTTGACGGAAAACTTGAAAACGGCACAATCACCGTCAATCAATATGCATTTTCCTTACCCAATGTGCAATCTTTCGGTTTAGCAGACGGGGAATGCTTAGTCGGTATTCGCCCTGAAGCGGTACGTCTTTCGCAACAAGGAGAGGCAACACAACGCTGTGAAATTCAAAGTGCGGTGTATATGGGCAATCACTGGGAAATTGTCGCACAATGGGGCGAGAAACCGTTACTCATTAATTGCCAGCCAGATAGTTTTGATCCCACCATCAGCCAAGCCTATGTTCATTTTGCTGACTATGGCGTGTTCTTACTGAAAAAAGAAACGTAGCGCAAGGAATCACTCACAAAACCAAAGTGCGGTAGAAAATTTAAAATTTTTCTACCGCACTTTATCTTAATAATAAACAGAATAAACTTTAAATTTATTCGTTTTGGCTAACACTTGATGCGAACCAAAATGCTGATCCAATAAATCCGCATAAGGTAAGAAAGCATTTGCCACAATACGCAGCTCTCCCCCTTCGTTTAAATGCCATTTAGCTTGTGAAATAAGTTCTGACACGGCACGAAATGCGGTATCCACCCCATCGTGGAAAGGCGGATTAGAAATGATCAAATCAAATTTTCCTTCAATTTGAGAAAAGACATCACTTGCAAAAATCTCTGCCTGCAAATTATTTTCTAAGAAAGTCCGCTGGGCTGAAGCAACCGCTAAAGCGTGAATGTCCGTCATTGTCAGTGCAACCGTTGGATTATGCTGCTTAATATAGCTCCCGATTACCCCTGCTCCACAGCCCATATCTAGCACACGACCTTTAATTGGGTGATCTAATGTAGAAATCAATAACGCCGTTCCCACATCTAACTCCGTTGCACTAAACACCCCGGGTAAACTGAAAATGGTCAGATCGCCCAATTGAGCGTGCTGGTAGGATTTCCAATATTTCGCTAAATCAAAGTGCGGTGGTTTTTTCAAACAAAAATGATAAAGCCCACAACGTCTTGCACTATCAATCTTGCCAATTTCACCAAACGGAGAAAGCATTTTTTCCGCTGAACGCACACCGCTACGGTTTTCACCAATAATCAATACTTCTTGCTCAGGTGAGCATTGTGATAAAAGCTGCATTAATTGCAACTGATTTTCTTGTTTGTTTTTTGTCCAGTAATAAACAATAAGATCCGCAGTCGGTATAAAATCGACGGAAAAATCCACCGCACTTTTGTCTTTTGCATAATCAAAATACCACGTCCAACAATGTACCGATTTTGCGCTGTTGCATAATTGTTGTGGAAAATCATCATTCAACGCCCCAGTAAATAATACATTTCGATTTTCAAATAAAGAAAGATGGCGTTCTAGCACTTGGCTTTCAGGTGAAATCACGGTTTTATCCTATTCATAAAAATATCAATAAAATCCTGCTTTTATAAAAGCAAGAATGAGGTTTCTCAATTCTATAATGCGAAATCAGACAAGACAATCATCTCTTGGCAAATAAAATTTCTCGCTGCTTTGATGTTGCCGACGATTAAATTTGATATTTAGTCTTATCCCCAATATCAAAATGTAATGGCATTCGCCATTTTTGAATGGCAAGCAGTGCAAAAAGTAATGCAGAAATCACTGATAACCCATTGAGAAGTAAGGAATAATTTAAGACTTCCGCAAGCCACAATAAAGCGAGAAAGAGAGGTTGCAAATTTAATCCAAAAATACGAAAACAAAAATACTCTTTAAATGACAACCCACCCAGTGTCAGCAACGCGCCGCCTATTGCTAATTGTGGCATTCCAACTAAATGGCATAACAATGCTGTCCAAGTGGCAAATTGCAATAGAAAACGGATATTTTTCAGATAGATATGCAATGATGAGGCACAACATAACGCCGCACAGAGTAAGCCTAAATAGGCAATTTCTGGAAAATAAGGTAACAGTGCCGTCATTATTGCTGCTAAGACAAAACCGCAACGATAAATGATGACCGTAAAATAATCACACCAATCCATCGATGATTGAATATGTGGATCAGCCATTCGTTTCTCCTTGTTTACGATATTGATTTGGCGAAATGCCATAATATTGCTTGAAGACGCGACTAAAATAAGCCTCTGACTGATAGCCTATCTCTAAAGCAATAGTCAGAATGTTTTTCTGCGTCGTTTTGAGTAACATTGATGCCTGTTGCATACGAACTTGAGCCAGAAATTTTCCCGGCGTAATCGCCATTTTCTTTTGAAAAACGCGAATAAAATTGGCGCGCGACATATTCGCAATTTTCGCAAGATTTCCCATATTCCAATTCTGCTCAGGCTGCTGCAAAATTGCACGCACCGCGACGGATAAACGTTTATCTTGCAATACCGCAAGTAGCCCCATTTTGCTTTCGTGTTTTTCAACATAATCGCGTAAAATGTAAGAAAACAGCACGGATGAAAGGGCATTAATAATCGATCTGCCAGCAAATTGTGTTTCCCCTTCTGCCTCAAAACGGAATAATGCCATAAGTTGTTCAATTGGTGTTTGATATATCGAAAAATGCAAAATATGCGGCAGAATTTTGAATAAAATAGACTGTTTATCATAATAAAACGCCCCACAGAACATTTCAAAATCACTTTTATCTAAGCCATTACTTGCCCTTTGAAATAAGCCATTTTCACGCTTTTCAATTGACGCTGGTGTCTTTTCTGCAAATTGTCGGCTTTGAATATAGTGCAAATCACCCTCCGGTAAAAAGAAAATATCCCCGGCTTTTAGGAAAATTTTTTCTTTATTTACAATCACTTCACATTCGCCCTGCACGATAATATGGAAAACGCCCATATTTTGTGCCGCACTTGGCTGAACTGATTGCCACTCACCTTGAAATAAACAATGGGTATGAATTTCCCCTTTAATCTGCGCCAACTCAATTAAATGATCTAAAATATCCAATATTTTTACCTCACTATTATTAAGCAATCATCATAAAGTATTTTGTTAGACTTTTTAACCACAAATTGAGATGATTTTACAAGATAGACCGAATAAATCATCTCATAATAATACAAACTAAACAGAGATGATTTGATTAAATAGGAGTAAACAATGTTTAAAGACTGGAAACAAGAAAAGACCCACGTTAAGCAATCTTTCGGCGAACTTGGTAAAAAATATCCGAAAATGTTACAGGCATACGGTGCATTATCAAGTGCAATGGAAGCCTCAGCATTAGATGCTAAAACACGTGAACTCATCGCCCTTGCTGTTGCTGTTACCACACGTTGCGAAAGTTGCATTGCAGTACACGCAGATGAAGCAGTCAAAGCAGGTGCGACGGAAGAAGAAGTTGCTGCAGCATTAGCCACCGCCATCGCCCTTAACGCGGGTGCAGCTTATACTTATTCATTAAGAGCCTTAGAAGCATTTAACGTTAATAAATAGTCAATAAAAAAACCTAGCATTATTGCTAGGTTTTTTACCACAAAGGCGTTAGTTCGTTCCCCCCACCGTAATTTGTTCGATTTTTAATGCGGGCTGACCAACCCCAACAGGAACACTTTGCCCCTCTTTTCCACATACGCCAATGCCGTGGTCAATTTCTACGCTGTCGGCGACCATTGAAATATTTTGCATCACATCAATACCACTACCAATTAGGGTTGCCCCTTTTACGGGTTTCGTAATTTTGCCATTTTCGATCAAATAAGCTTCTGAAGTTGAGAACACAAATTTTCCTGAAGTGATATCCACTTGCCCTCCACCAAAGTGCGGTGCAAAAATCCCACGATCTACGGAAGCTATAAGATCATCAAATTTACTTTTACCAGCTAGCATATAAGTGTTGGTCATTCTTGGCATAGGTAAATGGGCATAACTTTCACGGCGACCATTGCCCGTAGGGGCAACGCCCATTAAACGCGCATTCATTTTATCTTGCATATAGCCTTGCAAAATTCCCTCTTTAATCAATACGTTACATTTGCTCGGCACCCCCTCATCATCAATGGTCAGCGAACCTCGGCGATTGGGCAATGTACCATCATCAACAATGGTGCAAAGTGGGGAAGTGACTAATTCACCAATTTTTCCAGTAAACAAAGAGCTTTCTTTTCGATTGAAATCGCCTTCTAAACCGTGTCCGACCGCTTCGTGCAATAGCACACCGGGCCAACCAGCGCCAAGCACAACGGGCATCAATCCAGCGGGGGCTGGAATGGCGTTAAGATTGACTAAGGCTTGACGGACTGCCTCTTTTGCAAAGGCCACTGCACGCATTTCGCCGTTATCTATCTCAAAAAACCAATCTAACCCAAAACGCCCCCCACAACCTGCACTACCACGTTCACGCTTGCCATTTTCTTCAACTAATACAGAAATAGACAAACGCACTAAAGGGCGAATATCCGCTGCTAATGTGCTATCTGTTGCGGCAATAAGCACTTCTTCATAAATGGCACTTAAACTAGCGGAAACTTTGGTGACGCGCTGATCAGCCGAACGCGCAGTGCGATCCACCAGATGCAATAATTCAATTTTCTTTTCTTTGCTTAGGCTTTCCAGTGGATTAATCGCTGCATAACGCTGCACTGCAGAAACTGGCATAAACGGCTGTGGCAAAATAAAACTTTGCTGCATAGGCTGAGCGATGCCTTTCACTGCGTTGGCACATTGTTGTAAACTTGCTAAGTTAATTTGATCGGCATAGGCAAAACCTGTTTTCTCGCCACTTACTGCACGCACGCCTACCCCGCGATCAATATGAAAACCGCCTTCTTTAATAATACCGTCTTCTAACACCCAGCTTTCATCTTGGCTAAGTTGGAAATATAAATCGGCATAATCAATATTGCGGTGATCCATAAGGTTAAAGACATTTATTAAATCTTGCGTCGCCAACTGGCTTGGCGTAAGTAGGGATTGGGTTACTTTGTTTAGCATTGTTTTCTCTTATAAAGATAGGGCGGACAAAACTGAGCGCCATTGTGTTGAAAAAAATTCTAATATTCAGACCCACTTCATAAGCAAAGTGCGGTGCTTTTTAGTGAAGTTTTACATTACCACAACATCAAATTGTTCCTGATGGTAAAAAACCTCGGTCTTAATTTGAATTTGTTTACCCAAAAAGACTTCTAATTCTGCAATTAATCCGTGGCTTTCTTCATTGATTAAATAATCTGCAACCGCTCTTGAGGCATATACGACAAATTTTTCGCTATCAAAAAGATGATGCACGCGGATAATTTCACGCATAATTTCGTAACAAATGGTTTCTACGGTTTTCACTCGTCCACGTCCGCTACATTCGGGACATTCATCACATAAAACGTGTTCTAGGCTCTCACGAGTTCGTTTGCGTGTCATTTCCACTAAACCGAGCTGAGTAAAACCATTTACACTGGTTTTGACGCGATCTTTCGCTAAGGCTTCTTGCAACGATTCCAATACACGAGTTTGATGCTCTTCTGACTGCATATCAATAAAATCAATGATGATAATGCCCCCCAGATTGCGCAGTTGAAGCTGTTGGGCGATCGCTTTGGTTGCTTCAATATTGGTATTAAAAATCGTTTCTTCAAGGTTACGATGCCCTACGAATGCCCCCGTATTAATATCAATGGTGGTCATTGCTTCCGTTTGCTCAATGATAAGATAACCGCCCGATTTCAAATTAACGCGCTTATCTAATGCGGTATGAATGGCATTTTCTACTCCATACACATCAAATAGTGGTTGATTGCCAGAATGAAGTACTAATTTTTCTGTTAAACTCGGGATAAATTCTTCGGTAAATTCTTTCACTTCATTGAAACAAAGATTAGAATCAATGCGGATTTTTTCTAGATCGACGCCGATAAAATCGCGCAAAATACGTTGCGGAAGCGCAAGTTCGCCATAAAGCATTGAACGTGTTGGATATTTTGCACGGCGTTCCATTACTTTACGCCATAAGCGTTTTAAAAATTCTGCATCTTGTAAGAGTTCTTCTTCCTTTGCGCCTTCCGCCGCGGTACGGATAATAAAACCACCTAATTCATCACAAAAAGGCAATACTAAATCTTTTAATCGCGCACGTTCCTCTTCACTTTCAATACGTTGCGACACGCCAACGTGGCTGTTTTCTGGCATAAACACGAGGTAGCGAGAAGGCAGAGTAATATCTGTAGTCAGTCTTGCTCCTTTTGTGCCAAGAGGATCTTTCACCACCTGCACCACAATATCTTGCCCTTCACGCACTAGCTCTGCAATATCTTTCACGATAAACTGTTTTTTCTCGTTTTCATCCACACATTCTGTGTGTGAAACAATGTCAGAGGCGTGCAAAAAGGCTGCCTTTTCCAAACCAATATCCACAAAAGCCGATTGCATTCCCGGCAATACTCGGGTTACACGACCTTTATAAATATTGCCAACAATGCCACGTTTAGCTTGCCGTTCTATATGCACTTCTTTCAAAATTCCTGTATCTACAAGGGCAATACGCGTTTCACTCGGCGTTACATTAACTAATAATTCTACGGTTTCCATATTAATCTTGTTTGCTTGTTTTTCTGTTGGCTAGTCTAACGAAAAGGGAAATAGAATAACAGTACCAAATCAGGTAAAATATGACCTTTCTCAAATTTTAACCTTTTCTTTTGGAATGTTCCGTTTATAAATTATGATCGATTTTCGTCCTTTTTATCAACAAATTGCCACAAGCCCACTTTCAGCTTGGCTTGAAACGCTCCCCGCTCAACTTAAACAATGGGAAAAACAAACCCACGGCGATTACACCAAGTGGGCAAAAATTGTGGACTTTCTACCTAATTTACACGCCAACCAAATTAATTTAAAAAATGCGGTGCAATCTGAAAGTGAGATTGAACTAAATGCAGGTGAACGTCAGCGCATTGTGTATCATCTTAAGCAATTAATGCCTTGGCGCAAAGGGCCTTATCACCTTTTTGGTATTCATATTGATTGCGAATGGCGTTCTGATTTCAAATGGGATCGCGTACTACCTCATCTTACACCATTAAAAGATCGCTTAATTTTAGATGTGGGCTGTGGCAGTGGCTATCATATGTGGCGAATGCTAGGCGAAGGTGCCAAAATGGTGGTAGGCATTGATCCAACAGAACTCTTTTTATGCCAATTTGAGGCGGTGCGTAAATTGTTAAATAATGATCGCCGAGCCAATTTAATTCCCCTTGGTATTGAACAAATGCAACCTTTAGGGGTATTTGATACCGTGTTTTCAATGGGGGTGTTGTATCATCGCAAATCCCCTTTTGAGCATTTCGCTCAATTGAAAAATCAGCTAAGGGCAGGTGGGGAATTAGTACTTGAAACGTTAGTCATTGATGGTGATGAAAACACCGTACTTGTACCGCAAGATCGTTACGCAAAAATGAAAAACGTCTATTTTATTCCTTCTGTCAATGCTTTGATTTTATGGCTAGAAAAGAGTGGATTTCACAATGTGCGTTGTGTTGATGTGGCTGTAACCCGCCTTGAAGAACAACGTAAAACCGAATGGCTAGAAAACGAAAGCCTGATTGATTTCCTTGATCCACAAGATCACAGCAAAACGATTGAAGGCTATCCTGCCCCAAAAAGAGCGGTGATTTTGGCGAATAAATAATGAATGAAAAAAGCACTGCACTTACAAAATCGCTCAAATATGACTTATTTGAGCGATTTTGATATTCTTTCTTAAGAATATAAGCTATTCATTCTCAGTGATGCTTATCTGCTTTTATTCCCTCCAAAT
>NZ_JAKKOE010000001.1:1525000-1581309 GCF_026226845.1 Avibacterium sp. 20-129 | reverse complement strand
TTGTTTCTTCTCCTACATTGATGTCATCTGGTTGACCATCGCCATTGGTATCGACTTTCACGCCCGTTACCGTTAATGGGTCTCCATTTGGATCACGGTCATTCTCTAGCACGTTACCTGTCGCTGGCGCATCGCTGCTGCCTGTCGCGGTATCTGCGGCGGCTTCTGGAGCGGCATTTTCATTACCATTGGTGACCGTTAAGGTCGAAGACGCTTCACCACCTTTACCATCAGACACCGTGTAAGTAATTTGTGGTAACTCACCGGTATAGTTCTCTGCTGGTGTAACCGTATAAGTACCGTCTTTATTCACCAACACTTTACCGATTTCTTTACCTGTGTTGTCCGTCAAGGTCGTTTCTGTGCCAACTGGAATGTCATCTGCTTGACCATCACCATTAGTATCGACTTTCACGCCCGTTACCGTTAATGGGTCTCCATTTGGATCACGGTCATTCTCTAGCACGTTACCTGTCGCCGGCGCATCGTTGCTGCCTTTCGCGGTATCTGGTTCAGCTATAGGATCTTCATTTACATCAGCATCAGCGTCGGCATCAGCATCCGCATCCGCATCGGCGTCAGCATCCGCATCTGCATCAGCGTCAGCATCCGCATCGGCATCAGCGTCGGCATCTGCATCGGCGTCTGCATCAGCGTCAGCATCCGCATCTGCGTCTGCATCAGCATCGGCGTCAGCATCCGCATCGGCGTCAGCATCTGCATCTGCATCAGCGTCAGCATCCGCATCGGCGTCAGCATCTGCATCGGCATCAGCATCAGCATCCGCGTCGGCATCTGCATCGGCGTCTGCATCAGCGTCAGCATCCGCATCTGCGTCAGCATCCGCATCTGCGTCAGCATCCGCATCGGCGTCTGCATCGGCATCCGCGTCAGCATCCGCATCGGCATCCGCGTCAGCATCAGCATCAGCGTCTGCATCCGCATCGGCATCCGCGTCAGCATCAGCATCTGCGTCTGCATCGGCATCCGCATCAGCGTCGGCATCGGCATCAGCATCAGCATCCGCGTCGGCATCCGCATCGGCGTCAGCATCGGCGTCAGCATCCGCGTCGGCATCTGCGTCAGCGTCAGCATCTGCATCAGCATCCGCATCGGCATCGGCATCGGCGTCAGCATCCGCATCAGCGTCTGCATCGGCGTCAGCATCGGCGTCAGCATCCGCATCAGCGTCTGCATCGGCATCATCTATACCTTTAGCAATATCTTTATCCTCTGGACTGATATTACCTGAGCCATCTTTAGCTTTCGATACTATTTCTGAACCATCTTGAACTTTATCTGCTGGAATTGTCACCACACCGGTTTCTGGATCGACCGTAACACCTGGATTTTCATCAGGATTTTTCACGCTCCAGTTGCCGTCTTCATCTTTTTCCGTTACCACCGTATGTGGATTACCCTCTTCATCTGTATAGCGGGTTTCCACTTCTTTGGTGTCTTCCTCTGATGGTGGGGTGATTGTGACTGAACCATCCTCTTGGGCTTCTACATCTGGGGCGGTTGGTGATGTCACATCTTTTGCCGTGTCTTTATCTGCTGGGCTTTCATTTCCTGCCTCGTCTTTGGCTTTCGATACGACCTCAGACCCGTCTTTCACTTTGTCTTCTGGAATTGTCACCACACCGGTTTCTGGATCGACCGTAACACCTGGATTTTCCTCTGGGTTTTTCACGCTCCAGTTGCCGTCCTCATCTTTTTCCGTTACCACCGTATGTGGATTACCCTCTTCATCTGTATAGCGGGTTTCCACTTCTTTGGTGTCTTCCTCTGATGGTGGGGTGATTGTGACTGAACCATCCTCTTGGGCTTCTACATCTGGCTTACCTGTTGGGGTCACATCTTTTGCCGTATCTTTATCTGCTGGGCTTTCATTTCCTGCCTCGTCTTTGGCTTTCGATACGACCTCAGACCCGTCTTTCACTTTGTCTTCTGGAATAGTCACCACACCGGTTTCTGGATCGACCGTAACACCCGGATTTTCATCTGGGTTTTTCACGCTCCAGTTGCCGTCTTCATCTTTTTCCGTTACCACCGTATGTGGATTACCCTCTTCATCTGTATAGCGGGTTTCCACTTCTTTGGTGTCTTCCTCTGATGGTGGGGTGATTGTGACTGAGCCATCCTCTTGCGCTTCTACATCTGGCTTACCTGTTGGGGTCACATCTTTTGCCGTGTCTTTATCTGCCGGGCTTTCATTTCCTGCCTCGTCTTTGGCTTTCGATACGACCTCAGACCCGTCTTTCACTTTGTCTTCTGGAATTGTCACCACACCGGTTTCTGGATCGACCGTAACACCCGGATTTTCATCTGGGTTTTTCACGCTCCAGTTGCCGTCTTCACCTTTTTCCGTTACCACCGTATGTGGATTACCCTCTTCATCTGTATAGCGGGTTTCCACTTCTTTGGTGTCTTCCTCTGATGGTGGGGTGATTGTGACTGAGCCATCCTCTTGGGCTTCTACATCTGGCTTACCTGTTGGGGTCACATCTTTTGCCGTATCTTTATCTACTGGGCTTTCATTTCCTGCCTCGTCTTTGGCTTTCGATACGACCTCAGACCCGTCTTTCACTTTGTCTTCTGGAATTGTCACCACACCGGTTTCTGGATCGACCGTAACACCCGGATTTTCCTCTGGGTTTTTCACGCTCCAGTTGCCGTCTTCATCTTTTTCCGTTACCACCGTATGTGGATTACCCTCTTCATCTGTATAGCGGGTTTCCACTTCTTTGGTGTCTTCCTCTGATGGTGGGGTGATTGTGACTGAGCCATCCTCTTGCGCTTCTACATCTGGGGCGGTTGGTGATGTCACATCTTTTGCCGTGTCTTTATCTGCTGGGCTTTCATTTCCTGCCTCGTCTTTGGCTTTCGATACGACCTCAGACCCGTCTTTCACTTTATCTTCTGGAATTGTCACCACACCGGTTTCTGGATCGACCGTAACACCCGGATTTTCATCTGGGTTTTTCACGCTCCAGTTGCCGTCCTCATCTTTTTCCGTTACCACCGTATGTGGATTCCCCTCTTCATCTGTATAGCGGGTTTCCACTTCTTTGGTGTCTTCCTCTGATGGTGGGGTGATTGTGACTGAACCATCCTCTTGGGCTTCTACATCTGGCTTACCTGTTGGGGTCACATCTTTTGCCGTATCTTTATCTGCTGGGCTTTCATTTCCTGCCTCGTCTTTGGCTTTCGATACGACCTCTGACCCGTCTTTCACTTTATCTTCTGGAATTGTGACCACACCGGTTTCTGGATCGACCGTAACACCCGGATTTTCCTCTGGGTTTTTCACGCTCCAGTTGCCGTCTTCATCTTTTTCCGTTACCACCGTATGTGGATTACCCTCTTCATCTGTATAGCGGGTTTCCACTTCTTTGGTGTCTTCCTCTGATGGTGGGGTGATTGTGACTGAGCCATCCTCTTGCGCTTCTACATCTGGGGCGGTTGGTGATGTCACATCTTTTGCCGTGTCTTTATCTGCTGGGCTTTCATTTCCTGCCTCGTCTTTGGCTTTCGATACGACCTCAGACCCGTCTTTCACTTTATCTTCTGGAATTGTCACCACACCGGTTTCTGGATCGACCGTAACACCCGGATTTTCATCTGGGTTTTTCACGCTCCAGTTGCCGTCCTCATCTTTTTCCGTTACCACCGTATGTGGATTCCCCTCTTCATCTGTATAGCGGGTTTCCACTTCTTTGGTGTCTTCCTCTGATGGTGGGGTGATTGTGACTGAACCATCCTCTTGGGCTTCTACATCTGGCTTACCTGTTGGGGTCACATCTTTTGCCGTATCTTTATCTGCTGGGCTTTCATTTCCTGCCTCGTCTTTGGCTTTCGATACGACCTCAGACCCGTCTTTCACTTTGTCTTCTGGAATAGTCACCACACCGGTTTCTGGATCGACCGTAACACCTGGATTTTCATCAGGGTTTTTCACGCTCCAGTTGCCATCTTCATCTTTTTCCGTTACCACCGTATGTGGATTACCCTCTTCATCTGTATAGCGGGTTTCCACTTCTTTGGTGTCTTCCTCTGATGGTGGGGTGATCGTGACTGAGCCATCCTCTTGCGCTTCTACATCTGGGGCGGCTGGAGCAATGGTATCTGTGTCGTTATTTCCACTACTATGCCCACCTTTAACTGCTCCCACAAAGAAAAGTGGAAGTAACGCGAGCAACCACAATGGATTAAAAGCCCAAAACGCACCAATTGGTTCTCCACCCAATGCTTGACCCGCAGAAACCTGATCATCCAACTCAGTTACAGCATCTGCTTGTAATGTACTTTCTGGGACATAAGGGTAAACCTCACCATTTTCGTAAGTACCTACAAGTAGGCTATCTTTATATGCCCCAACTTCTTCATCATAATAATTACTAATAATTAAATCAGGATTTTCAATTTTTGATCCTTCAAACGCGATTTTCAAATCTTTACCATCACGTTTAATCATAATATTTTCCGGAGCAAAGCCCGTCTTATTATCAATTAACTGATAATTCACTTTACTTTGTGCGGAAACCGTTGTTACTTTTCCTGCTCCAGCCTTTAAATTAACTGTTTCAAGCGTTTCTTTAGCACTATTAATCTTTAATGTTATATTTCTAGCCATAATATTTTACCTTTTCCTTACTACTTATCCCCGTGTACAACAATACTTACACGACGATTCGGCTGATCACAGGCTCTACGAGCAATCGTATTCTTTGGATAACGAACTTTACAATCAGCGACTAACGGCTGGCTTTCACCTCGACCTTCAAACTTAACGAAACTCGCATTAACCCCTTCCGATACCAATGCTTTTTTCACCGTTTCTGCACGTTTAACCGAAAGTTTTTGGTTATAATTTGCATTTCCTTCAGGATCGGTATAACCAATTACTGTAACATCGCCAATTTTATCTGGCATTTGCTTAATCTCTTTTGCAATAGCGACAATTTCTTGTTTACCTTTAGGAAGCATATTGGCGTAATCTGAACGATCAAATTTGAATAATGCCGAAGCCTCAAGGTTAAATTTCTTCAACACTTTCGGACATTCTTTCAAATGATCAACGCGAGAAAGGGTGTGAGTTTGTTTTGGCATACCGTTAAGGTCTGCCTTAGCTTGCTCTTCAGAAACCTGAATAATGGTAGGTCTGCCATTTACATTAGCAACTTTGAAAAAAGATACTTGATTTACAGCTAAGTCATAGAAGTTACCTTCTCTTTCTTTCGCCTGATACCCTGGATCTTGATGCGTAAATTCACCATAAATCTTTTGATTTTCTGCACAAACAGTTTCTTGGCGATAAGCATTTGGTTGCAGAGAAGCTAAATATTCACTGTTAATGTAAACATTTATTGTAGGACCGTCGATCACATCTGATTGACGATAAACTACGATAGAGGAACGCCCCTCTGGAACGTCATTGCTATACGGTACGTTTTTTGTATCAACCCAAGTTAACTTTTGTGTTGAACATCCTGTTAACGCAAGAGGAAACAATACCCAAGCTAACTTTTGATATTTAAATCTCATAAAGTTGGAACTCCTATCCATTCAAATGTAGCATTGAGGCTACATAAAAATGAACAATAAAAGATGATTCGATTTAATAATAATTAAATCTAAAATAGAACTTCCTTTTTCCATCAAATTTAATTTCTTAACAAATTCATCTTAACGTCATATCAGATGGACACTATCTGAAAGTTAATCAGTACTACAATGCTAACAATTAAAGATGTACTAAAGAAACGCCAATAATAGCAACACCAAATTTATGAAGTTGCTACATAAAAAGGACTTACTTTCAAGTAATAAGGTTGGTAGTTATTGGTTCTTTAGGTTTAAATAGCATCAAATTTAATGCTTAAAAAATTCTTCCCTGACCAAATTATTAGTAGTCCCTAATTAAAAGAGAATACAAATTGATTATGCATTAAACAAAATCTATTGTTTTCTCATTTTTAATAATCAATGATTATTTTTTCAGCTTAAAAAGCATACAAAAATGCTTTATAAGCGTGACTAATTATATCAATTGATGAAAAAACAAGCCACCCCCCCCCTAGCACTTTTTTTTTTCAAAATCTTTGACAAAAATCAATTTTTTGCCAGCTTACTCGTTTACATCAAAAAATATTTCACGCTTTTCTAATTTTTTTATCTGATTTAAAGGCTAAAAATAATACAAAATAGTAAGTGCGGTGTTTTTTTGAAAATTTTTCGCAAAAAAATAACCGCACTTGCTGAGCCTTCAAGTGCAGTTATTTTCTTATTGTAAAATAAATACAATTAATGTTGTTTCTGCAATAATCCATTTAATCCAATAGAATTAGATGCCTTTAACAATACCAAATCGTTCTGCTTCAGTATATTAGGCAATGCGACTTTCAATGCCTCTACATTCTCAAATGCCAAATAACTACGCTGAGCTTGTTTCAAGACACTTGCCACAACGCGACTAACACTTTTTCCGACTAATGCAATATGGCGTACATTCATTTTTGCCAAGCGTTCCCCTAGCTCATAATGATATTTATCACTATCAACACCAAGCTCTAGCATATCGCCAATAATTAATACTTTATTTTCAGGGTTTCCCAATTGAGCAAAATGTTCTAGAGAGGCTGACATTGATAAAGGATTTGCATTGTAAGCATCATCAATGACCTCAATATCTAGCTCATTAAACTCTACACGAAAGCACTCACCTCGTCCTTGAACAGGTAAAAATGAAGATAATCCCTCGCAAACCTTTTTTATATCAAAATGAAAAGAATAAGAAATAGCTAAAGCCACCATTGCATTTAATACAAAATGCTTCCCACTAGCAGCAAGTGTCAGCTTTACCTTTGAAGCATCAGGAAGTTTAATTGTGGAAACTTCGTGACTATATTCAAGTAATTTTATATCCGCTTGAGAATGCTCCCCATAAGTTAGTACAAGCAATCCTTTTGCTTCCGCTAAAGAATAAATTAGCTCAAACTGCGGAATATCACGACAAATTATCGCCAAACTTCCCTTTTTCATTCCATTAAAAATGCGTGCTTTTTTAAGTGCGATATTCTCAATCGTTTTATGATATTCAAGATGAGCTGGGGCAATATTCGTAATAATCGCAATATCGGGCTGAGCCAACTGAGTGTTCAAATTCATATTGCCAATTGCCATTTCTAGTACCCAGAAATTGGCAGATTGCGCCATTGATGCCATATTCCAAGCAATGCCTATCGGCAAATTTGCACTCGCTAGCGTTTGCTCAGTTTTACTAATTTGATTTAAGGAATGCGCCAACATACAAACCGTTGTTGTTTTCCCCGCACTACCTGTCACACCAATCACTTTACCATTAAACGCATTTCTTGTGGCTAATCCAATATTTAATACTGCTCGACGAATATCTTTCACGCATAACACAGGCGCATCTGTCGCATAAGTTGCGGTTTCATCGTCAGTTATCACGCCTGCTGCCCCACGTTTTAATAAAGCATTCACACTCACTCTAGGCAAATACCCTTGCGCCATACTTTTACTGCGTTCAACCAATAAATAACCTGTTTTAAAATTTTTGGGCCACGCACAAACCCCTGCCACACGCCATTCATCTTTTGGTGGCACAAGCCAGCGTCCATTCGCAATTTCCGGTAGCGTCCACTTATTTAATGGCTCAGGCTTCTCCACACTTTTCTCATCAGTATTTTGATGAATATGTTCTTTTAATAATTTATGATAGCCAACCAATCCAGATAAATAATGCTCCACATCATCTATTCGTACACGGAATGCGTGATGTCTGATAAAAAAGCCATACAAAATACTTTGCGGTTTTTTAAAAAACATTGCCACTTCAGGAAAGAAAAATCCATTCACCAAATATTTCGCGCGATTATGTAATGCGTCATAAAATGCAGGTACATCAAAATTTGCTAAAACTTCCTTTTTATATTCTGGAAAGGATTCTAATTTTATTAGCATTTGATGAAATGCCACTGATAATTCTAACAATGTAGGAAACGTTGTAATTCGATTTCGAATAAAGCTGATATAACCAGCTACATTACGCACAGCAAAAGCAAAGTATTTTTTCTCTGGTACATACTTCACCAGTTCATTAGAACAATAAGATAACCAATGGTCGTGGGCTTTTTCGTGTTTATTTGCAATAAAATAATCAAATGCATTCACCACACAATCCAACCAACGTTTATCTTTGGTAAGCCCATAAAGCCGCATCAATCCAAAAGCGGCTTCTCCGTCATAATAAATAATTCGATTTTCTTCTTTAACAGATAAATCATTCGCATTTAAAACGTGTATAAATGCCCCATTTTCTTTTTGCATCGCACAGATACCATAAGCCAATTTCTCACATAACATTAAATAATGGTTTTTATGTGGTGTATCTGGAAAAACCATTAAATATTTCGTCAATGCCAAAATCGCCACGGCATTTGCACCTAATTTAATTTCATTTCCCGTATCAATGACGTAAGACTTCTCACCATAATCTCGAATGGATTGTGTCAATAAATAATCTAATGCTTTATCAATCTGTTGTTTAATTTCAATAAAAATATGTTCATCAACAATTACAACTCCATCTTCTACTTGTTGACGATAAGCTTCATATCCTTCCAGCAAAGCATACGTACTGCTTGTATGGCGTAATGTATTATAGGTGGGAATCACGCGGTCAAAACAAGGGAAATACCCATATTCATAGACGCCATTTTCTTTTACTTGTTTTGATAAATAAGTAGTTGATAAACGAATTAATTCCTGAACTTCATCTAAACCAAAAGGTTCAATTTTACGATGTCCTTGATAACGTGGCTGAGTATCTAGCTGGTAATAATCATTTTTTTCCACATCAAGAAAAAAACCCGCGGTCTGGAAAATACGTATTTCCTCATTATCTGCAAAAGTTGGCATTTGGCTACTACCGTGACGAGCCTTAATATAGCGCTCCAAATTTCTCTGATTAACGCCAGCCGATACTTCATCAGCGCCAACATACAAACACGCATTGGCATTTAATTCCATTTCCGTTAAAAGTAACCAAGGCTCTCTTTCACCTTTAAAAGCAATACCCGCACGGAAATAATTACGCTTATAGCGAGATAAATCAGACTTAAATTTTCCCCATTCCATTGCAGTGGAATTCAATGCCCATTCAATACGAATATATTTAATTGGATTTTCAAATTTCGATTGTAATAATGATAAATGAGAAATAATTTTTTTACTTAAATCTGCTGCAATAACTAATTTTTCATCTACCCATAATGTTTTAACTTTCGCTCTTTCTACACCATCACTGACTGATAAAATAATGGCTTTAGACAACGGGTGAGATAAATTATTTATTCTATTATTTTTTAATATATTACAAACAGCTAATACTAACTTTTCCATATTTACACCTTAAAAATATTTATTGCTAAAAATTATCTCTTACAACCCTATTTGCGGAAAATATTGCTCAGTGAGTTCCACCAAATTCTGCAAAGAAATTAACCGCACTTTATTTTCATCATTATTTACAAAGTGCGGTGCGATTTTTTGTAAATTTCTGGCGTGAATGTCGTTTTCTAGCACATAATAAGGCTGGCTTAATTGCGCGAAAAGCTCAGGGTGTTTGAGAGGAAGAAGTACGCCGTCTTGCCACAATACAAGGCAATCTTGTTGGGTGAAATGAGCAAAATAACGGGCGAGGGTTTGGCTGTCGTAATCCGCTTTGGCGAAGGTATAAAGCATAATGATTTCCTGAAAAAAGAATGAAACGAAACAGGTTAAAATGTCAGTACTTTTTCTGCCTGTTGTAATTTTTCCATTAACTCGGCACGGGGGAGTATTTCGCAATCGATCAGCCAATTTGTTTTTTCAAGCTGTAAGGCTTGCACCGATTGTTGGCACAGATAACGCTGTTCAATATCGTATAAATCGAGCAATTTAAAAGGCTGGCTCACGTTTTTTTGTAAAATTTCTTCGCTTTTTTGATAAGCAATTAAATTAAAAATCCCGTCATCTAAGAAAAATACGGCAATTTCACTTTCATCACAAAAAGCAGTGGCGGCAAGTAGGGCATCTAAACCTTCTCGGCTTGTTGCTGTGCCGTAAGGCGGTTGGGTAAATACAAAAGCCAGTTTAATCATAGGGTTATCACTCGATCTGCTTGCAATAACGCTTGGCTAAATTCGCCGAGTCCGGCTAACACAAAGTTTTCTGCTAAATTATTTTGTTGTTTATCTTTGCTGCTTAATGCGTCCACAATACCTCGGCGTTGTGAAGCGGCAATACAAAGATGCAAAGGAATGTTATGCTGTTTGCTCAGGGTTTGCCAATGTTGTTGTAAATTAAATTCGTCATTAGCGGGATAGACAAAACCGTTGCCGTTGCTTACGCCATTTTGCATAAAAAACACTTGGCTGATTTGATGCCCTTTTTCAATCAAGGCTTGGGCAAGTTGGTAGGCAAGAAATGCACCTTGTGAACCATAAATAGGCTGTTTTACGGCGATGACATAACGCATTATTTAAGCTCATCTTGTTTAATTTGGCGAATATACAAATACACGGTATGACGAGAAATATCTAAGCGTTCCGCCACTAAATTAATTGCATCTTTAATATCAAAAATGCCTTTTTCATATAAAGAAAGGACAATTTGACGATTTTTATTGTTATTCGCAACTTGGGGATCGGTGCTAATTTCTTCTACCGTTTGTTCGATGGTTTGGCTAACTAATTCCTCAACAGAACTGGCAAAATTCACTTCTGAAGCAGAATGTTGTTCCGCAGGGGGCATTAATGCTTGAATAAATTGGTTCACGGGGACATCTAAATTGATATTGATACATAATAAACCGATGATCCGTTTTTCACGATTACGAATCGCAATGGTCACTGATTTCATCAATGCGTTACCCTTTGCGCGGGTAAAATAGGGCTTGGAAACATTCTCCGTTTGCATTGTTTTGAGCGATTTCAACGCAAAATCCGTAATGGGCGAGCCAACTCGACGATGGGTATTATGCCCGTTAGCAATGCAAATGGCAGAATGCTCAAAGTCTTCAAGAGAATGTAGCACAATTTCACAATGACTGCCGATTAATGCACTCACACCATCTACTACTGCGACATAAGAGGTTAAAATAGCACGATCTTCATCCGTAAAAGGGCGTCTATCTGTTAGCATTGGTTTTTTCTCAAAATGATGGAAAAATCGACCGCACTTTGCTTTTAAGAAATAAAGTGCGGTCGTTTTTGATTATTTTTTCTCAGGGATTACGTCTAATACTTCAACCGTAAAATATAACGTTGCATTTGGTGGAATTGGGCCTGCGCCTTGTTTACCATAAGCTAGGTCAGCAGGAATTAATAAATCAATTTTACCGCCTTTTTTCACGAGCTGAAGTCCTTCCGTCCAGCCCTTAATGACTTGATTTAATTTGAATTCTGCTGGCTGACCACGTTCAACAGAACTGTCAAATACCGTGCCATCTGCTAATTTGCCTGTGTAATGTACTTTCACTTTATCTTCAGGTTTGATCGCCACGCCTTCGCCTGCTTTTTCAATGCGATACATTAAGCCAGAAGCAGTTTTTTTCGCGCCCTCTTTTTTCATAAATTCAGCGGTAAATTTCTCATTTTCAGCGTTCACTTTTGCTTGACGTGCCTCATAGACTTTGTCGCCAATCACTTTTAATTTTTCTTGAACTTGCTGTTCGGTGAGATCGCCTTTTCCGTCTAAAGCATCTTTTACCCCTTGTAATACACGGGTTTTGTCATAATTGATCACATCTTTTTGATCATTAATTAAGGTCTCAAGGAATTGTTTTCCTGTGGCATAACCCACCACATAAGAAGCTTCATCATTGAAATTTTTATCCGTTGCTTGATTAGCAAAAACGGAGCTAGAAACCACCGCACTTAATGCGAGGGTGATAAGAGAGAATTTTTGAATTTTTAACATTGTTTATCATCCTTTATAATGAATCGGAATTTTTGATAGGTTAAATTGTATTGCACAATTTAACAACCATTATTTAAGGATTATTTATGCAAATTCAACTTGAACACGCAAAACAAATTGCCGAATTAGAAACAAAAGTGGCATTTCAGGAACAGGCTATTGAGGAATTAAACCAAGCCTTAGTGGAACAACAATTTATACTTGAGAAAATGCAGTTACAGCTACGTCATTTAGCGGCGAAGTTAAAAGATTTGCAACCTTCCAATATTGCGAGTCAAGCAGAAGAAACGCCGCCACCTCATTATTAAACACAGAAAAAAGGCTAATCACAAGGATTAGCCAAAGGTTTTTATAGGAAGTTTCTAATTTATGCTATGGGATTAATATTTATTTTGCGAAATAGTTTTCTAGATCGTCGCTACCGCCAATGTATTCTCCACCGATGAAGACTTGTGGTACGCTTGTTTTACCTGTAATAGCACGCACAGAAATGGTACTTGCATCACGGCCTAACACGATTTCTTCAAAGGTGTAACCTTTCACTTTTAATAACCCTTTTGCTTTCGCACAGAATGGGCAACCCGGTTTAGTGAAGATTGATACCGAAGGTTTTGCTTGCCAATCAGGTTTTAAATATTTGATCATTGTATCGGCATCAGAGACTTTGAACGGATCACCCGGTTCATTTGGCTCAATAAACATTTTTTCCACCACGCCATTACGCACAAGCATTGAATAACGCCAAGAACGTTTACCAAAACCAAGGTCATCTTTATCAACAAGCATCCCCATACCTTCAGTAAATTCACCGTTACCATCTGGAATTACGGTGATGTTTTCTGCTTCTTGATCCGCTTTCCACGCGTTCATTACGAAGGTATCGTTTACGGATAAACAGATAATATCGTCCACACCTAATGCTTTGAATTCACAAGCTAATTCATTATAACGTGGTAAGTGTGTTGATGAACAAGTTGGGGTAAATGCGCCCGGTAATGAAAATAACACTACCGTTTTGTTATCAAATAATTCTGAGGTGGTGATATCAACCCATTGATCACCTTGACGAGTATGGAATGTTACTTGAGGAACTTTTTTTCCTTCCATTGTTGCTGTCATCATCTTTCTCCTATTGCGATTAAAGTAATGATTTCTTATTGACGGGGTGAATTATAGTGAAAATCATGATATAGTTACAAACGATTAATACCTATCCTTTTAATTGTTCCTTTCTATGATGAGGAAAGCTGAGGAAAATATGAATATCCGTGATTTAGAATATTTAGTCGCACTCGCCGAACATAAACATTTTCGTCGTGCTGCCGATGCTTGCCACGTTAGCCAACCAACCTTAAGCGGACAAATCCGCAAGTTGGAAGATGAACTGGGCATAATTTTATTAGAACGTACTAGCCGTAAAGTATTATTTACTCAATCGGGTTTACTTCTTGTAGAACAAGCACGCACCGTATTACGCGAAGTCAAAGTGCTAAAAGAAATGGCAAGCAATCAAGGCAAAGAAATGACTGGGCCATTGCATATTGGAATGATTCCAACTCTTGGACCTTATCTTTTACCTTACATTATGCCAGCGCTGAAACAAGCCTTTCCTGATTTAGAGCTATTTTTATATGAAGCACAAACTCACCAGCTGTTAGAACAACTGGAAAGTGGACGTTTAGACTGTGCCATTCTTGCCACAGTGCCAGAAACGGAAGCCTTTATTGAAGTGCCATTATTTAAAGAAAAAATGTTGCTTGCCATTTCTCAAGAACACGCTTGGGCAAAAGAAAAAAGTATCCCAATGGACAAATTGAAAGGTTGTGAAATGCTGATGTTAGATGACGGTCATTGCTTACGTGATCAAGCGCTGGGCTATTGCTTCACCGCAGGGGCAAAAGAAAATCCACATTTCCAAGCCACCAGCCTTGAAACCTTACGCAATATGGTTTCTGCCAATGCAGGAATGACGTTAATGCCGGAGCTTGCGGTATTAAACGAAGGGAACCGAACTGGAGTAAAATACCTTCCTTGTGTGCCTGAGCCTTCACGCACTGTGGCATTAATTTATCGTCCCGGCTCACCGCTAAGAATGCGTTATGAACGTGTGGCAAACACCATTAGCCAGATTATCTCCCCAATCCTTCAGCAAAAATAAGAGGGCAAAATGGCAGGTGTTCGTGCAATTCAAAAAGAAAAAACCAGACGTGCATTAATCAGTGCCGCATTTAATCAGCTCAGCGCAGAAAAAAGTTTTTCCAATCTGAGCTTGCGTGAAGTGGCGAGAGAAGCGGGCATTGCCCCCACCTCTTTTTATCGCCACTTTCGCGATATGGACGAACTCGGATTAGAAATGGTTGATGAAGCCGGTCTAATGCTCCGCCAATTAATGCGCCAAGCACGCAAACGGCTAGAAAATGGTGGAAGCGTTATTGTGATTTCGGTCAATACTTTCTTTGAATTTATCACGCACAGCTCTAACGTTTTCCGTCTTTTATTGCGTGAAAGCTCTGGTACTTCGCACGCTTTCCGCACAGCGGCAGCACGCGAGATTAAACATTTTATTGATGAACTGGCAGAATATATCGCCGAACGTAATGGCTATTCGCGCCACATTGCGTATATCCAAGCAGAAGGCATTGTTACGCTGGTATTTACTGCGGGCGCAAATGCGTTGGATATGAATAAGGAAGAGCGTGAGTTGCTCAAAGAACGGGTGATCTTACAACTGCGAATGCTGGCTAAAGGTGCCGCCTATGCAGCCCAAAAGGAAAAGCCCATCAAATAAAGTGCGGTGCTTTTTGAGTCAATTTTTTCAACAAAAAACCTGCTTAATCGCAGGTTTTCTTTTATTAACCGTTAGGCTTTTTGCAACTGTTTTTTCAGCTTGGTCAGTTTGTCTTTCATACGCTGACGCTTAAGCGGAGAAAGATAATCAGCAAAAACAATACCATTTAAATGATCAATTTCGTGCTGGATACAGATCGCCAATAAGCCATCGGCATTAAGTAAAAAATCTTTACCATTTTTGTCTAATGCGCGTACTGTAAGTTTTTCTTTACGTGGCACAAAACCATTCATTCCCGGTAAAGACAAACAACCTTCTTCAATGCCTGTTTCGCCAGAACTTTCGATAATTTCAGGGTTAATTAACACAATTTGATTTTCTTTCGTGCCTTCAATGTCGATCACAATCACACGACGGTGTACATCAACTTGGGTTGCTGCTAAGCCGATCCCTTGTTCGTGATACATTGTTTCAAACATATTCTCAATCAACTGGTGTAATTCTTGGTCAAATGTTTCCACCGGTTGCGCGACGGTTTTAAGGCGCTCATCGGGGTAAATCAATACATCAAGTAATGCCATAAATTCATTATTCCTTTGCTAAAACTGTCGGCATAGTTTAACGGCTTTCCGCTAAAACGCCAATAAAAACAACCGCACATTGCGTTTTTCACCCAATAAAAGCGCCGCATAAATATGCGGCATTAAGCGAATATGATCTTCCTTTTAATCACGGAAGTTATTAAATTGGAAAGGTTGCCCTAGTTCGGCATTTTTCACTAATTGAATCACAGCTTGCAAGTCATCACGAGATTTTCCTGTAACACGCACTTGCTCTCCTTGAATTTGAGTTTGTACTTTGAGCTTAGATTCTTTGATCAACTTAGTGAGCTTTTTCGCCATCTCCGTTTCGATCCCTTGTTTCAGCTTAATTTCTTTGCTGAAGGTTTTTCCGCTATGCTCATATTCAGTAGGAATATCCAATGATGCAGAATCAATGCCACGCTTAATACAGGCATTACGCAAAATATCTACCAACTGCTCTACTTGGAAATCCGATTCACTTGCTACTTTAATGGTGTCATTTTTTTCGTTTAGTTCGATAGAAGAAGGCACATTGCGGAAATCCCAACGGTTTGCTAAATCACGGTTGGCATTTTCTACCGCGTTACGCACTTCGTGTGCGTCTAATTCAGAGACAATATCAAATGAAGGCATCATTACTCCTCGTTTTTCGTTATTCGGTCATTCGCACCTAAAATACATAACAGTGCGGTTAAGTTGGCAAAGTTTACCACAATTTGTGCTTGTTGTTGCACTTTCGGTTTAGCGTGGAATGCCACCCCTAAATTTGCGACGTTCATCATTGCTAAATCATTTGCGCCATCACCAATAGCAACTGTGTTTTCCATTGGCACGCCATATTGTTCGGCTAATTGACGCAAGGTTTCCGCTTTATATTGCGCATCCACTACGCGACCTTGTACTTCACCGGTTAACATACCGTCCACAATCTCAAATTGATTGGAAACTGCCACATCAAGCCCTAATTCGGCTTTTAAATAATCGGCAAAATAAGTGAAGCCACCTGAGGCAATTGCCGTTCGCCAACCATATTTTTGCAAACCTTGAATGGTTTCGCGTAAACCTGAGGTGAGTGGTAATTTCTCTCGCACTTGTTGCAAAATTGTTTCCTTAGCCCCTTTTAATGTAGCGACACGGCGACGCAAGCTTTGCTCAAAATCTAATTCACCACGCATTGCTTGCTCGGTGATTTCAGATACCAGCTCACCGGTGCCAGCCAATTTCGCAATTTCATCAATACACTCAATTTGAATGGCAGTGGAATCCATATCCATCACTAATAAGCCTTTTTTCTGCAAGCGGGCAGAAAAATTGAGTAATGCAATATCCACCTCTAATTGCTGTGCGTAGGCTTGCCATTGTGATTGCCAATAACCTTGTAATAGCACTGCAAGATAATGCCCTTCGAGCCAATAGTCAAAAATGGTAAAATTTTCACCGCACTTCTGTTGGAATTGCTGTAACTTGGCAAGACTTAATGTTTCACCATAAAGCATAAAATAATCTTGTCCTGTGGAAGCAGGTTGTTCCCTTTGCCACGGGCAAGGTAGATTAGGATAGTGTTGTTGTAATTGACTGAGATTTTGTGTTCGCATAGAAAATCCTGTAAATTATCGGCATTTTTACGATTTATTGTGTCGTGCAATCATAAATAGACTAAAATAACGCCTTATTCTAGCTTATTTTGTGAAATCTTGGGGAAAATAACGTGCAACTTATTAAAGAAAAAGCACTAAAAATTGCGATGATTTTTATCATCATCTTATTTTGCCTTGGCATAATGGGCGTGATTTTATTCGGCGTGCAGCAATTTAAGCTAGGATCACAATTAGCCAGTATTAACCAAGTCACTAATCTTTCCCATTTATTAGTGCGTCAGCAAGCAAATTTATTTTCAATGCTCTTGCTCAATAATGCAAAATCAGAACAACTAACCGAAAACTTGGATAATTTTGTGAAAGAAGATTTTATCCTTGACGCCTCGGTTTATTCTCAACGGGGCGAGCTGTTAGCACAGAGTTCCAATGCCTCATTATTACGTCTGCAATTAGGGCTTGATCAGCCCGCAGCAAAAGAAATCATCAATCAGCAAATTGTTGAACCGATTTATTCTTCTGAGGGGGTAGAAGGTTTTTTGCGTGTTACCTTCAATAATAAATATGGACAAACGACACAAAGCAAAATCAACCTGATTTTTAACCGTCTTTACGGTGAGATCATTATTGTGTTTCTCACTGGCGTGCTATTTGCCAGTTCCATTCATTATTTTTTGAGCCGTTATCGCAGAGTGAAACGCAAACAACTTGAGCTTTCACAACCGGTTAAAAAGCCATCCTCTCCAACAAACCGTTTAACCTATCATCGCAAACGCAGACGATTTAAAAATAAAGCATAAAAAAACCGCACTTTTAAAGTGCGGTTTTATTTTTCTGAATTTTTTAATCTGAAATTACGCTAATTTTTTAATTTGAGCAGATAATTTAGATTTGTGATTTGCCGCTTTATTTTTGTGGATTAAGCCTTTAGATGCCATACGGTCCACAACTTTTTGCATTTCTAAGAAAGCCGCTTGTGCAACCGCTTTTTCACCTGCAGCAACTGCAGCATATACTTTCTTAATGTAAGTACGCATCATAGAGCGTTGGCTTGCATTGTGTTGGCGACGTTTTTCTGATTGAATCGCGCGTTTTTTAGCTGACTTGATATTAGCCAAGGTCAAACTCCTAAAATTTCTGTTGAATTTACAAATAAAGGCGTGAACTATGCCTTTTCTCTATACAATTGTCAATAAAACAATTTATTAAATACTGTCTGAGGCTCGGTGAGACACAACCGAAAAATTTGCATCGTTCGCTAAAAATTTGGCTTGAAATTAGCCCACCGAAACGATGTGGGCGAATTTTATCAGTTTTTTTGCCTAGAATATAGCTTAAAAACGAAATTTCTATACAATTAAGCCAAATTTTTCTTGATGAGAAAGCAATTTTGAGTAAACGATTATTAAAATCTGGCATTATCGTCAGTACAATGACTTTATTATCTCGCGTGCTTGGACTGGTGCGAGATGTGATTATCGCCCACATTATTGGGGCGGGTTTAAGTGCTGATGTGTTTCTTTTCGCCAACCGTATCCCTAATTTTTTACGCCGTTTATTTGCTGAAGGGGCATTTTCCCAAGCCTTTGTCCCTGTCTTAGCAGAATACCAAAAAACAGGTGATCTCAACAAAACGCAACAATTTATCAGTAAAGTATCGGGAACATTAGGGGGCTTAGTCACCCTTGTTACCGCCTTTGCGATGGTTTTCTCTCCAGTGGTTGCCGCCATTTTCGGCACGGGCTGGTTTATTGATTGGTTGAATGATGGGGTAAATGGGGTGAAATTTGAGCAAGCCTCGCTGTTACTCAAAATTACCTTTCCTTATTTATGGTTTATTACCTTTGTTGCCTTATCGGGGGCAATTTTAAACACGCTAGGTAAATTTGGTGTAATGGCATTTTCGCCCGTGTTACTTAATATTGCAATGATTTGCGCCGCCCTTTTCCTCGCCCCCCACACTGCCAGCCCAGATCTTGCGCTTGCCATTGGGATCTTTATGGGTGGTTTGTTGCAGTTTTTATTTCAATTGCCTTTTTTAAAACAAGCGGGATTATTAGTAAAACCGAAATGGGCGTGGAATGATGAAGGGGTAAAAAAAATCCGCACACTGATGCTCCCAGCCTTATTCGGGGTTTCCGTCAGTCAAATCAATTTATTGCTTGATACCTTTATCGCCAGTTTCTTGATGACAGGATCCATCAGCTGGCTTTATTATTCCGATCGCTTGCTCGAATTTCCTCTTGGGTTATTTGGTATTGCGATTTCTACTGTGATTTTGCCAACACTCGCGCGCCACCACGTTAATCGTACAGATAATGCAGAAAAAAGTGCGCTGGATTTTCGTAACACGATGGATTGGGGAGTGCGAATGATTTTATTGCTTGGTGTGCCAGCAATGATTGGCATCGGAGTACTCGCCCAACCAATGTTACTCGTTCTCTTTATGCGCGGTGAATTTTTATTTTCTGATGTGCAAGCCGCGTCTTATTCTTTATGGGCATTTAATATGGGGTTACTCAGTTTTATGCTCATCAAAATTCTGGCCAATGGCTATTATGCCCGTCAAGATACCAAAACGCCGGTGAAAATCGGTATTATTGCGATGGTGAGCAATATGGCATTCAACCTGCTTGCGATTCCATTTAGTTATGTTGGCCTTGCCATTGCATCGGCAATGTCTGCCACCTTAAATGCCTATTTACTCTACCGTGGTCTGGCGCAAGCCAATGTGTATCACTTTAGTAAACAAAGTGCGGTGTTTTTTGTCAAAGTTTTTACCGCTGGGCTAATAATGGGGGCTGTCATTTGGCACTATTGCCCAAGTTTAATTCAGTGGCAACAAATGGCATTGCTTCAGCGTATTCACTGGCTAGTGTGGCTCATTGCACTCGCCGCACTGATTTATGGCGGTGCTTTGCTACTTTTAGGCATCCGCAAACGCCATTTAGTACATTCATAGACAGTATTATCAAAATAACAAAAAATTTCACTAAAAAATACCGCACTTTAGCGTTGAATATTTGCGAAGCACATTGCGAAAACGTAAACTAACACAAGATTATTGGGGAACATTATGAAATTATTACAGCAGAAAAAACGCCATTCACTCAGTGTGCTGAGTTTGCTGGTGACTTGTGTTTTAACCAGTCTAAATGTTTACGCTGAGCATACTGTCGATCTCAAAGTCATTGGTGTAAAAGGGGTAAAAGCCATTGAGAATGTGGATATTTACACCAAGATGATCGATCCTGAAGAAGCCGATGGTTCAGAACGCTATCAATATATTGTGAGCGAAGCGATCAAAAAAGCCTTGCGCGTTTACGGCTATTACAACATTAACATTAATTTCACCTTGCAACCTGCGAAAGGGGGAAAACGCCCTGTACTTATCGCCGATGTCAATGCAGGTAAACCTGTTTTGCTGACAGGAATGGATATTCAAATCTTGGGACAAGCAAAGGAAGATGACGCTTTTCAAGCATTGAATAAAAAATTACCCAAACTTGGGGAATTGCTTTATCACTCCAAATACGAAGATTACAAAAGTGAATTACAACAATTAGCCTTAGCCCGAGGCTATTTTGATGCAGATTTTGATGTTTCCCAGCTTTTAGTTCGCCCTTCCACCTATCAAGGCTGGTGGAAGATTATTTTTGATAGTGGCGAACGCTACCGCTTTGGCAAGTTTACCTTTGAACGCTCACAAATTCGCGAAGATTATTTGCGTAATATGATGGAAATTAAAGAGGGGCAACCTTATTTAATTAATGATCTCTCAAACTTTACCAATGATTATACCTCGACTAACTGGTTTAGCTCCGTGTTAGTGCAACCTCACCTTGATGAAAAAAACAAAATCGTTGATGTGTATGTGTTACTCACGCCACGCAAAAAAAATGCGATGGATCTCGGTATCGGTTATTCCACCGATGTAGGACCTCGTTTCCAATGGGGCTGGACAAAACCTTGGATCAACAGTCGTGGGCATAGCTTCCGTTTTAATCTGTATGCTTCTGCACCGAAACAAACGGTGGAAGCGGTATATAAAATGCCATTGTTAAAAAATCCCCTACGTTATTATTATGAATTTTCCACCGGTTATGAACGTGAAAAAACAAATGATACCGAAACGTCATCAGGCACCTTTGCCGCATTACGTTATTGGAATCGCGTTTCTGGCTGGCAACACGCACTAGGATTGCGTGTACGTTATGATTCTTTTACCCAAGCCGATCATTCTGATAGAACGTGGCTGGTTTACCCAACAGGCTCAATCAGCCGAACACGCTTAAAAGGAGGATTATTCCCCACTTGGGGCGATGCACAGCGTTTGACGGTGGATTTAGGACGTAAATTATGGCTTTCTGATGCAAATTTCTTAAAAATTCAGGCGTCTAGCGCTTGGATTCGTACCTTTGCCGATAATCATCGATTTGTTTTACGAGGTGAAATTGGTTGGTTACACACCAAAAATATTGAGAAAATTCCACCCGCACTTCGTTTTTTTGCGGGGGGCGATCGCAGTGTGCGTGGTTACGGTTATAAAAAAATCTCACCTAAAAATTCTGATGGACAGCTTATAGGGGGAACTCACCTTATGGCTGGAAGTTTGGAATATCAATACCAAGTTTATGAAAACTGGTGGCTCGCCACCTTTGCGGATACAGGGCTTGCAGCAAATACGTACTCCGTTAATGAATTACGTTATGGCGCAGGCATCGGGATACGTTGGGCATCACCAATTGGCGCAGTAAAATTGGATATTGCCACACCCGTTCGGGATAAAGACAAAAGTAAAAATGTGCAATTTTACATTGGGTTAGGTTCAGAATTATAGGCAGAAAAAATGACAAAAGAAATGCAACAAACCATACCGTCCAGCCAAGAGACACAACATCAAACTGCTGAACAGCAAAGCGGAGAAAATCAGACGGAACAATCCCCTTCACCAAAGAAAAAACGTTCCCTATGGCGAATGTTGCTATGCCTAAGTGCGGTGATTTTTTTACCCATTTTTGTCTTGCTTGCCACTCTTGCGACTAGCCAAGGTCAGCGCGGTCTTATTCAGCTTGTTGATAAACTTATGGATAGCCTTTCTATTGAGCAAATAGAAGGCGGATTGCAAAATGGACTCACCCTGCATAATGTGAAATTTCAGTCAGAGGGCGTCGATACTCAAGTTCAACAAGCCCATCTGCAACTGGATTTAGCTTGCTTGTTAAAAGCCAAAATTTGCCTGAATGATCTCACCATTCAACAACCGAAAATTCAGATTGATACCTCACGGCTTCCGCCTTCAGAAGAAAAGGATAACAATCCTAGCCCAATGAAAAAAATCCACCTCCCTGTGGCAGTACAAGTAGATAATGTGCAAGTGCAGGATTTAGCGTTAAATATCGATCAAACACAAATCAATTTAGCTCATTTTTCCACCGCACTTAGCCTAAATAATGAAAGCGGTTTTACCCTTGCACCAACACACATTAATGATTTGTTAGTGCAAACTTACGCCTTACCAGAAGAAGAAAAAAACACAGAAAAAATCGCGGTAAAATCAACCAAACCAACGGCGCAAGCCATTGATTGGCAAAAGCTAGAACAGACACTTACCCCCGCATTTCTTGCCAATTTAAGCAAAATTGAACTGCCTTTCGATTTGCATATTACGGATATTCAAGGTAAAAACTGGCAATATCAACCCCATTTTAACCGCCAAAATAACACGGCGAAAAATGAAGCCAAACCCGCTGATGCACAACAGATTGATGTCCCTTCGTTACAAATAAAAGCCGATGCCACAGGCAATCAAATTCAACTACAGAGCCTGAATATCACAAGCTCAGTGGGAACGCTAGAAGGGCAAGGCACAATGCAACTGGACGAGGATTTTCCTCTTAATTTTCAACTTAACAGCCAACTGAAAGGCTATGCACCATTAACAATCCCACAAGCGGATCTCAACGTGCAACTTTCTGGAAAATTGCGTGGGCAAACGCAACTTCATTTGCAAAGCAAAGGGGATATTAATGCAGAGCTGGTGGGGAATGTCGCACTCAACCAAGAAAAAACACCTTTTGATCTCAAATTAACGAGTAAAAATTTACAGTATCCTTTTGATAAAAAAGAAAAAGATCCACTCAAAGTACAAAATGTTATGCTTAATCTCAACGGAGATTTGCTTGCTTACCACGCTCAACTTAACGCTGAAGTTTCAGGAATGGGCGTGCCAAAAACACAGCTGACAAGCCAACTTCACGGTAAACTTTGGCAGGTAAGCATTGAGCAATTTGAACTTAATGCCTTACAAGGTAATGCTCATCTAAGCGGTGAAGTAAACTGGCAAAAAGGCGTGCAATGGCAAAGTGCGGTGGATTTTTCACAATTAAATCTCACCCCATATTTACCATCAATGCCAGCGTTGTTGTCAGGCAATTTCAGCTCACAAGGACAAATTGACGGGCAAAATTGGGCTATTCAAGTACCAGATTTAACGATTAACGGTACGCTTTCACGCCAGCCATTAAGCCTAAAAGGGAAACTGAGTGCGGATAGCACCAAATGGTTAAGTGTGCCAAATCTGTTACTTAATTACGGTGAAAACCGCATTGCAATGCAAGGGGAAATTAGCCAACAATCCGATTTATCCCTTGATATTCACGCACCAAATTTACGTGGTTTATTGCCTGAACTTTCTGCTACCTTATTTGGTTATGCCAAATTAAAAGGGGATATTCGCGAGCCAAATTTAAGCGTGGATTTAACAGGTAACAATATTCGCTTCCAACAATTACAGCTGAATAAATTCGCGATTAAAGGGGATATTCGCTCACATCAAATCATTAGCGGTGAGTTAAACGCCAATGTCGCTGGCTTGAAATACGCTGATGTAGCCATTAACCAAGCAACCCTTGCGTTATCGGGCGATGAAAAAAATCACCAACTACAACTGCAATCACAAGGCAAACCCGTGGCAGCCAATCTAAAAATTGTGGGAAATTTCGACCGCACTTCACAAAACTGGAAAGGACAAATTAGCGGCATAGATATTCAATCACCTGTTGGAAAATGGCAGACAAATCAAGGAATTACTGTAAATTATAATCAAAATAAGATTACAGCTACTGTTTCCTCACATTGTTGGTTAAACAGTGATGTTGAACTGTGTTTTCCACAAACCTTCACCGCTGGAAAAAACGGTGAGGTGCCATTCCAAGTGCGTAAATTAGATTTAGCACTAATCAACAAATTATTAGATAAAGAACAAAACCAAACGCAGATCAAAGGGCAATTACAAAGTCAGGGATCGGTGGCGTGGTTTAGTGATAAACCACTCAAGCTAAATGTGCAAGTAACAGGCAATCATTTATCTGTAGCGCAGAAAATTGATTATCGCACCTTTAACCTTGCCATTCCAAAAGTGGATATTAACGCACAAATGGAAAACAACAACCTGAATTTAGATTCCGCCATTGATTTAGCGGATCAGGGGCGAGTGACTAGCAACCTAAAATTACAAGATTTAGCCAAATCTCGTACCTTAGGAGGAAGCTTGAGTATTCATCGTTTAAACCTCAATTTAGCCAATCAACTGCTTTCCAGTGGTGAAAAGGTAAAGGGTGAAATTGAAGCCAACTTAACCTTCGGTGGCAATCTCAATAGCCCACTGATTCACGGTAATTTTGATGTAAACCATCTCACTGCAACAATGAAATCTCTGCCATTTACTATTAAAGATGGCAATTTATCTATGCGTTTTGCCGGCAATCGTTCGACGTTACAAGGCTATGTGGAAAGTCCCGAAAGCCGTTTAGACATTACGGGCAACGCCGATTGGAAGGATATAGATCATTGGAACACCCACGTGCAGGCGAAAGCGGATCGCTTTAATGTGAATATTCCATCAATGGCAAAATTAAAAATTAGCCCAAATGTAGAACTCAACGCCAATCCAAAACTACTAGATATTTCTGGTACAGTCGATATTCCTTGGGCAAGAATTGCCATTGAACAATTACCAGACAGCGCCGTTGCGGTGAGTAGCGATGAAGTGATTTTAGACGGCCCGGATAAAACCAAAGTGGGGCTAAAAAACGGTGAAATTAAAGCACGTACGAAAAGCGGTATGGAGATTCGTTCTGATCTGAAAATTAGTATTGGTAATGATGTTACCCTCAACGCTTACGGCTTAAACACGAGCTTAAACGGCTTGCTTTCAGTTAAACAAGATAAAGGAAAATTGGGGTTATTCGGGCAAATTTATCTCAAAAATGGACGCTATGCCGCCTATGGGCAAGATTTATTAATCCGTAAAGGACAAATTAGTTTTTCTGGCTTGCCTTCCCAGCCAATGTTAAATATTGAGGCGATTCGCAATCCAACGGCGATGGAAAATAGCAACATTACCGCTGGGGTAAAAGTGATTGGCTTAGCGACAGCGCCACAAGTTACCGTGTTTTCTGATCCTGCAAGTTCACAAGATGAAGCCCTTTCTTACTTACTAACAGGGCGTTCACTAGAAAATAGTGGAGAGGCCGGTTCGGGTGGTTCGATCGGGGCGGCATTACTTGGTATGGGCTTAGCGAAAAGTGGAAAATTGGTTGGCGGAATTGGTGAGGCCTTTGGCGTTCAAAACCTCAGTCTAGGCACGCAAGGGGTGGGTGATAGTTCAAAAGTGACTGTCAGCGGTAACATTACCCCACGCCTACAGCTTAAATACGGTGTGGGCTTATTTGACGGCCTAGCTGAATTTACGGTACGCTACAAATTGTTACCACAGCTTTATTTACAATCTGTTTCAGGGGTAAATCAAGCCTTTGATCTACTTTATCATTTTGAATTTTAGGGCAATTTTATGAATAACGAAAACCTTCTAACCAAAGCCTCTGATTATTTACATCAGCGTGGCGAAGCACGGGAAATCGCAGCCATTGATTTGGGTTCAAACAGCTTTCATATGATTATCGCCCGCATTATTAATGGCTCAATCCAAGTGCTTTCACGCCTCAAACAAAAAGTTCAACTTGCTGAAGGGCTAGATGAAAATAATCACTTAAGCCAAGAGGCGATTCAACGTGGAGTCAATTGTCTTGCCCTCTTTGCTGAACGGCTACAAGGTTTTAAGGCTGAAAATGTCAATGTGGTGGGAACATTCACCCTACGTACCGCCGTCAATAATGCAGAATTTTTACGCCAAGCCGAGCAGGTTTTTCCTTACCCAATTAACATTATCACAGGACAAATGGAAGCGAAAACCATTTATGCTGGCGTTTCTCACACACAACCAGAAACAGGGCGAAAATTTGTCGTAGATATTGGCGGTGGCTCAACAGAAATGATTATCGGCGATGATTTTCATCCACTGATTGCAGAAAGTCGCCATATGGGTTGTGTGAGCTTTGCCAAAAAATTCTTCCCTCAAGGACAAATCTCTGCCGAAAACTTTCAGCGCGCAAAACAAAGTGCGGTGAATAAAATTGAAGATTTGGCTTTTGAATATCGCAAATTAGGTTGGCAATCGGTTCTAGGATCATCAGGAACGATTAAAACCGTCTATCAAGTCATTAGTGCAAATCTTGACCCCAACGGAATTATCACCGCCCAGCGTTTAGCCCAGCTCAGCGAGAAAGTCTTGCAAGTCGCCCATTTTGACGATCTACATTTAGACGGTTTAAACGAAGATCGTGCAGACGTTTTCGTACCGGGACTTGCCATTCTCACGGCGGTATTTGAAGTATTCGGTATTGAGCAAATGCGTTATTCCGACGGGGCATTACGTGAAGGCGTAATGTATAGCCTAGAAAAAAATTTCCAAGTAAGTAATATCCGCCAGCGCACCGCCCTTGCCCTTGCAGAACAATTTAACCTTGATGTGGCACAATCTGAACGGGTCTATCAATGTGCCAAACAGCTTGCGGAGCAATACCGCGCTTGGCAAAACAGTACATTACAAGAAGAAATGGTGGATATTCTACTTTGGGCGGCGCGACTACACGAAGTGGGCATTGTCATCAATCATAAAGGCCTGCAAAAGCACTCCGCCTACATTCTACAAAATATGGAACTGCCCGGCTTTGATAAAGAGCAACAACGCTTGCTCACCACCTTAGTACGCTATCAAATCAACAACATCAAACGAACGGATTTCACTAAATTTTCTCGTTATGCCGAGCAAGATATCCTCGCCCTTGTGCGCTTATTGCGTTTAGCGATTTTGCTCAATAAATCCCGCCAAGCCACAGTATTAAGTGAAAAAAATTCACTCAAAATCGACCGCACTTTAGCCCAATGGACAATCCAATTTGACACAAATTATTTAGCACAAAATCCATTAGTACGAAATGATCTCATCGCTGAAAACAAATTATTAAAAGAGATCGATTTGAGCTTAACTTTTTCATAAGTAAGGAGAAACAATGACAAGGATCAATGTTGTTCCACCACAAGAACTTTGTGATCAGCACTTGCTTGCTGAGCATCGTGAACTCACACGTATTCCCAACGCGGTTGCAAAAGGGAAATACAACCTCACAGGGCAACCCGCGGATTACAAATTAGGTGAAGGACACGTTCGATTTTTCTTCAATAAGCTCGCCTTTCTAAAAAAACGTTATGACTTATTACACCAAGAATGCCAAGCGCGTGGTTTTAACGTACAATATTTTTGGTCGGCGGATTTACCCCTAGATCCTAGCCTATGGCAAGATTATCAGCCCACAGAACAGGCGCTAAAAATCAACCGCGAACGTATTCAATTAAGAATGCCAAAAGTCCCGAGGTTTACATCAGTAAAAAATGTGGAATGTTAAAAATGGATATAAAAAAACGTATTTGAGCAAAAGCCAAATACGTTTTTTCTTTTATAAGAAGATTACTTCTGTTCAACCTTCAATTCAGCATTTTCAGGTAAGTGAATATTCATTTGCGGGAATGGAATTTCGATACCCGCCTCATCAAATGCAAGTTTGACTTTTTCAGTGACATCAAAATGCACTGCCCAGTAATCCGCCGTGTTTACCCAAGGGCGAACGACCAGTTGTACACTGTTTGCGGCTAACGCGCCCACGGCAATGGTTGGCTCAGGATCTTTCAACACGCGTGGATCTTGCGCCAAGATGTTTGCCACAATGGCTTTTGCTTGCTCAATATTGGATTTGTAGGCAATATCGAAAATAAAATCAATACGGCGTGTGCTGTTGCTAGAATAGTTGGTAATGCTATCCCCAAACACTTTACCATTTGGAATTAACACCGTTTTGTTGTCTGCGGTACGCAGTTCAAGCACTAATAAACCAATCTGTTCCACTGAACCTAAAACGCCACCCGTTTCAATTAAATCCCCTTTGCGGAAAGGTTTGAAGATTAAAATCATTACCCCAGCGGCAAAGTTTTGGAGGGAATTTTGTAAGGCTAAACCAATCGCCAAACCTGCTGCGCCAATTAATGCAACAAGGGATGTGGTGTTGATACCAAGCTGTGAAAGTGCGGCGATAATCACCATTAAGAGGAATAAAAAATAGCTGATTGATGAGACAAAGCTGTGTAACATTTCGTCTTTAGTAGAATGCAATACGGCTTTACCAAGCAAGCGGCTGAGCAAGCGAGCGATACTTTTACCAATCACATAGATCGCAATGGCAAGCAAAATTTTTGTACCATAAGGGATCACATAATCATTCAAGAGCGTGTTCATATCCATTGAATGAACTTTATCAATTAACGCTGAGGTTTGTGCTTGAATATCCACCGTATTTTCTGCGGCTTGAGCATTTTCAGTTGTCATAAACTTTCCTTTCAATCATTAAAAATAAAAACAGCGATAAAATGCACCGCACTTTATCGCAGGGCATCATTACTTATTGTTGATGAACGTTGCATAACGGCATCGCTATTTAGTCAAAAAGATTGACGAGATGTTCCGTTCACTTTCGCTTTTTTTTCACCGCGATAATTGTCTCTGTTTATCGACAAAAAGCCTAAAATAACTTATTTAAATCATATTTCGTAGGGGCGGACCTATGTGTCCGCCCGTTTAAACATCTCTTTTTTCATCGCATTTTATTTTGTCAAAAACAAAAGTGCGGTAGAAATTTTGACGGTTTTCCCACGATTAGTTCCTTGGCTTCGGGCGAACACATCGGTTCGCCCCTACAGGATAAAGTGCTGTGAGAAAATCGCTTTTGACTAAAAAATCATCGTAATAAGCAACGAAGTAAACCAGTTATTTTTTGGCAAGTTTTTCTGGGCGCTTCCACCCTTGAATATTACGCTGTGGAACGCGTGAGATCACCAGTTCATTTTCCGCAATATCTTTGGTTACCGTTGTACCAGCGCCAATGGTTGCCCCTTTCGCGATAGTAACGGGAGCAACAAGTTGGCTGTCTGAACCAACAAACACCTCATCACCAATCACGGTTTTGAATTTATTCACGCCATCATAATTACAAGTGATCGTCCCTGCTCCGATATTACAATTTGCGCCAATTTCGCTATCGCCAATATAGCTCAAATGGTTCACTTTGGATCCTTTGCCAATGTGTGATTTTTTCACTTCAACAAAGTTGCCGATATGGGTTTGTGCGGCAAGTTTTGTACCGGGACGAATTCTTGAGAAAGGTCCAATTTGCGCGCTTTCCCCAATGACTGCATCTTCAAATACCGAGTAAGGCTTGATTTCCACATCATCGCCAATCACGCAGTTTTTAATTACACAACCCGCGCCGATTTTTACACGATTACCCAATGTTACGACGCCTTCGATAATCACATTCACGTCAATTTCCACATCTTTACCGTGGGTGATTTCACCACGCAAATCAAAACGGTTTGGATCACGCAAACTCACCCCCGCAAGCAATAATTTTTCTGCTTGTTTACGTTGATAATACCGCTCAAGCTCAGCCAGTTGTAAGCGGTTATTCGCGCCTTCTACTTCCATTAAATCTTGCGCTTGCACTGCCGCCACTTTACAACCATCTTGGTTAGCAAATTTAATCACATCGGTCATATAATATTCGCCTTGAGCATTGTTATTATCCAATTTTGCTAGCCATTTTCTGAAACTTGCACCACTGGAGACCATTACCCCCGTATTCACTTCTTGAATCGCCAACTGTTCTGGGCTGGCATCTTTTTGTTCTACAATGGCGACCACATTCCCCGCTTGACGAATAATTCGCCCATAGCCAGTTGGATCTTCTAAATGCGCGGTTAATAAGGCAATGCCATTTGCTGGTTTCGCTGCAATCAATTTTTGCAATGTTTCCGCCGTAATAAGTGGCGCATCGCCATAAAGCATTACGATATTTTCATCATCGGCGAAAAAAGGCGCGGCTTGTTGCATCGCGTGTCCTGTGCCAAGTTGCACGGGTTGCAGCACCCAGTTTACATTTTCATCGGCAAGGTGTTGTTGTAATAATTCTGCGCCGTGACCATAAATTAAATGAATATTATCGGCATTGAGCTGTTTGGCGGTATCAATAACGTGTTTCACCATTGGCTTACCCGCGACTTTATGCAACACTTTCGGCAAGTCGGAATACATTCTCGTGCCTTTGCCCGCGGCCAAAATCACTACACTTAACTTGTTCATAAAAATCCTTGTTCTGTCGGTTTAAGATAAAAATCTGCGCTATTTTATAATAGAATATCGCCAATTCAAATTTTCAATGGAAAAGTTTATGCTCCCTCATTATTACCTTGGCGTAATGTCTGGCACCAGTCTTGACGGCGTTGATCTCGCACTGATGGATTTTTCTGCTCAATCAGCTCAGGTGATTGCCACCGATTTTGTGCCAATGCCACCAAATTTACGAGAAAATCTCACCGCACTTTTACATTCTGGACAAAGCACCCTACACCATATTGGTGAACTCGATCATCAACTTGGCGTACTTTATGCAGAAAGCATCAACCAGTTTTTGGCAAAATATTCTCTCCGTGCAGAACAAATTCAGGCGGTGGGTTGCCACGGGCAAACCATTTGGCACGCACCGCAAGGGCAATCGCCCTTTACTTGGCAATTGGGTGATGCCAATATTATTGTTGCTCGCACAGGCATTACCACTGTGGCGGATTTTCGCCGTAAAGATATGGCTTATGGCGGACAGGGCGCACCGCTTGTGCCTGCTTTTCACCATAATGTGTTTGCTGATCCTACGCGAAATACCGTGGTGTTGAATATTGGTGGGATTAGCAATATTTCTGTGCTAATCCCAAACCAACCTGTGCTAGGTTACGACACGGGCGTGGGCAATGCGTTGCTAGATAGTTGGATCGCGAAACATCAAGGAAAAAGCTATGATAAAAATGGCGAATGGGCGGCTTCAGGACAAAGTCACCCAGCTCTATTACAAGCCTTATTGGCTGATCCATACTTTTCCTTACCTGCCCCCAAAAGCACGGGGAGAGAGCAATTTAATCTCACTTGGCTAGAAAAAATTCTGCAAAAACACACCGCACTGCCTCCGCAAGATGTGCAAGCTACGCTAGCAGAATTTACCGCACAATGCACGGCACAAGAGCTACGGCATTTAAGCCAACACAATGATCTTCCCTGCTTATTACTCGTTTGTGGCGGTGGTGCGAAAAATCCTGTTATTATGGCGCATCTCAGTCGTTTACTTCCTGAATGGCAAATTGCCACCACAACAGACTACGGCTTAGACGCAGATTATTTAGAAGCCGCAGCCTTTGCGTGGTTAGCCTATCGCCGAATACATAATTTACCCTCTAACCAACCGAGTGTAACAGGAGCAACAAAGGCAGTGAGTTTAGGCGTGATTTATCCTAAAGATGATTAAATCAGGAAAACCTGAAAACCCAGTAGTGGCGAACCGATGTGTTCGCCCGAAACTAAGAAATTAATCGCGGAAAAACCGTCAAAATTTCTACCGCACTTTTATTTTTGACAAAATAAAGTGCGATGAAAAAAAGATGTTTAAACGGGCGGACACACAGGTCCGCCCCTACGAGATATGATTTAAATAGGTTATTTTAGGCTTTTTGTCGATAAACAGAGACAATTATCGCGGCGAAAAATAGTGATTTTCTCACCGCACTTTACCCAAGTGGCGAACCGATGTATTCGCCCGAAACTAAGAAATTAATCGCGGAAAAATCGTCAAAATTTCTACCGCACTTTTGTTTTTGACAAAATAAAGCGCAATGAAAAAAGAGGTTTTTAAACGGGCGGACACACAGGTCCGCCCCTACGAGATATGATTTAAATAGGTTATTTTAGGCTTTTTGTAGATAAACAGAGACAATTATCGCGGCGAAAAATAGCGATTTTCTCACCGCACTTTACCCAAGTGGCGAACCGATGTGTTCGCCCGAAACCAAAAATTTAATCGCAGGAAAACCGTCAAAATTTCTACCACACTTTTGTTTTTGACAAAATAAAGTGCGATGAAAAAAAGATGTTTAAACGGGCGGACACACAGGTCCGCCCCTACAAGATATGATTTAAATAGGTTATTTTAGGCTTTTGTCGATAAACAGAGACAATTATCGCGGCAAAAAATAGTGATTTTCTCACCGCACTTTACCCAAGTGGCGAACCGATGTGTTCGCCCGAAACCCAAGAGATAAAAAAATGAAAGACAACAGATTACTCAATCAACTTTCTCAGCTTACAACAGAACAACGCAATCCAAATTCAATGAATTTAGACGAGCTTTCTGCGTTAGAAATCGTGCAGTTAATGAATACAGAAGACAAAAACGTGCCACGGGCTATTGAGAAATGCTTGCCACAAATTGCTAGGGCGGTGGAAAAAATTGTGCAAGCCTTTCAGCAAGGGGGGCGGTTAGTGTATCTTGGTGCAGGCACAAGTGGGCGCTTAGGCGTGCTTGATGCCTCAGAATGTCCACCTACCTTTGGTGTTTCTCACGAAATGGTAAAAGGCATTATTGCTGGGGGCGAACGGGCTTTACGCTATCCTATTGAAGGGGCGGAAGATAATCCACAAAGTGCGGTGGAAAATTTGCGAGAAATTGATTTTAACAAAAAGGATATTCTTGTCGGGATTGCCGCCAGTGGACGCACGCCTTATGTGCTAGGTGGCTTGGATTATGCCAACGCCTTAGGCGCAACAACCGTTGCCATTGCCAGCAATGCGAATTCGCCAATGGCACAAATCGCAGAGATTGCCATCATCACACTCGTCGGCGCGGAAGTACTCACTGGCTCAAGCCGCTTAAAATCTGGCACAGCACAAAAATTGGTGTTGAATATGCTCACTACCGCCAGTATGGTGCTAATGGGGAAATGCTATCAAAATTTAATGGTGGACGTGCAAGCGAGCAATCAAAAATTAGTGGCGCGAGCTGTGCGTATCGTAATGCAAGCAACGGATTGCACAGCTGAACAAGCAGAGCGAACCCTCAACGTAGCACATAATAACGCCAAAGTAGCAATATTGATGTTACTGGCAGATGTGGATTATCCCACTGCGGTACAATTATTAAGCAAAAATCAAGGGCGATTGCAAGCAGCATTAACATCCCACTAAAGTACGGGACGTAAGTATTCCATTACCTTTTCAGCAGAAATCTGTGCCATTGTTGGCGCTTGTAAGTGATATTGATTTTTACCATAAGTGCCGATTAACTCTGGATTGGTCGCGCCATAAAGGGTGAGGTTAGGTTTATCTAAGGCGGCGCTGAGATGAGCTAATCCCGTATCCACAGAAACCACCGCTTTGGCATTGGCAATCTGTTGGGCGAGAGTGGTGAGGGACATTTTAGGCAAAACAACCGCATTTTCAATGCCTTGCGCGATCCATTCGGCGGTGTGTTTTTCTTTTTCATTTCCCCAAGGCAAATGCACACCAAAACCAAGTGCGGTGAGATTGTGTGCTAATTTTTTCCATTCTTGATTACACCAATGTTTATCCGCGCGCGTGGTGGCGTGAATCAATAACACATAAGGTGGCACGCTTTGTTGCACGGCAAAATGCTGTGCAATGCCATAATCCCCTTGCTGGCTTGGCAATGTATAATCCAAGACCTGTGCAAATAACTGACGGATGCGTTCTACCGCGTGTTGCTGATAATCAATGGCATAGTGTTTATCATAAAACAATGCCGCCAAAGGTTCGCGTGCGGATTGTTTATCGTAACCGTGCTTTATCCCTTGCGCTAGGCGCACAGCAAACCACGCACTTTTTACTAAACCTTGTGCATCAATCACTGCATCATATTGATTTTGTTGGAGTAATTGACGATAGGCTTGCCATTCTTGCCACGTATTGCGTTGTAAAAGCTGTTTACGCCAACGGCGAATCGCTATCGGGATCACGCGCTTCACCGCAGAATGCCAAGTGGGAATTTCCGCGAAATTTTCTTCCACCACCCAATCCACTTGTAAATTAGGCAAAGCTTTTTGTGCATCCGTCAATGCGGGCAATGTGTGGATTACATCCCCCATTGAGGAGGTTTTCACTAAGCAAATTCGCATTGTTATGCCTTATTTATGCCGGTTCAAAGTGCGGTAAAATTTCGTTTAATTTTTCCATTACCATTGCTGGGGTAATGTCGATAAGGCTTTGGTGATAGCCTTCGGCACTATCTTTAGCTTTACGAATTTTTTCTAATCCGCCTTTTTGTAAACGAATGATCACCGCTTGGTGAGATAATGGTGGCGTATATTGTGGGCTTGTTGGGCCATAAAGTGCCACAAGTGGACGTTGCACCGCCGCCGCAACGTGCATTAAACCACTATCATTGGTTACCACGCCTTGACAATCTGCAATCAAATCTACCACTTGATTAAGGCTTGTTTGCCCTGCCAAATTTAAGCAATAAGGCTGTAAATTTTCAGGCAAACTGGTACGAATTTCCTCCCCCACTTGCTCATCTTTCGCTGACCCAAAGAGGCAAATGCTGTAACCTTTTTCAATGAGCATTTGTGCAAGCTCGGCATAATGATAATGCGGCCAACGCTTGGCTGGACCAAACTCTGCCCCCGGACAAAAACCAATAGCAGGGCGATGTTGCGCCTGTGCAAGTTGCGCGTGAAAATGACCTTTGGTTTGCTCAATTTGCTGGCTGCTTACCTGTAAATAAGGATAAGGAAAGCGCATTTGCGAAGCAGTTGGCACAGCATTTTTTTCATAGGCCAATGCCACATAGCGTTGCACCATCATAGGGTAATCTTTTTTATTTACACGTAAATCATTCAAAAAGAAATAACGGCTTTCCCCTTTCCAACCACGGCGACACGCAATTTTAGCAAACACTGGAATAAACGCAGATTTGAGCGAATTTGGCAACACAATTGCCATATCATATTGATTTCTTAAACTTTTTCCAATTTCATAGCGTGCTTTCAAGCCAAAAGTGCCGTGTCCAATGGGCATTGGAAGAGCCTGACGCACCTCTGGCATTCTTTCTAACAGAGGTCGACACCAATTGGGCGCAAGTACATCAATTTGACAGTGAGCATATTGCTGTTTTAAACATTGATATAAACTGTGCGACATCATCATATCGCCAACCCAAGACGGGCCAATTATTAAGATGTTCATTTCGTGGTTCTCATCAATTTGTGAATTATATCAATTGCCAAGGGGAACTATAAACCTGCCCACTCAAAAAATCGCACTTTTCCACCGCACTTCTATTTGGCTAAAAATAAAGTGCGGTGAAAATTTTGACAATTTTTTACGACGAATCCTATTTATTTCGAGCGAACACATAGGTTCGCCCCTACAATTTGCTATGTTTATCTACAAAAATAGTCAAAATTATTTGTGTAATCGCGCAATAATTTCATATCGTAGAGGCGGACCTATGTGTCCGCCCACTCAAAATCACGTTTTCCCACCGCACTTCTATTTGTGCTAAAAATAAAAATGCGGTAGAAATTTTGACAATTTTTTAAGACAAATCCTATTTATTTCGGGCGAACACGCAGGTTCGCCTCTCATTTCATTTAATTGCGTAGTGATGTTATTTATTCAACCACGCCATATATTCGCTGACACCTTCCGCAACAGGTTTGAACGGTTTGTCATACCCTGTGGCACGCAGTTTACTGAGATCGGCTTGGGTGTATTCTTGGTAGCGGCTCTTCAAATGTTCTGGGAATGGAATGGTCTCAATTTGTCCTTTGCCGTGGAATTTTAATACAGCTTGTGCCACTGCCTCAAAACTTTCCGCATTGCCTGTTCCACAGTTATAAATCCCCGAAATGCCGTGTTGCCAGCACCAAATATTTACCGCAGCTACATCGCCAACATAAACAAAATCACGCAAGAAATGTTCGCTGCCTGCAAATAATTTTGGATTTTCCCCTTTCAAAATTTGGTTATTAAGGTGGAATGCCACGCTTGCCATACTCCCTTTGTGCTGTTCTCTTGGCCCATAGACATTGAAATATTTAAAACCACACACAGGTGAAGTTGCCTCTGGCAAGATTTTACGCACATATTCATCAAATAAGAATTTCGAATAACCATATACATTTAGCGGTTTTTCAAATTCACGTGCTTCGACAAAGGTTTTGCTGTCCCCATAAGTTGCCGCACTTGACGCGTAGTAAAACGGAATTTGACGTTCTAAACAATAATGCAATAATTCTTTGGAATATTCATAATTATTTTCCATTACGAATTTGCCGTCCCACTCGGTTGTGGCTGAACAAGCACCTTGGTGGAAAATGACATCAATATCACCTAAATCATCACCCGCCATAATGGATGCGATGAAATCATCTTTATCACAATAATCGGCAATATCTAAATCCACTAAATTGACAAATTTTGTGCCATCTTTTAAATCGTCCACCACTAAAATATCCGTGCGCCCAATCTCATTTAACGCTTTTACGATATTACTGCCAATAAAGCCTGCGCCGCCAGTTACAATAATCATTTTTCAATCCTCATTTGATTTTACTATTGGCGTTTATTCTAAAGGATTTTGCCAATAAGGGCTAAAGAAATTTCGCGCTCACCACCTCTTTTAGGTTATGATATAGCACAAATTCAGCCAAGATTAAGGATATATGATGCAACCACAAGATATTGCAAAATACATTGACCACACAGCCCTTGCTGCGGATAAAACGCCACAAGACATTCTTAATTTATGCCAACAAGCAATAGCACATCAATTTTGCTCCGTGTGTATTAACTCGGCGTATATTCCTCTCGCAAAACAGGCGCTTGCACAAAGTGCGGTGAGAATTTGTACCGTTGTTGGCTTTCCTTTAGGGGCAAGTTTAAGCCAAGTGAAAGCGTTTGAAGCGCAACAAGCAATTGCTCAGGGCGCAGATGAAATTGATATGGTCATTAATGTAGGGTGGGTAAAATCTCAACAATGGCAAGACGTGGAACAAGATATCGCAACGGTGCTTTCTGCTTGCCAAGGAAAAACCTTAAAAGTGATTTTAGAAACCTGTCTCTTAACCAAAGAGGAAATCATCAAAGTTTGCGAAATCTGCAAAACACTCAAGGTGGCTTTTGTAAAAACCTCTACTGGTTTTAGCACAGGTGGTGCAACTGTTGAGGACGTTACTTTGATGAAGCGCATTGTCGGTGATGAAATCGGTGTAAAAGCCTCTGGTGGCATTCGTGATACCGCCACGGCTATTGCAATGCTTAATGCGGGAGCAACCCGTTTAGGAGTAAGTGCGGGGGTGGCAATTGTGAAAGGAATAAATACACAGGAAAATGGGTATTAATTTTCTTTGAACAGGGTTAAATTGCTTTAATTATAAAAAAGCAAGATTACTCAATAATCTTGCTTTTTATCATCATAGGCTAGCATTATTCTTCACTCAAAAAGCCACCGCTTTGATGATGCCACAATTTGGCATAAAGCCCATTTTGGGCGAGTAATTCATTGTGCGTGCCTTGTTCCACAATTTGTCCTTTATCTAATACGATAAGACGATCCATTGCGGCAATGGTAGAAAGGCGGTGAGCAATTGCAATCACGGTTTTGCCTTCCATCATTTTGTCTAGGCTTTCTTGAATCGCTACTTCCACTTCCGAATCTAAGGCGCTGGTGGCTTCATCTAATAAAAGAATAGGTGCATCTTTTAACATCACACGAGCAATGGCAATCCGCTGACGTTGTCCCCCAGAGAGCTTCACACCACGCTCACCGACGTGTGCGTCATAGCCTGTTCGACCTTCTGCATCACTCAAAAATGGGATAAATTCAGAGGCTTCAGCACGTTGCGCCGCTGAAAACATTTCTTCATCACTCGCTGTTGGGCGACCATAAAGAATATTTTCTCGCACAGAACGGTGTAATAAAGAAGTATCTTGGGTCACTAAACCAATTTGGCTACGTAAACTTTCTTGGGTTACCTCGCATACATTTTGCCCGTCAATCGTGATTTCACCGTGATTTGCCTCGTAAAAACGTAATAGTAAGTTCACAATGGTGGATTTTCCTGCCCCAGAACGCCCAATCAATCCCACTTTTTCCCCGGGTTTAATGGTGAGATTAAAATGGCTGAGTAATGGTTTTTGAGGATCGTAGGAAAAACTCACATCATTGAAATGAATTTCACCTTTGCTCACTTTTAATGGCAATGCTTGCGGTTTATCTACAATAGTATGCGGTTTAGTGAGCGTATTCATACCATCATTGACGGTACCAATATTTTCAAACAAACGTGCGGATTCCCACATAATCCAACGGGAAATAAAATTCACACGCAATGCCATTGCAATGGCGGTGGCAATCGCACCAACTCCAACACTGCCTTGCTTCCACAGCACAATGCCAAGGATCGCCGTGCTGAGAGTTAAGGTAATATTGGTGGCGTAAGTGATAGTATCTAAGGAGGTGGCTAAACGCATTTGTGCGTGTACCGTCACCATAAATTCTTCCATAGAACGTTTGGCATAACTGGCTTCTCTAGCCCCATGTGAGAACAGCTTTACTGTGGCGATATTGGCATAAGAATCGGTAATCCGCCCCGTCATTAATGAGCGGGCATCCGCTTGGCGCTCGGCGGTTTTAGCTAATTTGGGAATAATAATGCGTAAAATAGTAATAAACGCAACAACCCATAAGGCAAAAGGCAATAAGAACCATGCATCCAATGCAGCCAGCACAATACCTGAGGTGATGAAATACACAACAACATAAACCATAATATCGGCAATAGTCAGTACGGTATCGCGTACCGCTAGAGCTGTTTGCATCACTTTAGCTGAAACACGCCCAGCAAATTCATCTTGATAGAAACTCAGGCTTTGTCCAAGCATTAAACGGTGGAAATTCCAACGTAAACGCATTGGAAATACCCCTTGCAAGGTTTGTAAACGAACCGCTGATGCGCTGAACGACCAGAACACACTAAAGATCAACAAGCCTGCCATTGCTAAAAGCCAATGACCTTTTTCTTGCCACAAGGTGGCTGGCGTGTATTTCCCAAGCCAATCCACTACAATCCCCATAAACTGGAACAACACTGCTTCCATCACACCCGTTCCAACAGTAAGCAACGCAAGCAACAAAATCCAGCCACGCATTCCTTCCATATTCGACCAAATAAAGCGAATTAAGCCTTTTTCAGGCGTTTTTGGTGATTGCTCTGGATAGGCATTTAGACGGCTTTCAAACCATTCAAAAATTTTATTAAACATCGTTTTTCCTAAAAATAAAAAGACGGGTTCGCAAGATAAAACAAAAGGATAAGTGCGGTGAAAAATTGAGAGATTTTCCACCGCACTTTATTTTTGCCATTCGCGAACGCAAAAATTGGCGTATTATAGCGAATGCTTGGCCATTTTTTAACAGTTTTATTTCACAAAGCCAATCTGTCGCATTTTCTCTAACACCTCTGCCACAGAAATTTGTGTCATTAACTGCTTGCCTTTCAGTTTGGTTGCCCAAGGTAACTGATGGGAAGGTTTGCCGAATTCTTGCTGAGCATTTTGTTCATACACGGAAACTACTTCTGATAAATTATAATAAGGCCCTGTTCGCAAGGGATTATGATAAGCATACAAGCCAATAACTGGCGTACCCTGTGCAGTCGCAATATGGGCGGGGCCACTATCAGGTGCGATCAGCAAATCAACCATTCCAATCAGTGCGGCCAATTCCACTAATGAGGTTTTTCCGCTCGCATTTACTGGTTGAAAATCACACAATGCGATGATTTTTTCAATCATTGCTTGCTCTCTAAATGCTGTTGATCCACATAAAATCACATTGATATTTTGACTGTGTGCAATATTGGCAATTTCAGCATAGCGTTCGGCCAACCAATCTTTTTCCAATTTACTTGAACAAGGAGAAATGAGTAGATTTTTTCTTGTTGGATCAATAAATTGTCGAACCGCAGAGCGTTCTTTTTCCCCAATCCCTAAATCCCATTTCGGATTATCCACAGGCAAGCCCAAATAATCCACAAAGGCCCAAAATCCTGCTAGAACGTGCGGATTATTCGGCTCATTAATTTTACGATTGGTAAATAGCCATTGCCCTTCTCGCGCACGATTTTGACTAAATCCAACTTTATAAGTGGCTTTAATACCTAAGGAGATCATTGAAGCACGCAATGCGGTTTGCATATTCAATAGCACATCAAAATGTTCATTACGCAATGTTTTCCATAACGCCCAAATGCCTTTCCAGCCAGTTTTTTTGTCATAAGGAATAAAGCGAATACCTTTCACATTTTGCAATAACTGACTTTCTGTTTTGCCAACAATCCAAGTAATTTGGGTATTTTCCCAATAACGTTGAATTTGTTGCACTGCCGACAAGGCATTGCATACATCACCAATGGCGGAAAGGCGTAAAATACAAATGGATTTTGGGGGCGAGGAAAAAAGTGCCATAGATTTACCTTCGTTTTTCTGTTTAATATAGCATTCTTTTTTATTTTCAGTAGAATGTTTTCATTCATCTATTCTATAAGAAATCAACCCAATATGCTTGAACTGCAACAGCAAAACCAATATTTTATTTTTAATCTGGAAACACAACCTGCGGAGCCAAGCCTCTATTTTGAACCGCAATTTTGGCAGCAACAACAGCGTATTCTTGGTTCGGCCAAAGGGCGGGGTATCACTTGGTTCGTAAAAAGCGCCGATCTGTTTGGCGTGAATGGGGCTTTACGTCATTATTATCGCGGTGGTTTATTAGGCAGACTAAATAAAGATCGCTATTGGTTCAGCGAGCTTCAGCACACGCGTAGTTTCGCTGAATTTCATCTGTTAAATAAATTACATCAAGAGGGGTTACCCGTGCCAAAACCGATTGGCGCAAGAATTATCAAAGGCAAAACAGGTATTTGCTATCAAGCGGATTTGCTCAGTGAAAAAATCGAAAATGCACAAGATCTCACCGCACTGTTACAACACCATAGTTTGCCTGCTGAAAGTTGGCAACAAATCGGGCAATTAATCCGCCAATTACACGACCGACAAATTTGCCACACCGACCTCAACGCCCATAATATTCTAGTACAACATTTCGCCACGCCAGAACAAAAATATTGGCTATTAGATTTCGACAAATGCACAGAAAAATCGGGGAATAGTTGGAAAGCCAAAAATCTCGCCAGATTACACCGCTCTTTTAATAAAGAGGTAAATAAACGAAACATTTTCTTTAATGAGAAAAACTGGCATATTGTTTTACAAAGTTATAATGAGAATAAGATCTAAAAAGGGGCAACAGCCCCTTGCCTACTGATTAAATTTTACTAAGCCAAAAACCGTCCAATAACTTGTCCGCCAACTAAAATCCAGGCCATTAGCATTGAAGTAAAAAACACGCCTAGATAAATATATCCTGTTTTGAGATAACACCAATGATTGATCACAATGAATACAATAAATTGTGGGATAATCACAGCAAGCATCATCATCCAGCGCCCACCAAATTGTGGTAACCCAATGAGATCAAATCCCGGTCCGATTTGCATAAAATCAGGAATGAAGTGGAATAGCCATAAAATAACTAAGCCACTGACAGCAAAGATAAGCGTTTTTATCGACCACATCATTAATGTCGCAGAAAATGTTTTCTGTAATGGTTGTTTCATTTGCACGCCAATGATCAACCCATTGAAAACGAAGAAAAAGAATAAAATAGGTAACCAATAAATCAAAAACAATTCTGCTCGTTCAATGGTGAGTGGCTTTAACAGTGGCCATAGGAAACGCAATTCTACACCTAACCAAGCGTGTAAAAAAACAAGTTAAAATATAAAGGTAACCTACGGCAATGGTGCTTAACAATAACGAGCGTAGCACCAATGATTTCAAACCGATACTTGCGTGATTAAGAACGCCAAATTCTTGTAATGAAACGGTTGGATTGGCTTTTTTCCATAATATAAAAAAGAGCAAATTTATTACCGCACTGACTAAAAGCCAGCTAATAATACCATTTCCCATTTCAAGGGGCATAAACTCAAGTGTTGCAGCAATAGGTTCATTGGCACCGCCCCATTGAGTAAAAATAGGATAAAGTAACATTGTGAGTGCAATATTAATGCCAGCAAAGATCCACCATTTTCTAGTAGATAGTGTAGTTTTCTCCGAAATTTGCTGAGTGATGGCAGAAAAATACGGACGTTTTAATAATCCATTTATTAAAAATAGCGCAGAAAGAATGGCACTGAATAATGCGATCAAACCTGAGAACTCTTTGTACCAATAGGTTTGATCATCAGGATCAAGCCAATCTTGATCTTTTACCCCATTTTGCAAGGCTTGATGAAACCATAAGATTGCTTCTTTATTACTTTGTTTAGCAATCATTACACCAAGATGCGTGCCATCAACCAATGCAGCACGTCTTGCCGTTCCCTCATCGAATGAGCCATAGGTATGATCCCATTGCAAGGTTGCATTTTCAGGTAAGGAAAAATTTATTGGCTACTAAATTCCCTATAGGCACCAAATTTTGCTTTATCTATTCTATATTCTGTATCACTAATTTTTGTGATAATCACACTATCACAATCCATTAGTTGTAATCTGTGCATTGTTGCTAACTCACCTTCTTCTAAATTCAATAATTGACGAAGAAGCCAATCAGCAAGAGCAGAATTAGGATTAGTCATTAATGCTTTACCATTCTCTTGACAGATTTTAGCGTTAAGAAGTTTTCCATCAGGAGTTTTTAAATCAAAAGATTGATCTCTTGGTGGAAAAAAATCAGGATAGTCATCCCTGATAAATGAGGGAACAGGAATATAAACTTCATCAGCATTACGTTTTCGACCATTTGCATTCCACTGATTTAATCCACTATGTTTAGGGACATCATTATTTCTAGTTGAGTAAAGTGGCAATACAATTTGTTCATATTGATAAGATTGCATTTTATGTTCTTTCTCTATAATAGATTTTAGATTTAATAACAATTGATAAGGTTCGGAAATAATTTTTATTGGAATGCTATGATAATTTTCAGGAACGATAAACTTTTTAAACAAAGTACTTTTAGAGTAGTTATAGATATAATTATTTTTATCATCTTGAAATATTAAGCTACTTTTAGTACATCTTCCTAACTTAATTTTCTCTAAATTTATTAAATCATAATTTTCTTCAAAAATTCTAAGTTCATTCTCTTTTCTTGATACGAGATGATAAATAGCATCATCAACATTATACATTCGTCGAGCAAATAAAATTCTTTCATTTCTAGCAGTTGCAATCATTCTTGCTAGCTCTTCAAGATCTTTACTATTAAAGCTTGATGAAAGCTGATTAAACTCAGCAATTTTTTCAGAGCTAGAATTTCCAGTACATATAAATGTTTTTAATCCAACACCAATATTTTTACCATTTATATCAAGCAATGCATCAAAAGCAGTATCATCTCTACTTAAATTTTTAGCTTTTAAAGCATAACAGAATAGATTTTCCGCATTTCTATAATATAAATAAGGCACATTGCTATCAGAAAATAACCCTGATAATGAAGATATCATCTTTAATAATTCTATGTATTCAGAATTTATCTTTAAATATAACATTTTAAAGAACCTGTAAAAATTTTTCAGCTACACGCTTAACTAGAGGCATAGTTACGCTATTTCCTGCTTGCATATAAAGCTTACTTTTTGCAATATTTGGCATAATAAAGTTATTCATATCATAGCCTTGAAATGCAAAACATTCTTTGGGTGTTAATTTTCTAATACCAAAATTATCAATCCTTAATGGTACATTATGCCCTCCAGTTCCCATATTCGCAGTCAATGTTGGGCAAATACCATTCTTATTTTCACGAACATAAATCCTACGCCATTGATAAAGCGTATCTTTTGATTTCATTTCCTCTTTTAATTGAGAAATATATTTTGATTTATCGTAGTAATAGCTTTCATCTTGTCTTTCTTGTTCAAGAATATCGTGAATTGTTCTTGTTAAGGTTATTTTTTCAGGGAATGTAAATTGAGAATAATCTAAATTACTTATTTTATTAAAAGCCACAATAAAAATACGCTCTCTATTTTGAGGAATATTGGCATATTCACAACTATTCATTACTTTATAGAAAACTTGATAATTTAATTTATTTTCTAATGTATCTAAAATGACTTTAAATGTATTACCCTTATCATGAGAAATAAGATTCTTCACATTTTCTAAGAAAACAATTTTAGGGCGATGCTTAGCAATAATTTGCTCTATATCAAAAAATAGAGTACCACGACTATCAGAAAATCCTTTTTGATAACCAGCGATAGAAAAAGCTTGACAAGGAAAACCTGCGCAAAGGATATCAAAATCTTCAGGAATCTGAGCTTTTACTTCGGGTTTAGTAATATCACCAAAAGGTTTTATTCCATGGTTTGCCTCATAAGTTTTTTGAGCATTTTCATCCCATTCACTTGCAAATACACATTCACCACCAAGTTCTTTAAGTGCAAAATGAAAACCTCCAACTCCGGCAAATAAATCAATAAAGGTAAATTTCTTGTTCATATTATCAATATTTTCTTGAAATAAAAAATTTTATAGATTATAGCAAAATTATCCAGTAATAAATACTGGATAAAGCAAGAAAAATACTAATTTGAGGTATGATTTTTATACAACATAATAAAACCAAGCACACCTAAAGGTAAAATTAAGTCAAATAATGAACCGTCATTACCCCAAATTAGGTTAGCGAAAATCACCATAGAACCGCCAATAGCCCAAGCGATTGTGGTTGGAACAGACCAAACAATCATTTGTTTTTTCACATCGCTAATGCCCATCATACGGTTTACTACCCAGAATAAACTGTCGTTGAAATAACCGAAGAAAAGTGATCCCATTGTGGCAGCTTGTGCAGCAAGTAACATATTCACCCCCGGAATTTGCGCTAAAATCGGTGCTGAGATAGAGGCAGCGGTAATCATCGCCACGGTGCCAGAACCTTGAATAAAGCGAACAAGTGTTGAAACAATAAAAGGAATTAAGATAGGGGAAATAGGTAAAGCTGCTACTTGTTTGGCTAACTCAGCCCCTGCGCCACTTTCGCGTAATACCGCACCTAATGCACCACCGGCACCTGTTACTAATAAGATAATCCCTGCCGTTTTTACCCCTTCTTCTAAATGAAGTGCGGTGGTATTTTTATCTACATTTGGCAAGAGTGCATAAACAGAAATTAATACACTAATTGCCAGAGCGATGATTGGATGCCCAAGGAAGACAAAGGTTTGATAAATTACGTTATGTGATAATTCTGGAGCGCTTTTAGCAATTAAATCTAAAATCGCTTTAATAAAAATTAACACGATAGGTAATAAAATTGGCAGTAAAGAAAGCCCTAAACTTGGTAAATTTTTCTTTTCACGACTTTCAATGTAGTCATCATATTTTTGTTTAAGTTCTTCTTGAGTGAAAACCTGTTGATTAAAGTCAGGATATTTTTTATCAAGCCATTTTGCATAGAGAACGATACCAATAACCGGAAATGCGGCCATTGACATACCAACCAATAACATTGCCCCAATATCCACATTAAATAGCCCAGCAACGCCTAAAGGACCTGGTGTTGGCGGCACAGTATGGTGCGTGACCACTAGTCCTCCTGCAAGTGCAACGCCGAGTGTCAGTAGAGAACGTTTACCATTTTTAGCTAAAGCTTTTGCTACGGGGTATAAAATCACAAAGGCAGAATCTACAAAAATGGGGATACTCACAATATAACCGGTGATCGCTAATGCCCATTCTTCCTTTTTCTTCCCAAGTATTTTGATAAAACTATATGCCATTTTTTCGGCCGCACCCGATACTTCTAAGATGCTTCCCATCATTACGCCTAAACCGATCACAATTCCGATTCCCCCTAAGGTGCCACCAAATCCTTTGGAAATCGCCCCTAAGGTTTCTTGAGCCGTCATTCCACCAATTAATCCAGCAATGGAGGACGCAATTAACATCGCAATAAAGGCGTGAACACGGGTTTTCAGAACTAAATAAACCAGTACAAAAACAGCGATAATTAAGCCAATGATTGGCGTAGGTAAACCAAACATATTGTCTCCTTACATATCGTATTGAATGAATTGATGAATGACGGATTTAAAATCCTTATCTGCTTTAAAACCTAATGCCAACGCTTTATGGTTATCAATGTGCGCAGGCCAACTTGCTACAATGTCATTGATTTGTGGATCAAATTGGTATTTAACATACTGTAAAATGTCTTGACCTTTTATTTCCGCAAGATTAGCTAACATTTCTTTCACTGAAATGCTAAAGCCGGGTAAATTCACAATATGCCAATTCCGTTCTGGTAATTTGGCTAATTGTAAACAATGAATGAAGTTATCCACGACAGTATTAGGGCTAGAGAGCCATAAACCGAGATCGTCTGAAACGGGACAAATACTCTCTTCGCTATGTAACGGTTCACGCATTATGCTACTTACAAATGAAGATGCCGCTTTATTCGGTTTACCCGGACGAATACAAATGGTGGGTAAACGTACTACTAAACCATCGACAAAGCCTTTACGGCTATAATCATTAATCAATAGCTCACACATTGCCTTTTGTGAACCATAAGTAGATTGTGGTGTTACGGCTGTACTATCAGTAATCACCGTAGGTAATTCACCACCAAATACTGCTAAAGAACTGGAGAAAATAAAACGAATATTAGGGTTAGTTCTCCGACATACTTCTAATAAATGACGAGTAGCAAGAAAGTTAATTTCATAACCTAAATCAGGATCTTGTTCTGCGTGGCTACTCACAATAGCCGCCAAATGAAAAAGTGCGGTGGTTTTTGTGGTAATGATTTCCTCTAGCCCCTGCGGTTGACGTAGATCCATTTCGATACAACGTACTCTTGAATCATTATTTGGCGCAATAGGTTTGACGAGATCAATTAATACCAGTTCTTCAATAGGAAGTCTGGTTTGTGTGAGTAAGGCTTTTGCTAAGCGTTGTCCAAGGAATCCTTGCCCGCCAGTAATGACGATTTTCATTGTGCGCTCCTTTTATGAGAAGTGGATACATATTCAATTGCGACGAATAAATTAAGAGGCAAATAATGCTCGGTATAATAAAGCGGCTAAACAGGCGCCGATTATGGGGCCAACAATAGGCACCCAAGCATAGTCAAAATGCGAACGCCCTTTATTTTTAATAGGTAAGCAGTAATGCACTAATCGCGGCATAAAATCTCTTGCTGGATTAATTGCATACCCTGTCAGACCGCCAAAAGACATTACGCCCCCTGCTACCGCAGCAAAGACAAAAAACATTGCCATACCATTAGCTGGAATTTGATGTCCTAAGGCAAATAAGATGAATAATAATGAGAAGGTGGCAACGGCTTCAGACAGACAGTTACGCCAATTATTTTGGTTAGATGCAATGGTTGCAAACACACCTAATTTGCTATTTTCATTATCTTCTTCATCTAAATGATCTTTAAATAACAGCCAAATTATTACCGCACCAATAAAAGCACCAATGCACTGAGCGAGAATATATCCTGCGACTAAAGATGCAGGGAAACGCCCTACTGCCCAAAAGCCAATGGTAACGGCAGGATTAACGTGCGCCCCAGTTAGCGGCCCAAAGATAACAGCAATAGAAACCATCGCTAGTCCCCAACCACAAGCGGCGACAATACCACCACTACCGTACATTCCTGATTTTTTTAAGGAAATATTGGCGCAAACGCCTAACCCTAATACCATAAAAAAGGCCGTTCCTACCAATTCACCAAGGTAAAGGTTCAAATTTTCCATAATGACCTCCTTCTGCAAGAAAAATAGATGCACCTTACAGCACATCTATTCACCGATTATTCCAACTCAACAATGCAAGTTACTTGGCTAGAATCAAGCCCCGTAATACGCAAGGGTGCATTAATAAACTGCACAATCTTCGCATTATGTGGTAGCTCAGCTAGGTGCATATCTTCAATCACCGTAGTAAAACGTCCGGTGTGATAGCCTAAAATGGCTTGATGGCAATGTTTCGGATTTTCACTGTCTGGTATGCGTGATGATGGTGAACCTAAGGCGAGGAAATCAATACCAACACCTTTCAAATTTGGAAAAGTATCAGATAAATATTTTCCTGCGCTGGTGGCAATATAAGGGCCTTCATTTTGATAAAGTGCGGGATTTTCTGTACGATATTTTTCAAATCCTGTACGTAAAAAAGCAAAAGAGACTTGAGATAGCATCTCAGCATAAGGTTCTAGATCTTCTTTAGTGATCCCTTCTGCCTCTCCTTTGGGTATTTCAATTAATGCGACTTTTTTGTGGCAAAAATAATCTATCGGTAATTCATTAATGCTCAACCCATCCTTTACAAAATGACGTGGGGCATCCATATGTGTGCCACAATGATTCGGTATTTCACTAATAAAACTACTAAATGGACAGTCTTCCGTAACATCTGTACATCTTGTTACTTTTACGACAGGTTCTCCTGGCCAAGCGACGTCTTTCGGATCAAGAGGGTGAGATAAATACATAAACATAGTTGTCTCCTTATATTGGCTAAATGACAAGATGAAAGCACCCAACGCACTGGCTTTCACCAGTACGAAAATAAATCTAATAAGAGAATGAAAATCTGATGTACTAACTAGTTATGGCGATAAGGAATAAACCAGCCTAGCCCTTCTTCTGTGTTTGCTCTTGGTTTATATTCACACCCGATATAGCCTTCATAACCCATCGCATCTAACTTATCAAAGAGGTATTGATAGTTAATTTCTCCTTCATCAGGCTCAACGCGATCGGGAACAGAAGCAATTTGGATATGTGCAAATTTACCCGCCAGTTTGTCCGTTAAGCGGGATAAATTGCCATCTACATTTTGTGCGTGAAAATAATCTAACTGAACAAACACATTATCGCGATTAACCAATTCAACCACTTCTAACGTATCGTATTGGCTTTTCAGTAAGTAATTGGGTTTGACTTCCGGGCTAAGTGCCTCAAGTAGTACCTTAATGCCATAAGGCTTAAATTTATCCGCCGCATAGCGTACATTTTCAATAAATATCGCTTTATACGCTTCACGTTCTTTCCCCTCAGGAACAACTGCTGCCATAACGTGAATATTCGGACAATGTAAGGTAAGGGCATATTCCAACGCTAAATCAATATCACGGCGTGCATCATTTTCTCGCCCTGGAATTGCTGCAATGCCCCATTCCCCTTGGCTAACATCACCTGCTTGCGTGTTAAATAACACTTGTTTTAAGCCAAATTGATCTAAACGTTGTTTTAATTCTATGGCTGGATATTCATAAGGCCACAAATATTCTACATATTTGAAACCGGCTTTAGCTGCTGCTTCAAAACGATCTAAAAATGGCACTTCGTTAAACATCATTGTAAGATTTGCTGCAAATTTCGGCATAATTATTTTCCTCTGTTTTCTAAATCTTTTACTTCCATATCAGTGAGATAACGGATATTTTGTCCTTGTAAGATAAAGAACAGTTTGGCGGTCTCTTCTAATTCTTCCGTGTTATCCACCGCATCAACCAAGCTCGTTCCCGTCACAACAACACCGTGATTAGCAAGCAAAAAAGCGTTGCCTGATAAAGCTCGCTCCCCTAATTCACGCGCAATATTTACATCACCGGGGCGATAATAAGGAATTACAGGTAGCTTACCGACTCGCATAACATAATAGGGAGTAAAGGCACGCATTGCGTTGGTTGGATTTAATCCCTCCAAACAAGAAAGTGCGGTTAAATAAGTGGAATGAAGATGAACAACTGCATTACATTGCGGATTGTTCTGATACAGCGCCAAATGAAACACATATTCTTTAGAAGGTTTATCACCAGCCAGCCAATTACCTTGCATATCTACAATAGAGAGTTTTTCAACATCTAATCGACCTAAAGAAGAGCCTGTTGGCGTTACTAAAATCCGATTTTCATCTAAACGAACAGATAAGTTTCCAGCCCCACCCACACTATAACCTCGTTCATAAAACGAACGGGCAAGATTTACCATTTCAATTTTTTGTTCTCGTTCTGTCATACTGCCATTCCTTGTGCTAACTCAAAGAAATCCACTTTGCCGAAATTACCCGATTTCAACGCAAGATAAATAGGTTCTTCCAGCGCTTTTAGCCAAGGCACACCCGGAGCAATTTGTTTACCAATATGGAAGCCACTAAAACCAAGTTGTTGCACCACGATACTTGAGGTTTCGCCTCCAGCAGTAATGAAATTGGTCACCCCTGCATTTTTGAATTTTTTAGCTAAACGTGCGAAGGTTTGTTCAATCGCGTGGCTAGCACGTTCTGCACCAAATTGCTGCTGAATGGCTTTTAACTGCTCGGGTGGCACGGTAGCGTAAATCATAGGTGCGAATGACGACTGCAAATTTGATATCGTCCATTGATATAAGGTATCTACATAATCAGGCTGATGAATAGCCTGTTCTACATTAAGAAATAAGTGCGGTGCTTTTTTCTGATAATTTTCCACTTGTTGATTAGTCATTACAGAACAAGAGCCAGATAACACCACCGTTTTTCCTTTTTGTGGAACAAATGCGTTTTCTCCTTTCTTTCCTCCGCTTAAACGTGCCGCCATATAAGTGCCTAATCCTGAACCGCCTGTTACTAATTTGAACTCAGCAACAGCTTCTGCCAGCACAGCAAGTTGTTGATTATCTACCGCATCAACCACCGCATAGCGGTAACCTTGTTGCTTTAATTCAGCAAAGCGTGCTTTAACCTGTTCACTGCCTTGAATCACATCTGCATAAGCTACTAAGCCTGTTTTTCCTTGTGCCTGGGCATCCATTAAACGTAACAAATTGGCATCTTTCATTGGCGTAATGGGGTGATACCGCATCCCCGATTCATTGAGTAGCACATCACCTACAAACAGATAACCATTGAAAATAGTTCTACCGTTAATCGGCAATGCTGGCGTGATCACGGTAAAATCATCATTTAACGCATTCAACAAAGCATCAGTTACCGGACCGATGTTCCCTTTTGCGGTACTATCAAAGGTGGAACAATATTTAAAATAAAACTGTGAGCAGCCATTTTGTTTTAACCAATCTAATGCGTGTAACGATTGTTGAATTGCTTCCTCAGCTGGATTGGAACGAGACTTCAAACTAATCACAATGGCATCAACGCTGTCTTGCAAAGGTTGTGTTGGTACACCATTCATTTGCACGGTGCGAAGCCCATTTTCAACAAGGAAACTGGCAATATCGCTCGCGCCAGTAAAATCATCTGCAATCACCCCTAACATCTTAATTCTCCTCTTTTTTTGGCAAGGTAATGCCACTAAAAATTTTGATGACCGCACTATCATCTTCTTTACCATAGCCTGCATTACTCGCTTCGGTAAACATTGAATAAGCGGTACTCGCTAAATGAAGTGGAAAATGGAGGGATTTCGCAGTGTCATTCACTAAACCCAAATCTTTAACAAAAATATCAACCATTGAAAGTGGTGTGTAATCCCCCTCTACAACGTGTTTCATTCGATTTTCAAACATCCACGAATTTCCTGCTGCATTGGTCACAACATCGTACATCAATGCAAGTGGAATACCTGCTTTCGCAGCCAACGCCATTGCTTCAGCACCTGCGGCTATATATACCCCCGCTAAAAGCTGATGAATAATTTTTACCGTTGCGCCTAACCCAATTTCTTCACCAATGTTATAAACCTTACCGGCAACGGCATCTAACACCGGTTGCAATTTATCAAAAGCCTGTTTTGAACCTGATGCCATCACAGTCATTTCCCCTGCACTTGCTTTTGCTGCACCACCAGAAACTGGAGCATCTAGCATTAACAAATCTAATTCTGTTAATTTTTGTGAAATTATTTTTGCATCTTGTGCAGAAATAGTAGAAGAGACCATCACTGCTGTTCCTGGTTTTAAATACTGAGCTAAGCCATTTTCCCCAAATAATACCGCATTCACTTGTGTAGCATTGACCACCAATAAAATGACAGCATCTAATTGCTGTGAAAAATCCACCGCACTTTGACTCACCGCTTTCGCACCATATTGTTTTAAGGTTTCTAAGGCGGCAGGGTTGAGATCTACACCATAGGTATTTAACCCTGCATTCACGCAAGATTTCGCTGCGCCCATTCCCATCGCACCTAAGCCAATAACTGCAACTGAATAATTTTTCATTCCCATTCTCCTCTGCAATAATGATTAAGATGCAAGTCATTTTACCTATTCTGAAATAAAAAACTGCGACAAAGATCACAATATTTAACATTAAATGTTAAATATTGTTAATTCATTAAATAGGATTTTTCTGAGAAAGACTTTATAATAGGGGAAATTAATCCTTTCGGAGTATGTGATGATTCCTGCAGAGCGACAAAAACAACTGCTTAATCTTATTCGACAGCATAATATTATTAGTATCGCACAATTAGTCGAAGCACTTGGCGTATCCCATATGACAATCCGCCGAGATATTCAAAAACTAGAGCAAGAAGGGCGTGTGGTTTCCGTTTCTGGTGGTGTAAAATTATTAGAACATTTATCAGATGAACTTACTCATAATGCAAAATCTTTACTCTCTACATCACAGAAAGAAAATATCGGTATTTGTGCCGCCCAATCCATTCCACAAAATACAACAATCTATTTAGATGCCGGCACGACAACGCTGGAAATCGCCCATCGAATTATTGATAGGGAAGATCTCTTGGTGGTTACCAATGATTTTATTATCGCAGATTTTCTAATGAAAAATGGACAATGTGAGTTGATACACTGCGGCGGAACGGTAAATAAATCTAATTATTCTTCAGTGGGTGAGTTAGCAGCCCAACTCTTAAGGCAACTGGCTATTGATATTGCCTTTATTTCCACCTCCTCTTGGAATTTAAAAGGGCTTACTACACCAGATGAAAACAAACTGCCAGTGAAGCGCGCGATTTTGCAATCTAGCCAACGGAAAGTTTTAGTATCAGATTCGTCTAAATACGGAAAAAGTGCAACCTTTCATATTTGTGCATTAAATGAATTTGATCGAATTATTTCCGATCAGGATTTATTAGACAATGCACAAAAAGCCATTCTAGAAATGAAAATTAATTTAGCATTAGTGTGATCCTATGCCTTAATCAATAATTTATTTGAGATATAGAAGATAAGGTGATTTTCCTTTTTCTATAATCGTTTAAAATGAAAATAAGACAAGGTGACAGCGACCGCTACGTACAACTAATACATACATAAGGGGCTAGTAATAACCATATTATTTTTATTTGAAATGACTATAGCCTATTCATTCTCACTGATACTTATCTGCTTTTATCCCCTCTAAATACAAAAAACGCCACTGAGTTCCCTCAATGGCGTTCTTCTTTCATTCAAAACCTGGCGGTGCCCTACTCTCACATGGGAAGCTCCCACACTACCATCGGCGTTACAGCGTTTCACTTCTAAGTTCGGCATGGATTTAGGTGGGTCCACTGCACTAACGCCGCCAAGATAATTCTTTCGCTTATCTAAAGCTTATCTCTCTTATCTACAGACTTCAAAGCCTTACGCTCTAAAATCTCTACTCTTTCAATCAAAAACAAGCCAAAACCCTTGAGTGTTGTATAGTTAAGCCTCTCGGGCAATTAGTACTGGTTAGCTCAACGACTCACATCGCTTACACACCCAGCCTATCTACGTCTTAGTCTCAAACAACCCTTACCAACTTAAAGTCGGGGAGAACTCATCTTAAGGCAAGTTTCGTGCTTAGATGCTTTCAGCACTTATCTCTTCCGCATTTAGCTACCCAGCAGTGCCTCTGGCGAGACAACTGGTACACCAGTGATGCGTCCACTCCGGTCCTCTCGTACTAGGAGCAGCCCCTCTCAATTCTCCAACGCCCACGGCAGATAGGGACCGAACTGTCTCACGACGTTCTAAACCCAGCTCGCGTACCACTTTAAATGGCGAACAGCCATACCCTTGGGACCTACTTCAGCCCCAGGATGTGATGAGCCGACATCGAGGTGCCAAACACCGCCGTCGATATGAACTCTTGGGCGGTATCAGCCTGTTATCCCCGGAGTACCTTTTATCCGTTGAGCGATGGCCCTTCCATTCAGAACCACCGGATCACTATGACCTGCTTTCGCACCTGCTCGACTTGTCTGTCTCGCAGTTAAGCTTGCTTATACCATTGCACTAACCTGACGATGTCCGACCGTCATTAGCAAACCTTCGTGCTCCTCCGTTACGCTTTGGGAGGAGACCGCCCCAGTCAAACTACCCACCAGACACTGTCCGAACACCCGTTTCAGGCGCTTCGTTAGAACATCAAACGTTAAAGGGTGGTATTTCAACAACGACTCCACGATAACTGGCGTTACCGCTTCATAGTCTCCCACCTATCCTACACATCAAAATTCAAGGTTCAGTGTCAAGCTATAGTAAAGGTTCACGGGGTCTTTCCGTCTAGCCGCGGGTACACCGCATCTTCACGGCGATTTCAATTTCACTGAGTCTCGGGTGGAGACAGCCTGGCCATCATTATGCCATTCGTGCAGGTCGGAACTTACCCGACAAGGAATTTCGCTACCTTAGGACCGTTATAGTTACGGCCGCCGTTTACTGGGGCTTCGATCAGGAGCTTCTCTTTCGATTACACCATCAATTAACCTTCCAGCACCGGGCAGGCATCACACCCTATACGTCCACTTTCGTGTTTGCAGAGTGCTGTGTTTTTAATAAACAGTTGCAGCCAGCTGGTATCTTCGACTGGTTCATGCTCCATTCGCAAAGAACTTCACACTACGCCAGCGCACCTTCTCCCGAAGTTACGGTGCTATTTTGCCTAGTTCCTTCACCCGAGTTCTCTCAAGCGCCTGAGTATTCTCTACCTGACCACCTGTGTCGGTTTTCAGTACGGTTTAGTAAAGCCTGAAGCTTAGTGGCTTTTCCTGGAAGTGTGGTATCAGTTACTTCAGCTCCTTAGAGCCTCGTCATCATCTCTCTGTGTTGACAGTAGACCGGATTTGCCTAGTCTACCCACCTACCAACTTAAACGTACATCTCCAACAGTACGCTAACCTAACCTTCTCCGTCCCCACATCGCAGCTTTACCAAGTACGGGAATATTAACCCGTTTCCCATCGACTACGCTTTTCAGCCTCGCCTTAGGGGCCGACTCACCCTGCCCCGATTAACGTTGGACAGGAACCCTTGGTCTTCCGGCGAACGGGTTTTTCACCCGTTTTATCGTTACTTATGTCAGCATTCGCACTTGTGATACGTCCAGCAAACCTCTCGATTCACCTTCTTCCGCTTACACAACGCTCCCCTACCCAACAATCTTTCGATTGATGCCGCAGCTTCGGTACTATATTTTAGCCCCGTTACATCTTCCGCGCAGGCCGACTCGACTAGTGAGCTATTACGCTTTCTTTAAATGGTGGCTGCTTCTAAGCCAACATCCTAGCTGTCTAAGCCTTCCCACTTCGTTTCCCACTTAATATAGATTTTGGGACCTTAGCTGGCGGTCTGGGTTGTTTCCCTCTCCACGACGGACGTTAGCACCCGCCGTGTGTCTCCTGTGCAGTACTCTTTGGTATTCGGAGTTTGCATCGGTTTGGTAACCCGGGATGGGCCCCTAGCCGAAACAGTGCTCTACCCCCAAAGGTATTCACACAAGGCTCTACCTAAATAGATTTCGGGGAGAACCAGCTATCTCCCGGTTTGATTGGCCTTTCACCCCCAGCCACAGGTCATCCGCTAATTTTTCAACATTAGTCGGTTCGGTCCTCCAGTTAGTGTTACCCAACCTTCAACCTGCCCATGGCTAGATCACCGGGTTTCGGGTCTATACCTTGCAACTAGCCGCCCAGTTAAGACTCGGTTTCCCTTCGGCTCCCTTATTCAGTTAACCTCGCTACAAAA